>CASEGL010000001.1 GCA_949287525.1 uncultured Rikenellaceae bacterium
AGGAAGAACTATGAACTGATACGCGACCTCTTCATCTTCTGCTGCTTCACCGGTTTGAGCTGGCGTGACATGGCGAACCTCACGGAAGAGAACCTGCAAGTTTCCTTCGACGGGCATCTGTGGATAAAGACGAGCCGCCAGAAAACGGGAGTGGAAACGAACATCCGCCTGCTGGATGTGGCGAAGCACATCATCGACAAATACAAAGGCGTTTCCAAGGACGGCAAACTGCTGCCTGTCCCATGCTATAACATCTGTAAATACGGCATCAAACAGGTAGCCAAACAATGCGGGATAAACAAAAACGTGACGTGGCACCAAAGCCGCCATAGCTATGCCACGACAATATGTCTTTCCAACGGCGTACCCATTGAAACACTGTCGAAACTGATGGGGCATACAAGCATCCGTTCGACCCAAATCTATGCGAAAATCACGGCTGAGAAGATGAGCCTGGACATGGAACTGCTCTCACAAAAGCTCGCCCCGATGGAACAATTCATCTGCCAAGCCATTTAGAAGTTGAACCTGAAAACGAAAAGAAACATGGAAACGAGAGGCATCATAACAATAAAAGAAAAGGCGGTAGTCCTGCCAGACGCCGAAGTGTGGATGACGACCGGGGAAATCGCAAGCCTGTTCTATGTGCGCGGTGTGTCGGTGGAAGCCGCCATAAGGAAACTGAAAAAGGACGGCATCGCGGACAGCGGTTCATGCCGGCGCATACGGCTACAGGAAGCAAAAGGTTATACGGACATTTACGGCATGGAAACGGTCATAGCCCTGTCGTTCCGGTTCGACACGGGGCAGGCGGTACTGTTCCGCAAATGGATAGCCCGGACGGTGGCGCGTTCCAAGAAAGAGCCTACGGTCTTGTTCCTGCATCATCCGCATGGGGCATACTGCTGAACGGCACAGGCACGGCCTGAAATGAACTGTAATAGTCAAGACTTGTTCTGACATTTTCTATACTATCGGACAAAACAAAAATACAATTCTCGTACCAACCCGACTTGTTTCCGCACAACTCACAAACAAGAATGACAAAAAAAGAAAACCGGCGGAGAACTGCTCTCCACCGGTTCATACATATGCCGCACCGATGCCTCAATAGTTCCGCGCACCGATGTAATCGCAAAGCATTTCGAGTGAACGGCGGTACTCCGATTCGGGATAGGTCAGGATAATGCTCCGCGCCCGATCGAGGTAGTCGTTCATCACCGTCTCGGCCGCTTCGATACCTCCTTCGCGACGCACGAAGGCCGACAGCTCTTCGATCAGCGCCGGATCGTCGGCGGCACGCTCCACCTTGGCCAGGACGGCAGCCCGCTCCGTTTCGCTGCACCGCTCCAGAATGGCGATCAGCGGCAACGTGATCTTCCCCTCGCGCAGATCGGCACAGGAGGACTTGCCGGTCTGTTCCGAGGGGGCATAGTCGAGCATATCGTCTTTGACCTGAAACGCCATGCCCAGATCGAGACCGATCTGACGCGCCAGTCCGACCCGCGTGGCATCCGCACCGGAAGCCATTGCACCCGCACCGCTGCTGACCCCCATCAGAATGGCGGTTTTCTTATAGATAATATCCAGATAACTCTCGCGCGTCACATCCCGTTTTTCGGCATGGTCGCTCTGAATCAGTTCTCCCTCGACCAGCTCGGCAATACCCGCCGTGACATACGACACGATATCGAACTGCGCACTCTGCACGCCGACCGAATAGGCGCGCGCCAGAATATAGTCGCCGGAAAGCACCGACACACGGGCATTCCAGCGGCTGTGTACCGTCGGTTTTCCGTGCCGCGTATCGGAGTTGTCCACCACATCGTCGTGAACGAGCGAAGCGTTGTGGATCATCTCCACCATCATGGCCGCCAGATAGGCGCGCTTGCCGATGCCGTATTCGGAATGGATGCCCGCCAGCAGGAAGACGAGCATCGGACGGATTCCTTTGCCGCGCGAGGAGATGATGTAGTCCATGACCGACACCACAAACGGGTTGTCGCTGCCCAGCGCACGTCGCATGAACGTATCGTATTCGTCGAAATGCTTGACGAGCGGGCGTTTTATCTCCTCCAGTCTGTCCATAAAAGGCATTGTGAATACGCAAAGGTAGTGCAATTCCTCCTTTTTTTCCTGTTCGTCTCCGCTTTTTTTTAGCTGCGGGCGGCAAACCGGCTCCGGCAGGCCGCATGGACGATCGTTTCTCAACGATTTTTCGCTACATTTGCAGAATGCGCAAAACAAGATTGCCATGAACGTTTCGACCCGAAAATACCGCTGGACGGCCTATGTCGCCGCCCCCGTCATCTTCCTGCTGGTTTCCATGTTCTATTTCGCCCCGCAGTTCCGGGGCGACAAGCTCCCCATGCACGATGTGACGCAATACGTCGGCTCCAGCGCCGACATCGAACGGCACGTCGCCCAGTACGGCGAAGACCCCCAGTGGACGGGCAGCTCCTTCAGCGGCATGCCCTCCTACATGATCGACTTCAAGGTACCCTCGTGGATCATCCGCCACGCCTCCAAACTGCCCCTGCAAGTGATGGGCGAACCGGCGGCGCTGATCTTCACGGCCATGCTCTGCTTCTGGCTGATGACCCTGCTGTGGAAGGTCGATCCCTGGGTAGGCATCATACCGGCGCTGGCCTACGGATTCTCGACCTACACGATCCTCATCATCGGGGCGGGACACATATCCAAGGTGTGGGCAATGGCCTACGTGCCGCTGCTCGTGGGCGCGGTCGTCTACACCTATCGGGGGCGCCACCTGTGGTTCGGCGCGGCACTGGCCGCACTGGCCGCTTCGCTCGAAATCTCGGCCAACCACCCCCAGATCACCTACTACTTCCTGCTGGTACTCGCCGCCTTCGTCATCAACGAACTCGTGCGCGCCGTCCGCAGGCACGCCCTGCCCCGCTTCTGGAAGGCGACGGGCGTACTGGCGCTGGCTGCCGTACTGGCCGTGGGATCGAACTTCGCCCCGCTCTACTACACCATGCAGCACACGGGCGACACCACGCGCGGCGGATCGGAACTGACCGCCGGCAGCGCTGCCGACCGCAGCGAACAGCGCGGCCTCGACCTGGCATACGCCACGGCCTGGAGCTACGGCAAAGCCGAGAGTTTCAACCTGCTGATTCCCGACCTGGCGGGCGGATCGTCGGCCAACCCCTTCTCCAACAACGGCCCCGTGGCCGATGCGCTGGCCGAATACGGCGCCCGCCCCGCCGACCTGCCGCTGGGTACCTACTGGGGCGACCAGCCCGGCACGGCCGGTCCCACCTACCTGGGAGCCGTGACCGTCTTCCTCGCCGTACTGGGACTCTTCGTGCTGCGCGGCAATCAGAAATGGTGGCTGCTGATCGTCAGCGTGCTGGCGCTGTTCCTCTCCTGGGGCAGCAACATGATGTGGTTCACGCGCCTGTGCTTCGACATCCTGCCCGGCTACAACAAGTTCCGCGCCGTCTCCACCGCGCTGGTCATCGTCCAGTGGACCTTCCCCGTGCTGGCCATGCTGGTACTCATGGCGCTGTGGCGCGACGACATCCCCCAGCAGCGCTTCCGCAAGGGCATGCTCTGGTCGGTCGGCATCGTCGGGGGACTCTCCCTCTTCTTCGCCCTCTTCGGACCCAAACTGTTCGCCTTCACCTCGCCGAACGACTACCCCTACCTGTACAGCCTCGCCCTGCATTCGGGCTTCGACGAGTCGGGAGCCGGCCAGTTCGCCGACTACATCTGCTACTCGATGGGGGCCGAACGCGCCCGCATGCTGCGCATGGACGCCTGGCGCTCGCTGCTGTTCGTGCTGGTGTCGGCCGGCTTCGTGCTGCTCTACCACCGCCGGCGCATCGGACGCGGCGCGCTGATCGCCGTGCTGGGCGTCCTGATGTGCCTCGACCTGATTCCGGTCGACATGCGCTACCTGCCCCACGAGGCCTTCGTGCCGGCACGCCGCACCCAGATCTACCCCACCGAGGCCGACAAGGAGATCCTGCAGGACACCACCCCCGGCTACCGCGTGGCCAACCTCTCGCTCAGCACCTTCAATGACGCGACGACCTCCTACTTCCACCGCTCGGTGGGCGGCTACCACGGCGCCAAGCTGGGCCGCTACCAGGATCTGATCGACCGCCACCTGAGCCAGATGAATCCGGAGGCATACGACATGCTCAACACGCGCTACTTCATCATCCCCGACCAGACCACCGGACGGCTGACCGCCCAGTACAACCCCGAAGCGAACGGGGCGGCCTGGTTCGTGCGCACCGCCACCCTCGTCGAATCGCCCGAAGAGGAGATCGACGCCCTGAACACGATCGACACGAAGCGCGAAGCGGTGGTCGACAGCCGCTTTGCCGACCGGCTTACGGTGACAGGCACGGCCGACACGACGGCGACCATCACGCTGACCGACTACCGGGTGAACCGGCTGACCTACGAGTACGATTCGGCCACCGAGGGCGTGGCGGTCTTCTCCGAAATCTATTACGACAAGGGCTGGAAGGCCTTCATCGACGGCGAAGAGGCACCCTACTTCCGTGCCGACTACGTCCTGCGGGCCATGGTGCTGCCTGCCGGACACCACACGGTGGTCTTCTCGTTCCGCGCGCCCCATTTCCGCGAGGCGTCGGCCGTCACGCTGATCTGCTCGCTCGTCATCCTGGCCGGCTTCGCGGCCGGCATCGTGTGGATCGCAATCGACCGGCGGAAGCGAAAACAGACCGCCGAAGGAGACGAAGCATGAGGATCGTTCCGTATATTTGCACCTGCTAACAGACAACGCATTCCATAAGTACGAAAATATCATGGCAAAAGCCGAAAACAACCAAAGCCTCCGACGCAAAGTCCGCAACTCCTACATCATCTCCACGATCAGCATCGCCCTGGTGCTGTTCCTGCTGGGCAGCGTCGGCTATCTGATCTTCAACGCCGTGCGCGCCACCGATCTGATGAAGGAGAACTTCGCCATCCACCTGATGCTGAAAAAGGATACCAGCGCCGAACGGATCGCCGAGATCGGCCGCCAGCTGAGCGAACACGAGGCAATCAAGGAGGTCAAGTTCACCTCGAAGGAGGTGGCTGCCGAGAACTTCGCGGCACAGATCGGCGACGACTTCACGGAGTTCCTCGAATTCAACCCCCTGCCCGACTCCTACGAGGTGCGCCTGCACGCCGACTACTCGAACAAGGACTACGTGAAAGCCTTTGAAAAAGAGGTGGCCGCGTGGGACGGCATCGAGGAGGTGGTCTACCAGAAGGCCGTCATGGAACAGATCGGCGACAACATCACCAAATTCAACCTGGTGCTGCTGCTCTTCGGCGGCGCGCTGCTGGTGATCGCCCTGATCCTGCTCAACAACACGATCCGGCTGACCATCTACTCCAAGCGCTACCTCATCAACACCATGAAGCTCGTGGGCGCCTCGCAGTGGTTCATCACCAAACCGTTCCTGCTGCGCAGCCTGCTGCACGGCCTCTATGCGTGGATCATCGCCGCCGCCATGTTCCTGGCGCTGGTTGCCGGACTGGGCGAAGGCCTGCCGGAGGTGACCCTGCTGGCCGAGAGCCGTCCGATCTACTGCGTGCTGGCAGGCATGCTGCTGCTGGGCCTGCTCATCTCGGCGCTCTTCACCGTCTTCGCCGTCAATAAGTTCGTCCGGATGAACTCCACGAAGATCAACCTGTACTAAACGGTTCCGCATAGCTATGAAAAGAGACAACCGACCCCATCGCCTCTCCGAAACGGACAGGGAGAACGACGCCAGGATGCCCCTCGGCCGCAAGAACTACCTGCTGATCCTCATCGGTCTGGGAATCATCATCCTCGGCTTCATCCTGATGGCAGGCGGCGGCAACGACGATCCCGACGTCTTCGACTACGCCATGTTCAACTTCCGGCGGATCACCCTCGCCCCCATCGTGGTGCTGGCCGGTTTCGGCTTCGAGATCTACGCCATCATGAAACGTTTTGACAAATAATCCCCCACCGCCATGTCCGTACTGGAAGCGATCATCATGGGCATCCTGCAAGGACTCACCGAGTTCCTGCCCGTAAGCAGCAGCGGTCACCTCGAACTGGCCAACGTCCTGTTCGGCATCGAGGGCGAAAGCAACCTCCAATTCACCATGGCCGTCCACTTCGCGACGGTTCTCAGCACGATCACCGTTTTCTGGAAACCCATCGGCGAACTGCTGCGCGGCGTGTTCCGGTTCCGCATGAACGACGAGACGCGCTACATCATCAACATCATCGTCTCGATGATCCCCATCGGGCTGGTCGGCCTCTTTTTCAAGGATGAGATCGAGAGCCTCTTCACCGGCAACCTGCTGCTGGTCGGCTCCATGCTGCTGCTGACCGCCTGCCTGCTCTTCTTCGCCGACCGCGCCAAACTGCGCACCGGCAAGATCACCGCAGGCCGCGCCTTCGTCATCGGCATCGCCCAGGCCTGCGCCGCCATGCCGGGTCTCTCCCGCTCCGGCGCCACCATCTCGACCGGCCTGCTGCTGGGCGTACAGCGCAGCGAGTTGTCGAAGTTCTCGTTCCTCATGGTGCTGATCCCCATCATCGGCATGAACCTGCTGGAACTGTTCGACCTGCCCGCTGCGGGCAGCCCCGTCGGCACCTGGCAGCTCATCTGCGGCTTTCTGGCCGCCTATGTAACCGGCACGCTGGCCTGCCGCTGGATGATCGGCATCGTCAATCGCGGCAAACTGAAGTGGTTTGCCCTCTACTGCGCCATCGTCGGACTCGTCTCCGTCATCACCTCCTTCTGCTAACCCACCGACCGCGCTCCCGTGAAACAGCCTTTTACCAAAGAGACCGATTTCCGCAACGGCTACGTGCTGGTCGTGGACAAGCCGCTGGGATGGACCTCGACCGATGTGGTGCGCCGCATCAAGTTCATGCTCCGCCGCGACGGATTCAAGAACCTCAAGGTAGGCCACGCCGGCACGCTCGACCCGCTGGCCACAGGGGTTCTGATCGTCTGCCTCGGCAAGGCCACCAAACAGGTCGAGACCCTGCAGGCCGAGGAGAAAGAGTACATCGCCGACATCCGGCTCGGCGCCACGACGGCCAGCTTCGACCTCGAACACCCGATCGACGCCACCTACCCGTGGGAACATGTCACCCGCCAGGCGGTGGAGCAGGCGCTCGCCGGTCTGGGCGGCGAACGGCTCCAGATGCCCCCCCTCTACTCGGCCAAAAAGATCGACGGCCAGCGCGCCTACGAATACGCCCGCGACGGCGAGGAGGTGAAACTGCGCGCCGCACTCATCGAGATCTACGAGATGGAGCTGCTCTCCTGCGAGCTGCCCGACCTGCGCATCCGCGTGCGGTGCAGCAAAGGCACCTACATCCGTTCGCTCGCCCGCGAAATCGGCGAAGCGGTCGGCAGCGGCGCCCACCTGACGGCTCTGCGACGCACCCGCAGCGGCGGTTTCCGCGTCGAGGACGGCTTCTCGATGGAGGAGATCACCGCCATTCTGAAATAACGGCGGAATCGCCGGCTCCCCGTCCGGCACCCCCGCAAAACAGGAAAGCCTCCGGAGCGACATGGCTCCGGAGGCTTTCCGTATCCGGCTGTTCCGCGGAACTACTTCTTCTCGCAGCACCCTTCGGCAGCCGCCGCCAGCATCCAGACGGTCTTCTCCTGCTCCTTGAGGTAATCGTTCATCATGGCAGCAGTCGTGTCGTCTCCCGCCGCCGATGCCTCGGCCAGCAGTTTGCGCTCCTCGCCGATCAGGTGGCTGTAGCTGTCGAGAACCAGGCGGATCGCCTCGTCCGCACAGGAGATGCCCGAACGTTCGGTCAGACGCGCCTGCTTGAGATACTCGCTGAACCGGTTCTCCGGCACACCGCCGAGCATCAGGATGCGTTCGGCCAGTTCATCGACCTTCGTGGCGGCATCTTCGTAATACTCCTCGAACTTGGCGTGCAGTACGAAGAAGGCTCGTCCCTTGATGTTCCAGTGCAGACCGCGCAGATTCGTGTAGAATACCTGGTAATCGGCCAGAAGCTGTTGCAACGATGCGATCACGTTCTCCATTCCCTGTGCATTCAGATGCAGATAATCCAATGTTTTCATAGCTGTACTTATTTAAATTATTTAATGGCTCTATTTTGTTTTCTTTTTTCATAGGCAAAAATAATACACCAAACACTATTTGTCAAATTGATAATTTTTATGCAAGTATCGACAAAAACTATCTGCAAAACAATCCCCAGAAACAGGTAAAAATCCGGCCGGCCCTCCCCACAGCCGGCCGGCGACAAAAAAACGACAGACAATGAAACAAATCCGCCGTTTTTGCGTATAATGATTATATTTTGGTCTCTCCGAAACGGCTTCCCGAGTCGGAATCCGATCACGCATCGCAAACTACAACATAATACGCTGAAAGTATGAAACTTTCACAATACAACTACAATTTCTCGCCCGATCTGCTGGCAAAGTACCCGACGGAAAACCGCGACGAATCGCGTCTGATGGTCGTCGATCGCAAAACGGGCAAGATCGAACACCGCATTTTCAAGGAGATCATCGACTATTTCGATGAAAAGGACGTCATGATCTTCAACAACACGAAGGTATTTCCCGCCCGCCTGTACGGCAACAAGGAGAAAACCGGTGCCGAAATCGAGATCTTCCTGCTCCGCGAACTGAACAAGGAGCTGCGCCTGTGGGACGTGCTGGTCGATCCGGCCCGCAAGATCCGCATCGGCAACAAGCTCTACTTCGGTGACGACGACCTGCTGGTAGCCGAGGTGATCGACAATACGACCTCGCGCGGACGCACCCTCCGCTTCCTGTTCGACGGCACTTACGAGGAATTCCGCGCCGCACTCTACAAACTGGGCGAAACGCCGCTGCCGCGCTGGATCCGCGACAAGGTGGAACCGATCGACGCGGAACGCTACCAGACCATATTTGCCACCGAAGAGGGTGCCGTCGCCGCACCGACAGCCGGCCTGCACTTCAGCAAACACCTGCTCAAACGACTGGAGGTCAAAGGAATAGACTCTGCCATGCTGACCCTGCACGTCGGTCTGGGCAACTTCCGCACGGTCGATGTGGAAGATCTCACCAAACACAAGATGGACTCCGAACAGGTGCGTATTTCGGAAGAAACGGCCGAAATCGTCAACCGCGCCAAACGGGAGGGACACCGCATCTGCGCCGTCGGCACGACCGTACAGCGCGCCATCGAGAGCAGCGTCTCCACCGGCGGCATGCTCAAACCGTTCGACGGATGGACGAACAAGTTCATCTTCTGCCCCTACGATTTCAGCGTGGCCGACTGCATGATCTCCAACTTCCATCTGCCCTGCTCCACGCAGCTGATGCTCGTTGCGGCATTCGGCGGCTACGATACCGTCATGAACGCCTACAAGGTGGCCATCGAAGAGAAATACCGCTTCGGCACCTACGGCGACGCCATGCTGATCCTGTAGGAGACAGCACACTTCCGATCCATACCCCGTCCGCCCCGCCGGACGGGGTTTCTTTTTGGGATGGGCTGCGGAGGATTGGAAATAAAATCATTATCTTTGTAAATATTTTTAAGTTTCCCGTATTCATGGCTGGTTCCAAAATACTATACGTCTGCCAGGAGATCACCCCTTACCTCCCGCCGACGGCCATTGCCTCCGAATGTCGTCTGCTGGCGCAGGCCATGCAGGAACGCGGCAACGAAACCCGAACTTTCATGCCCCGCTACGGTTCGATCAACGAACGGCGCAACCAACTCCACGAAGTGATCCGCCTGTCGGGCATGAACCTCATCATCGACGACAACGACCATCAGCTCATCATCAAGGTAGCCTCCATCCCTTCCGCAAGGGTGCAGATCTACTTCATCGACAATGACGACTATTTTGCCCGCAAGGCCGTGCTGACCGACGCGGATGCAACGCCGTTCCCCGACAACGACGAACGGGCCATCTTCTTTGCCCGCGGCGTGCTGGAAACGGTACGCAAGCTCCGCTGGCAGCCCTCCATCGTCCACTGCCACGGCTGGTTCTCGTCGGTCGTTCCGATCTATCTGAAACACACCTTCGCCGACGACCCGCTGTTCCAGGATCTCAAGATCGTCGTATCGCTCTACGACGACGCCTTTCCGGGTTCGCTCGACAGCGCCTTCCGCAAGAAGATCGAAAGCGAGGGCATCGCAGACCCGCAGCTATCCCTTCTCGACGACCCTTCATACGAAAATCTCATGAAATTCGTTATTGGTTATACAGACGGCGTGGTGATCCGCACGGAACACCTCGATCCCCGCATTGCGGCCGCTTTTGAAGGAACGGACAAAAAAGTGCTTCCGTGGCAGCCCGCCGACGCACCCGATTATCTCGACAACTACCAGAAATTCTATGAGGAACTCGCTTAAAGGCCTCCTTTGTTGCATAATGGCCGTCGGCACCTTTGTCCTCTCGGCCGTCTCCGCGTGTACGAAAGTGGACGATACGCTGGGTCAGGGCTTCATTCCGGGCGGCAACGACAAGCTCACGCTCCACATCGACACGCTGGGGCTGGGCGAAGGAGAAGCCATCACGGCCTGTCAGGTCTATTACGACTCCATCGGCCTGGCCGGTTCCACCCGCCACACGCGCGGCGCCATGAACCTGCACATCGCCTACATGGGCCGGTCGAGCGATCCTGTGTTCGGCAAGATCACCGGCGCTTCCATCGCCACCTGCCTGCCGTCTGAACCGATACGCCCCTATTTCTACAAGGGACGCCACGATTCGTTCGATTCGGTAAAGCTGACCCTGAACATGAAACTCGTCAGCGGCGACCCCTCCGTGCGCCAGACCTTCAACGTCTACCGGCTGCGCGATACGCTCGCCTACTCGACCGATTCGATCTACTACCAGTCGTTCCCCTACGAAAAGTATATCGAGTCCTCGCCGGCATTCAGTTTCGAGTATTCGGGTACGCCCTCGGACATCGAAGAGATCAAACTCAAGGTGCTGCCGGACGGCGAGGCGTTTCTGGCCGAAATGCTGGCCGTCGACACGACCCTGTTCTACAGCGACCGATACTACGAATACCTGCGCCAGTTCAAGGGCTTTGCCATCGTTCCGGATGCCGCCACGCCCGAGAACGCCGCCCTCTATGTCAATTATCTGCCCAACACGTATCTGAACCTCTACTACCAGCGCGACCGCGACGATTGGGAGATCGAGTTGGATGACGAGAACAAGGAGCGGGAAATCACCGCCTACATGCAGCTGGCCTTCTCCGACAGCGACTCGCGCGACAACACCTCGATCGCCAGCATCCGGCGCGACTATTCCGGAACGCCCTATGCCGCGCTCAACGACGGCGAACAGATCGAGACCACGGACGGCATCGCCTACGTGCAGGGCATCGGCGGCATGGCGGCCATGCTGAAGTTCCCCGACAGTTTCTTCGAGGCGCTGGAGGCAAAAAAACCGTCACCCGACTACACGCTCTTCATCAATCAGGCGCAGATGTTCGTCTGGGTGCCGGAGCATACGGCCGAGGCCTACGACCGGGCTTTCCAGATGCTGGGCAGCTATGCCGACTACGGCAAGATGTCGATCATCGCCGACTACTACATATCCGATGCCGAGACGACCATCGACGTCCCCTACGACGGTACGCTGAACCGCAACCCCGGCAAGGGCTACTACCGCATGGACATCACCTCGTTCCTGCAGCACGCCCTGCTCAACGATGACGACACGAGCCGGAGTCTGACGCTCGGAGGCACCTACACGCCTTACGAACCGTTCTCGGATTATTTCTCCACGTTACAGGTGGCGGGCAGCGAACGCCCCATCCAGGTACGCATCGCCTACACGCTCATCAAGCCGGACGGCGAACAATAGACGCATACTGACGAGGAACCCGAAGATTCGGCTTTGGGTTCCTTCGTTTTTACATGTTCTCAAGATAACTTTTCACCATACCCCAACACAACGACGGCATTTTCATGGCAACGAAAAAAGAAATGCACGAAAACCTCGTTATCGTCGAGTCTCCCGCCAAAGCCAAAACCATCGAAAAATTTCTCGGCAAGGACTACACCGTCATGTCGAGTTACGGCCACATCCGTGACCTCTCCAAGAAAGAGCTGGGAATCGACCTGAAAGACAACTTCAAACCGGACTACGAAATATCGCCCGACAAGAAAAAGCTCGTCGAGTCCCTGTCCAAAAGCGCCCAGGAATCCAAAACCGTCTGGCTCGCATCCGATGAAGACCGCGAAGGAGAAGCCATCGCATGGCACCTGACACAGGTACTCGGTCTGCCCGTGGATCAGACCAAGCGCATCGTCTTCCACGAAATCACCAAGAACGCTATTCTGGAGGCCATCGAACATCCGCGCACGATCGACATGAACCTCGTAAACGCCCAGCAGGCGCGCCGTCTGCTCGACCGTCTGGTCGGTTTCGAGCTGTCGCCCGTGCTGTGGAAGAAGGTGAAACCCTCCCTCTCGGCCGGCCGCGTGCAGAGTGTGGCCGTGCGGCTGATCGTGGAGCGCGAGCGGGAGATCATCGATTTCCGGAGCGTCTCCTACTACCGCATCACGGCCCGTTTCTACCGTTCGGACGATCCGGAGAAGACGCTGTTCCGCGCCGAACTCGACCGCCGCTTTGACACGGCCGCCGAGGCCGAAGCCTTTCTGCATACCTGCTCCGCAGCGTCGTTCAACGTGCTGGGCAGCGAGAGCAAACCGGCCGAGCGCAACCCTGCCGGCCCGTTCACGACCTCCACGCTCCAGCAGGAGGCCGGCCGCAAACTGGGCATGTCGGTCTCCCAGACGATGACCATCGCCCAGCGGCTCTATGAAAACGGTTACATCACCTACATGCGTACCGACTCGCAGAACCTCTCCTCGCAGGCCATTGCCGCCGCGCACGAGGAGATCGTCAAGCTGTTCGGCGAGGAGTACAGCCGTGTCCGCAAATACAAGACCAAAAGCAAGGGGGCCCAGGAGGCGCACGAAGCCATCCGCCCCTCGTACCTCAACCGCCGCGAGATCGAAGGTTCGGCCGAGGAGATGAAACTCTACGACCTGATCTGGAAACGCACGGTCGCCTCGCAGATGGCCTCCGCCAAACTCGAAAAGACGGTGGTCACGATCGGCGCCGACAACACCCCGCAGCGTTTCGTCGCTACGGGCGAAGTGATCCTCTTCGACGGTTTCATGAAGCTCTACTCGGAGACGGTGGAGGACGAGACCGAGGAGGGACAGGAGAACCGCCTGCCGGAACTCCGCGCCGGCGATGCGCTCTCCTATCAGGACATTGCCGCCACGGAGCGCTTCACGCAGCCCCCGTTCCGCTACAGCGAGGCTTCGCTGGTACGCAAGCTGGAGGAGCTGGGCATCGGACGTCCTTCGACCTATGCCCCGACCATCTCGACGATCATCAACCGCGGCTACGTCATCAAGCAGAACCGGCCGGGTTCCAAACGCGCCTACAACCAGATCAAGCTGGAGAAGGGCAAAATCTCCGCCCGGGAACTCACCGAAACGGTGGGCCGCGAGAAGGCGAAGCTGTCGCCCACCGACATCGGCATGATCGTCACGGACTACCTCGACACCCATTTCGCCAAGATCCTCGACTACAACTTCACGGCCAACGTTGAGAAGGAGTTCGACGAGATCGCCGAAGGAACGAAGGAGTGGACGCAGATGCTGCACGACTTCTATGCCGGCTTCCACCCGACCGTGGAGCAGGCACTCGAGGAGCAGGTGGACCGCAGCAACAAGAGCCGCGTGCTGGGCATCGACCCGCAGAGCGGCCATCAGGTTTCGGCCCGCATCGGCCGCTACGGCCCAATCGTACAGATCGACGGAGCCGAAGGCGAAAAACCGCGCTATGCGAGCATGAAGAAGGACCAGCTGATCGCCACCATTACGCTGGAAGAGGCGCTGGATCTCTTAAAGCTGCCGCGCACGCTGGGCGAACTTGACGGCAAGGAGGTCATCGTATCGACCGGCCGCTACGGCCCCTATGCCCGCTACGACGGCAAGTTCACCTCCCTGTCGCGCAAAGACGACCCGTACAGCATCACGCTCGAACGCGCCGTCGAACTGATCCGCGAAAAGGAACAGGCCGACAAGACGGCGAAGGAGCCGATCAAGACCTTTGCCGAGGACGCCGACCTGAAGGTACTCAACGGCCGTTACGGCCCCTACATCGCCTGCAAAGGCAAGAACTACCGCATTCCGAAGGGTACCGAGCCGACCGAACTGACCTATGAGGAGGCTCGCAAGATCATCGAAACGTCAAAGAAGAAATAGGCACTCGCACCACGTATACCGATCAGGGGCATCCGGATGGCCGGATGCCCCTGATATTTTACCGGCAGCAAAGAGACCGGCGACTCCCCCGCAAAAAAAGGCAGGGAGAACGACCCTGCCGCACTCCCTGCCAGAAACAATTAACCTATTTTGCGTAACCTCCGGTCATGAGGGGAATACTCCCCTGTCAGGCGAGAGGGCCTCACGGATCTCCCTCTGTCACGACCGCTAACTATCCTATGAAAAACCTTTTGTCCTTATCGTGAATCAATGTTTGCTCAAATATTCGGAGACGCCCGCATCCGTTGCGCTCATGGCCTCGCGACCCTTGGCCCAGTTGGCGGGGCAGACCTCGCCGAACTCCTCGAAGTGCTGCAGGGCGTCCACCATGCGCAGCACCTCGTCCACATTGCGGCCGAGCGGCAGATCGTTGATGACCATGTGACGGACAATGCCGCTGCGGTCGATCAGGAACAGGCCGCGGTAGGCCACCGGCGCACCGTCGAAGAGCAGTTCGTCCTCATCGCCGGCCATGTACTCGCCGGCCAGCACGCCGTAATTCTCCGAAATCGTCTTCGTCGTATCGGCGATGATCGGATAGGTCACGCCCTGAATGCCCCCCTTGTTCTTCGGCTGGTTGAGCCATGCCAGGTGGGAATATTCCGAATCCACCGAGCAGCCCACTACCTGCACGTTGCGCGCTTCGAATTCGGGCAGTTTTTCCTGAAAGGCATGCAGCTCGGTCGGGCAGACGAACGTGAAATCCATCGGATAGAAGAACAGCACAACATATTTCTGTCCTTCGTAACGGTCGAGCGAAAATCCGTTCTCGATCCGATTGCCGTCCATAACGGCCGTTGCCTTGATGGCGGGCGCTTTTTTACCGATCAACGATCTCATAATTGGAATGTTTTTAAGAGTTTGTATTACCGAGCCATTTCTTTACGGAGGCAAAGATAACACCCGTCATTCATAATCTGAAAAAATCAAGACAAAATTCCCCATCACTATTTTTTATATAGTTATAACCAAAAGAAATGCAGTGTCTCCTCCGGAACAGCAATACCCTGGGAAACACTGCATTTGATTGGATTGACCGCCATGCCGCGCTACCGGCCGACGATGAAGATGGCCGGCCGCTTATGCAGCGCCGGACGGGTCTGCCGGCGCCATTCCGCCACCGACAGCGTGCGGATGTACTCCTCCGCACCGGTCACATCGACCGCCACCGTCAGCCGCGTGGCCGGAGCCAGGGCTGCGAGCAGGTCGGCCAGCAGCCTGTCGTTCCGGTAGGGCGCCTCGATGAAGAGCTGCGACTGCCCCTCGGCAAGGGCGCGCCGCTCCAGTGTACGGATCGCCTTGTTCCGCTCGGCAGGCTTTACGGGCAGGTAGCCGTTGAAGGCGAACGACTGGCCGTTCTGTCCCGACGCCATCAGCGCCAGCAGGATGGACGACGGCCCCACCAGCGGCACGACCCGCACCCCGCGGGCATGGCACAGCGCCGCCACCTCCGCACCGGGATCGGCCACGCCGGGTACACCCGCCTCGGAGATGAAGCCGGCATCGCGCCCCGCCAGCAGGGGGGCGATCATCCGGCCGAGTTCGTCGGGACGGGTATGCTCGTTGCACTCCACGAAGGTGAGCTCGTCGATCGGCCGTCCGATGGCCGCCCGGCTCAGAAAACGGCGTGCCGTGCGGGCATTCTCGACGATGAAATAGTCGATCGACGCCATCCGCCGGCGGTTCGCTTCGGGCAGCACGTCGTACACCTCCCCGTCGCCGATCGGACAAGGGATCATGTAGAGGGTGCCGTATTTTGTCGCGTTGTTTTCCATGACGCAGGCCTACTCTTTCAGATAGATGCGTTTGACACGCCCCGACACCGAGGTCATGATCTCGTAGGGGATCGTTCCCAGCACGGCCGCCATGTCGGAGACGGTATTGCCCGCCTCGGAGCCGAAGATGGTCACCTCGTCGCCCTCCTCGGCACGGAGTCCGGTCACATCGACCATGCAGCTGTCCATGCACACCCGGCCTACGATGGGAGCGGGACGGCCGTTCACCAGCACGCTCCAGGCTCCGTTGCCGAGCCGGCGGTCCAGTCCGTCGGCATAGCCGATCGGTATGGTAGCCAGCCGCGAGGGACGCGCCAACCGGCCGCAGCGGCCGTAGCCGACCGTCTGCGAGGGATCAAGCTCGCGGATCTGCACGATGCGGGTGGCCAGCCGGCTGACCGGACGCAGCGCGCAGGCGTTCGTGGCACTGACGCCGTAGAGTCCGATACCCAGGCGGCACATCTCGAAACGGGCCTCCGGAAAACGCTCCATGCCCACCGTATTCAGTATGTGGCGCAGCGGACGGTATCCGATTCCCTCGATCAGGGCATCGGTCGTCCGGCGGAAATAGTCGATCTGACCGCGTGTGAAGTCATCCTCCTCCGGCATGTCGGCCGTTGCCAGATGGGAGAACACCGAACGGACCACCACCGCTCCCGCCTCACGCCGCAATGCGGCCACCAGCTGCGGCATATCCTCCAGCCTGAAGCCGAGACGGTGCATGCCGGTATCGATCTTGATGTGGATCGGCCACGACGCCTCGCCCGCATCGCGCACGGCGGCAACGAACTGCTCCAGCGAGCGGAAACTGTAGATCTCCGGCTCCAGCCGGTTGGCCACCATCAGGGCAAAGCTGTCGGCATCGGCATTCAGCACCACGATCGGCATCGTGATCCCCTTCTCGCGCAGACGCACGCCCTCATCGGCAAAGGCCACCGCCAGGTAATTGACCCCCTGGCGCTGCAGCATGTCGGCCACCTCGAAGTCGCCGCTGCCGTACGAGGAGGCCTTCACCATGGCCACCAGCTTGGTACCCTCGCCGATCAGCGAGCGGTAGTGGTCGAGGTTGTGGCGCATGGCATCCAGATCGACCTCCAGCACGGTAGTGTGGCTGCGCCGGTCGAGCAGGTGCAGGATGCGCATGAAGCCCGTGTCGGCATTGCCGCGCAGCAGCACGGCACGTCCGGCCACGTCGGCCTGCGTACAGTGGGTGGTAAAGTCTTCGGCCGAGGCGAAAAAGCGGCTCCCCTGCGGGAAGGCGTCCCGACAGGCCATGATCCGCTCGCCGATGCCCACGAACTGGCCGATGCCGGCCGTGCGCACCATGCGCGCCACCTGGCCGTAAAGTTCCCAGGCAGGCATCGAACTGAACGGCACGTCGGCCATAATCAGCATGGTGGGCCGTTCGCCGGCCACGCCGCGCAGGTAGTCGAGCGCCATCGGCAGCGCATTCACGTCCATATTGTTCATGTCGGTCACCAGCACCGATCCGGCGATACCCTCGCGGATGCCCAGCCGGACAGCCACCGGACGGAGCTGTTTCAGCCGCTTCTCCAGCACCTCGCCGCCGACGCCCAGCACGCCGAAGAAGGCAGCCGTCAGCGCTACGTTCCGGCGCGTGGCCTCGTCGTCGGCCATGCCGGCCGGTACGGGCAGTGTACCGCTCTGCTGCGAGGCATCGACCAGCACCGCTTCGGAGGCGCGGCTGCGCAGCGTCTCACTCTCGAACGGCTGGCCGCCGTAATAGACAATCGTCCGGCACGAGGCGAACAGCTGCGCCTTCTCGCGCATCTTCTGCCGGTCGGACTGGAAGTTCTCGCCGTGTTCGGGGCCGAGTCCGGTGAAGATGCCGACGTCGGGACGCACGACAGCGGCCAGACGCTCCATCTCTCCCGGACGCGAAATGCCCACCTCGATCAGCGCCACCTCCTCGTCACCCGTCATCATCAGGATCGAGAGCGGCACGCCGAGCTGCGAATTGTAGCTGCGCGGGCTGCGGAACAGGTTCATCCCCTCGGGTGCGGCCTGCGCGATCCACTCCTTGACGGTCGTCTTGCCGCTCGACCCCGTGATGCCGACCACCGTACCCCGGAACGAAGCCCGATAGTGGGCAGCCAGCGCCTGCAGCCCGGCCAGCGACTTGGTCACGCGCACGAAACCGGCCTCAGGATATTGTGCAACGTCGATCTCGCGCTCCACCAGAAACGCCCTCACTCCCCGCCGGTAGAGGTCGTCGATAAAATCGTGACCGTCGTGGTTGCGGCCGCGGATGGCCACGAACAGCGGAGCCTCGTCGCTTCCGATACTGCGCCGGCTGTCGGCAATCACACTGCGTGCGGTTACGTCCGCACCCGAAAACTCGCCGCCGCACACGGCAGCGATCTCTCGCATCGAATAGTTCATATCCGTTATCTCTTTACGTCCGGGACGGCCGAAACCGCTGCCGGACAACACCTATTTCGTTTTTACAAAAATCTGTTCGCCGCCACGGCACGCCACAACCAGCGAATCGGCCGACAGGCGCACGATCCGCAGCGTGTCGGCAAACGGAATCGTCTGTCCGTTGCCGATGCTGCACCCCGTCAGCACCAGTTCGTCGCGCTCCCGGCTCCACGACTCGTACTGCAGCGTCGCCATGCCCACCGACCCGGCCTTGCCGCCGGCCTGCAGGCGGAATCCCTGCTGCAACGCCGCCATGCCCGGCACGGGCTGCAGCCACTCGCCCTCCAGCGGGGCCTCCCCGTGCGACACGCAGCCGGCCAGCAGAACCGCGCCTGCCGCCAGCACTCCTTTCCAATCAATCGCTCTCATGCTGCTGTTCCGTGTTTTCATGACAAGATCCGCTCCTACGACTTGAAGGTCACCACCGTGATGCCCGCCCCGCCGCGATCGGCGTGGTCGTCGGTCGCCGAGGCCACCTCGCTGACCGTGCGCAGGTAACGGCGGATCTCCTCCTTCAGTGCGCCCGTACCCTTGCCGTGCAGGATGCGCACCTCCGAGACACCCACCATCAGCGCGTCGTCGATCAGGTCCTCGACCGCCTCCAGCGCCTCCGACGCCCGCATGCCGCGCACGTCGATGTTGTCGCGGAAGTTCAGCCGCCGCGAAGCAATGTCCACGCTGACCACCGTCCGCGCCCGTTCGGGCCGCGTCTGCCGCTTGTACTCGGCATTTGAAATGGCCTCCAGCCGCTCAACGGCCACCGTCGTGAGGATGTGGCCGAAGGCCACGGTCGCCTTCTTGCCCTTGATTTCGGTCACCTCGCCGACACCGTCCTGCTCCTTGATGCGCACCTTGCTGCCCGCCTTGATCTCCAGCGGTTCGGGTGCCTTGGGCGCCTCCGACTCGGCTGGTGCTTCGCCGCGGCGCGCCTTGCGTTCCTGACGCTGCTGCTGGCGGCGCTCCACCTTGGCCATCTCGCGGTCGATGCGCGCCTGTTCCTCGGGCGAGACGCCCTTCTGCTCGACGTTCTCCTTGAACTCGTCCAGCTCGCGGCGGGCGAAACGGGTCATCTCCTTCTCGGCCTGCGCCTCCTTGATCGTGCGGATCGTATTCTCGATCTGCTTGTTGGCCTCGGCAATCAGCGTCCTGGCCTCCTCCTTGGCCGCCGAAAGGATGCGGTTGCGCTCCTGCCGGATGTCGGCCAGCTGCCGGGCATAGGTCTGCTCCAGCTCCTCGACCTTGCGGTCGGTGACACGGATCCGGTCGCGCTTCTGCTCCCAGTAGCGACGGTCGCGGGCAATGTCGCGCAGCTGTTTCTCCAGATTGATGTGGTCGCTGCCCGCCTTCTCGGCCGCCGCGTCGATGATCTGCGCCGGAAGGCCGATCTTGCGGGCGATCTCGATGGCGAACGAACTGCCCGGCTCGCCCATCTGCAGCCGGAACAGCGGCCGGATGTGCTGCACGTCGAACATCATCGCACCATTGGCCACGCCGTCGTGGTTGGCCGCGAAATATTTGATATTGGAGTAGTGGGTCGTAATGACGCCGTAGGTACCCGTCTCCACGAAACGTTCCAGAATGGCCTCGGCAATCGCACCGCCGATGACCGGCTCGGTACCCGATCCGAACTCGTCGATCAGCACCAGCGACTGGTCGTCCGCATGCGCCAGCATGTTCTTCATGTTGAGCAGGTGCGAGGAGTAGGTACTCAGGTCGTTGTCGATCGACTGCTCGTCGCCGATGTCGATGAAGAGCCCCCGGAAGACGGGAAACTCGGAATTCTCGGCCGCCGGCACCAGGAAACCGCACTGGAGCATGTACTGCAACAGACCCACCGTCTTCAGGCAGACCGACTTGCCGCCGGCGTTGGGGCCGGAGATCACCAGCATGTGGCGCTGGCTGTCGAGCTTCATGTCGAGCGGCACGATCTGCCGCCCCTCGCGGGCAAGGGTCTGGTTGAGCAGCGGGTGGCGGGCCGTGCGGAGCCACAGCGTGCCGTCCTCCGACAGGATCGGCCGCACGCACTCGTTCTCCGACGCCCAGCGCGCCTTGGCACGCACCATGTCCATCAGGATGAGGAACTCGCCCGCCTGCGCGATTCCCGGCGCATCGGGCCGGAGCGTAGCCGTAAAGTCGGTGAGGATGCGGATCACCTCCCGCCGCTCGGCATACTCCAGCTCCTTGAGTTCGTTGTTGATCTCGACGATCTCCACCGGCTCGATGTAGAAGGTCTTTCCGGTGGCCGACTCGTCATGGATAAATCCGTTGATCTTGCGCTTGTTCACCGCCGGCACGGGGATCACCGCCCGACCGTCGCGGATCGACACCGTCGCGTCGGCATCGGCATAGCCGTCCCGCTGGGCCTGCACCAGAATGGCCTGCAGCCGTTTGGAGATCTGCCCCTCGCGGTCGCGTATCGTGCGCCTGATGGAGTACAGCTCCGGCGAGGCGCTGTCCTTGATCTTGCCGAATCGGTCGAGGATCGTATCGATATGGTTGGCAATGGCGGGGAAACCGTCGATGCCCGTCGCCGCCCCCCGCAGCGCCGGGTAGGCGCTGCTGTCGCGGGACTCGAAAAAGCGGAGAATCTCGTTCACCGCCCCCAGCCCCTCGCGCAGGGCGATCAGCTCCTCCACATCGAGGAAACCGCCCTCCACCTCGATCTTGCGGGCGATGGGCCCCATGTCGGTGTACTCCTGCGTCGGGAATCCCGACTCCATCATCAGGATCGTACGCAGCTCGTCGCACAGCGCCAGCCGGCGGTCGATCTCCATCGCCGAAGCCGAGAAGCCCTGCCGGTCGAGCAGCATGCGCCCTCCTTCCGTGGTGCATTTCTCCCGCACTTGCGTCCGGATGCGGTCGAAGCCGATCTTCGCTTCGTAATCTACCGGATATATCATTGTTTCTTCATTTTTGTCTTTTCCCTGCCGCCGCACTGTGTGCCGCGACCTCCATAAAAGGCGAAGTCCCGCAGGCTACCGCGGGACCCGACCGTTCCGTTCCGGATGCGCATCATCAGCGTTCGCCATCCCTATGCATCCGCCCGGCGCTATTTGTTCTTGCCCCCGAACACGGAGATATGCACATACCGCTGGGGATTCTCCTTCACGTCACGCAGCAGCGCCGACAGGTTCGAGCTGGCCTGTGTCAGCGAATCGTACAGCGCTCCGTCGGACAGGAGTTTGTTCAGCGTGCCTTCCGGCGAATTGGCCGCAGCCAACAGCCGGTCGAGTTCCGCCACCGCACGGTCGAGCCGCTCCAGGGTCTGTCCCAGCTCGGCGCCGGCCAGTTCGCCGGAAACCTGTTCGAGATTGGTCAGCGTCGAATCGATCCGGCCGGAACCGTCGGCCAACGTGGCCGTCACCGTATCGAGATGTTCGATGATCCGTCCGATCTCCTCCCCCTTGCGTGCAAACGACTCGGCACCCTTGCGCAGGCCGACGAATGCACCTGCAATCTGATCGCTGTTTTCGCTAAGCAGCTTGTTGATACTCGACAAGGTCATATCGAGCGAATTGATGAGCGAACCGACCTGTTCCTTGTAGTAGTCGATTTCCGATCCGTCGATCTCGAACAGGCCGGGGCTGTTCTCCGCACGGATCGTCGCCCCGTCGGGCAATGCTTCGGACGAATCGCCCAGTTCGATCTCGAACGCCTTGCCGCCCATCAGTCCGTTGGTATAAAGGCGCACGACGGAATTGTCCGGAATGCGGTACTCCGCCTTCACATCGAAACGCACCTCGACCCGGTTGTCGAGGTCGGGACGGAACGTGATGCCGGTCACCTGACCGACGCTGATGCCCTTGATGATGATCGGCGAAGAGAGCTGCAGGCCGCCGACATTGTCGAAATAGGCATAATAAGTCATGTTGCGGTTCCACAGATCGCGCCCCTTCAGAAAGTTCACGCCGCAATAAAGCAGCAACAGGATCAATACCGAAAACAGTCCGATTCTGACTTCTTTTCTAATCTTCATGATATCTTGCAATCTTCTTTTTTCGATTCGACATTCCGGGGCGGCCACAGCCGTCCCGTTCCTACGCCACCGGCTCCGGCACCGGAACGCTATTGTCCCGTCTGCTGGCGGGCGGTCTTCACGCTCAGCTGCCGATCGCCTTCATACGCTACCACGAAGGCATCTGGGAACTCCTTGCGCGCCTCGCGCTGGAGCTGCAGCGCCTGCTGGTAATCCGCTACGCCGCCGATCAGGTAGCGGTAACCCTTGCCGGCCACGCGACGCTCGATCACCTTACCCCGATAGGAGCCGAACTTGCGGCTGTTGGCAGGCAGGCTGCGGTCGAGGAAACTGAGCTGCACATAGAACAGAATACCCTCCTGGTCATGCTGATCGGCCAGCTGGGCGGCCTTCTCCTGGGTCACGACATTGGCGCGGCTCTCCACCTGGCGCTTGTATTCGCCGAACGCCTCGCACAACGCCTCGGCCGCCTCGGTCTGCCCCTTGTCGGAGGTCACATACGTGCGGTCGGTGGCATTGGACAGGAAGCCGATTTCGGTCAGCACGCTGGGCATCGACGTCCGCCACAGCACGAGGAAAGGTTCCTGCGTCGTGCCGCGATCGGGCATCGGCAGATCCTGCTTGTAGTGTTTCTGTACGATTTCGGCAAACTTCATGCTCTGATCCTGATAGGCATACTGCATCAGCGAGAACATGATGTAGCTGGTCGGGTCGCCGGCATTGTATCCCTCGTAACGGGTCGTATAGTCGTCCTCATAGACCACCACGTCGTTCTCACGCATGGCCACTTCGAGATTCTTGCCCTGCTTGTCCATACCCATGACGTGCGTCGAGGTTCCCCGCGCATTCTGATTGGTAGCCGCATTGATATGGATCGAAATGAACAGGTCGGCTCCCGCCTTGTTGGCGATGATGCCGCGTTCGGCCAGCGGCACATACACGTCGGTCGAACGCGTATAGATCACCTCCACGTCGGGATATTTCTTTTGGATCATCGCTCCGAGTTTCTTGGCGATGCTCAGCGTCACGTCCTTTTCCAGACAATTCTTATAGACACATCCCGGATCCTTTCCGCCGTGACCGGCATCCAGCACCACTTTGCTCACTTTGCCGCGATCCGCATTGTCCGTACCGTCCGCATTGCGGCCGTACAGGCCGGCCGCAGCGGCAAAAAGAAGTACGGGCAAAGCCGCCGCAAACCGCACGATGCGCGAAGACATGCTCATGCTCTCACTTTTTGATTCGTTCACGTTCCCCGTCATTAACATGGGTACGCATTCGAGAAACTGCGTTTTTTTACCTATTTTTGTACGGCAAATATTTTTCGGCTGCGGGGAGAAGCCTCTCCGGAGCGTTTTTGCCGACTTTGTCGGCAAAGTTACCATTTTTAACGGAATTTTGGCCAAGCGAACACCAAAATATATCGGTTCACTGATCGCAGCGGTGCTGGCGATCCAAATGGTTTTCGGCACGGGACTCCCCTCCGCGAGCCGTTTTCCGTCCCGCAATACCCTTTTGCGAACCGGGAACGACTCGATCGCCGAAACCCTGTCCGGCCGCAGCGACTCCGCACAGGCACCGCTCGGCCGCCTGGCGGAACGTCCCGTTGCATCCGACTCCACCCGTCGCACGGACCCCCTGCCCGCAGTCCGGAACGACTCGATCGCCGGCGCCGACTCGACGGCCCGGCAGGGCGACTCCATCCTGATCAAGAACTTTCTGGACGCGGTCATCAGCGGCAAGAACACCGACTCGCTGGTCTATCTGCCCAAAGACAAGATGGTCTATATCTACCAGGAGGGCGACGTCACCTACGGCAACATGAACCTGAAGGCCGACATGATGCGGGTCGAACTGGGCAGCAAGCAGATCTACGCCACGGGCATCAGCGACACGGCGGGTACCAAGACCCGCCCCGTCTTCACGGAGGGCGCCTCGTCCTACACGATGGACACCATCCTCTACAACATCGAGTCGGGCAAGGCCAAGATCAAGGGTGTGGCCACGCAGGAGGGCGAAGGCTTCCTACTGGGTCGGGATGTCAAGAAGATGCCCGACAACACGATCAACATCATGCACGGCAAATACACCACCTGCGACCAGACCGACCACCCCCACTTCTACCTCGCCCTGCACAAGGCCAAGGTGATCCCGCAGAAGAAGGTCATCACGGGCTGGGCCTACATGGTCATGGAGGACGTGCCGCTGCCGATCGGCGTACCGGAGGCCTTCTTCCCCCTCACGCAGGGACGCAGTTCGGGTATCATCATCCCCAGCTACGGCGAGGAGAGCGCCCGCGGTTTCTACCTGCGCAACGCCGGCTACTACTGGGCCATCAACGACTACGTCGACCTGCAGCTGACCGGAAGCCTCTACTCCTACGGCTCGTGGGAGCTGCGCGCCGAGAGCAGCTACGCCAAGCGCTACCGCTACAACGGCCGCATCTCGGCTTCCTACGCCAAGACCATCATCGGCCAGAAGGGGGATGCCGACTACGTCAATTCGCCGAGCATGCAGCTGCTCTGGAGCCACTCGCAGGACCCGAAGGCCAATCCCGGAACCACCTTCTCGGCTTCGGTGAACTTCACCACCAGCGGCTACAGCCAGTACGTGTCGAATAACATCAACGACATCGTCTCCACCACGACGGCTTCCACCATCAGCTATGCCCGCAACTGGACGGGACTGCCCATCCACTTCTCGGCCACGCTGACCGGTTCGGTCAATTCGCGCGACACGACCATCACGCTGACACCGACCATCCGCTTCAACACGGACAAACTCTACCCCTTCCGCCGCAAAAACCCCGTCGGCAAGCAGCGCTGGTATGAGAAGATCTCCTTCTCCTACACCACCTCGCTCAACGCCGACCTGACGGCCAAGGAAAACGAGTTTTCCTCGCTGAACAGCAACCTGCTCGACAAACTGAACACGGGCATCACCCATTCGATCCCCGTATCGACGTCGTTCAACCTGCTCAACTACATCAACGTAACGCCGAGCTTCAACTACAACGCGCTGTGGGCCTTCCGCGACGTGCGCCGCACCTACGACCCCGAGGCGGAGGATCACGAGCGGCGGGACACGACCTACGGTTTCCACCACCTCAACAGCTACGACTTCAACGTGAGCGCCTCGACCAAGGTGTACGGCATGTACGATTTCACGCGCCATCCGAAATCGCCGCTGAAGTACCTGCGCCACACGCTGACGCCGAGTATCGGCTTCAACTATACGCCGGACTTCGGCAACCCGATCTACGGCTACTACCTGCCCTACCAGACCTCGGAGGACGGTACGATCGACTACTACTCGCCCTATTCGGCCAACAAGGGAACCGTCCCCAGCCGGACGAGCCATGCGGCCGCCCTGACCTTCAGTCTCTCCCAAACGCTGGAGGCCAAGGTGGCCAGCAAGACCGACACCTCGGGCATGAAGAAGATCAGCATCATCGACAACTTCTCCTTCAGCGGCTCCTACAACTTCCTGAACAAGGAGTTCCCCCTCTCGACGATCCCGCTATCGCTCCGCATGTCGATTCCGGGCATCGAGAACTTCAACATCCAGTTCACCGGAACCCTCGACCCGTATGACATCGCCCAGAACGAAAACGGCACCTACGAGCGCGTCAGCCGGCTGATGATCGCCAACGGCAAGGGACTGGGCCGACTGACCAACGTCTCCACGACGCTGGGCTACACGTTCAATTCGGGACAGTCCAACCAGCCCGCCATCAACAACCAGGCCGCCATCGTCGATCCGTTCTATTTCGACCCGAGCAACCCGATCGACCCCATGCTGCGCCGGCAGATGATGGCGGCCACCTACTACGACTTCTCGATCCCGTGGAACCTGTCGTTCAGCTACTCGCTCTCGTACAACAACCCCGGAGGACCGTCCCAGCGCAGCATCACCCAGACCCTGTCGTTCAACACGAGCGTAACCCTGACGCCCAAATGGGGCATCACCTTCAACGGCGGCTTCGACTTCATGACCGGCGAGATGACCATGGGTACCTTCACGCTGACCCGTGACCTGCACTGCTGGCAGATGAGCTTCAGCTGGATTCCCGTGGGCAGCCGCAAGAGCTGGCAGTTCAACATCAACGTGAAGGCCTCCGCCCTGCAGGACCTGAAATACGAGAAATCGAGTTCCTACCTCGACAACATCGACTGGTAGTCCGACCGCCAGGTTCTCGCCGCCGTTTTTCGGATTGCACCGGATCACCGTTTACGATAACCGATTGCCATGACAGAACATTCCAAGCATTCCGCTCCGGAGCGGAATCCGCTGACCGCACCCGCAGGCACCCCGCACGGCCTGCCTCCGTTCGACCGCATCCGCATCGCCGACTACGAACCCGCCATCGACGACGCACTCGCCGAGGCCCGCCGGGAGGTGGCCGCCATCACCGGCAACCCGGAGGCGCCCACCTTTGCGAATACCGTCGTCGCCCTCGAACGCAGCGGCACGGCGCTCGACAACATCGCCGAAATCTTCTTCGCCCTCCACTCGGCCGAAACCTCGCCCGAAATGGACGAAGCGGCCGAACGCATCGAGGCCAAACTGGTGGCCTACGCCAACGACGTGAACCTCGATCCGGCGCTCTTCGCCCGCATCGAGGCCGTCTACCGCAACCGCGACTCCTACGGACTGGACGCCAAGGATGCCATGCTGCTCGAACGCACCTACCGCGGCTTCGTGCGCGGAGGAGCCGGGCTGGCCGACGACGCCAAGGCGCGCTACCGCGACCTCACGCAGGAACTCTCCGCCCTCTCGCTCCGCTTCGACCGCAACGTACTGGATGCCACCAACGCCTTCACGCTTCACATCGCCCCCGAGGAGGCCGACCGGCTGGCCGGCCTGCCCGACTTTGTACTCGAAAGCATGCAGGCTGAGGCGGCCGCCCGCGGCGAGGAGGGATGGACGGTCACGCTCCACGCCGCCAACTACATCCCCTTCCTCACCTATTCCGCCGACCGCGAACTGAAGGAGCGGCTGTGGCGAGCCTACAACACCCGCTGCATCGGCAACCACGACAACCGGCAGACCGTACTGCGGATGGTGGAGCTACGGCGGAAACTGGCCCGTCTGTTCGGCTACCGCGACTATGCCTCCTATGTACTGGAGGAACGGATGGCCGGTTCGGAGGAGACGGTGCAGGCCTTTCTCACCCGCCTGCTCGACGCCACCCGCCAGCGGGCGCTCGACGAGGTGGCCATGCTCGAACGTTATGCCCGCGAACAGCTCTACGATGCCGACTTCCGGCTGATGCCCTGGGACTGGGCCTACGTGGCCGAACGCTACAAACAGTCCCACTATGCCCTGAGCAACGAGGAGATCAAGCCCTTCCTCGAACTCGAAAGCGTCAAGCAGGGCATCTTCCGGCTGGCGGAGCGGCTCTACGGACTCCGTTTCGAGGCCAACCCCGCCATTCCGGTCTATCATCCCGACGTGACGGCCTACGAAGCCTACGAGGCCGACGGTCGGTTCCTCGGCGTACTCTACATGGATTTCTTCCCGCGCGCCACCAAGAAGGGCGGCGCCTGGATGACCAACTACCGCCCCATGTACACGACGGCCGACGGCCAGGAGATCCGCCCCGCCGTGACGCTCTGCGGCAACTTCACCAAACCGACGCCCTCCACCCCCTCGCTGCTGACCTTCGACGAACTGGAGACCTTCCTCCACGAGTTCGGCCACTGCCTCCACGGCCTACTGGCCGAGGGACGCTACGCCTCGCAGACGGGTACTTCGGTCTATCGCGACTTCGTCGAGCTGCCCTCGCAGCTGATGGAAAACTGGGCCTCCGAAAAAGAGTTCCTCGATCTCTTCGCCCGCCACTACCGCACGGGCGAGAAGATGCCGCAGAAGCTGATCGACAAGATCGCCGCCGCACGCAACTACCTGGCCGCCTACGCCAATGTCCGGCAGCTGGGCTTCGGCATGACCGACATGGCCTGGCACACGCTCACGGCCGACGACACCCTGCCCGACGATGTCATCACCTTCGAGCAGGCGGCCGCCGAACCGGCCCGCGTCCTGCCCCTCATCGACGGCACGGCCATGTCGCCCGCCTTCACCCACATCTTTGCGGGAGGCTATGCGGCCGGCTACTACGGCTACAAATGGGCCGAGGTGCTGGAGGCGGATGCCTTCGCCCTCTTCCGCGAGCGGGGCATCTTCAACCGCGAAGTGGCTGCCTCGTTCCGGCGCAATATCCTCGCCAAGGGCGGCAGCGAACACCCCATGACCCTCTACGTGCGTTTCCGCGGCCATCGTCCCGACCCGCAGGCTCTGATCGACAAGATCCTGAAGTAAACCGCACGCCGCACACGACAAAGGCGGGGAGTACCGGACCTATCCGGTACTCCCCGCCTTCTTATATCCCCCCCCCGCCACACAGACGTTTCCACACGCATGGCGTGCCTCTCCGTCCCGTACAGCCGACGGCTCTCCGCAACGGCCCATCCGACCGGTTTTACACACGAACGCCCGCACCGGCTGCACCGCAGACAGGCGCTTTTCCGACCGCAACCACCAGACGCAACCGGCCGTGCAGCCGCGCCGCCTGCCTCTCTCGCCGACGTTTACTCTTTTCTCATCCATGCCGCGGAAACGCCGCAGACAGGCACAAAAAAAGAGGTCACCTTTTGGGTAACCTCTGCCTTGGTACTCCATACGAGAATCGAACTCGTATTTGCAGATTGAGAATCTGCTGTCCTAACCGTTAGACGAATGGAGCGGTTATCAACCTTCCGGAACCGTGTTGTTCTGAAAGACGGTGCAAATGTAAGTCGATTTCCATCTCCGTGCAAATTATTCGACAACTTTTTTCGTCTAAACTGTAATTTTTCCGCAACTACGGGACAGCAGTCCCCTCAAATGATGCCGCAAGCTATGCTCCGGCCTAAAAATTCATCTCCGTAGAGGCCGTATATTGCACCACGAAGTGTTTGCCATCTTCCGAGGTCGCCTCGTTGCCAAACCAGAGGACAACCGGCACCGCGTGCATTTCGTAGGCCATTCCCTCGGCAGGTGATGCGTCATACGAGTCATAACGTTCGCCAAAGAACGCCTGCATCTCCTCTTGCACGGCCACATCCAAGGTCACGATTGCACTCGTCACCGCCCCGCCCGGCGCTCCGAGCTGATAACGTACCTCGACAACCGGCGCCGCACCCGCATAGATTACAGCCTGCTCCTCCTCTCGGATCAACTGCTGCGTCTCCACAGCCTTCAAGGTTTCGACAGACCGACCGAACGCCTCTACACATGGCTCCGCAAAGGTCTCATAACGAGGCTTTACCGCAACCGTACACGTAGCACGGCCGCCGTCGACTCCCTGCGCGACAATCGTCGTCGTGTCTACATGTTGGGCAAGTACCTCTCCCTCCGCACTCACGCTGGCATAAAACGCATCGTCCGACATCCAGTCCACCGGCGCATTGGCCTCCAATGCCACCTTCTCGCCGACATACAGCGAGACCTGCGTCTTGCTCAGCGTAACCTCCTGTGCCGTCTCCTTGCAGTTCCAAGTACACAAGCCACACAGCAACCTCACAACAGATAAACGCGTTTCATAACTTTACGACAGACACTTAATCTACGACCAGCTGATAGGTGATTCCAAACGTTTCAAAATCAGAATCGATAAACTGACAACGAATGAAAACTTTACCATCAGGCGTGTAAAATTCCCAAAGGTTACGGCTCGGCTGCCAACGTTCCGCATACCGTTCTTTAATGGCAGCAACCACCTCCGTACAATACTCTGCCTGCATAGTAAAAGTCGCCATAAGGACACCATCCCGTTGATTCACGGCATAAGCCATATCGGACAAATACGGTTCTTGAGTCTGATAAACCAAACGTTCCGCAGTCTCACTGATCAATTCACGCCCTTCCATCGCTTTCAATACCGAAGCCGGCTGGCCGAACGCCTCCAGGCAAGGCTCCGTAAACGTATTGAAATAAGGTTTTACCGTCACCGTACACGTAGCACGGCCACCGTCGGCTCCTTGTGCGACAATCGTCGTCGTGCCGACATGCTGGGCGAGTACTTCGCCCTCCGTACTCACGCTGGCATAAAACGTATCGTCTGACATCCAGTCCACCGGCACATTGGCCTCCAATGCCACTTTCTCGCCGACATACAGTGAAACCTGCGTCTCGCTCAGCGTAATTTCCTGTGCCGTCTCCTTACAACTCCAAACACATAAGATGCCAAGTAACATCAAAAACAAACGTCCTCGTTTCATATAAACTTATTTTAAAGTAATATTACAAATATATATATTCACATAATAAATATCAATAAGAAAGAAAGAAAGTCCTTTGTATTACACAAATCAGAAATTAACCGGCACAAAAAAAGACGGCCACCCGACAATCGGGTGGCCGTCCGTATCTGCGCGATACCGGTGAACGAGACTACTCGGTCACGGGGGTTACGCTGACATAAGATCTGCCATTGGTCTTCTTGGCGAACGAAACGGTTCCGTCAACCAGAGCGAAGAGCGTGTGGTCTTTACCCATACCCACATTCTCGCCAGGATTATGCACCGTACCCCTCTGACGGACGATGATGTTGCCCGCCTTGGCAAATTCGCCGCCGAACAATTTCACGCCGAGTCGTTTGCTCTCCGACTCACGGCCGTTCTTGGAGCTACCTACACCTTTTTTGTGTGCCATTTTCTGCGAATTTTAAGGGTTTGTTAAGCGATGATGTCTTCGATGAGGATCTGGGTCAGGAACTGACGGTGGCCGTTCTGAACCTGATATCCTTTTCTGCGTTTCTTCTTGAACACGATCACCTTGTCGTCTTTCAGATGACGGAGGATTTTCGCATTCACCGAGGCGCCTTCTACAACAGGTGCGCCCACCTTGACCTGACCGTCGTTGTCTGCGAGCAGGACTTTGTCGAAACTCACGGAGGTACCTTCGTCCCCCTGAAGACGGTTAACATAGAGTTTCCGACCTTTCTCAGCCTTAAACTGTTTGCCTGCGATTTCTACAATTACGTACATATATTCTTTGTGAAGAATTTGCTAAAATCAGCGGCCAAAGATAGCAATTCCATTCGTAACAAACAAATAAACATATCTTTTTTATTCCGCCCAGCCCCTGCAGCCCCTCCGAAGGCCGGCTGCCGGAAAGGAATACCGCGAAAATGGGGCGCGACAAATGGTAATCCGGAGCTTTTCGCTTATTTTTGTAAGAAATACCATGACATGACCAACATGCGCCGCTATCTGTCTCTGCTGATCGCCACGGCAGCCACCCTCGCCGCAGCCGCAGCGCCGCCTGCCCATACCGTCCGCATCGAACCGCAACGCAACGAACGGTGGTGGGGATGCAATGCGGACGGACAACGCATCCAGCCGCTCTCCGGACCGATGTCCGCCGAGGAAGGCCGGATCGCCGACACGACCGAATTCCTGCTCTCCAGCGCAGGCCGCTACATCTGGAGCGCCCGCCCCTTCGCCGTAGCCATAGACGAAGAGGGTACCTTCACCGTCACCTCCGACTACGAGGAGGTCAATGCCCTCAAGGGAGGCCGCACCCTGCGCGAGGCTTATCTGTACTGCATCCACAAACATATCCGGCCGCAGGTCTCCGCCAGCGAGTCGCTGCCTTTTGAAACTCCGCTGTTCGACGCCGGCACGCCGCCCCTTTCGACCACGCTGACGCAACGGGGTACCCTCCTGCTGCCCAACGGCTGGCAGGCCATGCACACCATTCCCGACTCGACCCTGCTGACCGTGACGCCCTACATTCCGGCAGCCGGATGGGACTATACCGCCATGCGGCGCGCAGGCGATCTGCTGCGCGGCTCCGACGGACGCCATCCGCTCATCGTCCACCTGCCGGAAGGCTACTTCGCCTGCCTGAACATTGCCGACGAGGAGGTGGCTGCGCTCTTTGCCGAACAGCTCGACCAACTCGCCCGATCCGTTCCCGTCGGCAACGGCATCCTGCTCTGTTTCGACTGCGGGCAGGTTCTTTCCCGCATCCACGACACGGCACAGCGGGAAGCCTTCTCGCGCAACTGGCGCACCCTGGCCGAACGTTTCAACGCCGTCATCCTGCCTCCGCTGCACGGCACACCGCCCCAGTGGCGCCCCTTTGCCGTCGCTCCGGAGAACCTGTCGCCCGAAACCCTGCGCAGTACCGTGACCCGCATGCTGAACCTCGGCCTGACAGGACGCATCTACCCCTTCATGACCCTTTACGAAACGGAAGGCACGCACGACGATGCCGCCCTGCTGCGCGCCGTACAGCTGGCCGCCTTCCTTCCCATATCGGTCATCTCCACGGATACGACCCGCTTTGCGGACGAGATGCACCTGCGTACCCTGCATCGCACGCTGGAACGCCGCCGGCAGCTGAACGGCTACATTGAAACCCTGCTGCATGAATCGCTCGTCACCCACGAACCGATCATCCGGCTGATGGAATACCAATACCCCGGACAGGGCTTCGCCGACTGCACCGACCAGTTCATGCTGGGTTCCGACTGCCTCGTAGCCCCGCTGTTCGACGATGCCGTTCAGCGTACCGTACGCCTGCCGCGAGGCACCTGGATCGCCACGGACGGCACGAAGTACCGCGGTCCGCGCGTCATCCGCATTGACGTGAGCGACGGCCATATGCCCGTTTTCGTAAAACAATAACCAACGCGCAATAGGACGCGCCGATTTCCGTTAATAAGGTAACGCAGCCCCCTGCCTCACGAACAGCGCAGACAACGACACGAACAAACAACCACCACTCGCAACCAACGACATACGCGCCATGATTACCAAAACGCAAAAGGAATACCTCCTGCCGAAAGCCTACGACGCCGCCATACGTGCCGGCGCGGCCATTCTGGAGATCTACAACAGCAATACGCCGAAAGACATCACCCTCAAAAGCGACCATTCGCCGCTGACGCAGGCCGACCGCACGGCACACGCCTCGATCCGCGAATACCTCGGCCAGACCCGCATCCCGCTGCTGAGCGAAGAAGGGCGCGAAATGCTCTATACCGAACGCAAGGACTGGGATCTGTTCTGGATGGTGGATCCGCTCGACGGCACGGTGGAGTTCCTGAAAGGAAACGGCGAATTCACCGTCAACATCGCCCTGATGTGCGACAACAAGCCCGTCTTCGGCGTCATCTACGTTCCCTACAAAGAGGTAATCTATTTCTCGGACGACGAACGGGGAGCCTTCCGCTCCCGCAGCATCCTGGCCGATCCGGCCGCTTCGCACACCTACGAACAGCTCTTCGAGGGTGCCGAGCCGCTGCCGCTGCAGGCATCGTGCAACCAGCCGCTGCGTATCGCCGTCAGCCGGTCGCACCGCAACGCCGAAACCGAACGGCTCGTCGCCAACATCTTGAGCCGCTATCCGGATGCCGAGATTATCGAACAGGGCAGTTCCTACAAGCTCTGCCTGCTGGCCGAAGGGTCGATCGACTTCTATCCCCGCACCACCGACACCTACGAATGGGATACGGCGGCCGGTGAAGCCATCCTGCGCAAGGCTGGCGGCATCATCTGCCGTGCCGACGACCGCACCGACCTGCAGTACAACAAGGAATCGCTCGTCAATCCCCATTTCGTGTGCCGGAGCAAAGGGCTGCTCGAACGCTGATCCCCGCACACACCGCTATGCGCAGGGGCTGCGCCATCGCTGGCGCAGCCCCTGCCTTTTTTGTCCCGTTCCGGCACGAATCACTCCAGCGGCACAATCGCCTCGTCGAGCAGCGTCAGCTTCTCGACACCGCTCCCCGTCACCAGATAGGTATTCTCGATGCCCACCGCACCGACCTGCGGGATCACGAACTTGGGTTCAAAAGCAAAGGTCATCCCCTCCTGCAGCACATCCTGCGAACGGGGCGTCAGCACCGGCAGTTCATTGACATCCAACCCGATGCCGTGTCCGACAAACCTGGCCTGCAGCCGCGTTCCCATAAAGCAGCCGCCCAACCCTTCGCGACCGGCCCGCTCCAGGGCGTCGCGATACAGCTGCGCGCAGGAGACACCGGGACGCGCCGTCCGTTCCATCTGCGCCGCCATGTCACACGACACCCGATGGGCGCGGAGAGCCTCTTCGGGCAGCCGGCCGACAGCAAACACCCGCGTCATGTCGCTCTGATAGGCGGTGTAGTTGCCCGACATGTCCACCATGACCGCCATGCCCGACGTCAGACGGGTGCCGTTCGCCCCCAGCGGCGAACACGCATGCATCCCCGCCCCGCCGAGGGCGAAGTCGAAAGGCGACGGCACCTCGGCATTGGGTCCGGCCAGTACGCTGCCCATGAAAATCTCCATATTGGCGCCGTCCGCATGAAAGGTTCCGAACGAGCCGTGCAGGCGCATCAGCCGTTCGATCTCGATCTGCAACTCCAAGTCGGTCATACCGGCTCGATAGCAGGACGGGATCAGCCGGTACACCTCAACCTGGCGGCGCGCCGACTGACGCATCTGGTCGATTTCCCACGGCGTCTTAATCATTCGCAGCCGGCGCAGGGCCTGCGATCCGCCCACCGTTTCGGCGGTCGCAAAAACACGCTGCAGCCGCACACAGTCGGCATAGGAGAGCGCTTCATCCTCCAGCAGCAGCCGGCGCGGCATGGGAAGCCCCGCCTGAGCCAGGGCTTCAGGCAGTTGTTCGGGCTTCCGGATCGCCGTACAGGCAATCCGGTCCAATGCTGCCGGACGCTTCAGAAAAACATGCGGCTCCCCGCAGAGAGACAGATAGAAATACCCGCCGACAACCCGCCCCGTCAGCCAATAAAGATTGCGGTTGGATGCCACCAGACAGCCGTCGGCCCGCATGTCGGCCATCGCCTGGCGAAGCCGCTCCCACTTCCATTCCAATTCGTTCGTCATACACTCCTCGCTTATGCTACGGTTTCCTGCAGTGCAAAGATAGCCGCCGAACGGCAACCTCACACATCCTTCCCCGACAGAACGGCATGCAGCCCCGCCCTTCCCGCATGTCGGGACAGCCGTTCCTCACCGCACCCGCTCCCGTGGACAGAACAAGATCTACCGAAAAGCCATTGACAGATACGGAAATTTTATTAATTTTGACATTTGGCTGGATATTCGTATCATCTATCCCATACCCATCCATCCACAAATTAACCAAACACACCTTCAATCCTATGAAACAGCAGTTCTTTTTGCTGGGCAGCATGCTTTCATTGGCATTGCTGACAATCGTCGGATGTACCAAACAGAATTCCTCCGACTACATCAACCTGAGCCAACAAGCCGGCACCCTGGCCGCAACGGTCGACACTCCGCTGACGATCACAATCGAAGCCTCCCAAAGCTGGACAGCCACTTCCAGCGACACCTGGCTGATTCCCGAAAAAGTGGACGAAAACACACTCAGCATCACCGCCAATGACAATACGGATGCCAATGAACGCGAAGGCATCATCTCTGTTACCGCAGGACAGGCGCTCGTCTATATCATCATCAACCAGCTGGGCTACGACTCGCCCATCCACTTCCGCGAACTGAGCTGCTTCCAGTACGATGCAGCCGTATCGCCTGACGGCACCTACGTCGGCGGTTTCATCTATTCGGTAGACGAAATGTCGAACGGTTTCTTCCAGCCGGTCATCATCGAAACGGCTACGGATACGTGGCATTATCTGGACACCTATCCCCAGAGCAAATACGACCTTACCCGCACCAGCGTCATCACCAATGACGGTCTGCTGTTCATCGAGAACAACAACGGCGGCGGCCAGATCATCTTCTCGCTGACCGAAGAACCGCTCATTCCGGATGCCAGCTCGGCCGGCTTCTCGACGCTTCCCGTCATCCAGGGTACCGCATCCGACGGTACGACCTGGGTAGGATACTGCATGAAAGACGGCTTCTACTGCCCCGTCATCTGGCGCGCCGGCGTTGCCGAGGAGCTTCCCTGGCCCGAAAAGAACTTCCGTGACGAACCGTTCCTGAACGGCATCATCGCCCGCGGCATCTCGGCTGACGGTACGGTCGCTTACGGCTCGACATGGGACAACTACGACTTCGGCATGGTCTATTGGAAAGACGGCGAAGTACACTATGTCGGCGAGGATGTACGCGAAGTGACTGAAATTACGGTAGACACCGTAACGGGTCCCGTACAGACGCACATGGCCAGCGGCATGACCTGCACGTCGGAGATGTACAAAGTCTGCCCGAACGGCGAATGGATCGCCGGCACCTACCGTTCCGAGATCCAGCCCGGCGAAGGCGAAGCTCCGGTAACCTCCGACTACAAAGCCGCCTTCTACAACACGGTTGAGAAGAAGACCTACTTCGCAGACGGCTTCGCAACCGCCATCGGCGTGACCAACGAAGGCATCGGCTTTGTCAGCGCAAGCAACCTGGCCATCTCCACCTGCAACGTGTACGACATCAAGAACGGCACGGATCTGGGCAGCATCAACGACTGGGTACTCCGCGAATACGGCTACATCCTGCCGCAGGGTTACGCCCAGTACGCTTCGGAGGACAAAAAGACCCTGTTCGGCAGCTTCATGGTTATGGACGACGGCCTGACCACCACCCACAGCTGGTACCTCCACAACACAGAGAACTAACCACTCTCCCTGCGTACAAATCCGCACAAAGCGGGACGGAGCATTCGGGTTCCGTCCCGCTTTTCCTTTCCGTCCGTTCACGCTTTCTCCACCCAACCGGCCCTAAAAAGCGGAATGACTGCAGAAAAATGATAAATTTGCAGATCGGCATATGCCGATGCACAACTCTTTTGCACCGACACCCAATGGAAGCACCCATCCAATCCCGCGAAAAAGTGCTGATCCAGACCTCATGGATCAGCACCATCGGCAACGCCATCCTCTCCGCAGCCAAGATCGGCATCGGTTTCATGGCAGGCAGCCTGGCCGTACTGAGCGACGGTATCGATTCGGCGACGGATGTCATCATCTCGATCGTCATAATCCTGGCCGCCCGCATCATCAGCAAACCGCCGTCGAAGAAATACCCCTACGGATACGAAAAGGCGGAGACGATCGCCACGAAGATACTCTCGCTGGTCATTTTCTATGCCGGCGTCCAGATGCTCATCTCGTCCATCTCCAACCTCGTCTCGCCCGAACCGAAAGAGATGCCCGCAGCAATCGCCATCTACGTCACCCTCTTCTCCATCGTCGGCAAACTGCTGCTGGCGCTGTACCAGTACCGGGCGGGGCGCCGCATCGGCAGCTCGCTGCTGACCGCCAATGCCGTGAACATGCGCAACGACGTCATCATCTCGTGTGGCGTTCTCGTCGGCCTGGCCTTCACCTTCCTGTTGAAGCTGCCGATTCTGGACACCATCACGGGTCTGGTCATCAGCCTCTTCATCATCCGCTCCTCCATCAAGATCTTTATGGATTCCAACGTGGAGCTGATGGACGGCGTAAAAGACGAGTCGATCTACCGCCGCATCTTCGAGGCCGTCGAAGCCGTGGACGGCGCCCACAACCCCCATCGCGTCCGCTCGCGCCAGATCGGCAACCTGTACATGGTGGTGCTGGACATCGAGGTGGACGGCTCGATTACGGTCACCGCGGCACACCGGATCGCCAATGAAGTGGAACACAGCATCAAGGCACGCATCGACAACATCTACGACATCGTGGTGCATGTGGAACCCGAAGGGGTGCATCACGACACTGAAAAGTTCGGCATCGACCGCGGCATGGTATAATCCGACACCTACCCGTGCCGTCATGCAAACCGAAGGCAGGGAGCGGTTCCCTGCCTTCCTCATTTACAGAAACACTGAACATCCGGCAATTCGCACCGTATGAGAATGAATGTGTGTCGGATAGACTAACTCACCGTCCGTACTTTCGCCTTGCGGGTGCAGAAACGGCGGCACTGCAGCCGGATATCGTAACCGAGCATCGCCCCCAGCATGAAATCTTCCTCCGGCGTCAATTCGTTCAGCGGCTTCCCGACAAAGGCCGCCACCGCATCGAGACAAATCCGTTCACCGAAAAAAAGATTGACATTGCGGTTGCCAAGCTCCTGCGCCAGATAGGCAATTCCCTGCCGGTCAAGCCGTTCCTTGAGCAGTGCGGCACACGTAGGACATACCGTACACAAAGCCAGGCTGCGCACCCCTTTCTTATATTCATAAATGAGGTGCAAGGCCATCTGCATCTTGCCCGCACGAGCATAATCCTGAGGTGTCATACCGGCTACGCATTTTGAACAGCCAGCACCCACGCCTCCATCCGTTCTTCCGTCTTGTCGGGTTCGTCATCATCGGCCACCAGACCGAGTACCCGATCGCCGTCGAACGCCCTCGATTCGGCCACCGCATAACCGTCGGCTGCCATCGCGCCAACGAACACACAACCCGATCCGAACAATTCCTCGTGCAGAATGCCCAGCGCATCACAGAACGTATCGGGAAACGAACCGCTGTTGCCACAACCGAAAAAGCCGACCTTTTTCCCTGTCAGATCCTCTTTTTTGAGTGCTTCCACGAATGCATACCAGTCATCCTGCAGGTCACCGGCACCCCATGTCGAAGAACCGAGCAACAAGAGGTCGTATCCTTTCACCGCATCGGCGGACACATCGGCTACGTTGTGTATATCGGAGGTCCCTACCCCCAGTTTTGCCGCAATCTCATTGGCCAGCGACTCGGTATTGCCGGTCGAACTGCCATAAAAAATGCCTGTCATAGCTGTACTTTTTTGGATTTATGAAAACTGTGATCTCTTCTTCGTTTCGGATTCTCCGGAAACCAGCCTTTCTCCACCCGTTTGCGCTGCTGGAACACCTCCAGAATACTCCAGAACGACGAAAATGCCGTCACCCCCAACAACACCGATACGATCAGGCTATCTACTGACAGCGAGGCGACAGCCGTCACGACGCCAAGCAGCAGAAACCCCCACCACACACGCACGCCGAACCAGTACTCTCCCTTGACGACGAGCGGATGAAAAATGCCGATAATCAAAAAGGTGCAAAAGCCGATCACCAGGCCGGCAAAACGATCCATTTCAAACCATGCACCCATATATCATTGATTGTAGAGTCCGTTATTCCCTTGTTGCGGATGCCGGCAGCATGGTCCGGCACCCTCCGCCCCCCTTGTTTCCCAGCAGAATCGAAGATTGGCTTCCATGACAAAAGTACCCTGCCGGTCACAAAACCGCAATCCCAAGATGTAATGAAAAAAGGCGTTCGAATCGAACGCCTTTTCGCTTTGTGTCGGCAACATCCGCAGCCGGCTACATCTTTTCCGTCAATTTGCGGACAATCTTGAAATGGTTGAAAAACTCCTTGCCGATCACGCGCAGCACCGTATAGGTCGGTATGGCAAGCAGCATGCCCACCACGCCGGCAAAATGGCCTGCCATCAGGATGACGATGAAGATTTCGAGCGGATGGGCATTCACGCTGTTGGAATAGAACAACGGCTGCAGGACGAGGTTGTCGATCAGCTGGGCAATGCCGATGGTCCCTGCCAGCGAAACCACAATGAACAGCAACGTCGTCCCCTCGTCCACGAAAGCAATGCTGACCAACAGGCTGATGCCGAAACCGAGCCACGGCCCCACATAAGGGATTACGTTCAATATGCCGACAATCAGACCGATAAAAATGGCATTCTGCGGCAAATAGCCGCAACAGATCAATGCAATGGAGACGAGCAGCATCATGATGGTCGATTCGGCGAGAATACCGAGGAAATAACGCGACAACAACGCCGAGACCGACCCCAGCGCATGACGCACGTTGGCCTCATACCGCGTCGGCGTCACCGCCAGAATGATGCGCAGAAACATGTCATCGTCTTTCAGGAAGAAAAACGTGATGAACGTGATGGAAAAAAGAGCGACCACGGCATTGGCCACGCCCGATACCAGGGAGCCGAAGAACCGGTTGAGCAAATCGACATTGAACAGCCTTCCCACCTGCTGGCTGATCGTATCGGAAATGGAGAGCGTAGAGGTCGTAAACGAGAAATACTGCTCCAGAAAATGCTGGAAACGCGACAGCGCATCATCAAAAGAGGAGAGCAGCGATGAAAGATCGACTGAGGCCAGAGCAGTCAGCTTACTGAAAATCAGCGGGATGAAAATGGCAAACACTGTAACGCCCACCCCCCACAGCACAAGCAGCACGAGCAGTGCGGCCGCCCAGTTCGGAACCGAACGTCCGCGCACGCGCAACCGCTTGATGCTGCGCACCAGCGGTGCGCCGATAATAGCCAGCACAGCGGATATGATCACATAGCCGACGATCTCCCGAAAATACCACAACAGGGCGAGTACGACGAGTGTCGCCACTACCCCGACCACATAGCCTGTCGTCCGGCGGCCGGACTTCAACTCGCCGTTGTCCTGTGCCATACGTTCCTCAACGTTTGAGCCGCGCCAGCGGTGTCTGGCCACCGACCACTTTGTCTCCCAACCCTACCAGCACTTCACTGCCGAGGGGCAGGAAAATGTCGATGCGCGAACCGAACTTGATGAAGCCGTATTTGGCGGTCTGCTCCGCCTGGTGGCCGACTTCGGCATAGTTCACGATGCGACGCGCCACCAGACCGGCAATCTGCCGGAACAGGATCTGTTCGTGTCCGGTATCGACCACTGTCGTCGTCCGTTCATTCTCCTCGGAGGATTTGGGATGCCAGGCGACAAAGAAGCGTCCCTCGTGTTTGTTGCGATAGACGACGCGCCCGCCGACGGGATACCAGTTGGCATGCACGTTGGTCAGCGACATGAAGACCGAGACCTGAATGCAGCGGCACTTCAGGTATTCCCCCTCGTATACCTCCTCGACAACGACCACCTTGCCGTCGGCACTGGAGAAGACCAGATCGGGATCCTGCAGGCGCCTGCGGCGCGTAGGCTCCCGGAAAAAGAGCATCACGCAGAACAGCAGCCCCCAGCAAATCACAACGAGCAGCCATGCCACCCAGTCGGGCATGCCGCGATGCGCCTCGTACGATGCGACAGCCGTCACCAGCACCGCTATCGCGAGTGTATATAAAATAATCGATCGACCTTCGTTAGCCAGTTTCATGACCGGAATTCAAATCTATATTTCCGCTGCACCACAAATGCGCTCAGCGGGCAAAAATAACAAAATAAGCAAAAACGAACGGTACGGAGAAGATGAGTGCATCGAAACGGTCCATGAACCCTCCGTGTCCGGGCAGTATCGCACCGGAATCCTTCACACCGGCCGAGCGCTTGAACATCGACTCGACCAGATCGCCCAGTACACCGCTCACCACCACTACAAGAGCCAGGCCGCCCCACCAAAAGAGGCTCTCGCCGCGAAGCCACCCGCACAGCACGCCGAAGGCTACGGCAAAAACAAGACCGCCGCAGAATCCTTCCCACGATTTTTTGGGCGACACCCTCTCAAACATGTGGTGCCGTCCCAGGGTCACGCCGGTCAGGTAGGCAAAAATATCGTTTACCCACACCGTAAAGATGTAGCACAGCACCAGCCTGGCATCGTAAAAGCCTTCGGAGAAGGCCACAAAACACATCAACGCCATCGGCAGCGCGGCATACATGATGCCGCCTACGGCCACCGAAATGTTCAGGAACGGCTCCGGCTGACGGTGCATCAACTCGCGGGCAAAGATAATGAAGATCAGCGGGAAGAAAAGCGACAGCCATTCGATTGCCAGCGTACCGCGGGCTACCAGAAAACTCATCGCCACCCCTACGGCGCCCACAACGACCGGATACATCCGTTCGATCCGAATCTCTTTCCGAGCCGCCATCCGGTAGAACTCCCACATGCTGCCGACGCAGATCGTCAGCAGCAACGCCACAAAACCGTACTCGGAGACGAACACAGCCCCCGTCACGATCAGCAACAACGCGGCGCCGGTCAGCGTTCTCACGGCCAGTTCTTTGCCAAATTTTGCCATAATCTCGTTGTTCTTCTCTCAGATTGTCTGCACGGTACGCGACAGCACCGTCTTTCCCCGTAAATGGACAAATGTAGGCAATAAAATCGGAACGTCCGCCATTGCACTCCGAAAAAACCTCCTGCGGTTCGAAAACACATGTCTCTTTCGCCCGATCGTGGCATTCCGGCGCCTGTTCGGCCGGTTTCCGCCGGACAAACGAAACGGGAGACTGCGCACCCTTCGATGCGCAATCTCCCGTATTCTCTCGGCTTCCGCCGGCAAACACCCTACCGCTCCGCTTCGGCACCGGATCGAACGCCTTGGGCGGCGTCTGCCGCACCGGCTGTTGCCTGCTCCTCCGCTTCACCGGCAGGCTCACTGCCGGAATCCGGCCGGACGTTTTCATGATTGCCGTATTCCCGATCCTCAGCCTCTTTCTTGAGATCCTTGATGCGTTTGCCGAAGATCTGCTCCAGGTCCTCCGAGAAGACCACCTCTTTCTCCAGCAGCATCTCGGCCAGTCGGGTGAAGCCCTCGCGGTGTTCGGTCAGCACGCGCGTCGCCGTAGCGAACGACTCGTCCATCAGCCGTTTCACCTCCTTGTCGATCAGTTCGGCCGTCTCTTCGCTGTACGGTTTGCCCAGCGACATTTCGGACTGGCCCGACGAATCGTAGTAGCTCATGTTGCCCACCTTGTCGCTCATGCCCAGATAGGCCACCATCGAATAGGCGCGCTTGGTGGCCACCTCCAGGTCGTTCAGCGCACCCGATCCGAGCGTATGGAAGACGAGCTGCTCGGCCGCACGGCCGCCGAGCGTGGCAGCCAGTTCGTCCATCAGCTGCTCGCGGGTGGTCACCTGCCGCTCTTCGGGCAGATACCATGCCGCACCGAGCGCCCTGCCGCGCGGGATGATCGTCACCTTGATCAGCGGATTGGCATGTTCGAGCAGCCAGCTGACCGTGGCGTGACCCGCCTCGTGGAAGGCGATGAGCCGTTTCTCCTCGGGCGTGATAATCATATTGCGGCGTTCGAGGCCGCCCACGATGCGGTCGATGGCACTCAGGAAGTCCTCGCGATCGACCGCCTTCTTGTTGCGGCGGGCTGCGATCAGCGCCGCCTCGTTACATACGTTGGCAATGTCGGCGCCGGAGAATCCGGGCGTCTGCTTGGCCAGGAAGGAGCGGTCCAAACCGGGGTCGAGCTTCAGCTTGCGCAGATGCACCTCGAAGATCTCCTCCCGCTCCTTGATGTCGGGCAGTCCGACCTCGATCTGACGGTCGAAACGTCCGGCACGCATGAGCGCCTTGTCGAGGATGTCGGCACGGTTGGTGGCAGCCAGGATGATGACACCCGAATTGGTCCCGAAACCGTCCATCTCGGTCAGCAGCTGGTTGAGGGTATTCTCGCGCTCGTCGTTGCTCGAGAAGCCCACGTTCTTGCTGCGGGCGCGTCCCACGGCGTCGATCTCGTCGATGAAGACGATGCAGGGCGCCTTCTCCTTGGCCTGACGGAACAGGTCGCGCACACGCGAGGCACCCACGCCGACGAACATCTCCACGAAATCCGAACCGCTCATCGACAGGAACGGCACGTTGGCTTCGCCGGCCACGGCCTTCGCCAGCAGGGTCTTGCCCGTTCCGGGAGGCCCCACCAGCAGGGCGCCTTTGGGAATCTTGCCGCCCAGTTCACGGTATTTCTGCGGATTGCGGAGGAAGTCCACGATCTCCATGATCTCTACCTTGGCCTCTTCCAGTCCGGCCACATCCTTGAAGGTCACTTTGTCCTGATTGTCCTGATCGAACATCTGCGCACGGGCCTTGCCGACGTTGAATACGCCGCCCTGACCGCCCGCACCCCCCTTGGAGGCACTGCGCATCATCACGATAAAGAAAATCATCAGCAGCAGGAACGGCAGGAAACTCAGCACATCCATCCAGATGTTCCGCTTTGTCTCGTAGGTCAGCAGCACCGACTGGCCGGACTGCTCCTCGACCCGGTCGAGATCCTGACGGAAAGTCGCCACATCGCCGATATTGAAGATGAACTGCGTACCGCGCTTGGGAATCGACCGATACTGCTGCTGTGCCGTGTACTTCTCGACCGCCTCAGTTTTGAGCCGCACGTTGGCCTGCTCCTTGTTTACGATCTCGATGCTCTCCACGTCGCCCGCGGCGATCATCTTCTCCACATCGTTCCAGTTGGTCTTGACCGGAGCCTCTCCGCTGCCGAACCACGACCAGCCTATAATCAAGAGGAACAGCAGGCCATAGATCCACATGCCGATGCCGCCCATGGGGCGCACCGGCGGCATGCGTCTGCCCCCGTTCTGTCTGTTGTTCTGTTCTTTTGAAGCCATCTATATTCGGTTACATGTTTCTGCGCCGTCTCTCCGGCGCGAGATAATAACGCATTCGCCGACGATTTAGTATCATGCCTCCCACTCGCCGTGCCGCGTCGAGGGCGCATCGGCCCACAGCTCCTCAAGCCGGTAGAACTCGCGAGCCTGGGTCTGGAAGATATGGACCATCACATCCATGTAATCCACCACAACCCACACGGCGTTCTGCATGCCTTCGATCCGGCGGGGCTTTTCGCCCAGCGTTTCCAGCACTTTCTCCTCGATGCCGTCGGCAATGGCGGCCACCTGCGTGGTCGATTCGGCGCTGCATACCACGAAAGCGTCCGTCACCGCGCCGTCGATGCCGGTCAGGTCGATCGACAGTATGTTGTTTCCTTTCTTGTCTTCGATCGCCGAGACGATCGTTTCCAGTAATTTGCTCATAGATTTCTATTCAAAAACTTGTTTCGTCCCCTCGTCCGCCGGGTCGGAAGGCCCGTCACGAAGCGGACAAAGGTACGTTTTTTTCGTCACATACACACAACGCGCAGCCCGCCGCTACGACTCCAGTTTCGAGGCGACCGAAGCGACCGATTCGCGCAGCTTGCGCACGATCGAGTCCTTCACATAGGTGCGCCGCACGGCGATGGCTATTTTGCGCGACACGGCGCCCTTGGCCAGCGGCTTCACCTGGCTGCGGTGTTCCTGCGGCACATAGGGTACGGCCATGGCGGGGATGATCGTCATGAACTCGGTGCTGTCCACAATGCGCATGAGCGTCTCCAGCGATCCGCTCTCGAAATAGTACGATCCGTGTCCGGCACCGCGCGAGGGACACAGGTCGAGGATCTGGTCACGGAAGCAGTGTCCCTCGGACAGGAGCAGCATCTCCTTCAGGTCGAGGTCTTCGAGGCGCACGTTGGCCCGTTCGTAGAGACGGTGTTCGGGCGACACGTAGGCATAGAAACGGTCGTCGAACACGCAGTCCTCGCTGATGCCTTCGGGACAGGTTCCTCCGGCGAGGATGGCGGCGTCGATCTCGTCGTGTTCCATGGCGCGGATGATCTGCGGCGTAATCATCTCCTTGATTTCGAGATGGACATCGGGACACCGCTGCGCAAAGTCCTGCACCATGCAGGGCAGCAGGTAGGGCGCAATGGTGGGGATGACCCCCAAGCGCAGCACGCCCGACACGGTTCCCTTCAGCACGGCCACATCCTCGTACACCGAGTTGAACACCTTGACCACGTCGCGCGCCCGCGCAACGACGGCCTCGCCGGCCTGCGTCAGCACGACGGGTTTCTTGGAGCGGTCGAGCAGCACGACGCCCAGTTCCTCCTCCAGATTCTTGATCTGCATGCTCAACGACGGCTGCGTCACGAAGCAGCGTTCGGCCGCCTGCGAGAAACTGCCGAAATTGGCAACGGCCAACAAATATTCCAGTTGAACGATGGTCATATCTACTCTTCAAACTTATCAGGAAATGCAAATATATCAAATTTCCCTATAAACAACGTCATCCGCCCCTTTTTCCGTATCCGCCTTCCCGACAAACCGTCTCCGGAATCACAGCAGCCCCGCCGCCTCGAACAGGCGGCGGTAGACGGCCGCCTTCTCCTCCAGCGGTTTGGGATAGGCGCGCGAGGAGGAGGGCATCCGCCAGAATTGCACGGTGCGTCCCGCCAGCGTCACCTCCACGCAGCCACCCACCGGAGGCTGCGCGCAACCGACCGCCTCGGCAAACGTATCGGCCGCCTTCTGTCCCGTGACGGCCACCGCGCGGCACGCCGGCAGCCGGCCGAGCAGCGCGGCCGGATCGACCGGCCGCACCACCTCCAGGAACTTGTCCGACGCATTGTCCCGGGTGCGAATCACCTCCTCCGCCGTGTCGTAGAGGGCGATGCCCCGCTCGGTGCAGAAGGCGACGATCCGTTCGCGGTCAAACCGGCGGCTGCCCGGCACGACAAAGCGGTCGCGGTCGCCGAAAAATACCGTTCCCACAATCCGCCACATGTCGTTCTGGAAGTTGGGGTAAAAGAACTCCATCGACCACCGCTCCCGCTTGGGCGGAAAACTGCCCAGCATCAGCAGCCGCGCTCCCTCGGGCAGAAAGGGCGGCAGCGGATGGCTCTCCGCCCCGCATTCCGCCGCTCCGCCGTCCGGACGGCGGCACTCCTTTTTCTCCATATCGCTATGCTTTATTTTAATGTTTCATTCCGCCGCACGCCGCATCGGGAAAGGACTCCTCGCCGGTGAGGGTTCCGCCCTCCGGACATCCGGCATGGCGCAGCCGGTTGGCCGCCACCCGTTCGGCCGACGAGGTGGCATAACAGTAGGCACACCCGTGGGGACAGGTATCGTAGGCTCCCACATCGACGCTGGCCGCACAGCCGCAGCCGGTGCGCTGCCCCGAAGCCGCCGGACGGCGCACCCGACGCACCCGCACGCCGTCGCCCGCCCAGACGGTCTCGCCCACCGCGGCGGAAGTCCCGCCGAACAGCTCCGCACCGTCGCACTCCACAGCCAGCCCCAGCGCCGCCATCAGCGGCGCGTCGTCATGAGCCAGCCGCGCAATCAGCCGGTCGTCCACGCAACGGCCGTGTTCGATGCCCCACGCGGAGAGATCGACCGCCTCGGCACAGGTCATCAAACGATACCCCCACCGGCCGTTCAGCGCGGCAAGCTCCCGTGCGAAACAACGCATTTCGGGAAGCGTCCACTCGCGCCAGCCGCCACCCGATGCGGCGAGCCGACGGCGCACCTTGCCATAGGCCGCAATGTCGGCAAAGCTGAAAACCAGCCGCTCGGTGGCTCCGTGCAGCCGATCGCCGATACGGGCCACGCGCTCCAGCAGTTCGTCCGCCCCAAGCCGGTCGGAGATCATCAGCGGATCGACGCGCCACACGACCCGTTCCGGCCCCAGCCGGTCGGCCAGCCGGAGAAAGGTGTCGAGGCGCTGCTCCAGCGGCGGCACGCCGCCCTCCAGCCCCTCGCGTCCGTAATCGTTCAGCGTGTATTGGATGTAACAGCCGATGCCGCGTTCGCGCAGCTCATCCAGATGCGCCAGCAGCGGCGCCGGATTCTTCGACCAGAAAACGATGAACCGTGTGGCCGCATACGAAACACAACTCCAGCGCCCGTTGAAAGGGTTGCGGCAGGCCGAACAGCCCGCCCGCAGCCGGGCGAAAAACCAGTCGGCATAAAACGCCGGAATGTCGCACCGGCGGCTGGCCGACACGACAACCGGCTGCCGCACCGCCACCGCACGCCCACACGGCATCCCGCTCTGCGCCCTCTCTTTCATGTCCGTTCTCCCCGTTCCGCAAACGACCGCTCCGCCTGCGACGGTCGGTCGGACAGGCGGAGCGGACATTCGGATGACGGAAGGCATTGCCTTCGGATATTATTTTACGGCTTCGAGAATCCGGCGTGCGATCGTACCGTTCACGTTGCGTCCCTCGCCGAAGGCGACGCCGCGCTCGTTGAAACGGCGTTCGATCTCCAGAATGATATCCTCGCCGATGCCCACCTCGTGCAGGCGGGTCTGCAGGCCGAGCGAACGGAAGAAATTCTCCGTGGCGTCGATCGTCCGCGCGGCGCGCTCCTCGGGCGTACCGTCGTGGATGCCCCACACCCGCTCGCCGTACTGCAGGATCTTGGCCATCTTCTGGTCGCGCAGCACTTTCAGCAGGCCGGGGAAGACGATGGCCAGCGTATGGCCGTGCGTGAGGCCGTTGATGGCCGTCAGTTCGTGGCCGATCTGATGGGTGGACCAGTCCTCCGTCACGCCCATCGCGATAAAGCCGTTCAGACCCGTCGTCGCGCACAACATGTAGTTGGCCATGCTGTCGTAGTCGTTTTCATTCTCCAGCACCGACGGGGCGATCTCCACCAGGGTCTGCAGGATGCCTTCGCTCCAGCGGTCCATCAGAGGCGACTCGCCCGCCACGGTCATGTACTGCTCCATCACGTGGATGAAGGTGTCGGCCATGCCGGCCGCACGCTGGTATTTGGGCAGCGAGAAGGTCGTCTGCGGGTCGAGTATCGAGAAACGCGGGTAATCGACCTTCATGCCGAACTTCTCCTTGGTCTCGATGCTCGAAATGACCGCATTGCGGTTCATCTCCGAGGCCGTGGCCGGCAGGGTCATCACGTCGCCGAAGGGCAGGATCTCGCCGATCAGCGCATTGTTGCGAACCAGATCCCACGCATCGCCGTTATACTTCACGGCCGCAGCGATCAGCTTCGTGCCGTCCAGCACGCTGCCTCCTCCAACCGCCAGCAGGTAATCGACGCCCCAGCGGCGGCACTGCTCAACGGCCTTGCGCAGCGTCTCGATCTTCGGGTTCGGCTCGATGCCCCAGAACTCGATATAGTCGCGCCCCTTGAGGGCGGCCGTCACCTGGTCGTACACGCCGTTCTTCTTCACACTGCCGCCGCCGAAGGTTACCATCAGTTTACAGCCGGCCGGAATCTCCTCGGCCAGACGTGCGATCGTTCCCTTGCCGAAGATCAGCTTCGTGGGATTCCTGAACACAAAATTATTCATCGTTTTCTTCTCCTATTGTTTCGTTTGGTTTGGCTTGTTTCCGTAACACCGCCGCGCATCCTGCCGCCCTATTCGGGAATCCGGACATAGATCCGCTCGATGGCGCAAATGTAGATGTAATGGAAATCCTGTTCGGGATACCACACATCGATCAGGGTCTTGTCGATGAACTCGGCAGGCCCGAAACGGTCGCGATACAGCTTGCGGCACTCCATCACCAGTTCGGCGCCCTCAATGAAGGGTGTTCCTTCGGGAGTCCGCCCCACCGTCAATCCGGCATTGGCGATTTTATCCTCGTCGCGACCGCTGTGCGAACCGCAATAGGTCAGCGCGGCGCGGTACTCCTCTCCCATAAAGGAGAGTGTCAGCCGCTCCTGCGCATCGACGAACTCGCGCGTGTAACGCTGCGGCCGGATATAAACGGTTGCGGCAGGTGTACCCCAAACGAAGCCTATGCCGCCCCAACTGGCCGTCATCGTATCGCACTTTTCGCGGTTACCGGCCGTCACCAGCATCCACTGATTGCTGATCCTGTCGACCACATTGCCTTCCATCTTATCGACAGGCACTACGCTATACCCTTTCATATACGTTCGTTTTTACGGTTCGACAATGTCCCTGCCCCGTCAGGAGCTTTCTCGGACACACGGGCGACGACGCGTGCATTTCCGATCCGCACCGGCTTTTCCGCAGCCAGACGTCGCTACCTTTATGTAAAGATAGCATTTTTCCCGTTGCAAGACGCCCTTCCCCATTTTCTTCATATTTTTTTTACGGAAAATTTGCAGATCCATTTTTTTCATATACCTTTGCACCGCGAAAGTTCCCAAGGAACGATCCTGATGGCCCATTCGTCTATCGGCTAGGACGCAAGATTTTCATTCTTGAAAGAGGAGTTCGATTCTCCTATGGGCTACAAACGATTTCAATAAGGAAAACAAAGATATGGCAAACTGCAAATCTGCACTCAAGAGGATTCGTCAGACTGAGGCTCATCGCCTTCAGAACAAATATTATCACAAGACTGCCCGCAACGCTGTGAAAGCTCTGCGCAACACGACGGACAAAGCGGCTGCAGAAGCATTGCTTCCGAAAGTAACGGCTATGCTCGACAAACTCGCCAAGAAGAACGTGATCCACGCAAACAAGGCGGGCAACCTGAAGGGCAGCATTCAGAAGCACGTAAACAACTTGTAATTGTACGGCTTACGCCGTTCCGACTATACGAGGGTATGCGCATAGCATACCCTTTTTGCATGATACCCTGCGAGCGGCCGCTCCGCAGGGTTCTCCATGCAGCAAGACACGGGAAACAACATCTGCAGACAGGCCGACCTGTGCGGGAACCTCACCGGCGGCACCGGTTGTCCCATCTCCGAAACGGCAGCGCGCCGCATCCGGTCATCGGATGCGGCGCGCTGCCCTGTGTATTGATCGGATTACCGGATCGGATTCCTCTTTCCGGCCGCACGCTACCGCGGCTGAGCGGCAAAGTCGTACAGCATGGCTATCTCGGCCGGCCAGCGATCGGGATCGGGCGTTTCGAGGATAAGCGGAATATTGTCGAAGCGGGCATCCGACGCAATGTAGCGGAACACCTCCAGGCCGATATGCCCCTCGCCCAGCGGCATGTGGCGGTCTACATGACTGCCGAGCGTCTTCATGGCATCGTTCAGGTGCATGCCGCGCAGGTAACTCAGCGGCACGATGCTGTCCAGACGGGCAAAGGCCGCTTCGCACGCCGCGGCTGTCGAAAGGTCGTAACCGGCGGCAAAGGCGTGGCACGTATCGATGCAGTAGCCGACCCGCGACTTGTCCTCCACCTTGTCGATGATGTAGGCCAGATGCTCGAACGCAAAGCCCACATTGGATCCCTGCCCCGCCGTATTCTCGATGACGGCCGTCACGCCGCGGGTCCGGTCGAGGGCGATGTTGATGCTCTCGGCCACCCGATCCAGACACTGTTCGACCGTAATTTTCCCCAGATGGCTGCCCGGATGGAAATTGAGCCTATCCAGGCCGAGCTGTTCGCACCGGCTCATCTCCTCGACAAACGCCTCGCGCGACTTCTGCAGGCCGTCCGCCTCGGGATGGCCGAGGTTGATCAGATAGCTGTCGTGGGGCAGAATGGCCTGCGGAGCATAGCCGCACTCGGTGCATGCACGGCGGAAGGCCTCGACGGTTTGCGGGTCGAGCGGGGCGGCATGCCACTGGCGCTGGTTCTTCGTGAAGAGGGCGAACGCTCCGGCACCGATGGCGCGGGCATTCAGCGGAGCGTTCTGCACGCCGCCCGATGCGCTGACATGGGCTCCAAAAAACTTTTTCATACGCAATGAGTAAGGTTGCACAAAAATATCTTTTTTTCCGCAAATCGGATCGGGCAGCCGGTCTTTCCCCTTTTTGCCGTTCCGTTTCCCCAGTTTTTACTACTTTTGTTTCGGCCAACCGACAAACCATGAACGATCGACATCTTCCTTTTTTCTGCGGTTTTCCCTTCCGCAGCCTGCTGGTCGCCGCTTTCCTGCTGCTGTGCGGGACAGGAACGGCACATGCACAGTTCACGATCCGAAAACCGGCTGAAACCATGCGCCAGCGTCCCGAAATACTGGAAAGCATGCCGCAGGGATCGTTGAAACACGACTACTTCGACCCGGCCGCCGAACGCGCCCGCAAACTCCGCATCCGCAAGGAGCGCAACACGGTCGAGTTCGACTTCTCGCTGGAAGGATCCACCCAGCAGTTCATCAACTGGCAGAGCAGCGGCGACAACACGATCTACGGACTGGCCAACCTCTTTTTCCGCCATCAGTACAAACGCGACAAGCTCTCCTCCGACACCCGTGTGGAGGCTACCTACGGCATGAACTACACGGACGGCATCCTGTTCAAGAACAAGGACGAGTTCAAGATCAGCTGGCAGCTGGGATGGAACATGAAAGGCAGCTGGTCCTATTCGGCCTCGGTCAATATCCGCAGCCAGTTCTCGATCGGTTACGAATCGCAGGACGACCACACGCTGGTATCCGATTTTCTGGCGCCCGGCTACTTCGATGTCGGTGGCGGTTTTACCTATGCCCCCTCCGCTTTCCCCATCAAGATCACCCTGGCGCCGGTCAGCTGCAACATCGTCACGGTACTCAACGAAACGCTCGCCGCCCAGGGGAAATACGGCGTCAAAGCCGGCCAGAAGGTCAAGGGGCTACCCGGCTATTCGGCCGACATTTTTTTCGACAAGGCGTTCGGCAAGAGCGGCTGGTTCCGGTACCGGACAAGCCTCTACACGTTCGTCCCCTACATCGCCCCCAAAGATGTCACGGTGCGCTGGGAAAACACGATCGAATTCCGCATCTCGAAATACTTTTCGACCAAACTCTACGGCCAGCTCTACTACCGTCCGGAAGATTTCCGGCCGAATCCGCCCGAGCTGCAATACCAATACGCCCTCATGATCGGACTGAAATATACGTTCCGCAACAAATAACCGTTCCTTTCATATCATGGACCAACAATCTAAACACAGCATATCCTCTTCGGTTTTGATTACGATCGCGCTGCTGGTCGGCATCGTGGTCGGACTCATCATCTCCTACAACTACAGCCAGGCACGCCTGTTCCGGCTGACCGAGAACTTCCAGATGCGGAACAACAAGATCGACATGGCACTGGCGCTCATCGACCGGTACTATGTCGATTCGGTGGAAACGGACTCGCTGGTCGAGCAACTGCTGCCCGACCTGATGTGGTATCTCGACCCCCACTCGATCTACATCCCCGCTTCGGAGCTGACCGCCCTCAACGAACCGCTGGACGGCGAGTTCGACGGCATCGGCGTGACATTCAACATGGCCACCGACACGATTGTGGTGCTGAACGTCATACCCCAAGGGCCCAGCCAGAAAGCGGGCATCCAGAACGGCGACCGGATTATCCGGATCAACGACTCGCTCGTGGCCGGACAGCAGCTCCCGATCGACGAGGTCATGAAGATGCTGCGGGGCAAACGCGGCACAAAGGTGACGCTGTCGATCCAGCGGCAGCACGCCTCCGAGTTGCTTCCGATCACCGTCACGCGCGACAAGATCCCGATGAAGAGCGTGAACGCGGCCTGCATGCTGACGCCCGACGTGGGCTTCCTGCGGATCACCTCCTTCTCGCAGCACACCTACGACGAGATGACGGCCGCACTGGCCGAATTGAAAAAACGGGGCATGACCAAACTGATCCTCGACCTGCGCGGCAATTCGGGCGGCTACCTCGGCCAGTCAATCCTCATGGCCAACGAATTCCTGCCGGCCGAGCGGCTGATCGTCTATACGGAAGACCGTGACGGCAACCGCATGGAGGAGTACAGCGACGGAAGGGGACGCTACCGGGATGTGGAGCTGGCCGTGCTGATCGACGAGCAGAGCGCCTCCTCGAGCGAAATCTTCGCCGGCGCCCTGCAGGACAACGACCGCGCCACAATCGTCGGCCGCCGCTCGTTCGGCAAGGGACTGGTCCAGCAGCAGATCCCCTTCCCCGACGGCTCGGCCATCCGGCTGACCACGGCACGCTACTACACTCCCACCGGACGCTCCATCCAGAAACCCTATACGGGTGCCGACGAGGAATACGACTATGACCTCTACAACCGCTATCTGCACAACGAACTCTTCTCGGCCGACAGCATCCGGTTCGACGACAGCCTGCGTTACGTCACCCCCGGCGGCCGCATCGTGTACGGCGGCGGAGGCATCATGCCCGACGAGTTCGTGCCGCTCGACACGACGGCCGTGTCGGACTACTACCTCGACGTGGCCGGACAAAACCTCATCTACAGCTATGCAATGGACTATTCCGACCGGCACCGGAAGGCCATCAATGCCGTCCGCGACATCAAGGATCTGAACGCCCTGCTCGACCGCGGCGACCTGCTGGCCGACTTCGTCGCATTCGCCGACCGCCACGGCGTGGCGCCCATACCGGACCAGATCCGTCAGTCCGAAACCCTGCTGCGCGCCATCCTGCGCGGACTCATCGGCCGGAACACCCCGCTGGAGGAGTCCGGCTTCTACGCCAACTACTACGTCGCCGATCCGACGATCCTGCGGGCGCTCGCCGTATTCGGCGAACAGGCGGCGGCCGACTGACCCCGTCCCGCCCGCCGCAGGGCGCCCTGACCATTTTCCAACCGACGCTCCCCCGAGTCAAACGAAACGAATGCTGAACATGCACACGATCCGAACCCTCCTCTGCATCCTCACGGCAGGATGCGCCCTGCTGACGGGCTGCCGCCCGAAGGCCTCCGTCCGGCTGTCGGGCGAGGCCGTCTATACCCCCCAATCGGCAACGGGCTACACAATTCTGGCCACCGACGGCGCCTCGACCGTCATCGAGGTGCGCAACCCGTGGCAGCAGAACGGCGACGCGGCCACCCAGCTCTTCGTCTCGCGCAACGGCGAGTGTCCGCCCGAAGGCTTTGCCGGAGAGGTTGTCGAGGCGCCCGTCACCAGTGCCGTCTGCTTCTCGGCCACCCACGTGGCCTTCCTCGACGCACTGGGCCGCAGCGAGGTCATCCGGGGCGTATCGGGTGCCGAATACCTCTCCAGCGAACCGGTCCGCGAGGCCTGTGCCGCCGGACGGGTGCGCGACATCGGCTTCGACGCCAACATCAACTACGAACTGCTGGCCGCCCTGCAGCCCGACGTGGTCTTCATCTACGGCGTGGGCGGCGAGGCGAATACGGCCGTCACCGACAAGCTCCGCGAGCTGCACATTCCCTACCTCTACGTGGGTGAATATGTCGAGCAGACCCCGCTGGGCAAGGCGGAGTGGATCGTCCCGTTCGGCGAGCTGACCGACCGCCGCGCGGAGAGCATCGCCCTTTTCGACGGCATCGCCGCGCGCTACGACACGCTGCGCGCCCGCGCCGCCCGGCTGCCGGAACGTCCGGTGGTCATGATCAACGCCCCCTTCCGCGACGTGTGGTTCGCGCCGGGCGACCGCAGCTACATGGTGCGCTACATCAAGGATGCGGGAGGCGACTACGCCTTCAAGGGGACGGACGACGCCGGCAGCCGTCCGATCAGCAACGAGGCGGCCTACCTGGCCGCACGCGAGGCGGACGTATGGCTCAACCCCAACATGGCCTACTCGATGGCCGACCTGAAGAGCCAGAATCCGAAATTCGCCGACATCCGCTGCGTACGGCAGGGGCGCGTCTACAACTGCACCCGCCGCAGAACGGCCGGCGGAGGCAGCGACTTCTGGGAGTCGGGCGCCCTGCGCGCCGACCGCGTACTGCTCGACCTGATCCTCTGCCTGCACCCCGAAGCCGCCGGAACCATGCAGATCGACGGCCTCGACCCCGACCTGTATTACTACGAACAACTGCAATAAGCCCTGCCCCTCCGTGCCGAAATCCCGCAACTCCATACTGCTCGCCGCCGCTTCCGCACTGACCGCCGCGCTGTTCCTGGCCGACCTTACGGTCGGTTCAGCCGATCTGTCGCTGCGGGATGTCTGGAGAGGACTTTTCGGAGGTGCGGCGGACGACACGCTCCGTTACATCGTACTGAACTTCCGCCTGCCGAAAGCGGTCACGGCGCTCTTTGCCGGCGCCGCCCTCTCGGCCGTCGGCTTGCAGATGCAGACCCTCTTCCGCAACCCGCTCGCCGGCCCCTACGTGCTGGGAGTCAGCTCGGGAGCCAGCCTCGGCGTCGCCCTCTTCACGCTGGGCATGCCCCTGCTGGGCATCGCCCCCTCGACCGTATGGTGGGGCAGCCTCGGCATCGTCGGCTCGGCCTGGATCGGGGCCGCCGTCATCCTGCTGGTCATCATGGCCGTCACGGCCCGGCTGAAAGACATCATGACCGTGCTGATTATCGGCATGATGTTCGGCAGCGCCGCCACGGCCGTCGTCGAGATCCTGCAATACATGAGTCCCGAGGGAGCCGTCAAATCCTACGTCGTATGGACCATGGGCAGCCTCGGCGGCGTGATGCTCTCGGAACTGTGGCTGCTGGTTCCCATCCTGTCGGCCGGACTGATTATCTCCGTCGCCCTCATCAAGCCGCTCAACATGCTGCTGCTGGGCGAAAACTACGCCCGCACGATGGGACTGAACGTCCGCGCCACACGCCTGTGGATCTTTCTGGCCACCATCCTGCTGGCCGGTACGACAACCGCCTACTGCGGCCCCATCAGCTTCCTGGGACTGGCCGTACCCCACATCGTGCGCATGCTCTTCCGCGAAGCCGACCACCGCACGCTGATGCCCGCCTCGATGATTTGCGGCGGCGGCATCATGCTGCTGTGCGACATGGCCACCCAGCTGCCGCCCAACGACCTGACCCTGCCGGTCAATACGGTGATGGCGCTGATCGGCATTCCGGTCGTCATCATCGTCCTGCTGCGTACCCGCAAATCCGCTTGAGCGCCATGACCCACGAACGCATCAACACCATCCAGCTCCACGACGTCACGCTCGGCTACGGACGCCGCATCCTCTTCGCCCACGCCGACATCGGCTTCGGCTGGGGCGAGTTCACCGCGCTGATCGGACGCAACGGCACGGGCAAAAGCACCCTGCTGCGCACCGTCGCCGGACTGGCTCATCCGATGGAAGGGTACATCACCGTAAACGGACGCCGCATCGACCGCCTCTCCCGCCGCGAAGTGGCCTCGCTGATCGCCTTCGTATCGACCGACGAAGTGCGCATCGAGAACCTGAAGGTGGGCGACGTGGTGGCGCTCGGCCGCGCCCCCTACACCAACTGGGTGGGTACGCTCACCGAGGCCGACCGGAGCAAGGTCAGCCACGCCCTGCGGCTGGTGGGCATGGAGGATTTCACCGACAAGGGGGTCGATACGCTCAGCGACGGCGAACGCCAGCGGGTGATGATCGCCCGCGCCCTGGCTCAGGACACCCCCATCATCCTGCTCGACGAGCCGACCGCCTTCCTCGACCTGCCCAACAAGTACGAGATCGGCCTGCTGCTGCGCGAACTGGCTCACAAGGAGGGCAAGAGCATCCTCTTCTCGACCCACGACCTGAACGTGGCGCTGGAGCTGTGCGACACGATCGCCATGATCGACGAGGGGCGCTTTCTCTACGGCACGACCGACATGCTGATCGCCAACGGCGATCTGGAGCGGCTCTTCCGCGGCTCGTCCCTCGCCTTCGACCCCGCCACGCGCACCGTGCGCCTGCGCGAGGAGGCCTGACGGAGGAGGCGCCGCGCCCCCTTATGCAATTTGCCGAGAAATCATTACCTTTGCACGGCGTAACGTAACGCCACAACCACACAACCACAACACGGATATGTTCGAGAACTTAACCGACAGACTGGAGAGGTCTTTCAAGATACTCAAGGGCGAAGGCCGCATCACGGAGATCAACGTCGCCGAAACGCTCAAGGAGATCCGCCGCGCGCTGATCGACGCCGACGTAAACTACAAGGTAGCCAAGACCTTCACCGACGAGGTGAAGCAGAAGGCGCTGGGCGCCAACGTGCTGACGGCCGTCAAGCCGGGCCAGATGATGACCAAGATCGTCCGCGACGAACTGGCGCTACTCATGGGCGGCACGGCAACGGACATCAACCTCGACGGCCGTCCGGCCGTGATCCTCATCGCCGGTCTCCAGGGTTCGGGTAAGACGACCTTCTCGGGCAAGCTGGCCAACCTGCTCAAGAGCAAGCGCGGACGCAGCGTGCTGCTCGTTGCCGGCGACGTCTACCGTCCCGCGGCCATCGAACAGCTGAAGGTGCTGGGCAGCCAGATCGGCGTGGAGGTCTACACCGAGGAGGGCAACAAGAATCCGGTGGAGATCGCCGAGAACGCCATCAAATACGCCCGCAGCAAGAACATCAACACGGTGATCGTCGATACGGCCGGCCGTCTGGCCGTGGACGAGGCGATGATGGAGGAGATCGCGGCCGTCAAGAAGGCGATCAAGCCGACCGAAACGCTCTTCGTGGTGGACGCCATGACCGGCCAGGATGCCGTGAACACGGCGCGCGAGTTCAACGACCGCATCGACTACGACGGCGTGGTACTCACCAAGCTCGACGGCGACACCCGCGGCGGTGCGGCCATCTCGATCCGCTCGGTGGTAAACAAGCCGCTGAAGTTCATCTCCTCGGGCGAGAAGATGGATGCCCTGCAGGTGTTCCACCCCGAACGCATGGCCGACCGTATCCTCGGCATGGGCGACGTGGTTTCGCTCGTCGAGCGCGCCCAGGAGCAGTACAACGAGGAGGATGCCCGCCGGCTGAAGAAGAAGATCGTCAAGGACCAGTTCAACTTCAACGACTTCCTCGACCAGATCGAGCAGATCAAGAAGATGGGCAACATGAAGGACCTGATGGGCATGATCCCCGGTCTGGGCAAGGCCGTGAAAGATATCGACATTTCGGACGACATGTTCAAGCAGACCGAGGCGATCATCCACTCGATGACCCCCGCCGAGCGCGAGAATCCGGAGATCATCAACCCCAGCCGCAAGGAGCGCATCGCCAAGGGCAGCGGCACGACGCTGGTCGAGGTGAACAAACTGCTCAAGCAGTTCGACCAGACGCGCAAGATGATGAAGACCGTCGCCACGATGAAGCCCATGATGGGCATGGGTCGCGGCCGTCGCCGGTAATTCCACCGCACACGACACCAAACAACATAACGGAGCCAGACGACCGACGGTCGTCTGGCTCTCATTGTTTTAACGCCACACGCCATGCACTCCTCCGCCGACTGTCGGTCGCTCCGATAAGAAAGCGAGCTATCGTCTCTTAAGACGATAGCTCGCTTTCACTTCCCGACCGCTGCCTCGGGGATCACACTTCGTGCGAGAGGGGCGGCGGCACGGCACCCGAAAGGTCGCAGTCGCCCCATCCGGCCGCCACTTCGTCGAGTGCGGCATTGATCTCGGCCACGTCCGTGAGCGTCACCAGCCGCAGGCGCATCGGCTTGAAGTTGGGCAACCCCTTGAAATAGTTGGAGAGGTGGCGGCGCATCTCCAGCACGCCGACGCGGTCACCCTTCACCTCAACCGACTTGGCCAGGTGGCGCTTGGCGATCTCCACCCGCTCCAGCACGGTCGGCTGGGGCAGCAGTTCGCCCGTATCGAGGTAATGGCGCACCTCGCGGAAGATCCACGGACGGCCATACGTGGCACGGCCGATCATCACGCCGTCCACCCCGTAGTCGCGAAAGGCCCGCTCGGCCTTCTGCGGCGAGTCGATGTCGCCGTTGCCGATGATCGGGATGTGGATCAGCGGGTTGTCCTTCACCCGCCCGATCAGCGTCCAGTCGGCATCGCCGGTGTACATCTGCGCCCGCGTGCGGCCGTGGATGGTCAGCGCGGCGATGCCCACGTCCTGCAGGCGCAGAGCGATCTCCTCGATGTTCTTGTGTTCGTCGTCCCACCCCAGGCGGGTCTTGACCGTCACGGGGATCTTCACGGCCTCGACGATGCGGCGCGTCATCTCCACCATGAGGGGTACGTCGCGCATCATGCCGCTGCCAGCGCCCCGTCCGGCAATCTTGCGCACAGGACAGCCGAAGTTGATGTCGATCACGTCGGGGTGAGCCGCCTCGGCAATGCAGGCCGACTCGACCATCGGCTCGATCAGGTGGCCGTAGATCTGGATGCCCACCGGCCGCTCCTCGTCGGAAATGTTGAGCTTGGCGACCGACTTGGCGCCGTCGCGGATCAGCCCGTCGGAGGAGATGAACTCCGTATAGACCATGTCGGCGCCGAAGCCCTTGCACATGTAGCGGAACGAAGGATCGGTCACATCCTCCATCGGGGCGAGGAACAGCGGCTTGTCGCCGAGGTCGATATTGGCAATTTTCATGGTTGTCACACTGCGATTCTACGGCGCAAAGATAGCCCATCGGAACCGAAAACGGAAAAATCGCTATATTTGTAAGTTGAACGGAATTTGCATCGAAACGAAAAATATTCAAGATCATGAATATCGAGACCTATCTTACCCAACATATAGGCGCCGTGGTCGAGCAGCTCTATCCGCAGGCCGCAGGTGTTCCGCTCCAGATCCAGCGCACCCGCCGCGAATTCGAGGGCGACTACACGCTGGTGGTCTTCCCGCTGCTGAAGGCCAGCCGCAAATCGCCCGAAGCCACCGCCACAGAGATCGGCGACGCCCTGGTTGCCGGCAGCGAAATCGCCGCCTACAACGTGGTGAAAGGCTTTCTGAACCTCTCGCTGCGCCGCGACTTCTGGAACGAAAAGCTGGCCGAAATCGCCGCCGACGAGCGCTACGGCTTCGGCGAGCCGACCGGCCGCACGATCATGGTGGAATACTCGTCGCCCAACACGAACAAGCCGCTCCACCTGGGTCACATCCGCAACAACCTGCTGGGCTACTCGGTAGCCGAGATCCTCAAGGCCAACGGCAACACGGTCATCAAGGCCAACCTCGTGAACGACCGCGGCATCCACATCTGCAAGAGCATGCTCGCCTGGCAGAAGTACGGCAACGGCGAAACGCCTGCCAGCAGCGGCATGAAGGGCGACCTCCTCGTGGGCAAATACTATGTCGAGTTCGACAAGCACTACAAGGCCGAGGTGAAACAGCTCGTCGAGGAGCAGCACATGAGCGAGGAGGAGGCCAAACGCCAGGCTCCCATCATGCTGGAAGCTCAGGAGATGCTGCGCCGCTGGGAGGCACGCGACCCGGAGGTCTATACCCTGTGGCAGACGATGAACGGCTGGGTGTACGAAGGCTTCGACACCACCTACGCCGCGCTGGGCATCAATTTCGACAAGGTATATTACGAATCGCAGACCTACCTGCTGGGCAAGGAACTCGTCGAGGAGGGTCTGAAAAAGGGCGTCTTCTACCGCCGCTCCGACAACTCGGTGTGGATCGACCTGACGGCCGACGGACTGGACGAGAAGCTGCTGCTCCGCGGCGACGGCACGTCGGTCTACATGACGCAGGACCTCGGCACCGCCTTCCGCCGCTTTGAGGACAACAAGCTCGACGCCATGATCTACGTGGTGGGCAACGAGCAGAACTACCACTTCCAGGTGCTGAAGCTCGTCCTCAAGAAGTTGGGTTATGCCGACTGGAGCGACCACATCTTCCACCTCTCCTACGGCATGGTGGAACTGCCCGAAGGCAAGATGAAGTCGCGCGAGGGTACGGTGGTCGATGCCGACGACCTGATCGAAGACATGGTGACGACCGCCCGCGACATGTCGCGCGAGCTGGGCAAACTGGACGGCGTGTCGGCCGAGGAGGCCGATGCCGTCAGCCGTATGGTGGGTCTGGGCGCGCTGAAATATTTCATCCTGAAGGTCGATCCGAAGAAGACGATGCTCTTCGACCCGCGCGAGTCGATCGATTTCAACGGCAACACGGGTCCCTTCATCCAGTACACCCACGCCCGCATCTGCTCCGTGCTGCGCAAGGCCGACAAGGCGGGCATCGACTACGCAACGGCCGACCCGAACGTGGAACTGGTACCGGAGGAGGTGGAACTCATCAAGTCGCTCAACGAGTTCCCCGCCATCATCCGTCAGGCGGGCGACACCTACTCGCCTTCGGTGATCGCCAACTATGTGTACGATCTGGCCAAGAGCTACAACAGCTACTACCACGACCACTCTATCCTGCGCGAGGAGAATGCCGCCGTGCGAGGCATGCGCCTGCGGCTGAGCCGCGAGGTGGCCCGCATTATCCGCAGCGGCATGCGCCTGCTGGGCATCGACGTACCGGAGCGGATGTAACCGCCAACAACCAACAGAAAAATCTCGGGGTCGGAAAATCACAAGATTTTCCGACCCCGAGATTTTTTGCGCCATCTGCCCGACGACATCCGCAGGCGCATGCCCGCCTTCGATGCACCCTCTGCATGCGGACAGAGCCACACCGGCCGACGGATCGCTGCAACTACGTTTACGGGCTTTCCCGCTCCGCCTGCCGCCCGATGCCGTCCCTTAGAAATTGCCCGGCAGCTCGCCGTTGAAGGCCGCCGCCATCTGTCCGGCCATCTGGTCGAGACCGCTCTGGAGCTTGGAGCCGAGCATCATGCGCATCACCATATTCAGCTTGGCGTGCAGCACGAGCCGGATGCGCGTATCGTAGGCCTCGACCTGCTTCATCTGCACCCAGAAGGTGAACTCAACGGGCGAGAGGTCGTCTCCGGCGATCTTGATGTAGTTTTCGGGGTCCTTGTCGATGATCTGCAGGCGCACGCTCATCCCCTTGAAGCGGAACGAGCAGCTCGTTTCGTCGGCCTCCCAGCCCTCCACGCGCCCCTGCACGATGGGGGTGAAGTTGCGGAAATCGCTCAGCACGGCATAGATTTGCGCAGCCGGCCGACGGATCTGATACTGTTTGCTTTCGTATTTTTCCATAGTCTAAATTTGCACTATTGCGCTCGAATGCCTTATTTTGTAACGAATTATCAAGCCATGCAGACAGTCTGGTACGAAAATAAGGCTCTGGTGTTCGTCTCCGCGAACCCCGATCCCGATGCGCCGAGCATCAAGGCCGGCGAAGGCAGCGAATTGAACCCTGCAAAGTTGCTCCAAAAATTCGATAATCGCAATATCCTCTACGCAGTCTGCGACGATCCCGAACGGACTCTCGAAGCGTTCTGCGACACGTTCCGCCGTGTGGAGGCGGCCGGGGGCGTCGTGGAGAACACTTCGGGCGAGGTGCTGATGATGATGCGCCGCGGCTGGTGGGACCTGCCCAAGGGTCACGTCGAGGCCGGCGAGAGCCATCCCCAGACCGCCCTGCGCGAGGTGGAGGAGGAGACCGGGCTGCACGGCGTGCGGCTGGGCGAGCCGCTGGGAACGACCCAGCATTTCTACCGGATGCACGGCCGCTGGGAGATGAAGCGCACCTGGTGGTACGCCATGCGCTACGACGGGCAGGCGGCGCCGGTTCCGCAGACCGAGGAGGACATCACCGAGATCCGCTGGATGCACGGCGAGGCGCTGTGGCGTGCGGTGGCCGCCAGCTACGGCACGATCCGCGAAGTTTTCGACGCCTACGTGCGCACCAAATAATCGACACGGACAAATCAATTCCTTTTATAATCATCAACAACATGAATCTCAAAACGAAGACAATCGCGTTACTTATGGCAGCAGCGGTAACAGCATCGTGTTCGGGTGACGGCGCCCGCAAAGGCAGCGAGCCGCTGGTCATCGACAACAGCCTCACCGAAGCGGAAATCGCGGCAGGCATCCTCACCCCCGAGGTGATGTGGAAAATGGGCCGCGTCGGCGAAAGCACCCTCTCGCCCGACGGCAAGACCGTGCTGTACAGCGTAACCTGGTACAACATGGCCGAAAACCGCGGCGTCACCAACCTCTTCACCGTACCCTCGGCCGGCGGCGACCCCAAACAGCTGACCGACAACGGCGGCAGCGACTTCTCGCCCAAGTGGAGCGCCGACGGCAAGACCATCTACTTCCTGAGCGACCGCAGCGGCGACAGCCAGCTCTGGTGCATGAATGCCGACGGCAGCAAGATGCGCCAGCTATCGAAGATCGAAGGCGGCCTGGAGGGCTTCGGCGTATCCCCGAAAGGCGACCGCTTCTTCTACGTGCAGAGCGTACACGCGGCCGACACGCAGGGCAAGGACATCTATCCCGACATGGACAAATCGGGCGTGCTGATCTACAGCGACCTGATGGCTCGCCACTGGAGCTACTGGGACCGCGGTTCCTACCGCCACATCTTCGTGGGCGAGCTGAACGCCAAGGAGGCCAAGGCCGGCAAGGACATCATGGCCGGCGAAGCATGGGACGCTCCGATGGCCCCCTACTTCGACATGAGCGAAATCGTATGGAACAACGCCGGCACGCAGATCGCCTACACCAGCAAGAAGCTGACCGGCACGGAGTATGCCATCACGACCGATTCGGACATCTATGTCTATGACGTCACGACGGGCGAAACCGTGAACATCAACAAGGCCGGCATGCCCGACGATCCGCGCCTGAAGATCGCACCGGCCTTCCCCGGCTACGACAAATATCCCGTCTTCTCGCCGGACGACCGCTACATCGCCTTCCAGAGCATGCGCCGCGGCGGCAACGAGGCCGACAAGACACGCCTGTTCGTCTGGGACAGCACGAACGGTTCGTTCCGCGACCTGACCGAGGCATTCGACTACAACGCCACGAACGTCGTATGGAGCAGCAACGAGGAGATCATGTTCATCGCCCCGATGAACGGCACGCACCAGATCTGCACCGTCTCCGTGGCCGAGGAGCCGCAGGTGAAGGTCTGCACCAAGGGAGACCACGACATCACCCGCTTCTCCTACGAGGAGGGCGTCTGCGTGGCCGAAATCACCACCCAGCGCCAGGCAGCCGAGCTGTTCCGCGTGGACGGCAGCCAGTTGATCCAGCTCACCTTCGTGAACAAGGAGATCTACGACCACATCACCATGGGTGAGGTCCAGAAACGCTGGATCCAGACCACCGACGGCAAACAGATGCTGACGTGGGTGATCCTGCCCCCGAACTTCGACCCGAACAAGAAATACCCGACCCTGCTCTACTGCGAAGGCGGCCCCCAGAGCGTCATCAGCCAGATGTGGAGCTACCGCTGGAACTTCCAGCTGATGGCCGCCCAGGGCTACGTTGTCGTGGCGCCGAACCGCCGCGGAACCGTATCCTTCGGCCAGGAGTGGACCGACCAGATCTCGGGCGATTACAGCGGACAGAACATCCAGGACTACCTGGCAGCCATCGACCAGGTGTCCGAGGAGCCGTGGGTCGATAAGGAGCACCGCGGCTGCGTGGGCGCAAGCTACGGCGGCTACTCGGTGTACTACCTCGCCGGCGTTCACGAGGGCCGTTTCAAGGCGTTCATCTCGCACTGCGGCATCTTCGACTTCGACAGCATGTACGGCTCGACCGAGGAGCTCTTCTTCATGAACCACGAGTACGGCGGCCCCTACTGGGACAAGACCAACGCTACGGCCGTACGCTCCTATGCCCACTCTCCCCACCGTCTGGTGCAGAACTGGGACACCCCGATCATGATCATCACCGGCCTGAAAGACTTCCGCATCCCCTACACGCAGAGCCTCGAAGCCTTCACGGCTGCACGCGTACAGGGCATTCCGGCCCGTCTGGTAGCCTTTGAGGAGGAGGGTCACCAGGTATTCCAGCCCCAGAACTCGCTGGTATGGAACCGCGAATTCTTCGGATGGCTCGACAAATATCTGAAATAGCAGGCCGACCCCTGCCAATGGACTTCGGGCGGAGGGATTTCCACGGACGGGAATCCCTCCGCCTCTTTTCATGCGCTCCGGCCGGCGCCGCCACGCCCCGCCCGTACAAAGAAGTCGGCCGGCACATGGCCGTTTCGGATTGGGGCTTCGGGAAAAATTCCTACCTTTGCAGCGCGGCGGCTCCGAACCGTATCGTTATTCCGCCTCCGCAACCCAACAAGTTATGGCAGACAACAGCATACTCAACCGACTCGACGGTCTGAAAATCAAATTCGAGGAGATCGGCCAGCAGATCACCGACCCCGAAGTGATCGCCGACATCAAGAAATTCGTCCAGCTCAACAAGGAATACAAGGAGCTGGAACCGATCGTGGAAACGAGCGACCGCTACCGGACGGCTCTCAACAACCTGCGGGACGCCAAGGACATCCTGGCCAACGAGAAGGACGACGACCTGCGCGAAATGGCGCGCGAGGAGGTTGCCGAACTCGAACCCGCCATCGCCCGCATGGAAGAGGAGATCAAACTGCTGCTCATCCCCAAGGATCCCCAGGACGAGAAGAACGCCATCGTCGAGATCCGCGGCGGCACGGGCGGCGACGAAGCCGCGCTTTTCGCGGGCGACCTGCTGCGCATGTACACCAAGTATGTGGAGAGCAAGGGCTGGCGCTACGAGATCAACAGCGCCTCGGAAGGCGCCGCAGGCGGCTACAAGGAGGTGGTGATGAAGGTGACGGGCGACAACGTGTACGGCACGCTGAAATACGAGTCGGGCGTACACCGCGTGCAGCGCGTGCCGCAGACCGAGACGCAGGGCCGCGTCCACACCTCGGCCGCATCGGTGGCCGTGCTGCCCGAAGCCGAAGAGTTCGACATCGAGCTGAACATGAACGACATCCGCAAGGATACCTTCTGCTCGTCGGGTCCCGGCGGCCAGTCGGTGAACACGACCTACTCGGCCATCCGACTGACCCACATCCCTACCGGCATCGTGGTACAGTGCCAGGACCAGAAGTCGCAGCTCAAGAACTTCGACAAGGCACTGGAAGAGTTGCGTACCCGTATCTTCAACCTCGAGTACCAGAAATATCTGGACGAGATCGCCAGCAAGCGCAAGACGATGGTCTCGACGGGCGACCGCAGCGCCAAGATCCGCACCTACAACTACCCACAGGGGCGCGTGACGGATCACCGCATCAACTACACGATCTACAACCTGTCGGCCTTCATGGACGGCGACATCCAGGACGTCATCGACCACCTGATCGTAGCCGAGAACGCCGAACGTCTCAAGGAGAGCGAACTGTAGCCCCCTCGCCGCACGGCGGCACGAAATTCCGAGACGGCTTCCCGCAGCATCCGCGGGGAGCCGTCTTCCTTTTGCCCTTCTGTCCGTTTGCCTTCCCGCCCCCTGCCCCAGACGGGATACGCGCTATCGCCTGCCGCCTCCCGTTGTTTATTCCGAAAAACATCCGTAACTTGCAAAGTTATTCGGAGAAAACAACTCTCCCGCATCAAACACCGCATGCATATCCCGATGGAAACCACCGACAACGAAAAATACCGCTCCTTCTTCTCACTGATCGAAAGCTCCTTCAACGAAGACAGCCGCGCCGCCATCTGCCGCGCCTTCGAACGCGCCCACACCGCCCTGGAGGGCATGACCCGCTACGACGGATCGCCGCTGTTCGACCACTCCGTGCGCACGGCCGAGATCGTCATCTCGGAAATCGGACTGGGCCGCAACTCGACCATCTCCACCCTGCTGCACGACGTCGCCCGACTGGGGCTGATCGACGAGGAGGAGATCATCCGCGACTACGGCACCATCCCCGTATCGATCCTTGAAGGCATGAACCTCATCTCGAAAGTGCGCACGAAAGTCTCCATGCAGCAGGCCGACAACTTCCGCGACCTGATCGTCTCCTACGCCACCGATCCGCGCATCATCCTCATCAAGCTGGCCGACCGCGTGGAGGTAATGCGCTCGCTGGCCATGTTCCCCAAGGACAAGCAGCTCAAGAAAAGCTGGGAGAGCATGAACCTTTACGCCCAGATCGCCCACAAGCTCGGCCTGTATGCCATCAAGAGCGAACTGGAGGACATCTCGCTGAGCTACCTCGAACCGCAGGACTACGCCGACATCAGCCGCCGGCTGGCCGAGAGCGCCAGCAGCCGCGACCGCTTCATCGCCGACTTCACCGCCCCGATCGAGGAGAAACTCAAGGCACAGGGCATCAAATACCACATCAAGGGACGCACCAAGTCGATCTACTCGATCTGGCGCAAGATGAAGCGCACGGGTGTCTCGTTCGACGAGGTGTACGACATCTTCGCCATCCGCATCATCGCCGACTGCCCGCCCGAAAACGAGAAACAGCTCTGCTGGAACATCTACTCGATCGTCACGGACTTCTACACCCCCAACCCCGAGCGCATGCGCGACTGGATATCCATCCCCAAGTCGAACGGCTACGAGTCGCTCCATACGACCGTCGTGACCAAGGAGGGACGCTGGGTCGAGATCCAGATCCGCACCGAACGGATGGACGAGGTAGCCGAACGGGGCATCGCCGCCCACTGGCGCTACAAAGGCGTCCACGGAGGCGCCAGCCGCAACGAGGAGTGGCTGGCCCGTCTGCGCGACATCATCGAGGAATCCACCAACAAGACCCAAATAGCCAACCGGATCGACACGACCGCCTCGCAGGAGGAGATCTTTGTCTTCACCCCGACGGGCGACCTCCGCAAACTGCCCAAGGGAGCCACCGTGCTGGACTTCGCCTTCGACATCCACTCCGAGGTGGGCGCTACCTGCACGGGTGCGCGCATCGGCGGCCGCAACGTGCCGCTGAAGGAAAAGCTCCGCAACGGCGACATCGTCACCGTACTGACCACCAAGACCCAGAAGCCGAAACCCGACTGGCTCGGCTACGTCGCCACCCCCAAGGCTCGCAACAAGATCCGCGCCCTGCTCCGCGAGGAGGAGGCCAAGGCCGCCCATCTGGGACGCGAGGAGCTGGAGCGCAAACTGCGCAACTGGCGCATCAACATCCCCATCGACGACGCCGTGGTCGCCCTGCTGCGCTACTACAAGCTGCACACCGGCACGGAACTCTATGCCGCCATCGCCAAGGGGGAGATCGATATTTCCGACACGAAAGACCTCATCACACGCCACCTCAACGGCGAACTGTTCGAACCGAAGATCCGCCCCGCAGCGGCGCAGTCCAAAGGCTCCTCGTCCAAAAACGAAGATGCGCTGATTATCGACGAGTCCATCCGCGGCATCGACTACAAGCTGGCCAAATGCTGCAACCCGATCTTCGGCGACGACATCTTCGCCTTCACCACCGTCTCGTCGGGCATCACGATCCACCGCAGCGACTGTCCCAACGCCCTGCGGCTGAAGGAGCAGTACCCCTACCGCGTACTGGAGGCGCGCTGGCGGGACGACTCGCGCCAGGGCAGTTTCCTCGCCTCGATCCGCATCGTCGCCGAGGACACGACGGGCATCGTGAACCGGATCACCGAAACAATCGCCGGCGAACTGAAGATCAACATCCGCTCGATGAGCCTCAGTCCCATGCGCGAGGGACGCATCGGCGGCCTCATCAACATCGAGGTGCCGAACACGTCTATTATCGACATGGTGGCGGCCAACCTGATGAAGATAAAAGGGGTCGAAAAAGCCTACCGGATCACGGGTCAGGGTTGAAACAGAGGTTTTTCCCGATATTTGCCGCTTCGTTTACGGAGATTTCGGACGAAATACATATTTTTGCACTTTTACAGGAACAAAGAACAGGCACACGATCCCGACAGTCCGCGGACTGTCCTCCGATCGGTTATTTATCTCCCCAAAAACCAATACTATGTGCGGAATCGTTGGATACATAGGTAAACAGGACGCCTATCCCATTCTGATTAAAGGACTTCACCGCCTTGAGTACCGGGGCTATGACAGCGCCGGCGTCGCCCTCATCAGCCAGAACGGCAAACTGAACGTATACAAATCGAAAGGCAAGGTGGCCGAGTTGGAACGCTTTACGGCAGACAAAGACATTTCAGGCACCATCGGCATCGCCCACACCCGCTGGGCCACGCACGGCGAGCCGAACGACGTGAACGCCCACCCGCATTACTCCGAAAACGGCCGGATCGCCCTGATCCACAACGGTATCATCGAAAACTACGGTGTGCTGAAAGAGATGCTCATCGGCAAAGGCTACACCTTCCGCAGCGAGACGGACACCGAAGTACTCGTACAGTTCATCGACTACCTGCGCACCACCAACCACTGCTCGCTCTTCGAAGCGGTACAGGCCGCGCTGAATCAGGTGATCGGCGCCTACGCCATCGCCGTATTGGACCGCGACAACAGCGACGAGATCATCGCCGCCCGCAAGAGCAGCCCGCTGGTGATCGGTATCGGCGAGGGCGAATATTTCCTCGCCTCGGACGCCACCCCCATCGCCGAATATGTCAAAGATGTGGTTTACCTGAACGACGGCGAGATCGCCATCATCAACCGCAACAAACCGTTCCGCATCGTCAACCTTAACAATATCGAGTCGAAGATGGACATCTGCAAGCTGGAGATGAACATCTCCGAACTGGAGAAGGGCGGCTATCCCCACTTCATGCTGAAGGAGATCTTCGAGCAGCCGCGCACGATCACCGACTGCATCCGCGGCCGCATCAACCTCGAAGGCACGGAGGTCATCCTCTCCGGCATCTTCGACCACAAGGAACGTTTCCTGAATGCCCGCCGCATCATCTGCGTGGCCTGCGGCACCTCGTGGCACGCCGGCATGATCGGCGAATACCTCTTCGAGGATCTCTGCGGCATCGAGGTCAAGGTGGAGTATGCCTCGGAGTTCCGGTACCGCAATCCGGTGATCCGCCCCGACGACATCGTGCTGGCCATCTCCCAGTCGGGCGAAACGGCCGACACGCTGGCCGCCCTCGAACTGGCCAAATCGAAAGGCGCCTTCATCTACGGCATCTGCAACGTGGTGGGATCGTCGATCGCCCGCGCTACCGACTCCGGCACCTACATCCATGTCGGCCCCGAAATCGGCGTCGCCTCGACCAAGGCCTTTACGGGTCAGGTGACCGTACTGGTCATGATGGCCATGATGATCGCCCGCATGAAGGGGCGCATCGACACGGAGCGGTACGAGAGCGTGCTGCGCGGCCTGCTGTCCATGCCCGAAAAGATCAAGGAGATCCTCGCCCAGGCCGACCGCATCAAGGAGGTGGCCGCCATCTACACCTATGCCCGCAACTTCCTCTACCTGGGCCGCGGCTGCAACTACCCGACGGCCATGGAGGGTGCGCTGAAACTGAAGGAAATCTCCTACATCCACGCCGAGGGCTGCCCCGCCGCCGAAATGAAGCACGGTACGATCGCGCTGATCGACCACGAGATGCCCACCGTCGTGATCGCCACCAATGGCAGCATTTACGAAAAGACGATCAGCAACATCCAGGAGATCAAGGCCCGAGGCGGCAAGGTGATCGCCGTAGTCACCGAAGGCGACACGATCGTCTCGGCGATGGCCGACCACTGCATCTGGATTCCCGACACGGACGAGTACCTCACGCCGCTGCTGTCATCCATTCCGCTGCAGCTGTTCGCCTACTACATCGCCGTGAACAAGGGGCGCGACGTGGACCAGCCGCGCAACCTGGCCAAATCGGTAACGGTAGAATAACACACGCTCCGCCCGCCGCGTGAGTGCGGGCAACCGAAACGACACCATGGCAGAACAAACGACCATACCCCCTCACGAAACCGCCGCTCTGGTCGCCGTCGTCCGTGACCGGCAGGAGATGCGCCAGTGCGAAGAATACCTCGACGAACTGGCCTTCCTGGCCGAAACGGCGGGCATCGTCACGATCAAACGGTTTATCCAACGGCTCCCCTCGCCCAGTTCGCGTACCTACGTGGGACCCGGCAAGCTGGAGGAGATCGCCGCATGGGCGGAAGAGAACGAGGTAGACGTCGTCATCTTCGACGACGAACTCTCGCCCTCCCAGACGCGCAACATCGAGAAGGCTCTCGGCCGGCGCATCACCGACCGTACCCGTCTGATCCTCGACATCTTCGTTCAGCGGGCGCAGACGGCCTATGCCAAGACGCAGGTACAGTTGGCGCAGTACGAATACATGCTGCCCCGTCTGACGGGTCTGTGGACGCACCTCGAACGCCAGCGAGGCGGCACGGGTACCCGCGGCGGCGCCGGTGAGCGTGAGATCGAGACCGACCGCCGCGTCATCCGCAACAACATCGCCAAACTGAAGGAGGACCTCAAGAAGATCGACCGCCAGATGGCCGTCCAGCGCGGCAACCGCGGCAGCCTGGTGCGCGTATCGCTGGTGGGCTACACGAACGTGGGCAAATCGACCCTGATGAACCTCATCAGCAAAAGCGACGTCTTTGCCGAGAACAAGCTCTTCGCCACGCTCGACACGACGGTGCGCAAGGTGGTTTTCGACAACCTGCCCTTCCTGCTGTCGGACACGGTCGGCTTTATCCGCAAACTGCCCACCCAGCTGGTCGAATCGTTCAAATCGACCCTCGACGAGGTACGCGAGTCGGATCTGCTGCTGCACGTGGTGGACATCTCGCACCCCAACTTCGAGGAGCAGATCGCCGTGGTGAACGAGACCCTGCGCGACATCGGTGCGGGCGACAAACCCGTCTTCATGATCTTCAACAAGGTGGACGCCTTCACCTACACCCCCAAGGACGAGGATGACCTGACGCCCGCCACCCGCGAAAACCTCTCCCTGGAGGAGGTCAAGAAGAGCTGGATGGCCAAGGGCGACACTCCCTGCATCTTTATCTCGGCTCGTGAGCGGATCAACATCGACAAGTTCCGCACCGACCTCTACGGCATGGTGCGCGAAATACATGCCGGACGCTATCCGTTCAACAACTTTTTGTATTAACTTTACAAGACGGACACACGGGGCAGCGGCTCCCGCCCCCGCGCAAGCATCCCGCAAACGAAAACCGACCGACACACATGGTACGCATACTCAGCAAAGAAAATACGCTGCTCAACCGGTTCATCGCCGAGATCCGCGATGTCCACATCCAGCAGGACCGGATGCGCTTCCGGCGCAACCTCGAACGCATCGGCGAAGTCATGGCCTACGAGATCAGCCGTACGCTCCACTACAGCCCGCGCATGGTCGAAACGCCGCTGGGAGAGGCCGAAGTCATGCTGCCCGACGAGGAGATCGCTCTGGCAACGATCCTGCGGGCCGGTATCCCCTTCCATCAGGGTTTCCTCAACTATTTCGACGACGCCTCCTGCTCGTTCGTATCGGCCTACCGCCGCTACAGCAAGGACAACTCGTTCAACATCCGCGTGGAATACATCTCGTCGGGCGACATCACGGGCAAGACCCTGATCCTCACCGACCCCATGCTGGCCACCGGTGCATCGATGGTACTCGCCTACGACGCGCTGGTCGAAAAGCACGGCCGCCCCGACAAGCTGCACGTTGCGGTAGGCGTGGCCAGCGAAGAAGGGCTGGAATATGCCAAACGCCACCTGCCTGCTGCCGGAACGACTTTCTGGTGCGGCGCGGTGGATGCCGAGCTGACCGTCCAGTCGTATATCGTCCCCGGACTGGGCGATGCAGGCGACCTGGCCTACGGTCCCAAGTCGGACATCGTGCTGCCGTAATGAACACCCCGCATACCCTCACCATCCGCCCTACGCGGATGGACGAACTCGACCGCCTGACGGAGATCTTCGCTCAGGCGGTTCTTTTCATGCGCAGCCAGGGCAACCTGACCCAATGGAGCGGCGGCTATCCGAGTTGCACCCACCTGCGTGAAGACATTCTCCTGGGGCGCTCCTACGTCGCCCTGCTCGACGGCCGGATCGTCGCCACCTTCTGCTTTACGGCCGGTCCCGATCCGACCTATGCCGTCATCGAACAGGGTTCGTGGCTCCACGCGGGAGACTACCATGTCATCCACCGCATGGCCTGCATCGAGCGCGGCCGCGGAGTGGCTTCGGCCTGCATGGCCTGGTGCCTCGCCCGCGCCCGCCATGTGCGGGTAGACACCCACCGCGACAACCGTCCCATGCAGCGGCTGCTGGCCAAATTCGGCTTCACGCCGCGCGGCATCATCCATATCGCCGACGGCTCGGAACGCATCGCCTACGAACACTCCGACTCCCTGTAACCATGCAACCGCCCCGCTGACGCAACAAACGCCGACATCCACACGGCTGTGGCAGGCCGGCTACCCTTCTGCATACAACAACTGTCTCATAAAAAAACAATGAAAACGATTTCCATGTTCCATTCCCTCCTGTCGCTGGCCTTATGTACTGCCTGCGCCGGAGGACAGTCCCAGACGCAATCCCTGTGGAGCGAAACCATGAAAGGCAACGGCGAAGTACTGGCCGCCTACCCCGACCTGTATTCCAACTATTGGGAATACACCTATTCGGTGAACGAATCGCCCGATGTGGCTCTCTGCATCAAGGGCGAATTTCCCCATGCCCGCTACTTCAGCTTCTCGCTGTACGATGACGAGACCGGCACCGCCATCGGAGGGCTGGACGACTTCGACATCATCCCCGACGAGGGGTGCGACAACCCGTTCGTGACGACCTCGCAACGGGAGAAAAACACGTTTACGCTCTACATCGTACCGCCGACGATGGATGAGGCCCAGATCGAAAAGCTGCCGTCGAAAAATATCTGCCGGATCGACAAGGGAGTCAATCGGCTGGCCGTCTGCATCCGCCACTACCTCGGCACCGATGCCGCCGGCAACAGCGACGAATACGGAGGCGTCGCACTGCCTGCGATCACGGGCTGCGACATCCACACGCTGCGTGAGGTAGCGGCACCGCAGCGCGCCGTCTCCAACATCAACAGCTTCAGCGAGACGTTCGCCCCGCAGAAAGCCGACACCGACCGCGAAGTTCCCTTCCTGCTGGCTCCGCGCGGCCAGTACTACCCGAACAACGCGACCAGCTACCTCTATGCGCGCACCCGTCTGGAAGCGGATTCCGTCCTCGTATTCAGCTTCATTCCCGTGACCATTCCGCAGCGGGTCGAGGCGTATCGACAGGCCGACGCCCGCTACTGGTCGATCTGCGTGGGTTCGGCCGCCAACACCCGTTCGTACTACTCCGTCTGCGACGCCAACGCCCTGGCCCGTCCGGAGGAGAAATCGACCTTCGTCATCTGCCGGCAGCAGAATCCCCGTCTGGAGGAAATCAAGGCCGGCGTGGAGGCTGCCAACCGGAAAGGCGGACTGTACAACCTGATCGTGTGGGATTCGGACAAGAAAGACCTGAACGGCAACCCGATCGGCGACGTCCTCGTCATCATGTACCGCAACATCCTGCCCAACCAGCAGTGGCCCTACTCCATCTCGAACATGACGCCGACCGGCTATGTGGATGCCGAAGGCGAACCGCTCGACAAGATCACCGCGCCCGACAAACAGATCGCCCACATCGCTCTGGGCGACTACGGCCCGCTCGGCCTCAAGTACGGCACGGACGAATTCCTGTCCGGCTCGTTTGGCGAATAACACCGCACGGATACCGCCTCGTCCGGCTCCGGACAAACGTTCGGGCTTCCGCTCCGCATGGAGGTGGAAGCCCGAACGTTCTTATAAACAGGAACCCCTTGCCAAATTTCCTGCTGCGGGCGAGCCTTTTACGCGGTTTTTCCGACAATTTTCCGTAAATTTGTACTTTAAAAATCCGCTAACGAACTTATGAGCAGCAGGAAATTCAACGAATATAAAGGACTCGACCTCCCGAAACTGGGGCAGGAAGTCCTCGAAGCCTGGGACCGCGACGATACGTTCGGCCGCAGCATCTCCGAACGCGAAGGACACCCTTCGTTCATCTTCTTTGAAGGCCCGCCTTCGGCCAACGGCCTGCCGGGCATCCACCATGTCCTCTCGCGCACCATCAAGGATACGATCTGCCGCTACAAAACCCAGCGGGGTTTCCAGGTGCGCCGCAAAGCCGGTTGGGATACGCACGGCCTGCCCGTCGAACTGGGCGTCGAGAAGAAACTCGGCATCACCAAGGAGGACATCGGCACCAAGATCTCCATCGAGGAGTACAACCGCACCTGCCGCGAGGCTGTCATGGAGTTCACGGGGGTGTGGGAGAACCTCACCCGCAAGATGGGCTACTGGGTGGACATGAAGCATCCCTACATCACCTACGAGAACAAATATATCGAGACGCTGTGGTGGATGCTCAAGCAACTCTTCGAGAAGGGACTGCTCTACAAGGGCTACACGATCCAGCCCTACTCGCCGGCCGCCGGTACGGGTCTGAGCAACCATGAGCTGAACCAGCCGGGCTGCTACCGCGACGTGAAAGACACCACCTGCACCGCCCAGTTCCGCATCGTGCGCGACGAGCGCAGCGAATTCCTGTTCGACGACGTGCAGGGTACGCTCTACTTCCTGGCCTGGACGACCACCCCATGGACGCTGCCGTCGAACACCGCGCTGGCCGTGGGCGACGAGATCGAATACGTCAAGGTCAAATGCCTCAACCCCTATACGCAGGAGCCGCAGACGGTCATTCTGGCCAAGGCGCTGCTCGGCTCCTACTTCACGCCGAAGATGGAAGGCTCCTACACGGTGTGCGACCGCACCTACAAGGGTTCCGAACTGGTCGGCATCCGCTACGAACAGCTGATCGACTGGATCCGCCCGATGGGCGACGCCTTCCGTGTGATCTCCGGCGACTATGTGACCACGGTGGACGGTACGGGTATCGTCCACATCGCACCGACGTTCGGTGCCGATGACGACCGTGTCGGCAAGCAGGCCGGCATCGTGCCGATGTATGTCGTGGACAAGGCGGGCAAAAACCAGCCGATGGTGGACCGCACGGGCAAGTTCTTCACGATCGAGGACATGGACGCCGATTTCGTGGCACGCTACGTGGATGCCGACCGCTACCGCGAATGGGCCGGCCGCTACGTCAAGAACGCCTACGACGAGACGCTCAAACCCGACGACCCGACCCTCGACGTGGACATCTCCGTCATGCTCAAGGCCGACAACAAGGTCTTCAAGATCGAGAAGCACACCCACTCCTACCCGCACTGCTGGCGTACGGACAAACCCGTCCTCTACTACCCGCTCGACTCGTGGTTCATCCGCACCACCGCCCTCAAAGACCGTCTCATCGAACTGAACGAGACGATCAACTGGAAACCCGCCTCGACGGGCGCCGGCCGCTTCGGCAAATGGCTGGAGGGTCTGGTGGACTGGAACTTGTCGCGTTCGCGCTTCTGGGGTACCCCGCTGCCGATCTGGGCTACGGAGGATCACGCCGAACTGAAGTGCATCGGCTCGGTGGCCGAACTGCGCGCCGAGATCGACCGTTCGGTGGCCGCCGGTCTGATGAAGAGCAACCCGCTGGCCGGCTTCCGCGAGGGCGACTTCTCGGAAGAGAACTACAACCGTTTCGACCTGCACCGCCCCTATGTGGACGAAATCGTCCTCGTCTCCTCGAAAGGCGAGCCGATGCGCCGCGAGAGCGACCTGATCGACGTGTGGTTCGACAGCGGCGCCATGCCCTATGCCCAGGCCCACTACCCGTTCGAGGTGAGCGGCGAGGAGTTCACCAAACGCTTCCCTGCCGACTTCATCGCCGAGGGTGTCGATCAGACGCGCGGCTGGTTCTTCACGCTGCACGCACTGGCCACGATGCTCTTCGACTCGGTGGCCTTCCGCAACATCATCTCCAACGGCCTGGTACTCGACAAGAACGGCAACAAGATGAGCAAGCGCCTCGGCAACGCCGTCGATCCGTTCGAGGTGATGGACAAATACGGTCCCGACGCCGTGCGCTGGTACATGATCTCCAACTCGCAGCCGTGGGACAACCTGAAATTCGACCCGGAAGGCGTGGACGAAGTTCGCCGCAAGTTCTTCGGCACGCTCTACAATACCTACAGTTTCTTCGCCCTCTACGCCAACGTGGACGGCTTCACAGGTGCCGAACCGGAGATTCCGGTGGCACAGCGCCCCGAAATCGACCGCTGGATCATCTCGGCACTGAATACGCTCGTGGCCGAGGTGAGCGCCCGTCTGGAGGATTACGACCCGACGCCCGCCGCCCGCATGATCCAGGAGTTCGTGGACGAGAAACTCTCCAACTGGTATGTCCGCCTCAACCGCAAACGTTTCTGGGGCGGAGGCATGACCGATGACAAGCTGGCCGCCTACCAGACGCTCTACACCTGCCTCGAAACGGTGGCTCGCCTGATGGCGCCGTTCGCCCCGTTCATGGCCGACCGCCTCTTCGGTGACCTGAACGCCGTCAGCAGCCGCCACGGCGGTTCGGTACACCTGAACGACTACCCCGCATCGGATGCCGCGCTGATCGACCGCGAACTGGAAGAAATGATGGCTGCCGCCCAGCAGATCTCCTCGATGGTACTCGCCCTGCGCCGCAAGGTGAACATCAAGGTACGCCAGCCGCTGACCAAGATCATCATCCCCGTACTCGACGAGCGCATGGGACGTCAGATCGAAAAGGTCAAGGGTCTCATCATGAACGAGGTGAACGTCAAGGAGGTGGAACTCATCACCGACACGGCCGGCATCATCACCAAACGGATCAAGCCCAACTTCAAGACGCTCGGCCCGCGCTACGGCAAGCAGATGAAGCAGATCGCCGCACTGGTGGCCGGCTTCACGCAGGAGCAGATCGCCGCCATCGAGGCGAGCGACCGCTACATGCTGGAGGTGGGCGGCGAACAGCTGGAGGTGACGCGCGAAGACTTCGAGATCTCCTCGGAGGACATGCCCGGATGGCTCGTGGCGAGCGAAGGCCGCCTGACCGTTGCACTGGACGTCACCCTCACGGAGGAGCTGCAGCGCGAAGGCATCGCCCGTGAACTGATCAACCGCATCCAGAATCTCCGCAAGGAGAGCGGCTTCGAGGTAACGGACAAGATCCGCGTCGAGATCGGCCGCTGCGAGCTGGTCGAAGGTGCGGTGGCGGACTTCCGCGACTACATCGCCACGCAGACGCTGGCTGCCGAACTGACGCTGGCCGAAACGCCGAAGGGCGACTTTGTCCGCGAAGTCGATCTCGACGAACAGCCGGTGACGATCGCCGTGACCCGCCTCTAAGGCATCCGTCCGCCCTTATCACGGGAAAAGAGTGATCGAAGGCGCAAGGTTTGGGGTTGCCGATTTGGATATATCGGATATATGTACTATCTTTAAAGTATAGACAACAACGATACCGACAACTTAAAACATTACGCGATATGGCAGAAGTGGAAAAAACCAGATATTCGGATGAGGAGCTCGCCGAATTCAAGGCGATTATCCTCGACAAGCTCGCAAAGGCGAAAGCCGACTACGAACTGCTGCGTTCCTCGATCACGCACACGATGAGCAACGATACGGAAGATACTTCACCGACTTTCAAAGTGCTGGAAGAAGGTGCCGCCACCCTCTCCAAAGAGGAATCGGGTCGTCTGGCCCAGCGGCAGCTGAAGTTCATCCACCACCTGGAAGCGGCTCTCGTACGCATCGAAAACAAAACGTACGGCATCTGCCGTGAAACGGGCAAACTGATTCCCAAGGAGCGCCTGCGTATCGTACCGCACGCCACCCTGAGCATCGAAGCCAAAGAGGGACAGAAGAAATAACCGCTTCTGTACGGAAAGGCACCTGTTTCCAGACCGGCCGACAGTTGTTTTTCCCGCCGTATGAACCATCGGCAGGCCGTAATGGCCTGCCGATTTCATGCCGTCCCGCCTGTACCGCTCCGGACAGGATCGCTGCCTTCCCCTTCCGCATTCACACACCGCAACACCGCATGACACCACAAATCACCATATACACCGACGGCGCCGCACAAGGCAATCCCGGCCGCGGCGGCTACGGCGTCGTTCTGCTGTCGCCCCCCTACCGTAAGGAACTGAGCGAAGGCTTCCGCCTGACCACCAACAACCGCATGGAACTGCTGGCCGTCATCAAGGGTCTCGAAGCCCTCAAGGTCGAAGGCTGCAACGTGACGATCTACTCCGACTCGCGCTATGTGGTGGATGCCGTGACGAAAGGCTGGGTGTTCGGCTGGGAGAAGAAAGGATTCAAGGAGAAGAAGAACCCCGACCTGTGGCAGCGCTTCCTCAAGGTGTTCCGGCGCCACACGGTCCGTTTCGTATGGGTCAAGGGACACGACGGCAATACGGAAAACGAACGGTGCGACCGGCTGGCCGTTGCGGCTGCCAACCTGCCCGACCTGCCCGACGACAACGGCTACCTCGCCCTCAAGGCGGCCGGACAGGCCTGACCCCCGCGCCATCCGGAACGGAACCGGCGCAAACAGCCAAAAACGAGCCTGCCCCCAATCCGGAAGCTGCCACACGGCAAATCCATATCCGGAGTCCCCCATTATTCAGTAACCGCACGACGCCCCGCCCGTGCAAACGTTGCGGCCGCAACACGATTCCTGCCCCGCCGCAGCCGAACCGGCAACCCGCCCGTACAGCCTACCGCTCCGCACATTCTTTCTGCAGGTTTGCACCGTTCCCACTGCCGCATCGCCGGTACACCTCTCGCCGCCACGACACCTCTGCCGCCCCCTTCCGCGGCTCGATCAAAAACAGGGAGGCCGTTCCGGAACCGGAACGGCCTCCCTGTTTATCGTTCAACTCACAGCGGGCTACAGCGGCTTCGCATAACCTATGAGCCACGCCTCCGTGCCGGGAAACTGCTTCCGCCGACCATCGAAGGCAAACCCCATCTTCTCGTAAAAACGCCGCGCCTGCGGATTCTCCTCCAGCACCCACAGCGTGGCCGTAGTCAGTCCATCGGCTGTCGCATGCGCCGCAAAATCGGAGATCAGCGCTGCACCGACCCCTTCGCGCTGGAAACAGGGATCGATATACAGTTCGCACAGTTCGCGCCGTCCCTGCGCCTCCTCGGCACGCCCCCAACTCATCATACCCTTGACGATGCCGTCGTCATAGACGAACACGTCGCGCAGGGCATCCGCCTCGTCACGATAATGGAGCGCGAGGGGCAGCACCTGCATCACGTTGAACGACACGTGATCGTTCCGGAAAATGGGCCGATAGGCCATACGCTTTGCAAAAATCAGAATTTCGGCCAGTCGGGAGGCGTCTTCCGAACGGGCCGGACGAATCGTACGGTTTTCCATCACTGCTACGGTTTTGTCACGGGTGCAAAATAAATAAAAAGCGGCCGAAATACCGGCACCGCCGCCGTTTTTCTTTCGCCGTCCGGACGCTCTGCCGCCCCTGCCGCCACCGCCACACGCGCCCCCCGACGGTCTGCGTCGGACTGCCATCGGACTCTTCTCCGTTCGCCTCCCTGCGGGAGGACAGCACCGCCATGTCCCGCAGCACCGGTTGCCCTGTCCTACCTCCGGCCGTCAGACCCTTCCGCCGCTCATCCTCCCTGCGAGGGACAGCACCGCCATAACCCCGCAGCACCGGCCGCACTTCCTCTGCCGTCAGACCCTTCCGCCGCTCACCCTCCCTGCGGGGACAGCATCGCCATAACCCCGCAGCACCGGCCACCCTGTCCTGTCTCCGGCCGTCAGCCTCCGCCCTGCCGTTCTATCGCACTTCGCCCGCAGTATCCCACAGCTGCCCCCCTGCTGCCGCGCCCCCCTGCTGCCGCGTACAGCCCGCTCCGGAAAGACAAAACCGCCACGCTCGTCTGCGGAGCGTGGCGGTTCCATGTGCGTATCGGGACGGCCGACTACTTGGCGTAGCTGACCGAACGGGTTTCGCGGATGACGGTGATCTTCACCTGACCCGGGTAGGTCATTTCGTCCTGAATCTTCTTGGCAATATCGTGCGACAGTGCATCGGCTTCCTGATCGGAGATCTTCTCGCTGCCAACGATCACGCGCAGTTCGCGACCGGCCTGGATGGCGTAGGTCTTCATCACGCCCGGATAGGCCATGGCGATGTCCTCCATCTCCTTCAGTCGCTTGATGTACGACTCGACCACCTCGCGGCGGGCGCCCGGACGGGCTCCCGAAATGGCGTCGCAGACCTGTACAATCGGGGCGATCAGCGAGGTCATCTCCATCTCGTCGTGGTGGGCGCCGATGGCATTGCATACCTCCGGTTTCTCCTTGTATTTCTCGGCCAGTTTCATGCCGATGATTGCGTGCGGCAGTTCGGGTTCGTCGTCCGGCACCTTGCCGATGTCGTGCAACAGGCCGGCGCGGCGGGCAAGTTTCGGATTGAGCCCCAGCTCAGCCGCCATGATGCCGCACAGGTTGGCCGTCTCGCGCGAGTGCTGCAACAGGTTCTGGCCATAGGACGAACGGTATTTCATCTTGCCGATCAGACGGATCAGTTCGGGATGCAGGCCGTGGATGCCGAGGTCGATCGTGGTCCGTTTGCCGACCTCGATGATCTCGTCCTCGATCTGTTTCTGCACCTTGGCAACCACCTCCTCGATGCGGGCGGGGTGGATGCGGCCGTCGGTAACGAGCTGGTGCAGCGCCAGACGGGCGATCTCGCGGCGCACGGGATCGAAGCCGGAGAGGATGATCGCCTCGGGCGTATCGTCCACGATGATCTCGATGCCCGTAGCGGCCTCCAAGGCGCGGATGTTACGTCCTTCGCGGCCGATGATGCGGCCCTTGACCTCGTCGCTCTCGATGTTGAACACCGTCACGGAGTTCTCGATGGCCGTCTCGGTGGCCACCCGCTGAATCGTCTGCACGACGATGCGTTTGGCCTCCTTGTTGGCGCTCATCTTGGCCTCCTCGATCGTCTCGTTGATATAGGCCATGGCGGCGCTTTTCGCCTCCGAGCGCATGTTCTCGATCAGCGTATTCTTGGCCTCCTCGCTGCTCATGCCGCCGATCTGCTCCAGCCGGCTGTTCTGCTCCTGAATCAGCCGGTCGGCCTCCTCCTTCTTGCGCTCCAGCGCAGCCATGTGGTTGGCAAGCTGCTCCTTCTGACGCTCGTTCTCCTTCAGGCGGCGCTCCAGATCCTGCTGCTGCTGGTTGAGCGCATTCTCCTGCTGGCGGATGTTCTGTTCGCGCTGGTTGAGCTTCTGATTGCGTTCATTGACCAGACGGTCGTGATCGCTCTTGAGTTGGATGAATTTCTCCTTGGCCTGGAGAATCTTCTCTTTCTTGATTACCTCGCCCTCGGATTCGGCCTCCTTGAGCAGGGCATCGCGTTTCTTACGCAAACTCTTCTTGAATATAAAGTTCGTTACCAGAATATAGACGCAGATGGCGACCACCGCGCTGATAACGCTCGCAAGGACTACTGACATAAAATATGTGTCTTAAAAATTTTTAATTGGTTTATGTTTGGTTTTCTTGTTGTTGCAAAAAAAAACCGCACGGACTCCAGATTTCTGTTTGACGAAGCTCCAGTATCGTCATGTGTGGGGTCTCCGACAAAATCGCAAACGTCCAACGGTACCGTACCGCCCGAAGCGGCAGAGGATACACCCTTGCGGGTTAAGGCCTGTTTTTGATAACTCGAGTGAAACCCCAATTAGTTTTAATTGTTAAGTTTCGCAAAGCTAAATGGAATCCATGCGGGATAATTCCGTCCTATGTAAAGAACCTGGTATGTCGGTTGCTCCGCCCCTGCGTCTCCGCAACGGCTTCGCGCAAAAAACAGTTATCGCAGTTTGTTGAGGTGTTCCTCCACCTGCCGGTCGAGTTCCTCCAGCCGGTCGATGTCCTTTCCCAGGCTTCGGCTCGACTCCAACTCCACTACACGTACGGCGAGTTGCAACGCCACTACGGCCAGATAATCCGCTCTGTCCGCCATATATTGCGATTCGACCGCAGCCATGAGCCGGTTCACCTCCCGCTCGGCCCGCCTGAAAATCGCCTCCTTTTCGCGTTCGATACCCAAAGGGTAACTCTTGCCTGCAATATTCAACTTGATATTGAACTCCTGCATATGCCGTACACGCTTCGTATCTCAGTCTATCTGTTCATCAGGGCGATGCACCGGTCAATCTCCCGCACGAGCTGATTGATCCGCGTCCGCGCCCTTTTCGTATCGTCGCTCCCGATGCCGGTCAGGCCGTTTCCGAGTTCCAACACGCCGATACGACGTTGCAACGAGACGATCGTCTGCTTCAGGAGCTTATTCTCCTCGGCGAGCTTTGCCTTCTGCCGTGCGAGATTCTCGTTATCGGCCAGCGCTTTGTCATGCTCGGCCATCAGGCGCTCGATCTTTGCGCCCAACGATTCTATCACGGAACTGCCCGCCATCTGCAAACAATCTTTTTTATGCTTTCCGCAGCCAGCCTTCGCTGCCCGCTCTTCACAAAGATAGGCAAATCTTCAGAATAATCAAAATCATCGTCTCTTATCGACGAGTTCGCCGTAGAGGTCATACTCCTCGGCTGCCGTGATGCGCACCGTCCGGAAATCGCCCGCATGCAGACGCCTGCCGGTCGCCGGAATCAGGATCTCCTCGTCCACCTCGGGCGAATCGAACTCGGAACGAGCCACATAGAAGTCTCCCTCGCGCCGATCGACGATCACCCGGTAGGTCTCGCCCACCCGACGCTGGTTGTTCTGCAGGGAGATCTCCTGCTGGATTTTCATAATCCGCTCCACACGCGCCTGCTTGACCTTCTCCGGCACGTTGTTCTCCATCTCGGCCGACGGCGTCCCCTCTTCGGCCGAATAGGGGAAAACGCCCAGCCGGTCGAACCGCTGTTCGCGCACGAAAGCCTCCAGTTCGGCGAAATCGGCCTCCGTCTCTCCCGGGAAACCGACCATGAGCGTCGTCCGGATGGCGATGCCCGGCACCTCGCGGCGCAGGCGGTCGAGCAGCGCCACCGTCTGCTCCTTGGTCAAGCCGCGCCGCATGGCGCTCAGCTGACGGTCGGCGATATGCTGCAGCGGGATGTCGATGTAACGGCACACCTTGGGTTCGTCACGCAGCACGTCGATCACCTCCTGCGGGAATCCGGTCGGATAGGTATAGTGGAGCCGGATCCACTCCACGCCGTCGATGGCGGCCAGCCGGCGCAGCAGTTCGGCCAGTTTGCGCTCGCCGTAGAGATCGACACCGTAGAAGGTGGTGTCCTGCGCCACGACGATCAGCTCCTTCACGCCGCCGCGTGCCAGTTCTTCCGCCTCGCGGATCACCTGCTCCATCGGCACCGAGACATGGCCGCCCCGGATCAACGGGATGGCACAGTAGGCGCACCGCCAGTTACATCCCTCCGAAATCTTCAGATAGGCGTAGTGGGCGGGGGTCGTCAGGTGGCGGGCCGTGGCCAGTTCGGGGCGGTACGCACCCGTCAGCCGCTCGACAACGGCCGTAAAGTCACGGGCGCCGAAATAGTCGTCCACCTCGGGGATCTCCTCGCGCAGTTCGTCGGCATAGCGTTCGCTCAGGCAGCCGATGACGAACAGCCGGTCGATCAGCCCCTCGTTCTTGGCCTGCACGAACTGGAGGATCGTATTGACCGACTCCTCCTTCGCATCGCCGATGAAACCGCAGGTGTTGATGACCACCGTCGCCGCATCGTCGTCGTTGGAATCGAAGACCACCTCGTAACCGGCAGCCTCCAACTGCGCCATGACATGCTCCGAATCGACCACGTTCTTGGAACATCCGAGCGTCACGACATTTATCTTGTTCGCTTTGTTTTTCTTCTTCATGATTGCTTGTCTGGGTTGCACGCTCCCTCCGCCGTCATTCGCCGAACAGGGCGTCCACGAATTCGCGGCGGTCGAAAATCTTGAGCTGGTCGATACCCTCGCCGATGCCGATGTAGCGCACCGGAATGCGGAACTGGTCGCTGATGCCGATGATGACGCCGCCCTTGGCCGTGCCGTCGAGCTTCGTGACGGCCAGCGAGGTCACCTGCGTGGCCTGCGTGAACTGGCGGGCCTGCTCAAAGGCATTCTGCCCCGTGCTGCCGTCCAGCACCAGCATCACCTCGTGCGGCGAATCGGGAATCACCTTGGCCATCACGTTGCGGATCTTGGTCAGCTCGTTCATCAGCCCCACCTTGTTGTGCAGACGTCCCGCCGTATCGATCAGCACCACGTCGGCCTGGTTGGCCACGGCCGAACGAAGCGTATCGTAGGCCACCGAAGCGGGGTCGGAACCCATCTCCTGACGGATCATCGTCGCGCCGGCCCGATCGGCCCACACCTGCAGCTGGTCGATGGCCGCCGCACGGAACGTGTCGGCCGCACCGATATAGACCTTGCGCCCCGCTCGCACCAGCTGGGCGGCGAGTTTGCCGATCGTGGTGGTCTTGCCCACACCGTTCACGCCGACCACCATCACCACGTACGGCACCCCCTCGCGGATCTCCAGTCCGAAATCCTCGCGGCGGGCATCGCTCTCCTGCAGCAGCGAACTGACCTCACCGCGCAGGATGGCCCGCAGCTCGGAGGCATTCATATATTTGTCGCGCGCCACACGCGCCTCGATGTTCTTGATGATCTTGACGGTCGTCTCCACGCCCACGTCGGAGGTAATCAGCACCTCCTCAAGGTTGTCGAGTACTTCGTCGTCCACCTGCGATTTGCCGGCCACGGCACGCGCCAGTTTGCCGAAGAGTCCCTCCTTGGTCTTCTTGAAACCTTCGTTCACCTCCTGCTGACGGGTGGCCTGCACTTCGGGAGTCTCCTCCTCTTTCTGTTTTTTCTTGAATAGATTGAACAGCGCCATAAATCGGTACGTTTTATCGAAAGACAAAGGTACGAAGAAACTCCCGAAGATTCAATTCTTTTCCCCTGCGACCTGACCGCAACGACAGCCGGCCGCCAAAAAGGTTATCTTTGTACGGGACGGCATCCGCCGCCCCGACCAAATCCCACTGACATGAAACAAGTCATTGCCTTTCTGAACGAACTCTACCGCAACAACGACCGCACGTGGTTTGCGGCACACAAGGACGAATACCTGCACGACGTCAAAGCGACCGTCGAACATTTTGCGGCCGGACTGATTGACGGCATCGCCTCGTTCGACGACGCGGTGCGCGGACTGAGCGTCGGCGACTGCACCTACCGCATCTACCGCGACACCCGCTTCAGCCCCGACAAACGCCCCTACAAACAGCACATCGGCATCTTCATCTGCCCGGGCGGCAAGAAGTCGGGACACGCCGGCTACTACTTCCACATCGAGCCCCGGCACAGCGATCCCGATACGGGAGCTGTTTCGGGCGGCCATTTTCTTTTCGCCGGCCTCCACTGCCCCGACTCCCGCATCCTGCACAGCGTCCGCGAGGAAATTCTGTATAACGGTGCGCTGTTCGAGGAGAACATCGCCAAAGCGGAAGGATTCACGATACCGCGCGAAAACATGCTGAAGCGCATTCCGGCCGGTTTTCCGTCCGATACGCCCTATGCGGACTACCTGCGGCTGCGCGACGTCTGCCTGGAACGTCCGCTGTCGGACGACGAACTGACCGCCCCCGACCTGCTGGAGCGTGCCGTAGCGGCCTTTGCCTCTACCGGCGACTTCTGCCGGCAGCTGAACCGCGCCGTAGCGTACGCACTCGAAGAGGATTAGCACTCCCCTCGCCGAACGGAAGGCCGGGCTCTCCGCGTCCGGCCTTCCGTTTTCTTATACCGGATTTCCGCTCTCTTATAATAAATAAGTAAACCGGACGATTTAAAAAAGATTTGCACCTCAGATTGTCTTTTCGATAAAAATTTTATATATTTACGAAAGCAATAGCAAAAAAGTGCAATTAACCCGAAACTCTTTAACCTAAATAAATCACCAAATGAAAAAACTGTTTACCTTTTCGCTATTGGCTCTGTGTTCTGCCGCCATGCTGACTACCGGTTGCCAGAAAAACGGTCAGTCGGATTATGTAAATTGCGGCATCAGCGCCTACACCTTGCCCAGCGCGGAATCTTCACTGGAAGTAACCGTTGACGCGTCGGGAACATACTCCATTGCCACGGGCGCTTCATGGCTTGAAGTTACAGCCGAGGCAAGCGACAAATTCACGCTGACGGCAACCGCCAACCCCGAAAACAGCATGCGCTCTACCGACGTTACGGTTACCTGCGGATTGGCCAAGGCCACGATCCGGATCGACCAGCTGATGATGGACGACGACTACAGATACCGCCGCCTGACGGTTCACGGCGCAGCCGTTTCGCCCAGCGGCCGCTACGTTGCCACCAACACGGACGAAATCCGTGAGGGCGTCGAAGGTTCGCTGCTGCAGCTGATCGACACGCACAAAGCCGAAGTAGTGGCTACCGCCTATATCCCCGCCTACGTTTCGGGCATGAGTACCGTCACGGACGAGGGTCTCGCCTTCGGCGACATGGGCAGCATCACGGCCTACATGTTCAACATCCGCACCGGTGATTATCAGATCGCTCCCACTCCCGAAGACAAGGGTACCCCGATGGTCAGCAACGTTTCGGCCGACGGCACCAAATGGGTCGGCAGCATAGCGATCGGCCAGACGTACGTTCCGACGCTTTGGACAGACGGCGTTCCGGCATACCTGCCGCTTCCCGAAACCAACTACCGCGGCGGCACCCAGATCGACCGCATTCTGGCTCGCGGCATCTCGGCTGACGGCAACATCATCTACGGCAATACGTTGATCGGTATGGATATGGGCATGCTCTACTGGAAAGACGGCAAGGTCGATTGGGTAGGCAAAGACCTCTACAAAACCACGACCGCCACAGAGGAAGGCACAGGCAAGGTCTACACGCTGGTAAACGGCATGACCTGCTCGGCCGATCCCTACAACATCAGCGAAACGGGCAAATACATCGGCGGCACCTACGTGCAGGAATTCAACCCCGAGACCCTGCAGACCGAATCGGCATCCTTCCCCGCTTTCTACAATACCGAGACCGAAACCACTACGATCTTCGAGGAGTTCCCCGGAGCGGGCGGATTCGCTTGCCGTGACAACGGCCTGGCCGTCATCATCCCCAGCATGAGCATCACGTTTGCCTCCACCCTGGTGGACATCGAGGAAAAAACCGTCTACGGCTCCTATCAAGACTATGTGCTGGATCACTTCGGCATCATCCTGCCGACCGGCAGCGTCGATCTGATTGCAGGTGACAACAACGATGTATTCTTCGGTAGGGAACCCGGCATTCTGGCTCCGTGGTGGTGGTACTTCGCACCGAGGGAGTAACCCACTTATATTACCCACATATAAGGCCGATCGGATGATCGGCCTTATTTTTTACGTTCTACTGCCCGCCCTGCACATCCTGCTCGCCGGTGCAACGCAACACAGGGACAGAGACAAAAAGACAACCAGGGCAACACACCTCCCGACATGATGCCCTGCCATACACCCGCCCCGCCGTCATGCCGGCCGCAACCGCACACCACAGCCATGATTCTGCTGCCTGTGCCTGCCTGAAGCTCCGGGTAGCTGCCGAACGGCAGTCCTCACCGTCCCTGCACAACAGCCATATCCTCTCTTGGCTGCCTTGCCCTTGCTTTGCTTGCCTTGTCTTGCTTCCCCTGCTTGCCCTTGCTTTGCTTGTCTTGCCCGCAAGTTCGCATACCGTCCCCTCTGCCTGCCGCCATGCGCCCATCGGCAGACTGCATCACATTGCCGCCGCCCACGCCGGCATATACAAAAATGCGGAATGCCCCTCTTCGGGGCATTCCGCATTCAATGACCGACCGGCAGGGATACTCGCTCCGCCGATCCTGCCGCTGCTATTTCGCCAACAGCTGCTTTACCGTAGCCGAAATCTCTTTGCCATCGGCCAAACCGGCCAGCCGTTTCGTCGCTACTCCCATCACCTTGCCCATATCGGCCGGAGACTGTGCGCCCACCTCGGCAATAATTTCGGTCAATCGGGCCTGCAACTCCTCCGGCGTAAGCTGTTTCGGCAAATAGGCCTCGATAAATCCGGCCTCGGCCAGTTCATTGTCCGCCAACTCGCTACGGCCGGCCTCCGTATAAACCTGAGCCGACTCCTTGCGCTGTTTCACCAGTTTCTGCATGATTTTCACGACATCGCCGTCGGTCACTTCGTGTGCCGAACCCGATGTTTTCTCCAACAGAATCGCTGCCTTCACGGCACGCAAAGCCGTCAGACGCTGCGCCTCTTTGGCCAACATGGCCTGTTTGATGTCTTCGTTGATCCGTTGTTCCAGTGTCATAGTGTATGCTGTTTTTAACCCATAAAATCCACTTGTTTCCCTCCGCTTGTTCCGATCGTTCCGGTCAATGCGTACCCTTCGCCCGCCCATCCGCGCCGGCGAAACAAAAGAACCGCCAATCATTACGACAGGCGGTTCTTGCTATCATCGGATCGCGGAACGAACCGCGCTGTTGTACTTCATTAGAAGAATTTGACTCGCAGGTCGGTAATGTCGCTCTCTTCGTTCAGCGCCTGCATGGTGCGCTGCAGCACGAAGTTTACGGCATCCGTTTCGAGGCGCACCTTCTCGCTCTCCTCGGTAGCTACACCCGTTGTCTGGGCATCGGTCACCACAAAACGGTACACACCGTTCACGCCCTCGACCGGCTGCGACAGCTCACCGACAGTGCCGGCCGTAATCGCACCCACCAGCTGCGGCTCTACGCCGATCTCCGGAAGATAGAAGGCATTCCACTCGACATTCTCGACATTGCGAATCTCCCGACCGGTCTTCTCGGCCACCTCGTCGAGGGTAGCTCCGGCCAGTTCGTCTGCCAGAATACGGGCCTTCTCCTTGTTCATCAACACTTTGGTGATCTCGGCCGTCGCATCCTTCTCCGAAACGTATCCTTTCTCGCGCACGCCGGTCAGGGCGGCGATATAGTAGTTGCCGTCAATGTCCATGATCTGCGAAACCTCGCCAGCCTTACCGTTGAAAGCCCACCGGACGATCTCCTTGGAGTTCTCCAGTCCGTTAATCATGCGATCCGTATTGCGGATACGCACCGTACGTTTGGAAAGCATCTGGTCGCTGACCGCCTGGGCAAAGCCCTCGGCCGTACCGGCAGCCGCCGTAACGAAGGTGCTGGCTTTCTGATAAGCCTCCTGAATCGTCGCAGCGCTCGGATCTACCTTATAGGTTACGGTAGCCACCTGCACCTTGCGCACCGGACGGGTCTTGTAGGTCAGTTTCACCACCTGCAGACCGGCGTCGCTATCCACCGTATAGATGTCGCCCACATTGGCTTTCATGGCAGCATCGGTAAATTCCATCGGCAGCTGAGCCGGCGTAAAGCGTCCCAGATCACCTCCCTGCGAATACTGGTCGAGCGAATACTGAGCGGCCAGCGTTGCGAAGTCTCCGCCGTTGCGCAATACAGTTACCAGGCTGTCGGCCAGCGCGGTCTGACCTTTCTGCAGCAGAATGTGCTGTGCGCCGAGCGTATCGGGCAGCATTTTGACATCCGCAATGCGGGACAACGTATACTCATCGCCGTTGAGCGTCGGACCGGCCATCCCGGCACCCTCCAGCGCAGCCACCTCGGCAGTCAGCTGATCCTGGCGGTAGTAGGTCTGGTCGGGTTTCGTCTGCGAGTTCAGCAAAGCATACTGCATGGGGGCATCGCTGGTTGCGAACTCGGCAGCAATGTCGTTCACAATCTTTTCCGCCTCGGCATAATCGGCCTCGGAAGGCAGCACGTCGAAGACGACATACTCGATGTCGCGCGAAGCCTCCTGACGGAATGCCTCCTTGTTGTCGTTATAATACTGTTTCACCTGAGCGGGCGTAACCTTCACCAGCGAATCGGGAACGGTATAATACTCGCGGCCGATCACGTCGGCAGCATAAGTCTCGTTGGAAACTTTCAAACCGTGAGCAATTTCCAGGGCATTGGCATAGAAACCGCCGGACACCAGCGCAACGTATTTGCTCATGATGCGTTCCTCGGCCATCTGATTGCGGAGGAACGACCACAGCGCATACGACCCGTCATTGACGTTCACCTGAGCCAGGAAGGCTTTCAGGAACTGTACGTCAAACTCGCCGGTTGCCGGATTGGCGAAGGTCGAGGTGATGACGGGCGAGAGATAGGTGCCGTCCACCATATCCACCTGCTCGGCATCGGACACGGCCAGACCCAGTTTCTCGAAGCCGGGCAGATAGGCATCCTGCATGATGAACTGCTGCCATGCCATATTGTAGATCATCTCCTGCTCCTGAGCCGAGAAGGCGTCGCGTCCCCACATCATTTTGTAGATATTGGAGATTTCATCGGATTTGTTCAGGAAGTCGATATACTCGACATTCGTTCCGTCAATCTCTCCGACACGCATCTTGCGCGAATTCATCAGGCTACTGCCGGAGGTAAAGATGTCTCCGATCAGAAACGCCAGCAGCGCGAGGAAAATCACGATCGTGACAATCACTCCGCCTTTGGTTCTCAAAGTGTTAAGACTTGCCATATTCTGTTTATGTATTTTATTTGTCTGCGCTACGGCTGCCGCAAACGACCGCCGTTCCCGTTCCGTCCGTATCCGTCCCGCCCGGACAAAGGGGACAAATCCGAATTAAACGGCTTCAAAGATAATCATTTTCCCCGTATTAACGATTGGAAGCGGCCGTTTTTTTGTCGGACGGCGCAAAACTACAACACCCTTATTTTCACCAGTTCCAGTCGGGAAGAGGAGGATTTCAGAATGCGGATCAATTTGTCTCCGATATGCACTTCTGCCCCGACGGGCGGAATACCGTCCTCGTTGAAAATGATATAACCGGCCAGCGTTTCGTATTCGTCCGACTCTTCGATGCCGAGTCCGTATTTTGCATTGAGGTATTTGACCTCCAACCGGCACGAGAAGACATATTCGTTCTCGGCCGTCTGTTTTTCTACCAGATCCTGCACATCGTGTTCGTCGTCGATCTCGCCGAAGATCTCCTCCAGCACATCCTCCAGCGAGATGATGCCCGCCGTACCGCCGAACTCGTCGAGTACGATGGCGACCGAAGCCCGATCGGTCGTAAATTCGGCCAGGAACTTCTCGGCCGGCATCGTTTCCGGCACATAGCGCACCTCCCGCATGCAGGCGCGTATGTCGGCCGGCTTGCGGAAAAGGCTCTTGCTGTTTACATAGCCGACGATATTGTCGATCGACCCCTCCCACACGAACAGGCGCGAATACTGGCTGTCGATAAAGCGGCTCTGCAACTCGTCGATCGATGCCTCGATGTCGATCGCCTCCACGTCCACGCGCGGCACCATGCAGTCGCGCACCAGCAGGTCGGAAAGGTCTAAGGCGTTCTGGAAAATCCGGAACTCGTGTTCCTGTTCGGGCTGTGGGTCGCCGTTCTCTTCGAGCAGGTTCTCCAGATCGACCTTTTCGAAGCTTTTAATGCCGTCGCCGTCCTTCATGCGTATTCCGAAGATGCGGAGCAGGCCGCTCGAAAGCCAGGTGGCGAACTTCGCGATGGGATACAGGATAACATAAAAGAACATCAGCGGAACGGCAAACATCCTCAGATAGGAGTTCGGGCTGAGTTTGACAATCGCCTTGGGGGTGAACTCGCCGATGAAGATAATAACCAGCGTGGAGATGAGCGACTCAAGAATCACCGACCCCGTATCCGTTCCGAGGGGAATTCCCCACCGGTCGGCAAAGTAATGGATAATCAGGGTCATGTTCAGCGAATAGACGACCAGCACGATGTTGTTGCCGACCAGCATGGTCGTCAGATACTGTCCTTGATTGCGGGTAAAGACATCGGCGATCCGTCCGAACACGGGATTCTGTTTGCGGTCTATCTCCAGTTTCAGTTTATTGGAACTGGTGAACGCAATCTCCATGCCCGAAAAGAACGCCGACAGCAACAGCGCGACGACCGTTATGACCGCAACATGCCCCATCACTCGCCCGTGTTATCCGCTGCCGTTTCGGCACGCTCCGCCGACGAGGCATCCGCATCCTCTCCGCCCCCCTGATAGGGTGTCGTATCGATGGCCATCGTGCCTTCATACTCGTGGAACACCCACGACTCCAACCCTTTGTTGGATTCGATGCCTTCTCCGAAATGGATGCCGTTGGCATCCTCGACCCGCACCTTCACATTGGAATAGACGCGGTCCGTCTTGGCATCCCAGAACAGCTGCTCCGTATAGAGCGTATTGCCCGATCCCGAAGCCACCACATTGCCGCTGGCCATCCACAGGTCGCGCTTGGTGTAATAGATGGCCCGATCGGCGCGCAACGTCGATTCGACCACCTCGGTCGAATCCTGATAGGTCTGCACGAAGATTCCCTGCGGGTAACGGTCGTAGGGATCGCGCGCCTCTCCGAACTGCTCCCGCAGGGGAGTCTCGAAATAGTAGGACTTCAACCCGTTGCGGCTGACCACCATCGTCAGGTCCTCCGTCCGCATGGTCACCAGCATCTCCGGATTGACCGGTGCGGGCTTCTTTTCGGGGCGGCAGGCAAAAAAGAGGGCAGCATTTCCCACGATCATGAGAAATGCCACCCCTTTTCTGATGTATGTCGATAATCCGTTCATTGGATTTCGTCTCTCCGGACGAATCTCGGCTTAACTTAGTCCACCATTTTCACGGTCGTACGGCCGCTGATCCAACCGCACTTCACGTCGTAAGGTGCGCCGGCTGCCGTCAGACCGCGGAAGAAGAGTTCGTCACGCGAGGGGAACGAACGGCGGAACATGGCCATCGTCTCGTCGATCTGCTTCAGTTCGGGCGAACCGGCCTCGAACAGTTTGCGAGCCGAAGCCAGCACGTCGTAAGCCAGCCAGAAGACCGTCTGGCTATCGAAGCCCTGGCAAGCGGTAGCACCTGCAGCGTAGGACTGAGCCAGCATGATGTAGGCATAACCGTTCTCCGGATTGAGCTGACGGGCCTGGGAGGCATAGTTGGCGGCCTCCTGCGCGTTCTTCATGGCCAGTTCGCGGCCGGAAATCTCCACGGCGATCAGCGACTTGGTAGCCGGATCGGCAGCCTGCTCGAAGGCCTTTTTCAGGAACGACACCGCTTTGACATCGTCACCCATCTGTACATAGGCGGAAGCGACGAGCTGAGCCGTCTGAGCCGACGGATCGATCGCATAATAACGCTCGCCCACTTCGGTCAGGTAGGCCGTATAGCACTCTGCCTTCAGCAGCGTATTGAACGCCTTGGCAATCGTGGCAGCCGAAGGATCGGCTTCGATGCGGGCGCGGAAGATCGGTTCGAGGTTGTCGCAGTTGGCGGCGCCGCTCGACACGAACAGGGCGTCGAACGTGGTCTTTGCCGTGTCATCGGTCGTCTGCTCCATCAGACCGGAAAGCCAGTCGTACTTTTCCAGATAATAAGACGTCTCGACGAGGTCGTTCTTATAGTCGGTCGTCAGCTCATTGAAATAGAGGTTGATGAAGTTCGGATCGGGTTTGGCGGCATTGGCCTCGATGGCCTCCTCGAAATAGGTGCGCACGCCGTCGCGGTCGCTGGCCATGAAACTGCAGTAGTCTTTCGCCTTCTGCACGAGGATATAGGGACGGCCGTAACGGGCGTCATTGCCGAAGTACTGCTCGCGCAGGTCGTACAGCACGATCAGCGAATCCACATAACCCTTGCGCTGATTGAGATCCATGCTGCGCTGAATCTTGTTTTTGTAAATGTTGATCGCATACACATAGATGTTCTGCGCGCCGCGGGGAGAGTTCTTGATCAGGTCGGGCAGATAACCCAGTGCGTCGTCATAGCGCTGGCTGTTATAGGCATCCCGATAGAAGTTGAACTTCAACGCGTTCTGATAGCGCTCCTCCTGCGTTGCGTTCTCGCCCCATTCCGGGCCGAGTTCACGATTCTGCGCCAACATGGAAGTACCGCCGAACACCATCATCGCGGCAACCAACAAAGTCGTTTTCAAAGAGTTCATCATGAGTTTATAATGTTTTGTCGTTTCAGATCTAATCGTATTTGTACTTCATGAACCAATAGTCGTCGCCGAACAGGCTCAGTCCGATGGAGACGCGGAAGAAGTTCTCGCGCACCAGTCCCGCTGCCACCACGCCGCGCGTACCGAACTCGAAACCCACGTCGATCGCATTCACGCCGCGTGCGCCGAGCGGAATGCCCACACCCAGCGAGATCGCCTTTTCGTCGATATTGTGGCCGTCGAAGGCCATGTAATACTGGTTGTAGCGGACGCCGAGGCGGTAAGCCCAGCGGTTCATGATCCGGCGCACATCACCCGCCTTCGGCACCAGCTGCACGCCGGCGCTGACCGCATGCGTATCGCGATAGCGCACGCCGGTCGTCGCATCGACGCCGTTCACGCCCCAGGCGTCGTACCGGTAATCCACGCCGCCGCTCCACCGGCTGCCCTGATAGTAGAGGCCGCCGCCGAAACGGTGCGGCAGGCGGAACGAGGAACGATAGGTGCGGTTCACCACCTCGTCGTAACCGATCGATGTGAAGTAAGGGCCGTGTTCGATCTGCTCAATGACCTTGCTGTTCAGTTTGCCGCCCAGGGTGTAGGTCAGGCCGAGGGTCAGCGACCGATCTCCCTGCTTCATCAGCCGTGCCTGAATGCCGAAGTCGGCAAACAGCCGGCTGACCTGTTCCTGGTTGTCGGAATTGACGCCCAGATAGTAGCCGTCGCCCACTACCGTTTCGATCGTCTGGCTGTAGTTGCGGCGGATGTTGCCCTGATAGTAGATCATTTCGGCACCTACCGACAGCCAGTCGGTGATCGCGTACCCCAGTCCGACCTTGAACTGATTGACGCCGCCGATACCCGAATAGAGATAATGGACGTATCCGATATTTTCCCACACGTCGGGACTCTCCTCCACCGTCGTGATGCGGTAGCCGACGCTGCTGTAAGGCAGCACGCTGACGGCCAGTCCGAGTCCCTTGGCCAGCGGCAGCTGGAAGGCGACATCGCTGACGTTAAAAGAGAGATAGCTGTTGTCCGTGGTCTGCGAACGCAGGAAAGTAGCCTTGCCGTCCATGCCGACATGGAAGAGCGCCGTCTGACGGCCGATCGCACTATACGACGCGGGGTTCTGCAGGTTCATGGACTTGTCGGAGCGGAATCCGAGACCCACTCCGCCCATACCGCGCGACGCAGCAGTAGTCGACAGTTCCAGATCGCCTATTCCGTAAAACGAATAAGGCGAGAACGTATTGATGCTGCTGCCCAGCGTCTGGGCGGCGAGAGAGGCCGGCAAAAAGGCCATCAATACGGCGAGGAGGACGTTACAACATGTTTTTCTGCTCCGCATTATAGTCCAGTATGGTATTCAATCCGGTCAGCACCAGATCGTGGTTCGCAAATATCGTGTTTTTAAATCGTTTTTCAAAGAAAACCGCGTCACCTCCTGTAAAAATAGTGACCGGATCGGCGTAACGCGAGGCGTAGCGCCGCATCCGTTCGGCGACTTCCGCCACGATTCCCCCGACCACGCCGGCCACCATCGCCTCGCGCGTGGTGGCGGGAATCTCGTCCGGCCGGTAGTCGTCCCAATCCTCGGCGCCGATCAACGGCAGCCGGCCGGTGTAGTCATGCAGCGCGCGGAACCGCATCGACAGGCCGGGCGATATGCTTCCGCCGCGATAAACGCCGTCGGCCGTCACCACATCCTGCGTGATGGCCGACCCGAAATCGACAATCAGCAGATTGCGCGCCGGCCACAGCGCCGCGCCGCCTACCGCCGCCGCCATCCGGTCGGCGCCCAACGTTGCCGGAGAGCCGTATCCGTTGCGCAGCGGCACGGGCGTACGGTTGTCGAACTCGACGACAAAAGGAATCCGGCGCCGCAGACAGGCCGCATAGGCCGCATCGGCCTGCGCCGTCGAAGCCACAATCGCCCGCTCCGCACCCGGCACCTCGGCGAGCAACGCCTCCAGACGCTCCGCACGGCAATCGTCCGACACCCACCGCTGCGTGATGAGGCCGTCCTCGAACAAAGCCGCCTTCAGACGGCTGTTCCCTATGTCAACGATCAGATTCATGGTGCGTTCCGGTCACGGATGCCCCCCTTTCGCACAACCGCTGCGGGAAGCTCCGCCTTCACGCCGATGCTGCCGTCAGGCTGCCGGAGACCGGTCGGCGGCTTCGCGCACGGCTCCCTCGCGCAGCGCATCGAGGGTCTGCCATGCCTGCGCCATGCCTTTCACCTCTCTAACTGTCAGCATCAGCTTATTATTGTTCTGTTTCAGTACAAATTTCGCACTATTTTTCGATACATATTTCAGAATGCCCATGAAAAGCGCGCTCTTGTAGTAGGGCGAATTGCCGTCCGACAGGAAACGGAGCAGCATGAGTCCGTTTTTCACCTTCACCCACTCGAATCCCAGTGCAACCGCACGCCACCGCAGCCGCACCACATCCATCAGATTGCGGGCCGACTCGGGCAGCGGGCCGAAACGGTCGACGAGCCGCTCCTCGAAGCGGTGCATCTGCTCCTCGTCGTGCATGGCATCCAGCTCCCGGTACAGGCGCAGTTTCTCGGCCCCCTGACCGATGTAGGCATCGGGCAGCAGCGCCTCGATGTCGGTCTCGATCTGGGCATCGGAGAGGTAGCTGACCTGCTGTTTCTGCTGCTCCTCCTGGCCGATCAGGCCGCCTGCCTCGGTAACGCCCTCGGCACGCAGCTCGGCCACGGCCTCGGCCAGGATCTTCTGGTAGGTCTCGAAGCCCATGTCAGCGATGAATCCGCTCTGCTCGGCCCCCAGCAGGTTGCCCGCGCCGCGGATGTCAAGATCCTGCATGGCGATATTGAATCCGGCGCCCAGATCCGAAAACTCCTCGACGGCGCGCAGCCGGCGGCGCGCATCGGAGGTGAGCAGTTCGTCGGGAGGCGTCAGCAGGTAGCAGTAGCCCTTGCGGTCGGAACGCCCCACGCGCCCCCGCAGCTGGTGCAGGTCGCTGAGGCCGAAGTTCTGGGCGTTATTGACGATGATGGTGTTGGCATTGGGGATATCGACGCCGTTCTCGACGATGGTCGTGGCCACCAGCACGTCGAACTCGCCGAAGATAAAGTCCATAATCAGCCGTTCGAGCTGCTGGGCAGGCATTTGCCCATGGCCTACGGCCACTTTCACGCCCGGACACAGCCCGCGGATGATGTCGGCGATGTGTTCGATGTTGTCCACCCGGTTGTGGACGAAATAGACCTGTCCGTGGCGCGCCAGCTCGAAGTCGATCGCCTCCTTGATGATCGTCTCGTCGAACAGGTGCGACTCCGTGACGATGGGCTGTCGGTTGGGCGGCGGCGTGGCGATCACCGACAGGTCGCGCGCCCCCATCAGCGAGAACTGCAGCGTACGCGGGATGGGGGTAGCCGTCAGCGTCAGCGTGTCGATATGGACGCTCATCTGGCGCAGCTTCTCCTTGCTGGCCACGCCGAATTTCTGCTCCTCGTCGATGATGAGCAGCCCCAGGTCCTTGAAGCGGATATCCTTGCCGAGGATCTTGTGCGTGCCGATCAGGATGTCGATCCGGCCGGCCGCCAGATCTTCCCGGATCTGCTTCACCTCCTTGGCACTCTTGGCGCGGCTCAGGTTCTCGACCCGAACGGGCAGTCCGCGCATACGCTCCGAGAAGGAGCGGTAATGCTGCAGCGACAGAATGGTGGTCGGCACCAGCACGGCCACCTGCTTGCCGTCGGTCGCCGCCTTGAAGGCCGCCCGGATGGCCACCTCCGTCTTGCCGAAGCCGACGTCGCCGCACACCAGCCGGTCCATCGGCTGCGGCTGCTCCATGTCGTGTTTGACCGCCTCGACCGCCTGCTGCTGGTCGGGCGTCTCCTCGTAGGGGAAGGCCGCCTCCAGCTCGTGCTGCAGGTAGCCGTCGGGCGAGAAGGCGAAACCGCCGCTCTCCTTCCGCTCGGCATAGAGCTTGATCAGCTCGCGGGCGATGTCCTTGACGGCATTCTTCGTGGCGGTCTTCATCCGCTGCCATGCCCCCGATCCGAGTTTGTAGACGCGGGGCGGCGTGTCGCTGTCCTTGTCCTTGTAGCGGGCAATGCGGTGCAGCGCATGGACATTCACCAGCAGCACGTCGCCGTCCCTGTATTCCAGTTTGACCGCCTCATGCACCTTGCCGTTCTCGACCGTGCGCACCAGTCCGCCGAAACGTCCCACACCGTGATCGATATGCACCACGTAGTCGCCCGGCTTGAGTTCGTTCAGTTCGGCCACCGTCAGCGCCTGCGTGCGGTCGATCTCCCCGCGCAGCGAATAGCGGTGGTAACGTTCAAATATCTGGTGGTCGGTATAGAGACATGCCTTCAGCGCCTTGTCCACGAAGCCCTCGTGGAGCGTCAGTGACAACGGCTCGAAGCGTACCGACGGGAATCCTTCCGAAGCGAAGATATTGACCAGTCGTTCGATCTGCGCCTTGTTTTCGGAGAGCATGTAGGTCGTGAAGCCCTCCTCCATCCGGTCGTGAATGTCCCGCGCCAGCAGGTCGAACTGTTTGTTGAAGGCCGGCTGGGGCGCCGTATCGAACGACAGCACATCGGAAACCGCACATTCGGCGGGCAGGCCGCCCCGAAGCAGCAGGCAACGCCCCTCCAGTCCCGCCAGGAACTGCTTGCGGCTGGTCACACGGCCGTCCACCGATGCCGGGTCGTCCGCATCGGCCAGCATCTTCCGCCGGATGTCGTCCAGACGCCGCAGCAGATGTTCCAGGTCGTCGGCCCAATAGGTCACCTCGCCGGCAAAATCCGGAAACGAAACCCCCGTCCGCGCCGCCGCCTCGTGCTTGAGGTTGGGGACGATCTCGATCCGGTCGAGCTTTTCGGTCGAAAGCTGCGAGGCAATGTCGAAACGGCGCACCGACTCCACCTCGTCACCGAAGAAGTCGATACGGTAGGGCTTGTTCTCGGCATAGGAGAAGACATCCACGATGCCGCCGCGCCGCGAGTACTGTCCGGGTTCGTACACGAAATCGACCTTCGTGAAGCCGAACTCCTCCAGCAGGCCGACCATGACATCCATGTCCATCGTCTCGCCGCAGGCCACTGTCAGCGTCCGCCGCTCCATCTCGCCGGCATCGGCCACCTTCTCGGCCAACGCCTCCGGATAGGTGCAGACGACCAGCGGCCCCTGCTCCCGACGGTAACCGCGCAGGGCCGTCAATGCGGCCGTCCGCTGCACGAGTCCCGAAGCATCCTCCTGACCGTACTGGATCGAACGCTTGTAGCCGGCCGGGAAGAACTTCACGCCGCGCTCGCCGAGCAGGCCGTAAAAGTCGTTCATCAGATAGGCCGCCGCATCCTTGTCACCGCACATGAAGACATGCGCGCCGCCGACCCGCCCGATGGCCGCCGCCGCATACACCGCATAGGCCGACCCGACGAGTCCCTTGATCTCCGTCGTCCGCTCCGGCCGGAGCGCTCCGGCCAATGCCTTGCAGGCAGCCGATCCGGCCACCCGCTCCATGATATCCTTTACCTTCGCCACGACACTTTTACGTTCTATTCGTTCATTGTTCTCTTTCCCACCTGCGGCGGAGCAGCTTCCCGCCGCAACGGAACCCGACCGTCAGAAAAAAACGGAATCCGGTCATCGTCCCGCACATGTCGGTTCGATGGCCGGACTCCGTAAAATCGTTTGTACGCGTCGATGCCTCAAAGCAGCTGCCTGTTCTTCCGATCCAGGAATTTGTATTCGACCATGCCCAGCGACTGATCGACCCGAACCGGCAGCCGGAAGCGGTACTTGCACATCCACCGCAGCCGCACACTGGGAAATCCCCTTTTCAGATAGGCCGAAACATAGGGGCTGACCAGCAGTTTCAACAGCCTGATCTTCTTCTCTCCGGCATAGTAGGCAATCAGATTCTCCAGCTCGCGCTCGATGCTGACCGTCGTCGTCATCTTTCCCGTTCCGCCGCACATCGGGCAAACCTCCTCGACATGCTCGATCGCCTCCGGACGCACCCGCTGGCGGGTGATCTGCATGAGGCCGAACTTGGACAGCGGCAGGATCGTATGTTTGGCCTTGTCGCCCGCCATCAGCTCCTGCATGGTTTTGTAGAGCTTCTGCCGGTTCTCGGCCTTGTGCAGGTCGATGAAGTCGATCACCACCTGGCCTCCCATATCGCGCAGACGCAGCTGACGGGCGATCTCGGCCGCCGCCATCAGATTGACATCCATCGCCGTACTCTCCTGATCGTCGGCCACCTTGGCCCGATTGCCGCTGTTCACATCGATGACGTTCATCGCCTCGGTGTGTTCAATGATAAGGTAAGCGCCCCGTTTGAGCGACACGTATTTCGAGAAGAGCGACTTGATCTGCCGCGACATGTCGTAGTTGTCGAGAATCGAAACCTTACCCTTGTAAAGTTTGACGATCTTCTCCTGTTCGGGGGCGATGACCCGGATATATTCCCGAATCGCATCGTACATGTCCTTGTCATCCACGGCGATGGTGCTGAACGAACCGTTCAGCGAATCCCGCAGGATGGTGGTCGCGCGATTCATCTCGCCCAGCAACAGGGCGGGCGGTTCCAGCGTCTTCACATTGGCGAGGGCACCTTCCCAGCGCTCGATCAACGACCGTACATCCTGTTCGATGTCGGCATCGTTTTTCCCCTGCGCGGCGGTGCGGACGATGACGCCGTAATTCTTGGGCAATACGGACGAAACGATCCTTTTGAGACGTTTGCGTTCCTCGGCAGAACGGATCTTCTGCGAAATGGAAATCTTGTTGGAGAAAGGAATCAGCACCACATTGCGGCCGGCCAGCGAAATGTCGGCCGTCAGCCTGGGTCCTTTGGTCGAAATGGCCTCCTTGGCCACCTGCACCATGACGGGCTGGCCCGTAGCCAGCAGCGTGCCAATCTTGCCTGTTTTGCCGATGGGCTGTTCGAGTTTGAACGTATCGAACCGTACGTTGTTCCGTTTCGGCCCCAACAACTGCCCCACCAATTTCTGCAGGGAAGCAAACTGGGGACCGAGATCGAGATAGTGGATGAAAGCGTCTTTCTCGTGTCCGATATTCACGAAGGCCGCATTGAGTCCCGGCATGATCTTGCGCACCCTGCCGAAATAGATGTCGCCTACCGCGAACCCCGTCTTGACGCTCTCCTTGTTGAGTTCGACCAGCTGCTTGTCCTCGGCGAGGGCAATCGTGATCTCACTCTTGGTTACATTGATAATCAGTTCCCTATTCATCTGTGATTCTCCTTAAATGGGAAACCGCAATCGGAAAACCGCCGTGCGCCTGCCGGTGCAGGCGCACGGCATTCCGTCAGAATCAATAAATAAAGCCAAAGAACGGTACGTCTTCAGCTTTATCTATTCTTACGAGAGCATAAACTCAGCTACCTATTTTTTCTTTTTATGTCTGTTCTTTCTCAGACGTTTTTTTCTTTTGTGGGTAGCCATTTTATGCCCCTTGCGTTTTTTACCACTTGGCATAGCTGTTAATTTTTATTGTCGGTTAATTTTAAAAGTTGCTTTCGCTTATTTTTTCGAAACCTTCATGGTTTCGTTCTTGATCTGAGCCACAAAGCTTTTCGACGGCTTGAAAGCAGGGATGCAGTGGGCGGGAATATCGATCGAAGTTCCCTCCGTAATATTGCGAGCCACCTTCGGCGCACGATCCTTGATAATGAAGCTGCCGAAACCTCTCAAGAATACGCCGCGATCCTTACCCTTCTTGTCTTTATTTTCGATGAGGGCGTTCTTCACGCTCTCCATGAATGCTTCTACGATCTGCTGTACCTGAGCTTTCTCTACTCCCGTCTGTTTCGAGATCTCATTTACGATATCGGCTTTCGTCATTTTGTTTGAGTATTTAAATGTACAACATCAACATCTTTGAGGACTGCAAATATACATCAATTATTTCTTTTTTCCATCTGCATATCAATTTTTTCGCAAAAACATTCGTTCCGCAATGCACCGTCCGACACCGATTTTCCCTGCGTCCGAATGCCCGCACACCGGTCGGCCGGCTGCGAAAAAACAACGCATCCGGACAATAAAAACGCCCTCTATTCTTTATTATTATGCATCGTATGTTTAATTTTGTCGGGATGGGCCGCCCCGCCCCAGGCAGGGAAGCCCCGCCGTCGAGAAACGAAACACCATGAACGAAACCCGCATCCTGTGGGTGGACGACGAAGTCGATCTGCTCAAATCCCATATCCTGTTCCTGCGCGCCAAAGGCTACGAGGTGGACGCCTGCAACAACGGGGCCGACGCCGTGGAGATGGTGCGCACCACCCCCTACGACCTCATCATTCTCGACGAGATGATGCCCGGCATGACCGGCCTGGAGACCCTGCCGCTCATCAAGGAGATCCGCCCCACCACCCCGGTCATCATGGTGACCAAGAGCGAGGAGGAGAGCATCATGGACAAGGCCATCGGCTCCAAGATCGCCGACTACCTCATCAAGCCGGTCAATCCCAACCAGGTGCTGCTCTCCATCAAGAAGAACGTCCACTCGCGCCAGCTGGTCACCGAACAGAACACGGCCGACTACCGCGCCGAGTTCGGCCGCATCTCCTCGCTGCTCTCCCAGGCGCACGGCTTTGCCGACTGGTGCGCCATCTACCGCAAGCTGGCCGGCTGGGAGATCGAGCTGACCGACTCCACCGATGCCGGCATCCGCGAAATCCTCTCCTACCAGGAGCAGGAGGCCAACAACGAGTTCGGCAAGTTCGTCAAGCGCAACTACCTCGACTGGATCAACCGCCGCGACGAGACCACGCCCGTCATGTCCCACACGCTGCTGCGCAATCGGGTCTTCCCGCTGGTGGACGAAAAGAAGAAGCTCACGCTGCTGGTGATCGACAACTTCCGCTACGACCAGTGGCGCTCGATCAACCCGCTGCTGCACGACTATTACGACGTGGCGACCGAGGACTTCTACTGCAGCATCCTGCCCACCGCCACGCAATATGCCCGCAACGCGCTCTTCGCCGGACTGATGCCGCTGGCCATCGACAAGATCATGCCCGACCGCTGGCTCAACGACAACGAGGAGGGGGGCAAGAACAAATACGAGGAGGAGTTCCTGATGCGCCAGCTCCAGTCGCTCGGCAAACGGTGGAAGACCTCGTTCGACAAGCTGATCCGACCCGAAGCGGGGCGCAGGCTGATCGAGAATATCCAGCATGTCTACGACGCCGACTTCTCGGTGATCGTCTACAACTTCCTGGACATCCTCTCGCACGCCCGCACCGAGACGGAGATCATCCGCGAGCTGAGTGCCGACGAGGCGGCCTTCCGATCGCTGACCCGCTCGTGGTTCGAGCATTCGGATCTCTACACGATCCTTAAGATGCTCTCCGGACAGGGACACACGGTGGTCATCACCTCCGACCACGGCACCATCCGCGTGGACAACCCGATCCGCATCGTGGGCGACCGCGAGACCTCGCCCAACCTGCGCTACAAGACGGGACGCAACCTCAACTACAACCCCAAGGAGGTCTTCGAGATCACCCGGCCGGAGGAGGCGCAGCTGCCGCAGGGCAACCTCACCTCGACCTATGTCTTCGCCACGGGTCACGACTTCTTCTCCTACCCCAACAACGCCAACAAGTACATCCGCTACTACAAGAACACCTTCCAGCACGGCGGCATCTCGATGGAGGAGATGCTCGTTCCCTTCATCGTTCTCGAACCGAAACGATGACCCGCCGGCCGACAACCGAAAGCATACCGTAAAAACGACAATACACACTCATGGAAACCATCGAAATAGATTCGCTCCGCGACCTGCCCGACGCGGCCGAAGCCATCCTCGACCGGGCGGGCGAACGGCGCGTTGTCGCCTTCTACGGCGAAATGGGCGCCGGCAAGACCACCCTCATCCGCGCCATCTGCGACCGGATGGGCGTAACCGATGCCGTGTCGAGTCCCACGTTCGCCCTGGTGAACCACTACGTCGGCGACAACGACCGCAACATCTACCACTTCGACTTCTACCGCATCGACCGGCTGGAGGAGGCATTCGACCTCGGCTACGACGAATATTTCGACAGCGACGCGCTCTGTCTGGTCGAGTGGCCGGAGAAGATCGAACCCCTGCTGCCGGACGACACGCTGACGGTCCGCATCGAGGTGACGGGTCCCACGTCCCGCACCGTCACAATCGGCTGATCCATGCGCATGCCGCCGGACAAGCGTCCCCGCACAAGGTTTCTCCCCCGCGAGAAACCTTTTTTTATCGCTCCCTGCCGCACATCCCTGCACCGCACAACGGCGGCGCCCCCCCGACCCCGGGAGTGCGCCGCCATTTGTATTATCCGCTGCCGGCCGCCCCGTCAATAGTCCGTCCGTTCAGTCTGCGCGCGCCACGCCTCGAAGGCGGCCAGCGCCTCACTGCCCAGCAGCCGCTCGGTGTGCAGGCTGCGCGCCGACGGGTCGAGCGCCACCTCCCGATAGATCAGCGAATCGTCGAAACCCGCCCGCTCGGCATCGTGGCGGTCGCCCGCATAGTAGAGCCTGTCGAGCCGCGCCCAGTAGATCGCCCCCAGACACATGGGACACGGTTCGCACGAGGAGTAGATCTCACACCCGCCCAGGTCGAACGTTCCCAGCCGCGCGGCAGCCGCCCGAATGGCATTCACCTCGGCATGGGCCGTCGGATCGCACGAGGCGGTCACGCGGTTCACGCCCGTCGCCACCACCTCTCCGCCGCGGGCAATCACGGCGCCGAACGGACCGCCTCCCTGCGCCACATTCTCCACCGAGAGACGGATCGCCTCCCGCATCAGTTCCTCTTTCGTCATCGTTCTTTTTGTTTGTCCGGTTCCATCGGTTTGTCCGTCGCACCACACGGCGCCTGCACCGGTTGCCGCCCGTCGGGCGTCACGCGGCGGACGGAACAAAAATACGATTTCCCCGCCATTTTCCCGCGCCTTCTCCGATCACAAGTCGCACGCCGCACTGCGGCTGTTTTCCACGAAAAAAGATTTACCTTTACCGCATCATCATTGACCCCCAAAATCATGATTACAAAAACCAGACTCTTTCCGATCCTCCTGCTCGTCGCGCTATGCGCCGGATGCCTGTTTCTGACACCGCAGCCCGCCTTCGGCTCCATCGCCGAAACGGAAGCCGTCACCGCGGCCGACGAGGCGACGCAGCAGCAACCCGAACAAACGGTCTCGTCCTCCGCATTCATCCGTTTCATCCAGCACAACCTGACCGACCTGACCTTTCTCCACAAGCTCCACTTCCTCCTCTACCTGATCGCCCCGCTCGCCATCCTGGCCTTCAGTCTGGTCATGTTCCTGCGCAAAAACTGGAAAAATCCCCGCCTGCTGTTTGCCCTCAGCCTGTCCGAATTCCTGTTCGCCTTCGGCAACGCCAGCGTCGGCACCAGTTCATTTCCCTGGTTCTGCGACTACACCATCGTCGGCTGGATCGTGACGATCCTCTGCTTCCTCTACCTGCTCCGCCTGCTGGTCACGCAGATAACAATCCTCCGGGCGACCATTGCCGGTCTCTCCGACAGGCGCCCGATCCGCATCGGCCTGCTGCTGTTCTACATCGCCATCGCCGTTTCGTTCACCTTTTTCTTCTCCGGCAAGGGCCTCTACTGGATGGCGCCTGTCGTCGTTGCGGCCATGTGGTACTTCACCCGCAAGAACCTGACCGACAGCCCCGCGGAAACGTGGCGCTTCATCGGCTACACGGGCGTCGTCTTCGGCGGCCTCATCATCTTCTTCCTGCAGACCATCGGCTTCATCCTGCTGGTATTCCTGATCCTCTTCCTGGTGCGCGGATTCGGCGAGAGCCAGGGCGCCAGCCATCCCGTCGAGGAGCAGCCCGACCACACGGACGCCCTGCTGGAACGGGCGGCCGACGGCACGCCGTTCGTCCGCCACTCCGACGGCTCATCGACCCAGCTGCGCGATCTGGGCAACGGCGACTTCCAGGATTTCAACGGCACCCCCTGGCACGACAGCGGCAACGGCCACATGTTCCGCTAACCGCCGCGGCAGCAGCCCGCCCGCACCCCGCACAAAAAAACCGGGACCGGAGTTTTCCGGTCTCGGTTTTTCATTTGCGCCGCAGGTGCGGTCTCCGCCGACTAAACGAACGGGATCTTCACCACACCGGCCTTGAGCAGACGCTCGCGCACCTTGATGTAGATCTCCGTACCGGCCTTGGCAAATTCGGGTTTCACGTAACCCATGCCGATACCCACCTTCAGGCAGGGCGACATCGTACCCGACGTCACCACGCCGATCTTGTTGCCCTCGGCATCGGTGATGTCATAGCCGTGACGCGGAATACCGCGGTCGATCATCTTGAAGCCCACCAGCTTGCGGGTGATCTCACCGGCCTTCTGACGCTCCATGAGCGGACGGTCGATGAAGTCCTTGCCCTCGGCGAACTTGGTGATCCAGCCCAGACCGGCCTCGATGGGCGAGGTCGTGTCGTCAATGTCGTTGCCGTAGAGGCAGAAGCCCTTCTCCAGACGGAGCGTGTCGCGCGCACCCAGTCCGATGTTCTTCAGACCGTACTCCTCGCCGGCTTTCCAGAGAGCCTCCCACAGTTTGTCGGCATCCTCGTTGGCGATGTAGATCTCGCAACCGCCCGCACCGGTGTAACCCGTAGCGGAAACGATGGCGTCCTTGATGCCGGCGATCTCGGTCTTCACGAAAGTATAGTAAACCAGATCCTCAACGGGAGCGGGACACATCTTCTGCACGATCTTCATGGCCAGGGGACCCTGCACGGCCAGCTGGCAGATCTCGTCCGAAGCGTTGTAGATCTCCTTGCCTGCGGTCAGACCGAACGCCTCACCCTCCTTGACGATGTGGGCATAATCCTTGGCAATGTTGGCGGCATTAACCACGAGCAGGTAGGTCTCGCCGTCGATGCGATAGACGAGCAGGTCGTCCACGATACCGCCCTTGCCGTTGGGCATGGTGGTGTACTGCACCTTGCCGTCGGTCAGCGCAGCCACATTGTTGGAGGTGATGCGCTGCAGGAAATCGAGCGCCTTGGGGCCTTTCACCCAGATCTCGCCCATGTGGCTCACGTCGAATACGCCGGCCTTCTCACGTACGTTGATATGCTCTTCGTTGATGCCGGTGAACTCGATCGGCATGTTGTATCCGGCGAACTCCGCCATCTTCGCCCCGTTGGCGATGTGATACTTGGTAAACGGTGTTGTTTTCATGTATGCTTGATTGAAATAGTTTCCATTCTGTGCCGGTTTCCGGCCGGCAATTTACAAATATAACAAAATCCGCAAATTCTCCCCGCGGCCGAAGCCTCTTTTCCGCAACGGGCCGCCCGCCTACGCATTCCTTTTCATGCCCAGGCGCGGACAGCGGTGGAACTCCCTGGTGCGGTCGAACAGATAGCGGTAGGTAACGTGGGTCTTGTTGCGGTGGGCGCAGACGTAGCTCTCCACCATGCGGATCATCACGGGGTTGAAGTCGCCCATCCAGGCCAGTTCCAGCGTCTTGTAGTGGATGTCGCCGCGCGCCACGGAACGCTCGAACTCGTGCATGATACCCGACTCGATGCCGCGGCCGTGGAACTCGGGCGCCACGCCGAAGATGATCGCAAAGACCCGGTCGGCCTTGTGGGTGAACTTCAGCATGGCCATCAGCCGCAGCTTGTTCACCAGATTGAGCTTGCCGTGGAAACGGCCGATCACGCGGTTCAGGTCAGGCACCATGATGAAGAAGCCGACAGGCTCGTCGTTGAAGTAGGCGAAGTAGATCAGTTTCTCGTCGATGATGGGCTTCATCGACTTCATCATGCTCTGCGCCTGTTCGCGCGTCATGGGGCGCACGCCGGGGAAATTGGCCCACGCCTTGTTGTAGATCAACCGGAAATCGTCGGCCACCTGCTCCAGGTTGCGCTTGTCGATGTGGTCGAAACGGTAGCCCGGCGTCTCCTCCAGCCTTTTCACGCGGGCATAGACGGTCGGGTTGAACTCGCCCACCCGCATGTTGCGCTGGTAGGTGTACTGGTTGAAATAGTTCTGAAATCCGTATCCCTCGAAGAGGTTCTTATAATAAGAAAAGTTGTAGGGGTTGGCGTAGAGGGGCTGCAACTCGAAACCCTGCACCAGACACCCCCACCACTCATCGCGGGGGCCGAAGTTGATCGGGCCGTCCATCGCTTCCATGCCTTTGGACTTGAGCCAGTCGCGCGCCGCGTCGAACAGCATGTTGGCCGCCTCCTGCGAGTCGATGCACTCGAAAAAGCCGCAGCCTCCCGTCGGCTGCTCCTCGGCGGCCGCCTGATCGGCATTGTAGAATGCGGCGATGCGCCCCACAACCTCGCCCGATGCGTCACGCAACAGCCAGCGGATGGCGTCGCCTCCCTCGAACATCCGGTTGCTAGCCGGATCGAAAATCTTCTCGATGTCGCCGTCCAGCGGCTGCACCCAGTTGCGGTTACCCTTATATAATTTCCGCGCCATGGACAGGAACTCCCGTGCCTGTTTGCGCGTTTTCACCTCTTCCAGCGTATATTTTTCCATATCGAATAGGATCTTTCAATCTTCAAATATAGAAAAAAACACGTGATTTTCCGCAACGGCGCAACGGAAAAACCACCCCTCCGCACGGGGAAAGCGCAAAAACACCGCCACAAAAGGATCGGGACAAAGATTTTTCATCTTTTTTCTCGCCGCCATTATAAACTATCATAAAATTGCCTATATTTGGAGAAAATTTAAAGGGTGCGTACGCCGCGCCCTGAGAACAAACGGAATTTTTTAAAGACACACTTTAACTAATAACTTTCAATCATGAATGTTGAGAAATTGATGGCCGACCTTGAGCGTCGCCACCCGGGAGAAAGCGAATACCTGCAGGCTGTTCGCGAAGTACTCGAATCGATCGAAGAAGTGTACAACCAGCACCCCGAATTCGAGAAGGCCAAGATCGTTGAGCGTATCGTTGAGCCGGATCGTATCTTCACTTTCCGTGTTACCTGGGTAGATGACAAAGGCGAAGTTCAGACCAACCTCGGTTACCGCGTACAGTTCAACAGCGCGATTGGCCCGTACAAAGGTGGTCTGCGTTTCCACAAGGCCGTTAACCCCTCGATGCTGAAATTCCTCGGCTTCGAGCAGACGTTCAAAAACGCCCTCACCACGCTCCCGATGGGCGGTGCAAAGGGTGGTTCCGATTTCGACCCGGTTGGCAAATCGGATGCTGAGATCATGCGTTTCTGCCAGGCTTTCATGCTTGAGTTGTGGCGCAACATCGGTGTAGACACCGACGTACCTGCCGGTGACGTAGGCGTAGGCGGTCGTGAGATCGGCTTCCTCAACGGTATGTACCAGAAACTCGCTCGTCAGTACCACACGGGTGTGCTGACCGGTAAAGGTATGAACTGGGGCGGTTCGATCCTTCGTCCCGAGGCAACCGGTTACGGCGCTCTCTACTTCGTACAGCACATGCTGCACCTGGCTGGCAAAGACATCAAGGGCGCTACGATCGCTCTCTCGGGCTTCGGTAACGTAGCTTGGGGTGCCGCCAAGAAGGCCACCGAACTGGGCGCAAAGGTTATCGCTATCTCGGGTCCTGACGGTGTGATCTACAACCCGAACGGCATGAACGAGGAGAAGATCAACTACATGCTCGAACTCCGCGCTTCGAACCGCAACATCGTTGCTCCGTTCGCTGAGAAGTTCCCGGATGCTACCTTCACCCCCGGCAAGAAAGCATGGAGCATCAAGTGCGACATCGCTCTCCCCTGCGCATTCCAGAACGAGCTGAACGGCGACGACGCTGCCGAACTGCTGAAGAACGGTACGTGGTGCTGCGCCGAGGTATCGAACATGGGATGTACGCCTGAGGCTATCCACGCATTCCAGAAAGCCGGTATCCTCTTCGCTCCGGGTAAAGCCGTTAACGCCGGTGGTGTAGCAACCTCGGGTCTGGAAATGACTCAGAACTGCATGCACCTGTCGTGGTCGGGCAAAGAGGTGGACGAAAGACTCCACACCATCATGGCCAGCATCCACGAGGCTTGCGTTACCTACGGTAAACAGGCTGACGGCTATGTAAACTACGTGAAAGGCGCCAACATTGCCGGCTTCATGAAAGTCGCTCAGGCAATGCTCGAGCAAGGTATCTACTAATCGATACTCCTTTCGCAAGAAGCAAAGGGATGTCCGCAAGGGCATCCCTTTCTTTTTGTCCGCTCCGAAGCCTACCGGCTGTTGTCGGCACCAGTTCCTGCCCCATGCCCGCACCTGCTTGCTTCCTGTTTTCTGTTTCCGCTACACCCACGGAAGCGACATGCCGGCGGCACGACAGCCCCCCGAAAGCGGTAATACGGTGAAGACAACGGCAGTAGTACGACAACAAGTAGCCCATAGCCAGACAACGGAACGCGACGGCGGCACAATGGCAGTACAGCGACAGCACCCCAACGGCAGCCCGACATCGACAACACGGCGGCAGCAACAACAACACCAACACCAACAACACAGCGGCAGCAACAACACAAAAACGGCAGGCGGCATCTATGTGCCGCCTGCCGTCACTTATCCTATTATGAAAAGATCGGGGGTCTCCGATCCCGACAACAATTCGCCGCTACTTCTTCAACACCCGCTCAACATAACTGCGGTATTCCTTCACCACCGGTTTGTAGTCGCCGTCGAACAGCGGCGAGGAGATGATGAAGTCCGCCGACGAACGGTTCACGGCTGTCGGCACATTGTAAAGCGTAGCCAGACGCAGCAGGGCTTTCACATCCACATCGTGGGGCTGCGCCTCCATCGGGTCCCAGAAGAAGATCAGCGCGTCGATCTTGCCCTCGGCAATCATGGCGCCCAGCTGCTGGTCGCCGCCCAGCGGCCCCGATTTCAATAGGCGGACATCGGCCGTCTCCTTCCCGCCCAGCTGCTTCTCTTCCAGCGTAGCCGCCACCATCTTACCGGTCGTTCCGGTACATACGAGACTGTGCTTCAGCAGCAATTCCTTGTTCCAGTCGGCCCATTCGACCAGATCGGGTTTCATGTTGTCATGCGCCACCAGCGCAATCGTTTTCTTTCCTTTCATCTTTTCTTAACATCCAAATTAACTCGCTGCAAAGGAACGTAACAAAGGTTACGAAATCCCTTCCGCCGCATTACGAAATCGTTACGAACCGATTTTCCCGTGCGGACACCGGCGAGCGCGCCTACTTGCTCAGCGCCGCAATCCGTTCGCGGATCGCAGCGATCTTCGCCTCGGCATCGTTCTTCTTGGCGTGCTCGGTCTCCACGACTTTCTGCGGCGCCCCGCTGACAAAACGTTCGTTGGAGAGTTTCTTCATCACCGAAGCGAGGAATCCCTCCAGATAGGCCAGGTCATCGTGCAGCTTCTTCAGTTCGGCCTCGGCATCGACCATGCCTTCGAGCGGCACAAAATACTGGGTCGTCTTGACGATGAACGACATGGCCGCCGGATCCTTCTCCTCGACGCAGGTGATCTCGGCGAGGTTGGCCATCTTCATCAGCACCGGATTGTAGCGCTCGGGGTAGTTCTCGTCGCGAATCACCTTGAGTACGAGCTGCTCCTTGTTGGGGATGTTCTTCTGCTGGCGCAGGTTGCGGATGGCTGCCACCGTCTCCTTGACCAGTTCGAAACGGGCCAGTGCCTCGTCGTCCCACCGGCCGGCCTGCGGCATGTCGGCCACCATGACACTCTCGCCCTCCCTGCGGGGAGCCAGATGCTGCCACAGTTCCTCGGTCACGAACGGCATGAACGGATGGAGCATGCGCAGCAACTTGTCGAAGAACTCCTGCGTGCGGGCAAAGGTCTCCCCGTCCACGGGCTGGCCGTAGGCCGGTTTCACCATTTCGAGATACCAGCCGGAGAACTCGTCCCAGAAGAGGCGGTAGAGGGTCATGAAGGCATCCGAGATGCGGTAAGCCTCGAAGTGGGCGTCGATCTCGGCCAGCGTGCGGTCGAGCAGGCCGGCAAACCACTCCACGGCCAGGCGGCTGCTTTCGGGCTGGGCGGCCTGCGGATCCACCTGCCAGGAGCCGACCAGACGGAAGGCGTTCCAGATCTTGTTGCCGAAGTTGCGGCCCTGCTCGCACATCGCCTCGTCGAACATGATGTCGTTGCCGGCCGTCGAGCAGAGCAGCATGGCCACGCGCACGCCGTCGGCACCGTAGCGGTCGATCAGGTCGAGCGGATCGGGCGAGTTGCCGAGCGACTTGCTCATCTTGCGGCCCAGCTTGTCGCGCACGATGCCCGTGAAATAGACATTGCTGAAGGGCTTCTCGCCCCGGTATTCATAACCGGCCATAATCATGCGCGCCACCCAGAAGAAGATGATGTCGGGGGCGGTCACCAGATCGTTGGTCGGATAGTAGTAGTTGATCTCGGGATTGTCGGGATGGACGATGCCGTCGAAGAGTTCGAGCGGCCAGAGCCACGAACTGAACCACGTATCCAGCACATCCTCGTCCTGCCGCAGGTCGGCGAGCTGCAGCGCCTCGTTGCCGCTCTTCTCGCGAGCCAGACGCAATGCCTCGTCCTCGTTTTCGGCCACGACAAAACCGCCCCCGGGCAAGTACCATGCCGGGATGCGGTGTCCCCACCACAGCTGGCGCGACACGCACCAGTCCTTGATGTTCTCCATCCAGTGACGGTAGATATTCTTGAACTTGGGCGGCACGAAACGAATCACATCCTCCATCACGGACGTCAGCGCCGGCTGCGCCAGCGTATCCATCTTCAGGAACCACTGCATGGAGAGCTTCGGTTCGATCGGCACATGGGTACGCTCGGAGTAACCCACATTGTTCGTATAGGCCTCGGTGCGCTCCAGCAGGCCGGCCGCATCGAGATCCTTCTCGATCTGTTCGCGCACGGCAAAGCGGTCCATGCCGACATACAGTCCCACCTTGTCGTTTACCGTACCGTCGGGATTGAAGATGTCGATCGCTTCCAGATTGTATTTCTGACCGATCATGTAGTCGTTCACGTCGTGGGCGGGCGTCACCTTCAGCACACCGGTACCGAACTCCTTGTCCACGTAGCTGTCGGCGATGACCGGAATCGACCGCCCCACCAGCGGCACGCGCACCGCGTGGCCGATCATGTGGCGGTAGCGCGGATCGTCGGGATTGACGCACAGCGCCACGTCACCGAGAATCGTCTCCGGACGGGTCGTTGCAACGACCATGTAGCCGTCGCCCCCCTCGATCATGTAGCGCAGGAAGTAGAGCTTGCCGTGCGACTCCTGGAAAACCACCTCCTCATCGGAGAGGGCGGTCTGCGCCGCGGGATCCCAGTTCACCATCCGCACGCCGCGGTAGATGAGTCCCTTGTTGTAGAGATCCACAAAGACCTTGATGACGCTGGACGAACGGATCTCGTCCATCGTGAAGGCCGTGCGGTCCCAGTCGCACGAAGCGCCCAGACGGCGCAGCTGCTTGAGGATGATGCCGCCATGCTCCTCTTTCCACTGCCAGGCGTGGTGCAGGAACTCCTCGCGCGTCAGCGAAGACTTCTCGATGCCCTGCTCGCGCAGGCGCGCCACCACCTTGGCCTCGGTAGCGATGGAGGCATGGTCGGTACCCGGCACCCAGCAGGCGTTCATGCCCCGCATGCGGGCGCGGCGCACCAGCACATCCTGCAGCGTGTTGTTGAGCATGTGACCCATGTGGAGCATACCGGTGACGTTGGGCGGCGGAATGACAATCGTGTAAGCCGGACGGCTATCGGGTTCGGAATGGAAATATCCGCCGGCGAGCCAGTAGTCGTACCACTTGCCCTCAAGCTCCTGCGGAACATATTTGTCTGCTATTTTCATATTGTTTTATGATTTTTCTTGTACTGAAATTCGATCCAACCGGAACAATGTACAAAGATAATGAATTTCAGGCACCGCAGCGTACCTGTACGGAGAAACTGATGATCAGTTTTTGACGGCGGCATATCATTCCCAGAGAGAGTTTCGTTATCTTTGTACCTTAAAATTCGAAAAAAGGAGATTTTCCGAACATGACAAAAAAGAAAAAAATAGAAATCGACATTCTCTCCGACATGCCGGACCTGCAGGACGGACGCAGCCAGGTGATCCCGATCGTCTCCGACAGCGAGGACGAACCGACGGAAAACTACTCGATTCCCGAGTCGCTGCCGATCCTGTCGCTGCGCAGTTCGGTACTGTTTCCGGGTGCGATCACGCCGATCACCGTGGGCCGCGAAAAGTCCATGAAGCTGATCCGCGACGTCGAGGCCGGATCGGGCATTCTGGGTGCCGTACTGCAGAAAGAGTCGGACGTCGAGCAGCCTGCTCCCGACGACATGTACCGCATCGGAACCGCCGCACGCATCCTCAAGACGCTCGACATGCCCAACGGCAACCTGACGGTCATCCTGCACGGGCTGGAGAAGATCGAGATCAATGAATACCTCACCTCCGAACCCTACTTCACGGCCACGGTGACCGTACTGAAAGATTCGTCGCCCGCCGCCAACAACGTGGAGTTCGAGGCACTCGTGGAGTCGATCAAGGACGTTGCGCTGAACATCATCAACCTGTCGAACAACATGCCCAAGGAGGCCTCGTTCGCCATCAAGAACATCGACAGCCGGCGCGGCATCATCAACTTCATCTGCTCGAACCTCGACTTCGAGGACGCCGACCGCCAGCACCTGCTCGAAGCGCCCGGCCTGCTGGCCCGCGCACGCCGCCTGCTGGAAATCCTCGTGCGTGAACAGCAACTGGCCGAGCTGAAGCAGAAGATCCAGAGCAAGGTCAAACAGGATATCGACCAGCAGCAGAAGGAGTATTACCTGCAGCAGCAGATCCGCACCATCCAGGAAGAGCTGGGGGGCAACGAGGACGACGCCGAGATCGCCCGCATGCGCGAGCAGGCCGCAAAAAAGAAATGGAGCAAGGAGATCGGCGAACTGTTCGACAAGGAACTCAACAAACTCGAACGGCTCAATCCGGCCGTGGCCGAATACTCGGTGCAGATAAACTACCTGCAGCTGCTGCTGGAACTGCCGTGGGAGGAGTACACGCAGGACAACCTCGACCTGCAGAACGCCCGCAAACAGCTCGACAACGACCACTTCGGTCTGGACGAGGTGAAGGAGCGCCTGCTGGAGCATCTGGCCGTCATCAAGCTCAAGGGCGACCTCAAGTCGCCGATCATCTGCCTCTACGGCCCTCCCGGAGTGGGCAAGACCTCGCTGGGCAAGTCGGTGGCCAATGCGCTGAACCGCAAGTTCGGCCGCATCTCGCTCGGCGGCCTGCACGACGAGTCGGAGATCCGCGGACACCGCCGCACCTACATCGGCGCCATGCCCGGCCGCATCATCCAGACCATCAAGCGGTGCGGGTCGTCCAACCCCGTGATTATCCTCGACGAGGTGGACAAGATCGGCATGGGCAACCACGGCGACCCCTCCTCGGCGCTGCTGGAGGTACTCGACCCCGAACAGAACGTTACGTTCCACGACAACTACCTCGACACGGAGTACGACCTCTCGCACACGCTCTTCATCGCCACGGCCAACAACGTGCAGAACATCCATCCGGCCCTGCGCGACCGCATGGAGATGATCAACATTCCGGGCTACCTGCTTGAGGAGAAGATCGAGATCGGCATGCGCCACCTGCTGCCCAAGGAGCGCGAGGCACACGGCATTCCGGAGGACAAGCTGCTTGTCTCGCGCGAGGTGATGGAGCGCATCATCGCCGACTACACGCGCGAGGCGGGAGTCCGCACGCTCGACAAGATGCTGGCCAAGATCGCCCGCCACCGCGCCAAGGACATCGGCTTCGAGCAGCCCTTCGAGGCGGAGATCCGCGTCGAGGATCTGGAGAAGATCCTCGGCATGCCCAAGTTCCGCAACGAGGAGTACGAAGTGAGCGGCATGGTGGGCGTGGTGACCGGACTGGCATGGACCGAGGTGGGCGGCGACATCCTCTACATCGAGTCGATCCTCAGCCCCGGCAAGGGCAACCTGAGCCTGACGGGCAACCTCGGCGACGTGATGAAGGAGTCGGCCACCATCGCCCTCGAATGGGTAAAGGCCCACTACGAGACGCTGGGCATCGACCGCGAGAAGTTCGAGAAGTTCGACATCAACATCCACGTTCCCGAAGGCGCCATCCCGAAGGACGGCCCCAGCGCCGGCATCACGATGGTCACCTCGCTGGTTTCGACCTTTACGGGACGCTGCATCCGCGACCGAATCGCCATGACGGGCGAGACCACCCTGCGCGGCCGCGTCATGCCCGTGGGCGGCATCAAGGAGAAGATCCTCGCCGCCAAACGCGCCGGCATCAACGAGATCATCCTCAGCGAAGAGAACCGCAAGGACATCGCCGAGATCAAGGAGGACTACATCAAGGACATGACCTTCCACTACGTGCGCACGAACGACGACGTGCTGCGTCTGGCGCTCCGTCCGGAGTAACGCGCCCCCACAGGCCGGATTCGCCCCCGCAGGCGCATGGATTGCGGGAATTTCTTGTTAATTTTGCAAACAAAACTATTTGCAGAAAAAACCGATACGCACATGTCATATACCGAACTCAGCGAACAGGAACAACTGCGCCGCAACTCGCTGGCGGCCCTGCGGGAACTGGGCATCGAACCCTACCCCGCCGCACAGTATCCGGTCAATACGACCGCTGCCGAAATCGCAGCCGGTTTCGATCCGGAACAGCACAATTTCCAGGAGGTCTGCATCGCCGGCCGCATCATGAGCCGCCGCATCATGGGCAGCGCTTCTTTCTTTGAACTTCAGGACCACACGGGCCGCATCCAGGTGTATATCCGTCGCGACGACGTCTGCCCCGAAGGCGATCCGACCCTCTACAACACGGTATTCAAGAAGCTGCTCGACATCGGCGACTTCATCGGCGTCGAGGGCTATGCCTTCATCACCCAGACGGGCGAACTCTCGATCCACTGCCGCCGCTTCACCGTGCTGAGCAAGTCGATCCGTCCGCTCCCCATCGTCAAGGAGAAGGACGGCAAGGTGTACGACGCCTTCTCCGATCCGGAGGCCCGCTACCGCCAGCGCTATGTCGATCTGGTGGTCAATCCGCAGGTTCGCAAGGTATTTGAAAAACGTGCGCTGATTATCTCCACGATGCGCCGCTTCTTCGACGAGCGGGGCTACCTCGAGGTCGAGACGCCGATCCTGCAGCCCATTCCGGGCGGCGCCGCGGCACGTCCGTTCATCACGCACCACAATACGCTCGACACCGACCTCTACCTCCGCATCGCCAACGAACTCTACCTCAAGCGGCTGATCGTAGGCGGTTATCCGGGCGTCTATGAGTTTGCCCGCGACTTCCGCAACGAAGGCATGGACCGCACCCACAACCCGGAATTCACCGTCATGGAGATCTATGTCCCCTATAAGGACTACCTGTGGATGATGGATTTCACGGAAGCCATGCTGGAGACCGTCTGCCTGGCCGTAAACGGCACCACGGAGATCAAGATCGGCGACCGCGACATCAGTTTCAAGCGCCCCTTCCGCCGCATCACCATGACCGACGCCATCCGCGAAAAGACGGGCTTCGACATCACCGGCAAGAGCGAGGAGGAGCTGCGCGCCGCCTGCCGCGACCTGAAAGTGGAAATCGACGACACGATGGGCAAAGGCAAGCTGATCGATGCCATCTTCGGCACCTACTGCGAGGAGGAGCTGATCCAGCCTACCTTCGTCATGGACTACCCGATCGAGATGTCGCCGCTGAGCAAGCGCCACCGCAACAACCGCGACCTGACCGAGCGGTTCGAGCTGTTTGTCGTAGGCAAGGAACTTTGCAACGCCTACTCGGAGCTGAACGACCCGATCGACCAGTACGAGCGTTTCCAGGAGCAGCTGCGCCTGAGCGAAAAGGGAGACGACGAGGCGATGTTCATCGACATGGATTTCGTGCGCGCCCTGGAGTACGGCATGCCGCCCACCTCCGGCATGGGCATGGGTATCGACCGACTGACGATGTTCATGACCAACCAGCCGTCGATTCAGGATGTCCTCTTCTTCCCGCAGATGAAACCCGAAAAAGGCGTGGTCAAAGACCCTGTCGAGAAATATGCCGAAAAAGGCATTCCGGCCGAATGGGTTCCGGTGCTGCACAAGATGGGCTTCACGACGGTCGAGTCGCTGAAAAAGCTGGCTGCCGGCAAACTTTTTAACGACCTGTGCGGTTTCAATAAAAAGAACAAGCTGGGGCTGAAGAATCCGACGGCCGACGAAGTGAAGGCGTGGGTGGAGTAACCGCCCCGCCGGACAGCAACAAGTCACCAAACTTCAATCATACCATAAAACGAACAATCATGAGAAGAAAGATCGTTGCGGGTAACTGGAAAATGAACACCACCCCCGCAGAAGGCGCCGAACTGGCCAAAGCCGTCGCTGCCGGCAAGAAAGAGATCTGCGACTGCGTGAACTTCATCGTATGTCCGCCTTTCACCCACCTGAGCGAAGTAGTACGGATCACGCGCGGCACGGGCGTAGCCGTCGGCGCACAGGATTGCGCAACGGAAGAGAAAGGAGCGTTCACGGGCGAAGTTTCGGCCCACATGATCGCTTCGCTCGGCGTCGAGTACGTCATTCTGGGTCACTCGGAGCGCCGTCAGTACTACGGCGAGACGAGCGAGACGCTCAACCGCAAGATGCGCCAGGCCTATGCACACGGTCTTGCACCGATCTACTGCGTGGGCGAAAAGCTCGAAGAGCGTGAAGACGGCCGCCACTTCGACGTGGTCAAAGCCCAGCTCGAGGAGGTGATCTACAACCTGACGCCCGAACAGTTTGAACGGCTGATCGTCGCCTACGAACCCGTATGGGCCATCGGCACCGGCAAGACCGCCACGGCCGAACAGGCACAGGAGATACACGCCCACATCCGCCGCACGCTGGCTGCCAAATTCGGTGCGGCTGCCGAGCAGACGCCCATTCTCTACGGCGGCTCGTGCAAACCCTCCAATGCCGGCGAACTCTTCGCCAAGGAGGACGTGGACGGCGGTCTGATCGGCGGCGCGGCACTCGAGGCCGAGTCGTTCCTCCAGATCGGCAAGGCATTCCTGAAATAGACGGAAGGCAACTGTCCAAAAAACGACGGAGGCCGGAGCTTTCTGCTCCGGCCTCTTTGCATGTTTCCGCCCGCCCGATGACAGGATTGCTGCCAACTGCCATACGTCACCTCCCCGATGGCAGGATCGCTGCTGCCTGCCATGCGCCGGCCCGCCCCGCAGCCGTTCCGACGGGAGAAAACGCCCCCGCAGGACAGCCAATACCATCCTGCCGTCGAACAGAAAACGCCCCCTGCCGCAGGGCAGAGGGCGTAAAACGAACCGACGGGCAACCGCGTTTAGAAGCGTTCCTCTACCTTCTTCCAGTCGATCACGTTCCACGTTGCCTTGATCGAATCGGCACGGCGGTTGCGATAGTCGATGTAGTAGGCATGTTCCCATACATCCATCACCATCAGCGGCACCAGACCGTTGCGGATCGGGTTGCCGGCATTGGACTCGTTCACGATGTCGAGGTTGCCAGCGGCATCCTTCACCAGCCACGTCCATCCCGAACCGAAGAGGCCGGTCGCCTTTTTCTCGAACTCGGCCTTGAACGCCTCGAACGAACCGAACTTGCGGTCGATCGCCTCGCGCAGCCTGCCTGCCGGCTCGGCCTGCGGAGCGGGCGAGAAGGTGGTGAAATAGAAGATGTGGTTCCACGTCTGAGCCGCATTATTGAAAATGCCGCCCTCGGCCTTACGGATCATCTCCTCGAGCGAAGCATCCTCGAACTCGGTACCTGCAATCAGGTTGTTGAGATTGTTCACGTAGGTCTGCAGGTGTTTGCCGTAGTGGTATTCGATTGTCTCACGGCTGATATGGGGTTCCAGCGCATCGTGTGCATAAGCCAGCACGGGCATTGTGTGTGTCATAAACGTCTTTTTTATAATGTCTATACATTGCGGGGTTCGGATCGATCCGAAGCCTCATTGCAGAAACAGGGTGACAAATTCCGTACCAATTTCGCACTCCGGCGATCCCTTTTCAAAAATAACGTATTTCCGGCGGTTTCCCTGCATTCCGACAATCAGTAATTTCGATGGCGCCATACGTTTTTCCTATACCCTGCCCCTGCCGTTCCCGCACCGCAGATTCTGCATCACAGACAGCGGTTCCGCCCCCTTCCCCTCCGGCAGACAGGCGTCTGCCCGCCCGAAGAGTTGGAAAATCGCACGGAATACATTATCTTTATACAAAGTCAGGACGGCTGTCTCCGACCGCCGTCCCCCGCAAGATTGTCGGGAATGTTTCACTTAAACTATTGAAGTTATGGATTTATTCGGATTAAAGGGACAGGTGGCGGTAGTTACCGGCGCCTCCAGCGGATTGGGAGCGGATGCCGCCCGCGCATATGCGGCCTACGGAGCCGATGTCGCCTTGCTCGCCCGACGCAAAGAGCGTCTGGATGCTTTGGCCGAAGAACTCCGCCGATCGGGCGTCAAGGCGTTGCCGATCGCTTGTGACGTTTCCAAAGAAGAAGACATCAAACGGGCCGTCGAAGAGGTAATTGCCCAATTCGGCAAGATCGACATCCTGCTCAACAATGCGGGCATCGCCATTCCGGGCGGTGTCGAGACGCTTCCGCCCGAAGAGTGGGATCGTTCGATGAACGTCAATGTCAAGAGCATCTTCCTGATGTGCAAATATGTCGTTCCGCACATGCGCGCCCGCCGCTACGGCAAGATCGTCAATATTTCCTCGATCAACGCCACGCTGGCCGACAAGGTTCCCGAACTGTGGCGCCACGTCTACAACGCCTCAAAGGCAGCTGTCAAGGGACTGACCCTCGGCATGGCCGCTTCGTATGCCGCCGACAACATCACGGTCAATTCGATCGGCCCCGGCCTGTTCGAGAGCGAGATGACCGAAAATACGCTGTTCAAGCACGAAGCCTTCATGAACATGTACAATGCGCTGACCCCCGCATCGCGTCCGGGAGCCAAGGGCGAACTGAACGGTACGATCCTCTACTTCTCGTCCGCGGCATCGAGCTATGTCACCGGCCAGCACATCATCGTGGACGGCGGTTTCTCGATCGTCTGACCGACAGTATCGCATATTATGACAAAAGCCAGTCCTTCGGGACTGGCTTTTGTCATAATATGCCTTGCTGGCCGGACACTTCCGCTTCCTCTCCGGCTTCCCGAAGCGGCAGCGAAGCATCCCCCTGCACCGGATCAGTTCACATTCATCGGATCGACGACAGCCGTCGCGGCGGCCGAAAGTTCAAATTCACGCTGCAGATGCACCATCTTCACGACAGCAGCTGCCGCCTCGTCGCCCTTGTTGCCCAACCGGCCGCCGGCACGGTCCAGCGCCTGCTGCTGGTCGAGCGTGGTCAGCACGCCGAAGGCGATCGGCATGTTCCACTCCAGCATCACATCCGTAATGCCGCGCGTAGCTCCCATGCAGACATAATCGAAATGGGGCGTCTCCCCTTTGACCACACATCCCAGAGCGATCACGCCGTCCACATCGGTATGCTCGGCAAAGAAACGGGCGCCCATCGGCAGTTCAAACGTGCCGGGTACATAACGGACGATGATGTTCTCGTCGCTGCAGCCGCAACTCCTCAAGGTCCGTATCGCGCCGTCACGCAACGCAAAAGTTACATCGGAATTCCACTCCGACACCACAATGCCGAACTTCATGTCGGCGGCCGACGGAACGGGACTTTCAAAACGCGAAAGATTCTTGGTTGCCATACTGTCTCTATGCTAATTAGTAGTATTGTTCTCCCTTACTGCGCCATCTAACGGCCGGCGCCGCCATGATACCAAAAAAGGCTGTCGTCCAACGCCGTACAGCCTTTTTGTTCGCTTGATCGCGGAAAGCGATTATTTGAGCTGTCCGAATTCTCCGATCAGTTTGTCGATGTCGCGCGCCTCAAGGCTGCCGGCATACTGGAGTTTGATTCGCTCGCACACCTTCACGGCTTCCTGTGCCTTGCCCTGAGCGGCATAGACGAACGCCAGTTTGCGCAGGTAATAGGGTGTCGTCAGTACATTGTCGGCCGCTTCGACTGCACGGGAATACATTTCCTGGGCTTTGGCATAATCGCCGCGGTTCACATAGATGTCACCCTGCAGGCCGAGGTTCTGGGCATTGATAATGACACCCGGAGCGCCGTTTACGTGTTTGTATTTCTGGAGATAGGTCATGGCGGCATCCAGATCGCCCTGTTTCATGTAGCAGACGCCGGCATAGTGGGCAGCCAGACGCCCCTGACGGGTGGAGCCGTAACGGCTGACCACATCGAGGAAACCGGCATTGCTGCCGTCACCTTCGAGCGCCGCCTCATAATTCTCGGCAGCAAACTGCTGCTCGGCCACGAACATCATCGCGGCCGCCTTCTCATTGCGCGGCTGCAGAATCAGGTACTGGTATGCGAAATAGCCACCCACGATCAGCACGACGACGAGCAGACCGATCAGCAGCTGTTTGGTGTATTTCTCCAGGAACAGTTCCGTTTTGTCGAGCGCGGTCTCGATCTTCTGCTCGGGATCCAATTGCTCTCCCTGTTTGGTTTTCGCGTTTGTAGCACTCATAAAATCTTATCTTTTTAAACCGGACCGTCCCCGACGTCCGTCCATGTTCGTAAATAACTTCGGCTGTCCGAAACAATTTCGAGTGACAAAAATACACTTTTTTGGCGAACTAACTGCCGACAACATCAAGATTTTTCAGCAGCATGGCCACAAATCCGCCACCGCCTGCCTCCGGCAGCATCCGTTTCGGAAATCGGCGCGGAATGCGTATCTTTGAAGGTCGGTTTCCCCCTTGACCGGAGACCGGCGCTGTCCTATGTATATCCGCAAACTTTCGCTGCTCAATTTCAAAAATATCGCACAGGCCGACCTGTCGCTCCGCGAAGGCATCAACTGCTTCACGGGACGCAACGGCGCCGGAAAAACCAACGTGATCGACGCGGTGTGGTACCTGTCCATGTGCAGAAGCGCACTGACCATGACCGACGGGCAGAGCATCCGTCACGGCGAGGAGTTCTTCCTGCTCAACGGCGAATACACGGCCGACACGGGTCGCTTCGAGACGGTCACCTGCTCGTTCCGCCGCGGCAACGGCAAGGTACTCAAGCGGAACGGCAAGGAATACGAGCGGCTGTCGGACCACATCGGCATGATTCCGGCCGTGATCGTCTCGCCGGCCGACATCTTTTTGGTCAGCGATGCGGCTGACGAACGGCGCAAATGGCTGAATGCCTTCATTTCGCAACACGACCGCGACTACCTCAACGCGCTGATCCGCTACAACCGCGCCCTGGCCGAGCGCAACCGGCTGCTCAAACAGCTCCAGTCGCCCCAGCAGGGCGAGTTGCTGGAGGTGTTCGACATGCAGCTGGCCGCCCACGGACGGACGATCCATGCGGCGCGGGCGGCGGCCGTCGAGCGGCTGCGCCCCATCGTAGCCGACTACTACCGCATCATCTCCAACGACCGCGAGCAGATTTCGCTCGACTACCGCTCCGAGCTGAACGACACCGAGCCGGAAACGCTGCTGGAGGCTGCACGCGCCAAGGACATCGCCAACCAGTTCACCACGAGCGGCGTCCATCGGGACGACATGGTTATGAAAATCGGCGGCTATCCGCTGCGCAAATACGGTTCGCAGGGACAGCAGAAATCGTTTCTGATCGCACTCAAACTGGCGCAGCACGCCATCCAGACCGAACGTTCGGGCGAACGGCCCATCCTGCTGCTGGACGACCTGTTCGACAAACTCGATGCCAACCGGCTCGAAGCGCTCATCACGCTGGTGAACGACCGCCGCTTCGGCCAGATCGTCATTTCGGACTGCAACCGCACCCGGCTGACCTCCATCCTGGAGAGCTGCACGGCCGACTATGCCCACTTTGAAGTCGATGCGGGCAATATTTTTCAGGAAAAATAAAAACCGCCATACCCATGCGAAGAAGTACCCCCATGCGAATCGGCGACCTGTGGTCGGGCTTCATCGAATCCAACCCGACCCGCATGCGCCGTCTCTGCGAGGCGCGCATCCCCGACCTGTGGCCCGAAGTGGCCGGTGCGGCCGCTGCCTCTTTCACCTCCTCGCTCGACATCCGCAACGGCATTCTGTACGTGTCGATGCGGTCAGCCGTCGCCCGCCACGCGCTCTTTCTGCGCCGTGCCGAGTTGCAGCAGGAGCTGAACCGCCGACTGGGCATGAACGTCGTGGCCAACATCATCGTCAAATAGCCGCCCTGCCCCCCTCACAACATGCAGCGGCCGATGGAAACGGTTTCCATCGGCCGCTGCGCATTGTGTGCATGCCGAATCAGCACCCGCCGCATCCGCCCGGCACGCAACAACGGTCCGGACGTTCAAACTCGAGCGTCGCATGCGATATGCCCAGCTCCTCCAACAGCTGTTTCACATGGCCTTTCACCTCCTCCTGATCGACATCGGGTCCGATCACCAGATGGGCGGTCAGCGCATTTTCCGTCGTACTCATGGCCCAGATGTGGATGTGGTGCATATCCTGTACGCGCGGTTCGTGTTCCATCACTTCGCGGCACACCCTGTCGGCTTCAGGCACCCCCTCCGGCACACCGTCCAGCGACAGGCGTACGCTGTCGAGCAGCAGCCGCATGGTCGAAACGAGAATGACAATGGCGATCGCGATGCCGATGATCGGGTCAATCAGATACCATCCCGTTACGCCGATAACAAGTCCCGACACCACAACACCCAATGAGACGAGCGCGTCGGCCGCCATGTGCAGAAACGCCCCCTTGACATTCAGGTCGCGTTTGCGGTCTTTCACAAAGAGCCATGCCGTCAGCGCATTCACCACAATGCCCACACCGGCTACCCATGCGATGGCGCCGCCCTCGACGGGATGGGGGTTGCGAAGTTTCTCGACACTCTCCCACAGGATAATGCCGACGGCCACAAGCAGGATGCAGGCATTGAGCAGCGAAACGAGTACCGTACTCTTTTTATAGCCATAGGTATAGCGGGGACTCGGCGGTACCTGAGCCAGTTTGAACGCAAGCAGCGCCAGCACCAGGCTCACCACATCGCTCAGGTTGTGTCCCGCATCGGAGATCAGCGAAACGGAGCTGAGCCAGATACCCGCACCCAGTTCCACGATCACATAGATGATATTCAGGGCGATGCCCAGCTTGAAGGCCTTGTTCAAATGTTCCATCGCACCACCGTGCAAATGGTGATGGTGATGGTGATGATGATGGTCGTGTTCGGCATGAGCGCCGTGTGCCGCCGGCTGTTCCGTCCGCACCGCTCCGTACTGTTCCTCGTATTCTTTCATGGCTGCTGTGTTTTTACATGCTACCGGATTCTATGGCACAAAGGTCGCAACGAACGGCCTTGCACGCGTTACAGAATTCATCGGAAGATTTACAACTTTACGGAAAGGGGCGGCTCAATCGTACCGCACATGCGCATAATCGCACACCTCGCCGGGATGTTCAAACTCCAGATTGGCGTGCGTGATGTTCAGTTCGGCCAGATGGTGTTTGATGCGCCGCTTCAGATCCGCGCCCACCTGCGGTGTGGCGACCACGACATGCGCCGTAAAGGCGTTTTCGACCGTACTGATGGCCCACAGGTTGATGTAATGGATATCGACGACATCCGGTTCGCGCTCCATGATCGTCTCACGCACCGTGCGGGGGTCGAGGCCGTTCGGCACGCCGTCCAGCGCCAGGCGCAGGCTCTCCGATATGTGGCGCACGGCCGAAACCAGAATGAACCCCGAATTGAACAGGGCGATCACCGGGTCGAGAATATAGAGATCGGTGAACGAGATAATCACACCGGCCAGCACGACGCCCAGCGACACGAGGGTGTCGGCCGCCACGTGGAGAAAGACGCCGTCCACATTCAGGTCTCGTTTGCGGTGACGATAGAACAACCACAGGGTCAGCGCATTGACGCCAACGCCGATTGCGGCGACCCAGGCCACGTAACCGCCCTCCACCGGACTGGGATGGATCAATTTCTCGATACTGCGCATGACCACCGCACCGATCGCGGCGAACAGCACGCAGGCATTGACCAGCGACACATGGATCGTACTCTTCTTGTAGCCGAACGTAAAGCGTTCGTTCGGCTCCTTGTGCATCAGCCGGAAAGCGACCATTGAGAAGAAGAGGGCGAACACATCGCTCACGTTGTGCCACACATCCGAGAAGAGCGCCACGGAATTCAGCACGAATCCGGCGACCAGCTCCCCGATCAGAAAGACCACATTGATGACTATCCCGACCTTGTAGGCATTGTCGAGATAGTTCATCCGCTTGAAAAAGTGTCTTCCCTGTTTATTCATCGCTCGCTATCTGGCAACGGATCGGACACGCACACCGTTTTCGCGGCGCTCCGATCCGTTCCGTTTATCCATCTGTTTCCCCTCCTCCTGCCGGCAGGAGAAGCGGTTTCCTTAGAACTCCACTACGGGAGCCTGCTCGCTGCCCTCGGCCGCCTCGAAGTTGGGATAGCGCTCGAAGCCGAACATGCCGGCCAGGATGTTGGTCGGGAAACGGCGCACCCGCGTGTTGTATACGCGCACGGCGTTGTTGTAGTTGCGGCGCTCGGTGGCGATGCGGTTCTCCGTTCCCTCAAGCTGAGCCTGCAGCTCCGAGAAGTTCTGGTTGGCCTTCAGATCGGGATAGGCCTCCTGGATCATCAGCAGACGGCCCAATGCGGCGGACAGTTCGCCCTGCGCCTCCTGGAACTGCTGGAACGACTCGGCGGTCAGATTCTCCGGATCGACCGTCGTCTGCGTAGCGCGCGCACGGGCGGCCACCACGCTCTCCAGCGTCTGCGACTCATGTTCGGCATACCCCTTGACCGTATTCACCAGATTGGGGATCAGGTCGCTGCGGCGCTGATACTGGTTCTCCACCTGCGCCCAGGCCGTCTTGACCGTCTCTTCCTGTTTCACCAGCGAGTTGTAACCGCCCGCGAACCATATCACAATCACCGCCACAATGGCGATGACGATAATCCATCCTTTTTTCATTGTTTGCTCTATTTTTAAATAAATTTAATTTCTTTTCTTCTTCCGGCGCCGTCAGAAACTGCCGCGCGCTCCGCCTCCGCCGAAGCTGCCCCCTCCGAAGCCGCCTCCGCCGCTGAAGCCACCGCCTCCGCCGCCCATCATGCCGCCCAGACCGCCGCCGAGGATGACACCTCCGGCTCCGCCGCCGCGATGGTTCGTATGGCGCCGCACGACCGTATGGCCGCAGTTGCGGCATACATAGACAACCTCCTCGGTGCGCGCATCGCCGGTGTCGGACACCAGCCGCGTATCGACCCGCTTGAGCGCCCGCTTGCGGCACTTCGGACAGCGGTTCGCGTTATACCAGACCAGCTCGACAATCAGCAGCGGGAGTCCGAACACGAACAGCAGCCCCAGCCACGACGTCCAATCGCTTTCTCCCTTCGTCAGTTCCGCAGGGGTGCGTCCCTGCAGCACCTCGCAGATGGCGGTCATGCCAGCTACCATGCCGGCATCCCAGTCCTGCTGCCGGAAAGCGGGCAGCATATAACGGTCGATGATCCGCTTGAGCAGCGCATCGGGCAGGTCTCCCTCCAGTCCGTAGCCGGTCTGGATCTCGATCGCGCCCTGATCGATGACGAGCAGCACGCCCAGTCCGTCATCCGCCTCCCTGCGGCCGACGCCCCAGCGCGTCACCAGCTGCTGGAGAAAGTCGAACGGCACCTCGTCGCCGATGGAATTGACCGCCACGACGGCCACCTGCGCCCGTCCGCTCTCCTTGAGTGCGTAGAGCATCGTATCGATCCGGTAGACGGCCGAAGCCGAAAGCAGCCCGTCGGGATTGCTCACGAAACGGGTGCGGTCGAGAACCTGTACGTTGGGAATATCCTCCACCCGCCAGCTGCGCGTCTGTCCGCAAACCGAGGTCACCACTCCGGCCATGAGCAACAAAACCGTCAGAAATCTTTTCATGCTGTCCGTTTATATTCTTTTCTTCGCAAAAGTATCAAAATTCGCCCAAATCACGTCGCAGGCAACGACAAATCCGAATGCCGCCCCCGCGCTGTTTACACACCCTGTCTCACTGCACGTTCCGGCAATAGGTCTCGTACCGGCCGGCCACATCCTCGACAAAGGCAAGCGTCTCGCTGCTTCCCCTGAAATGGCGGTAGCGGATCGAATCGTTCCGGTAGTTTCGGTCTCCCATCAGCGCCAGATAGCGCGCCACCGTCTCCCACAGATCGGTATCGTTTCCCGCCGCCTCGGCCAGCCGGCGGGCATTGCGCACCGTGCCGACCCCCGAATTGTAGGCCGCCAGCACGATGAACAACTTTTCCCGGGCATCAATCCCGTCCGAAAGCTCCAACTGAACCTCGATCTCCTCCAACAGCCGGGCAGCCGTCCGGATATTGGTCTCCGGATCGGCCAGCTGCGTACGGCTTACCCCCAGATGCTGCGCCGTGACCGGCATGATCTGCATCATGCCCACCGCCCCGGCCCGGGAGCGCGCCGCCGCCCGGAAACGCGACTCGTGATAGGCAATGGCCGCCAGCAGGCGCCAGTCCACCCCTTCGCTATCCCCCACCTTGCGGAAGAGCGCATCCCACTCCGAGATGCCCCCGATTACCCGGCAGGCAGGAACGATGGCCACCGCAGACGCCGCAAACCCTGTTCCCTCGTACCGCTTCCGCAAGGCATCGGCCGCACCGGAGCGCCGCCATTCCGCCAGCCAGCCGTTCAGACCGGACGCCCACGCAGGACGCCGTCCTCCCGTGAAGGAGAGTCCGATCCGCACCTCCTCCGGAAACCGGAACACGGGCGTCATGCCGCCCAGCACAGCAGCGGCCATGGCCGCCTCGCCCTGTTCGCAGATCAGGAAATCGACCCCGTCGGCCAGCAGCTCCCCGAAAGGTTCCGTGCCGTCGGCGGCCACACACAGTTCGGTGGCAGGGAGCAGGTCGCGCAGGTCGTCATAGCTCTGGGTATGCTGGAATCCCGCCGCGAGCCATACGCGCTGTCCGCCGATCCGCTGCGCCAGTTCATGCAGCGACACTACGGGAGTCTCGCCCGCAGCCGCCAGCACCACATAATGGGTCGAGAGCAGCACCATTTTTTTCCGACGGCCGCCCGTCGCAGGCAATACCTGCAGCGAGGCCTCGGCCGCACCGTCCGACACACCGTCCAGACACAATGCCACCCCCAGGGAATCGCAATAAGCCTGCAGCAGGTCACAGCAATAGCCGTAGCGGAGGCCTCCGATCACCAGATCGGAAGGGGTTCCCGCCGCGATGGCGATGCGTATCGAATCGCCCGATGGCGCATGGTGCGTGCGGGCCGTGCCGCGACCGGAATCGCAGCCCCACACACAAAGGATCGAACAAAGGATCCCTATCCATACACACCGTTTTTGTTTCATGCGTTGTTTGTCAATGAAGCAGGGCCGGCAGCCGCCGGGTCCGGATCACCATAAGAACGGACAGAAACCGCTTTTCATGATGCCGCGCCGCCCGATCCGGCCGAAAAAGGCGCCGCACCGCCCCCGACTAATCGTAGAAACTCCACGAAAGTCCCATCTTGAACACCCTCCGGTTCAGCGGGTAATGGAGAATCTGGAAATACTCGCGCGTATTGAAGAAGTCCTGACTCATGTGGGCTACCTTCAGGAAGATGCGCATGCGTTTCCACTTGGCCGTCACATAGAAGTCCAGCATCGGATAGCCGCCGATCATCTTCTCGCGCTGATTGTAGAACTGGCCGGTAGCCGGATTGTATCCGAAGGCATAATACTTCGTATTGTAGCGTCCGTCCACGCCGATCTTCAGCCGCAGCACGTCGCGCACGGCGTCGAACTCGACGAAATAGGAGAGATAGACGCTCACCAGCGGCACGGGGACAACCTCCTGGTTCGTACTCCACTGCAGCAGCACGCGGTGATTGAGATTGAGGATGCCGATCCGAAAATCCTTGCGCAGATAGACACCCGTCACGCTGACCGGTTCGGCGGCCTGCCGCGGCGCCGCATTCGGGCCGTAATAGACCTTGTTGCCGATCACGCTCTGGTAGAACGACGCTTCGGCATTCACGGTCGGCGCCGTCAGATGGACATCCAGCGTGGTTTCATTCTCCTTCTGGAACGAGTTGTGCCAGATGAAGTGGTTGGAATAGAAATTCTCGCTCCAATAGGACGGATCGCGCAGCGAATAGCCGAAGTGTCCCGACAGGGATACGGGATGTTCGCCGAAATAGACGCTCACCTTGGCCGACGCATTGGCCTCCAGGTCGTTCTGCCGATACCCGAAGGGGACGTAGCGCAGGTTGCCGTTCCAGTCGAAATACTTGCGGAACTTGCCGTCCACCGCACCGTACACATAGAAGCTGTTGCGGTTCGTGCCTTTCGTATTGCCCGTCAGATAATCCTCCGGCTGGAACTGATAATAGGTATGGGTGTCGAGACCCACACCCGCATCGACCGTACCCACAATGCCGTCGCGATCCCACGGCTGCAGCTGCACGAAGAGGCGGTTGGAGAGTTTCGACTCGAAGGTGGAGTCGCGCGAGGCCGAAGCATCGAAATACCAGTTATGGTACAGGGGCGAGGTAGGCAGCGGGTTGCTGGCCGAACCGCCGTTGGGGTCGGCCGCCTGCATGCCGGCGAACGTATCGGTATAGACGCGGTTCCAGCGGTCGTACTGCAACGAGTAGCCCACATAGACCGCCGGCACGTCGGCCATCGAGAAGTCGTCGTCGGTGAGCCGGCGCAGCGGGATGCCGTAGCTGTGGAACGTATAGAAGGTGTGATTTCGCATCAGGTTCTGGGCATCGGACAGCATGAACGGCACCTCGAAAGCCTGATCCAGTTTGGTTCCCGTAATGTACCAGTCATCCGTCACACCGCCGTTCTCCTTCATGCGGATGGTGTTGAAGATGTAACCTGCATACCCTGTATAGCGTTTTCCGTTATGGGAGATGCCCAGCGAAAAGTCGGTGTCGCGCGTTGCCTGATTGTTATAGATGCCCTTGGTACCCATCGTATGGAACGTAATGTTGAATCCCGTCGATGGGGTGATGTTCTGGGCATGGAGGACGGAAATGTTCTCCTCGGCGTACAGGCGCTGTCCGGCGGTCAGGTAGCCGACCTGCGTCAGGGGCTTCTTCACGTTGTAATAGGGAGCCGTCTCCGGCGTATAGAGATAGGAGTAGAGCGGCTCGGCCATCTGGAAGTCGCGGAACTCCGGACGGGCATAGTAGCCGAGCGGTATGGACGGTGCGCCCAGGTTGCCCAGATAAGCGTCGCCCACCCCTTTTTTCAGGAACGGATAATCGACCTGGAAATCGGTCAGCAGCGTATCGATGGTCGTCATCTCGATGCGGTTCATCGACATGTTGATGTTCCACGCGAAGTTTTTCTGTGCGCGGGTTTCGTTGTCGAAGAAATAGGATTCGAGGGGTTTGCGCTCCTTCTTGGTCGTATCGCGCGCCGTGGTGTCCTGCTGCGCGCCGTCGGTCATGAACGGGTTGGCATTGATGCTGCCGGAGATGTCGTTCGAGAAGGGATCCGGCTGCTGCTGGAACGGGTCGTTGCCGTAGGGCAACTGGGCGAATGTCTCCGACCGCTCGAACACCGCGCAGAACGGGGCGACGAACAGAGCCAATGCAACGAGCCACTTATATTTCAGACGGGACATCCGGAATCGACGACGTAGTTTAGGGCGTAAAGATAATATTTTTTCGCCACACTTACCTGTTCCTGCGCCGCACGCCCCACAGGATCAGCGACACGAGGATGTAAAGCAGCACGGACAGCCCCACGCCGCCCATGCCGAAGAGCAGCACCAGCACGAGCGCCATCAGCAGGAACGTATAGCGCACCGCGTTGGCGGCAAATCCGAAGCCGTCGAACTTGAGGGCGAACATGCGCACCGGCGAGATCATCAGCCAGGCGAGTACCACGCCGCCGGCGAGAATCACCCACGGCAAGGAAGCGGCATAGGCGGTGCCGACGTGTTCGGCAAAGTACCACCCCACTGATCCGACGAGCAGCGCGCAGGCCGGAACGGGCAATCCGACAAACTCTGTCTTCTGGTCATCCGACACATTGAATTTGGCCAGCCGCAGCGCGGCACACACGACGATCAGCAGCATCACGGCGCTCCATGCCCCCGTACCGCCGGCCAGATAGAACACCTTCATGCCGATGATGGTCGGCAGCACGCCGAAACTTACCAGATCGGCCAGCGAATCGAGCTGCGCGCCGATCGACGAATACTGTCCGGTGATCCGCGCGACGAATCCGTCCCAGAAGTCGCACATGGCGGCCGCCAGCATGAACACGAACGCCGTGTACAACGCCTGCTCCGACTGCAGCGACACCATCGACACCACGCCGAGCGTACCGCACAGCAAATTTCCCAACGTAATGATATTCGGCAGAGTAATCAATTTCAGTTTCATAGGTCTTCCGTTTTAATTTATCCGCAGCCGGCCGCTCGGCACACCGAAGCGCACGCCGGCTGTCTTTTCACGCAAAGGTAACAAAAACCTGCATGTTCCGTGCCGTTCCGGCCGACAAACCGTCTCTGCCGGCAGCCCGTGCATTTTCGGCCGCACAGCTTTGTTCTGCCGATATTTATTCCTAATTTTGTTTATTATTCAAACGCGGCGCATCGCGCCACACATACCGAAGATGAAGAATCAAACCTATTGCGTCATCATGGCCGGCGGAGGAGGCACCCGCTTCTGGCCGGTCAGCCGCACCTCCAGACCGAAACAGTTCCTCGACATGCTCGGCACCGGCAAAACGTTCCTGCGCAGCACGTTCGAGCGATTCGCCCCGTTCATTCCCGCCGAGAATTTCCTCGTCGTCACCAATGCGGCACACAAACAACTGGCTCTGGAACAGCTGCCCGAACTGACCGAACGGCAGATCCTCGCCGAACCGCTGGGACGGAATACGGCCACCTGCATCGCCTATGCCGCCTTCCGGCTGCAGGCTACCGCTCCCGACGCCACCATGATCGTCACCCCCGCCGACCACCTGATTCTGAACGAACACGTCTTCCGCGAAGTCGTCGAGGAGGCCGCCGAATTTGCCGGCAGCCACGATGCGCTGGTCACCATCGGCGTCCACCCGACTCGGCCGGCCACAGGATACGGCTACATCCAGACCGGCAAACCCGTCGGCAACAGCGGCATGCACCAGGTCCGCACCTTTGTCGAAAAACCGAATGCCGAAATGGCTCAAACCTTCCTGCAGTCGGGCGATTTCGTGTGGAACTCCGGCATCTTCCTCTGGCAAACAGGCGTCATCCTCCGCGAGTTGGAAAAACTGATGCCCGACACCTACCAGCTGTTCCGCTCGGCCGACGCCGCATACGGCACGCCGGAGGAGAGCGACGCCATCGCCCGCCTCTACCCCGAATGCCGCGGCATCTCCATCGACTATGCCGTCATGGAAAAAGCCGACAACGTTTATGTACGCTGCGGCGATTTCGGATGGAGCGACATCGGCACCTGGGGATCCCTCTACGACTACCTCCCCAAAGACGACGCCGGCAACACGGCCGGCTGCGAGGCGGTCACGTTCGACACCACCGGCTGCCTCATCCGCATGCCGGAAGGCAAACTGGCCGTCCTGGAGGGACTCTCCGACTTCATCATTGTCGATACGCCCGACGCCCTGCTCGTCTGCCCGAAAGGCAACGAACAGAACATCAAACGCTTCATAGACGCCATAAAATTCCATAAGGGAGAGCGCCACATTTGACCCGCCCACAACCCACGCTTTCATGGAACGCATCGAACATCTCTACACCTATTATACAGCCCACCCGATCATCTGCACCGACAGCCGGCGCATCACGCCCGGCTGCCTCTTTTTTGCCCTGCGGGGCGCCACGTTCGACGGCAACCGTTTTGCAGCAAGCGCACTCGCCCAGGGTGCCGCTCTTGCCGTGACCGACGACCCGACCGTACTCCCGCACGGCATCACCGATCCGGAAGCCCTGCTGGCCGCCGGCTACTTCCCCGTCGAGGATACCCTCGCCGCCCTGCAGCAGCTCGCCGCCCTGCATCGCCAGCGGCTGGGCATCCCCGTCCTCGCCATCACGGGTACCAACGGCAAGACAACGACCAAGGAGCTGACAACGGCCGTCATGTCCACCCGCTTTGCCGTCCATGCAACGACCGGCAACCTGAACAACCACATCGGCGTCCCCCTGACCCTGCTTTCGATGACGCCCGAGACCACCTTCGGTATCGTAGAGATGGGAGCCAGCGCCCGCGGCGAGATTGCCGCCCTGTGCCGCATCGCCCGCCCCGACTACGGCCTCATCACCAATGTCGGACGCGCCCACCTGGCCGGATTCGGCGGCGAAGCCGGCGTGCGCGCCACGAAAGGCGAACTGTACGACTGGCTCGCCGAGACGGGCGGATGCGCTTTTGTCCGCACGGACGACCCCACCCTGTCCTCCATGGCCGCCGAACGGCCGTCACTGCGCACCATCCCCTACGACAGTTCGGCCGCCGAAGGTCTGGAGAGCCATCTGGCCGGCGACTACAACCGATACAACATGGCTGCAGCCGCAACCGTCGGCCGCCACTTCGGCGTGCCGGAGGAGGCGGTACGGCAGGCCATCCGCGACTACATCCCCTCCCTGAACCGTTCGCAGGTCATCACCCGACCCGAGCGCACGCTGATCGTCGACTGCTACAACGCCAATCCGTCGAGCATGCAGGCGGCTCTCGACTGGTTCGGCCACGAGGCGGGCGCCCCGTCGTCGAAAGCGATCATTCTGGGCGACATGCTGGAGCTGGGCGACTGGAGCGAGCAGGAACACCGCCAGGTACTCGACCGGGCGCTGGCGCTGCGGCCAGGCGTCATGCTGCTGATCGGCCGCGAATTCGGCCGGCTGGAAACGCTGCCGCACGACACGGGCGAAACGACGCTGCGCTTCTTCCCCGACACGGAAAGCGCCGCAAAAGCCATCGCCGACACCGACCTGCTGCACCGCGCCCGCACCGTATTTCTGAAAGGTTCGCGCGGCATCGCGCTGGAAAAACTGCTGCCCCTGCTGTAAGCCCCCTCGCTTCACACGACAAACGCCTCGTCTGCCACTCGGTTCGGACAAGGCGTTTTTTCAATCTGCCGCCCCTCCCTTGCCCGAAACGGTCCGATCCGGATACCCGCCATGCCGGAGAACATTTTCCGGATCTTTCCTTCACAGGATATTTATCGAGCAGGAGACGACCGCCGTCATATATACCCACTCTCACTGCACTCAGCGCCAGCCCATCCCATCGCACTGCATAATTACACAGACCGGATGATCCGACATGCAATTTCCATGCATCCGGACCGGTCAAATCAATATGCAGTTTTTTTGCTCTTTAACAAAATATTCGTATCTTCGTCCCGATAGTGTGCATACATGGAGAGAGTGAATCAACGGCCGCCCGATTGTCCTTCCGCTTTCCGAACGAACATGCACGGCCATTGATCTGCGCCGCCGCAGATCGCGGATGATCTTTTCCCCGGATCACCCCTAATTGAGTTTAAAGCGACTGGCTGTAACGAAAAAGAAACGGATACATTAATATATTGCGAAAAGCCACCCGCTTCGCAATGCGAGATACAAACAGAGAAACACCTAACATCGACAAGCAAAAATTATTACAGTTCAACAACACAAACTAAAATCAATTCGTATGAGAAAATTCGTACTATCAGTTTTTACGATGCTGCTCATGTGCTTCCAACTGACTGCACAGGATCAGCATGTAACTGGTATCGTTACCGACGCGACCTCCGGCGAACCTATTATCGGTGCGGTAGTTGCAGTTAAAGGTACGCAGAACGCATTCGTGACCGGTATCGACGGCGATTACATGATCGACGTTCCGGCGAACGGTACTCTGGAATTCACCTACGTCGGCTACAAGACGCAGGAGATTGTGGTAAATCCGGGTCAGACGGTCATCAACGTAACGATGACGCAGGATTCGGAGAACATCGAACAGGTGGTTGTGATCGGTTACGGTTCGGCCCGTTCGGTAAGCTCTGTAACCGGTTCGCTGTCCGTTGTGGACTCCGAAATTCTGAACGAGAAACCGGTGATGAACGTTGCCGATGCTCTTTCGGGACAGGTTTCCGGTATGTCCGTTATGACGTCGTCCGGTGAGCCTTCGGCCAGCTCGAACATCCGTATCCACGGTTCGGGTTCTATCTCCGCAGGCACCGCACCTCTGTACGTGATCGACGGTATGCCTTCGTCGGCCAACCAGTTCCTCGCTCTCAGCTCGAACGATATTGAGAACATGGTAACCCTGAAGGATGCCTCCGCAACCTCCATCTACGGTTCGCGTGCTGCCAACGGCGTTATCTACATCACCACCAAGAAAGGTAGCCGCGCAGCCCAGAAGGCTCAGTTCCGCATCAGCGGCGGCTACGGTATCTCGACGCCTGTAAACAACAACGTGGAGCAGATGAACGGCCGCGACCTGCTCGAGTGGCAGCTCTACTTCAACGAGATCTCCAGAAGCTCCTACGACACCTACCTGGCCGACATGGAGATGTTCGGTGCAACCGACTGGTTCAACTACGTCTACAAACCCGCCCCCACCTACAACGGCGAGTTCTCCGTATCGGGCGGTGCAGAAAATATCAGCTACTACATTTCGGGTAGCTACATGAACCAGGACGGTATCGCTCCGGGATCGTCGATGGAGCGTTACACGTTCCGTACCAACCTGGCTGCCGAAGCCACTTCGTGGATGCGCATCAACATGAACATGTCGATCTCGACCGACAAACGTAAATCGACCCAGGATTCCATCGACTCCGTAAGCGGTGTGAACATGTCCGCCCCGAACAACTTCGCAACCTACATGCCCTCCTACATGTCGCGCCACTACCTGATCGAAGGCACGGACGAAGTCGGCACCTACACCTACTTCCCGAACGGCATGATGGACCCGTGGTATGCTATGGACCAGCAGCCCCAGGCCGGTTACAACACCCTTTACAACGGTAGCATCTCGATCGTGCTGACCCCGCTCAAAGGCCTGACGATTACCAGCTTGAACGGTATCGACGGTGCCTTCTCGACCCTGAAGATGTCGGGTCTGCCTACCTACGAGCTGTCGGGCGGTAGCGGTGTCCGCGGACGCAACTACAACCAGTACCGCACGCTGACCACCAGTAACACGATCGAGTACAAACTCAAACCGATCAAAGACTTCCACAACCTGACGTTCCTCGTTGGTCAGGAGGGTATCGACTATCAGGACGACTTCTTCGCCGTGCTGACCTCCGGTCAGACCGACAACCGCCTGATGCTCCTCTCGAACGGTACCAATGTCCTTATCGGCAACGTATCGGAAAGCAACTCCAGCTACAACATGCTCTCGTTCTTCGGCCGTGTGAACTACGACTACAAGAACAAATACGCTTTGGACCTCACGATCCGTAACGATGCTTCGTCCAAGTTCGGTAAAGACAACCGCGACGCATTCTTCTACGCTATCGGCGGTATGTGGAACCTCTCGCAGGAGAAATTCCTGATGGGCAACCGCGTCCTGACCGACCTCAAGCTGCGTGCAACCTACGGTACGCAGGGTAACTCCTCGATCAGCTACTACACGCACCTCGCCCTGATCGCCGGCGGTATGAACTACGCAGGCAACGCAGGCCGTTACTTCGCAAACCCGGGCAACAACAACCTCGGATGGGAGAAACAGGGCATGTTCAACGTCAGCCTGGAACTCGGCTTGTGGCACTGGCTGACCGCTTCGGTAAGCTACTATGACCGTCGTTCGACCGACATGCTGTTCGACGTACCCTATCCGCCTTCGAGCGGCGTGACGAGCCACGCCGAGAATGCCCTCGGTATGCTCAACCGCGGTGTCGACCTGGACATCGCCGCTACGATCTTCCAGAACAAAGACTGGAACATCGGCGTCAGCACCACCTTCGGTTACAACAACAACAAGGTAACCTATCTGTACTCGAGCGAAAGCATCAAGAAACCCGACCAGTTCGCCAACTACGAAGTAGGCAAATCGGCATGGCGTTTCTATCTGCCGGAATTCATGGGCGTGGATCCGCGCGACGGTAAGCCGATGTTCAACGACGGCAACGGCAACCCCGTGAAGGATGCCAACATGGCCGCTTATGTTTCGACGGACAAAGAGTACATCGCTCCCTACTACGGCGGTTTCAACATCGACGTTCGCTGGAAAGGTCTGAGCCTGCAGGCCAACTTCACCTACCAGCTCGACAAATGGCTGTACAACGGTGACCGCTACTTCTCCGAAAGCACCACGATGCTGAGCCAGTTCCAGCGTCCCGAGCGCATGAAGGATATTTGGACGCAGCCCGGCGATATCACCGACATCCCTGCTTACGGCGAAACGATGATCCACAGTACGGCTTACCTGGAAGACGCTTCGTTCCTCCGTCTGAAGAACCTGACGCTCTCCTACCAGTTCCCGTCGTCGCTGCTGAAGAAGACCGGCTTCATCCAGGGTATCAAGGTTTCGGCCATCTTCCGTAACCTCTGGACGCTGACCAAATACACCGGTTACGACCCCGAGTATGATGGTGTTGCCGTATACGGTATGTACCCGAACACGCGTCAGTATTCGTTCAGCCTTGAATTCATGTTTTAATCATCATCCATCGCAATTCAATTAGCAACAATATGAAGAATATCATTAAAGGAGCATTGCTGGTGTTGTTCGCTGGAAGCGTAGCTGCCTGCAATCTCGACAAATACCCCAGCAACGCCATTCCGGCGGACGAAGGTTTCACGACCTTCCAGGATGCTGAGGAATTTCGTAATGCCATCTACTATATGGCCCGCGCAAGCATGACGGACATTCTGGCGTCCAACATGCAGTGCGAAGGTATCAACGCTACGCTCGACTACGGTAACAACTACGGTCTGCAGTACGCCTGGACCTACACCGATACTGAAAGCAGCGTCGCGAACATCTGGACGAATGACAACGGCTACATCCGTGAGATCAACTACTTCCTCGCAAAATGCGATGAACTGATCGCTACCAATGCCAACCTGCCTGAAGGTGACTCGAACAAGATGAGCGAAAAAGAACTGAAGGAACTGGACCTGTACATCGGCGAGGCTCACTTCGTTCGCGCCCTGCTGCGCCGCCACCTGACCATGTTCTACTGCAAAGACTATGATCCGGCAACCGCTGCCGAGGATTGGGGTATCATCCTGAACGACGGTTACGACATCAACGTCCGTCTGGGCCGCTCGAAACTCGACAAGACCTACGAGGCCATCAACACGGACCTCGACCTGGCTCGCACGGCTATCACCAACTACTATGGCAACAGCGATCCCACCGAGAACTACTACTTCGGTCCGACGGCCGTGAAATGTCTCACCGCTTACATCCAGCTGGACATGCACGACTACCCCAATGCTGCCGCTACCGCAGCCAGCATCGTGGACGGTACCAAATACGCGCTGATTACCGACGCTACGTCGTTCGCTTCGATGTGGAAAAACAACGCCGGTTCGGAGATCATCTTCCAGTTCTTCGCAAGCCTGGATGAGGGTGCCGTACAATACGGCGAGCCGTTCCTCTACGACCCGTTCGGCGATCCGGACAACTCGCAGTCGCTGAAACCGCAGTACGTTCCCGCCCAGTACCTGATCGACCAGTACTCCAACAACGGCAACGACGCATGGGTGGACATCCGTACCTCGGCTTACTTTCCGACCCGTTCCTGCCGTATCGGTACGACCGCAGTTACGCTCAAACTGTTCAACAAATATCCGGGCAACCCCGAATACGATGCTACGGCAGGCCTGAACTCGCTGGCCAACAACGTACCGCTCTATCGTAGTGCCGACTTCGTGCTGCTGGCAGCCGAGGCATACTACCAGGCCGGTGACGAAACCAACGCCAACAAGTATCTCCAGAAACTGCGCGAGGCTCGTATCCACGCCAACTCGACCAGCGCTCCGGAATACACCTACACTCCCTATTCGGGCGAAGAACTCTTCTCGCAGATCAAGATGGAGCGTCTGAAAGAGATGTTCATGGAGAGCAACCGTCTGGCCGACCTGAAACGTTGGGGCGATCCGATGAGCCGTCTGGGCTGGACTCCTCAGAACGAATCCATCTGCGTTGCCATCGGTATGTATCTGGATATTCCTGCTGACGACTATCGTTTCGTATGGCCGATCCCGCAGTCCGAGTACACCAACAACCCTGCCATCAAAGGTCAGTTGAACTGGAAATAATCTATTCATCGAAAATTCAATTCGTAAATTTTCAGAACATATGAAATACATGAAAATAGCCGCAATGAGCTTGATGGCCGCAGCGCTGTTCTGCTCCTGCGAGAAAAAAAACGTTACTCCCGGTCCCGGTACGGGTGTCGTAGGCTTCACGCAGACGGAAGTGACGATGCTTGAGACCGACGGTCTTACCTATATTCCGATCGCGGTCACGGGCGAACCTGGCGGTTACCCCGTAACGCTGAAAATCACGGCAGAGGGTAGCGAGGATGTCAACGAAGTGCTGCTGATCTCTTCGACGGATCCCTACTCGAACACGACGACCCTCTACATCGGCGAGGATGCGAACAACACCGTGAACCTGCAGGTATCGCCTGCATGGCGTCCCGATGACAACGCAGACTACACCATCACGCTGACCATTGTAGAGGCAACCGGTTCGACGATCGGTACCAACAATACCTGCACGGTATACATCAAAAACGTACCTGCCGTACAGTATGGCCAGTATACCGTAAAAGGCGGCCAGGGCAGTACGCCCGCAACCTGGTACCTGACCCTGAAACAGGGTGCCAACGGTACTTACCTGATGGAGAACATCTTCGACAGCACCGAGACCCCCGTATTGGTAGGCGAATTCGATCCGGAAACCATGAAGCTGACTTTCGACGGCCGCATCAACGGTAAAGGCAGCACCAGCTACTTCGGTACTTCGGCTTACTACTACGAGAACCTCAACGAAGGTGATATACAGAAAGTCTGGATCGTTCAGGGCGGCGGCCGTGACGGTCAGGAGCCTGTTGTCTTCTCTGTAAACGAGCAGTATCAGATCACCAGCACCTCCTCCTCGCTGGTAGCCCTTTCCATGCTGTACGTCAGCAACGGTGAAGGCGGTTACGACCCGAGCGACGAGGATCCGACTTACCTCGGTATGATGCAGGGCAACACGACGCTCACCTACAACGAAGGTACCGATATGGACGACGAATATCCTTTCAAATAGGAATTCGTCCGACAACGCCAAAAAAGCCGAAGGTTCAGCCTTCGGCTTTTTTGTTTCCCTGTCCCTGTCGCTGCCCCCTCCCAATCCCCCCGATCTAAGGTGCAGAGTGCAGAGTGCAAAGAGCAGGATAAGACATAGGACACAGGGCGCAGGACACAGGGTGCAGGAAAGCCTTCTCCACGAAAAACCAATACCTCCTCTGCTCACAACCACAACTGACATTCCGCCTATCGAATCCTATTGATCTGAAATAAATTCCGGCAAACACCCTCTTTTCACAGCCAGAATGATTACCTTTGTAGAAGTGCCTGTGCATGGCATGCGAATCAATCCGAAAACGAAAATCGCAACAATTTCATCATGGACAACACCATCACCAATCGGGCTGCGGACAACATCCGAATTCTTGCCGCCGCCATGGTCGAAAAAGCGAAATCTGGCCACCCGGGCGGAGCCATGGGCGGTGCCGATTTCATCAACATTCTCTACTCCGAATTTCTGAACTACGATCCCGATCGGCTCGACTGCCCCTATCGCGACCGTTTCTTCCTCGATCCGGGTCACATGTCGCCGATGCTCTACTCCACCCTGGCGCTGGCCGGCATCATGCCCGTCGAAGAACTCCAGAGCTTCCGCCAGTGGGGCAGCCAGACGCCCGGACACCCCGAAGCCGATCTGGCCCACGCCATCGAGAACACCTCCGGCCCGCTGGGTCAGGGTCACGCGATGGCCGTCGGCGCTGCGATCGCCGAGCGCTTCCTGGCAGCCCGTTTCGGTGAATGGATGGCCCATAAAACCTATGTCTACATCTCGGACGGCGGCATCCAGGAGGAGGTCGCTCAGGGAGTCGGCCGTATGGCCGGCCTGCTGGGTCTGAGCAACTATATCATGTACTACGATGCCAACAACGTACAGCTCTCCACGACCGTGGACGAAGTGATGACGGAAGACATCGCAGCCAAATACCGCGCCTGGAACTGGAACGTCCTGACGGTAGACGGCCAGTGCGCCGACCAGATCCGTGCAGCCCTCAATGTGGCCGTACAGGAGCGCGAGCGTCCTACCCTCATCATCGGCAAGACGCTGATGGGCAAAGGCGCCGTGGCAGCCGACGGCACCAGCTTCGAGAACAAGGTGTCCACGCACGGCCAGCCGCTGTCGGCAGCCGGTGCCGACATCCGCGCCACGATCACCAACCTCGGCGGCAACCCCGACGAGCCGTTTGCCATCTTCGAGGAGAGCCGCAAACTCTACGAGGCGCGCGCCAAGGAACTCCGCGGCTGGGCAGCCTGGATGAAGGAGGTCGAGACCAAATGGCGTCATGAGAGCCCGGCTCTCGCCGCCAAATGGGATCAGTTCCTGACCGGCAAGGCTCCGGAGATCGACTTCGACGCCATCGATCCGGGCAAGGATGTAGCCACCCGCGGCGCTTCGGCCACGGTACTCGGCCACTTCGCCCAGAAGATCGAGAACATGATCGTCGCTTCGGCCGACCTGAGCAACTCGGACAAGACCGACGGCTTCCTCAAGAAAACCAAGGCGCTCCGCAAGGGTGACTTCACGGGTCAGTTCCTGCAGATGGGCGTCAGCGAGTTCACGATGGCCTGCATCATGAACGGCATGGCGCTGCACGGCGGCGTAATTCCGGCCTGCGGCACCTTCTTCGTCTTCTCGGACTACATGAAACCGGCTATCCGCCTGTCGGCGCTGATGCGTCTGCACGTGGTTTACATCTGGACGCACGACTCGTTCCGCGTAGGCGAGGACGGTCCTACGCACCAGCCGATCGAGCAGGAGGCGCAGATCCGTCTGATGGAACACCTCCACAACCACCGCGGCGAGCGTTCGATGGTCGTGCTGCGTCCGGCCGACGGCGCCGAAACGGTAGCTGCCTGGAAACTGGCCATCGAGGAGGAGCGTCCCGTTGCGCTGATCCTCTCGCGTCAGAACATCAAGGATCTGCCCGGCGACCGCCGCACGGAGGCCAAGAAACTCCATAAGGGCGCCTATGTCGTAGCCGACGCACAGAACCCCGACGTACTGCTGATCGCCAACGGTTCGGAGGTTTCCACGCTGGCCGACGCCGCTGCCCTGCTGGCCGAAGAGGGCATCAAGTCCCGCATCATCTCCGTACCGTCGGAGGGTCTGTTCCGCGACCAGGGTCCCGCCTATGTCGATGAGATCCTGACGGCCGGCGTACCACGCTACGGTCTGACCTCCGGTCTGCCCGTCAATCTGGTTTCGCTGGTGGGCGATGCCGGTTACATCCACGGTCTCGACCACTTCGGCTACTCGGCTCCGTACAAGGTGCTGGACGAGAAGTTCGGCTACAACGGTCCCAGCGTAGCTGCCGAAGTCAAGGCATTCCTCAACGGAGCGAAATAGGCATCCGTCTGACCGATTGACAACCGAGGGGCGAAAGCGTTTGCTTTCGCCCCTCATGCGTTACGAAACGGGCACCTGCGAGCCTCTCCCGCATCAGGCGCCAGTCTCCTTCAGATAGATCAGCCGGGGCAGCCCGCCGTATTTGACCGTCTGCCGCACACACCGGAAACCGCACCGCTCCATGCTGCGCCGCGAAGGTAGGTTGTCGGGATGGACCGTACTCATCAGATAGCGGTAGCCGGCCGCCGCCAGCTCCTCCGCGGCATGCAGGGTCAGGATCCGCTGCAGACCGTGTCCCCGAAAGCGCGGCATCACCACGACGACATCAATGTGGGCCACCCGCGGCAGCTCCGCTTCGGGCAGCCCCAGATCGCAGCCCAGATTCTCCGCATCGCCTCCGGGAAAGAGCGCAATCAGCACGCACGCCGGCCACCTCGCGCGTCTCCCGCTCCAGCGCCATCCGCACCATGCTGCGATGGGCGCGCAGCTGATCGCGGATGTAGGTCTCGCCATCCACCGCAAACCATTCGCGGTGCGCCATGGCCGCCCACACATCCCGCACGCGCCGCATCAGTTCCAACTGCTCGTCGGCCGCTACCGGTTCTATCACGAATTCCATCCCGCAGATCCGTTGCAACAAAAAACCGGAAGCATCCTGCTGATGCCTTCCGGTTCCATTCGTTTTCCTCTCCAATACCTTATTTGCGCAGGTCGCAGCCGATCAGCTGCATGAACTCCTGCCGCGTATCCTGACGGCGCAGGAAACTGCCCGTAAAGGCCGACGTGGTGGTCACCGAATTCTGCTTCTGGATGCCGCGCATCTGCATGCAGGTGTGCGCAGCCTCGATCACCACGGCCACACCCAGCGGATTGAGCGCCTCCTGAATGCAGTCGCGGATCTGCACCGTCAGCCGTTCCTGAACCTGGAACCGACGGGCATACGCCTCCACCACACGGGCAATCTTGGAAAGTCCGGTGATATAGCCGTTGGGAATATAGGCGACATGGGCCTTGCCGTAGAACGGCATCATGTGGTGTTCGCACATCGAATACAACTCGATATTCTTCACGACGACCATGTGACGATAATCCTCATTGAATTTGGCCGAAAGCAGCATCTCTTTCGGATCCTCGTCATAGCCTTTGGTCAGAAAGGCCATCGCCTTGGCCACGCGCTCCGGCGTCTTCAACAACCCCTCGCGGGAGACATCCTCGCCGAGCAGTTCGAGGATGCGCCGGTAGTGCTGCTGCAATTCGGCGATCGTCTCCTCGTTGTAGATATCTTGTCTTTCGTAATTCCGTTCCATATCGTCAATCAAATGTTTACAAAGGTAGCAAATCCTGTCAAAGGATACGCTCCGAGCGGGAATTTTCGGTCAGCCGCATGTGTTCCCAGTCGATTCCGGTCAGCAGCACGGCGCCGCTCCGGCTTCCCTGCGCGAATCCGCCGAGCCGCGATGATTCGCCCAAGGCGCGTGCGCCGTTCTCGGTGGCCCAGGTCAGCAGTTCTGCAAGCGGCACATCGCCCAGCTGCCGCAGTTCGGCCACCATGTCGAGCGAATCGTTCGACGCCAGCGAATCGGTGCCGACCGCCACCCGCACCCCCTTGCGGCGGAACAGCTCCACGGGAGGGGTCAGACCGGAAATATAGGCATTCGACCGCGGACACAGCACCCAGGTCACCCGCCCTACAAAATGATGCTCGATGCGATCGACCACCTCCTCTGTCACGCAGCAGTCATGCACCAGCAGCAGGTCGCGATCGGCCGGCACCGAAGCGACAATCCGTTCGGCCGGCGATCCGTAAGCGGCAAAGTCAATGGCCGTTCCGCGCTCGGCATACCACGCGGCCAGCTCGCCCTGCCCCCTGAACAGCTCCGCCTCGGCGGGACTCTCCATGAAATGGATGGACAACGGCACATCGCCCCCGCCCGCCTGCACGGCCGACCGGAATGCGGCGTCGTTCAGCGAGTAGGTCGAATGGGGGGTAATGCCCGCCCGCAGGCCGCAGCGCTGCGCCGCCTCCGCCACCGGAGCAAGCGGCCGCGCCGACACGCTCTGCAAACCGAACAGTTCCAGAAAATTGACATACCGGATCCGGCTGGCCGCCTTGACGGCAAAGGTACTCTCCCCGTTGGAGACATCGCCCACGGCACCGACCCCCTGACGCCACAGCTGTTCGTCGGCACGGACAACGGCCGCAGTCCGTTCGTGGGGGGCAACGGCACCGCGCACCGTTCCCATGCCTTTGGCAAAAGCCGTAAAGCCTCCACCCGGCGGGATCAGCCCCCGCATGTGGGAAAGCTCCAGATGGCAGTGCGCGTTCACCAGGTCGGGAATCAGCATGCCGTTGTAGAACTCGACATTAGCCTCCCGATCGAGCCGGTCGCCTGCTACGGCAACATCGGCCACCGTCCCGTCATCGTTCCACGAGACTATCGCATTGCGGAGGAAGGAGCGGCGATGGAAAACGTAATGGGCGGCTATTCTCCTCATCATAGTAGAAAGTTTTATACTCCCGGTCGCCGATCATCAGCCGGTAGCGATACGTGTAGGACAACAGTTCGTATGCCTGGCTCAACGGCGGCTGACAGGTCACCACCAGCGAATCGATCGTCAAGTGCATCCGTTTCGGTCGGTCGGGATAGTTGCCGAAGGTAATCTCCAGTTCCACTGCATCCTCGCTGCACGGCAATGTCGTCGTATACAGCCGGCGGTTGCCCTTGTACAGACGCTGCACGGCACTGCCGCGGGTTCGTCCTTCCGCCGTGTACAGGGCATGACGGTTCTGCAGGTTGTCGTTCCGGTCAAGCGAGTCGAGCGTATAGTAATAGTCGATACCGATGCGTCCGTACTGTCCGTCGAGCGGTACGACCAGCCGCATCGACGCCGAATCGGCCATGCTGCGGATCGTAATCAGCGAATCGCGCAGCAGCTCGCGCGTGCTGTATGCCAGCGCCGTGCTGTCGATGCGTTCCACGATGCGCAACTCGCGATCGATGCCTTCCCGCTCCATCTCCATCTTCGCGATGGCGCCATCGACGATATCGGTCAGACGAAAGCTCTTGCGCCGGGTGGCCTCGGTGAGCGTACGCGTAAAATCCTCCGTCGTATAGCCGTACTCGGCCAGCAGCGGTTCGTACAGGTCAATGCTGTCGCGCGCACCGCGCACCGGATGCTTGTCGAGGTAGGCATTCAGTTCGTACATATCCTTGAATATGTCCACCAGCGTCTCTTCGGGAATCTGCTTGTAGCCTTTGCAGGCGAACACCGTCAGCGCAACCCCGATGAGGATCGTCCACCGTAAAATTCTGCTACCCATTGTCTCTATTGCAATCTGATGGCCGAGCGGGAGATCATCCGCGCAACGGTCAGTTTGTTAATCAACCAGGTCACGGCCAAAGCGGCTGCCGCGATCGCGACGAGATCCGCCGCATGCACCTCCACCGGATAGGCATCGACCAGAAACGAGGCCGCCCCCATCTTGATAAAGCCGAAATGCTGCTGGGCCAGCGCAAAGGCCACTCCGACGCACAATCCGCCGAGCGTTCCCATAACGCCGATCAGCATGCCCTCCCCCACAAAGATGCGCCGCACGAAACGCACGTCGCCTCCCATCGTGAAGAGGATGCGGATGTCCTCCTTCTTGTCCAGGATCAGCATCACCAGCGACCCTACGATGGAGAACGAGGCAATCACCAGCACAAACAGGCTGATGATGAAAATGCCGAGCTTCTCAACCTTCAGGATGCGGTACATGGAGGCCTTCTGCTCGTAGCGGGTCAGCACGCGGAAATCGTCACCCAGCGCAGCGGCGAGCTGCCGGCGCACTGTCTCGGGACGTTCGCCCGGCACAATGCGGACGGCCACGCCCGATGCACGCCCTTCATAGTCGAACAGCTGCTGGGCAAAGTCGAGCGTACTGAAGACATAGGTGCCGTCCGTCTCGGCATCCAGCCGGAAGATGCCTTCGGGAAACAGGCTGCCCCGTTTATAGCCGTCGATCGGCAGCAGGGGCGAATAGTCGCCGCGCCGCGCCGCATAGATATGCAGCGGGTCGTACAGGGCGGTTTTCACGCCGAGCACATAGGCAAGCCCCTGCCCTACGACGGCCTGTTCCATGTCGCCGTAACGGAGTTCGTACTCGCCGTAGGAGATCGTCCCCTGCACGGGGACGACCTGTCCGTAGCGTTCGTCCACGCCGCGCAACCGCCCCGCCGCCTGCCGTCCGCGATACTCGAACAGCACGCTCTCCTCCAGCACGAACGAATAGTCCGCAACGCCCTCCGCACCGGCCAGACGTTCCTCCGCCTCCGCCGTTCCGAAGGTCTTGCCCTCGGCCGGCAGCACCATCAGATCGGGATCGAACACATTGTACATGCTCCGCACCAGCCCTTCGAAACCGTTGAACACCGACAGCAGGATCACCATGGCCGCAACAGGCACCCCCACGGCGAATACGCTCACCTTCGAGATGATGTTAATCACCGAAAGCGCGTTGCGCGAGGCGAAATAGCGGCGGGCGAAAAGCTGGGCGAGACGGTACACGGTCGGATACGCTGCACGGCTCTGCTACCGGAGCAGGTTGTCGATATTTTCGATATACTCCAGCGAGTCGTCGAGGAAGAAGGTCAGCTCCGGCACGATCCGCAGCTGGTTGCGGATGCGCATGCCCAACGCCTTGCGGATCCGCCACTCCTGTTCGGTGACGGCATCCATGACCGCCTTGCTCTTCCCGAAGGGGAAGATGCTGAGGTAAATCTTCGCATATCCCAGATCGGGACTCATCCGGACGGCCGTTACCGTCACCATGGCTCCCTGCACCAGATCGGCTCCCTCCTTCGTGAAAATGTCGCTGATGTCCTTCTGTATCTGTTTGGCTACCTTACTCTGTCTTGTCGATTCCATGATCTATCGTTTCGTTTGTAGTTTCATCCGTTTGTGGCGCCCCGCCCTTCAGCGCCTTTTTCTGCATGCGTTCAGCCTGCCTCTGAGCCTGGCGGCGTACATACCATGCCGGCAGTTCGGGTTCATGGGGCTTGTCGCCGAGACGGTAGAAACACCCCAGCGACAGCATGATGTTGTCGAGCGGCGAACGGGTCGGGTTCCCCGCATAGACGGCGCTGTTACGCAGAATATCGCCGTAACTGAAATAGTAACGTCCCTCGACCACCAGTTCCCATTTGCCGAAAATGACATTGATTCCCAGCCCGCCGAGCAGGCCGTAATTGAGCGGGTTGTCGCGAACCAGCAGCATGTGATAGGGTTCCGAGGTCTGCACGCCGTCCACCTGCGTCCACTGGCGGGCGCTGATGTTGTACGAAGCCCAGATGCCGGCATTGAGGAATACGCGCATCCGGTTGTGTGCCAGGTTCATGTGGATATGCCAGATCAGCGGCACATTGACCGTATTGTACACGCGGCGCACGTAATCTTCCGACTCCAGCCCCGCCTGCTGCTGGTAGGCCCGCTGCAGGAACTCCACCTCGGCGCCGATGGCCCCGACATACCGGACCTTGCCGTAATATTTCCACTGGATGCCGGCCGCCCACACCCCCGGCACCCATTTCATCGTATAGTAGGAGGCTGGTTCGAAGCGGCCGTATCCGACCCCTACGCTGCCCCGCACGCCGAGGTAATGCTGAGCCTGCATCGTACCAGCAAAACACAGCGCCAGGATCGTTACTATGATCGTTCGTTTCATTTCTTCTCGTTTCGCTTTTACCCGTGTACGGCGGCCGGCCGGTCGTACGGGTGGTTCTCCGCCGCAGCGGGACTAATTGAATCCTCCGGTCGGATTGAATGCGCCGGCACTGCTGGAATTCATCTGCTGGTTCTGCTGGTTCTGCTGCTCGAGAGCCTTTTTCCGGCGTTCCTCGATCAACCGCTCCAGACGCACCATCTCCTGTTTGCGCAACTGGCCGCGAATATCCTCGATGTCCAACGGACGGAACAGCCGGGCCATGTCCACCGTGATTTCGATGTCCCAGTTTGCCTTCATGACAATCAGTTCGTCACCCGATTCGGGGACATAAATCTCCACCCGTTCGGGCTGTCTGTGCTGCAGCAGACTGCCGCTGTCCCACTCTCCGTTGGCATTGACATCCTCGATGATCCGCAGCTTCACGTTGCCCGGCGTCACGAACCGGAAGGAATAGACTCCGCTATGGACATACTTTTTTTCCTGCAACAGCGCATTTTTCTCGTTGAGCAGCTGCAGCACGTAGCAGGCTCCATCCGTCTTGCCAGTCACCTTGACGGTCAGCGTTCCGAACTTTTCGGGCGACATGATTGTGAAATCGCTCTTGATCGAGTCGTTCCGTTCGCCCGCCACATTGAGGAACACGCTGTCGGGAATCATCAGCTGGTATTTCTGCCCCTCGGACCACGCTGCCGACAGGATCCACTTCTTCATGTCCACCGTATCCTGCGACAACCGGTACCTCACCTTGTAGCGGGCCTCTCCCTCGCCGTAACGGATCAGTGAAATCCGCGTGCTGTCCATCTCGACGATCGGGTAATCGAAACTGATGGAGATGTTCTCCTCCGGATTCACATCTCCTTTGGCCGACAGTTTGTATTGGAACGGATTGGGCTTTGCCGGCGGAGTATAGGTTTCGCCGGCACGCTCGGCGCGCTCCTTCTCCCGCTCCTGCTTCTCCCGCTCTTTCTGCTCCTCCTTGGACTCGATGTATTTCCAGGCCAGCGCCAGCTGCTGCGTGACGGGCTGGAGCTGGTTGATACTGTCGTGCTTCCAATAGGTAATCCGTCCCTTGACCGTATCGGGCAGCTGCTCGGAAGGGACATTCAGCCACAGGTTGATGGTGTCCCGACCGCGCGTCACGTATTCGGTGATGATCTGTGTGGAGTCGATGCCCTCCAGCACGAGCGTATCGATCCGCGGATTGGGCGCTCCGAAATAGAGTTCGACCTTGTGCTGCTGGGGACGTTTCGACGACGACAGGTTCTGCCGCTGGAACCCCTTGTCCATGAACATGCGCAGGTAGATCTGCGGTTCGGCAGTCATGTACATGCGCGTGGTATCGAACCACGCCATGAAATCGGGCTGTTCGGCCGGATTATAGACCCCATCGAGAAAACCGACCTTGTCCACGCCCGGCTCGTAGGTAAAGTTGCTGTTGCCATCCTCTATGGCATAGACCCGATAGTCGATCGGCTTGAGGTTCTGGGCAATGAAAATGCCGTTGTTCTCGGCGCGCGCGATGAAGGCGGGCTTCACGTTGAAGAGCGTCGAATCGAAGGCCGGAACCGAATCGGGGCGCTGCGGATCGCTCAACGCCAGATAAGGCTTGCGCAGAAACGCCGAATCGGCCGCATTATAAAAAAACAGCAGCGTTTTCGATACGCTGTCCTTCGAATAGGCATCGACCGTATACCCCGACATGAACATCGAATCGATCTCCGGTCCGGTCGAGAAGACATAGCGGAATCCGTTCAGCGGGTTGCCCTCGTTGTTGTCGCACAGGCTGCTGCCGAAGTTGAGCGCATAGGTGGTATTGGGCTTCAGGGTATCGGTGATATCGATCTGGATACCCCGCCCCTTGACCAGCAGGGTCGGTTTGTTTTTCATCACCGGCGAGGTAAAGAACTCCTTCTGCTGATCCTTGAGCTGCACATATTCGTCGAATGCGATATAAATACGCTTGCCGTTGAAATTGGTCGTATTGAAGGCCGGCTGGGCCCACATCACCACCGGAGGCAGCGAATCCTTCGGGCCTCCCTGCGGAGCGCCCTGGCGCGCACAATGACACAGGAAAGCCGACCCGAACAGAATCGCCATACAGGCCTGCATTCCGGCCGCCAGCCGGCGCCAGCGGCCGTCACCCCTGCTTCTTCTATATCCGTTTTTAACTTCTTTCATCATTTCTTTCCGCTCTTTTGAGCCTGCCGGACGGACGGACGGTGTATCACTCTTCGGGTTCCTCCGGCTGTTCCTCTTCCACTCCCTCGACACGCACCGTCCAGATCCTGTATGTCATCTCCGAGGAGGGATTGCGCAGGTCGAAGAGCAGTTTCTCCTCCTGCACCTCCGGATTCGACTCCAGATCCAGATAGCAGAACGCATACATCTTCTCCGATGAAGAGACGCTCACATTGTTGCACACGACCACCATGACGTACTGCTGGTCGATATGCGCATCGATCAACTCGTTGTTGCTCCAATATCCCTTCTGGTCATACGTGACGGTCTCCCACGTATCGTCCTCGCCTTTCCGCTGGGCGATTCCCCGACAGGCATCCTCCCACGAGGCCACATTTCCGTCGCCCTTGGCTATGCCGTGAAATATGTAACAATCGGCCGTCTGCAACAGTTCCGACGTCGATGCCCCTGTCCGCCACACCGAAGGCACGACCTCCAACTCCGTATCGATCGGGATATGGACATTCCCGTAGCCGTAGAATTTCCACGATCCCTTCTCGATCGGCTCCTTGGAGGTCGTCGTCCAGTCGAGCGGGCGGAACTTCAGCTTCACGTACAGGTTGGCCAGTCCTGCAGCCACATTGGCGTCGCCCGTAGCCCACATCGGATACTTCTCGTCCGCAACGAGTACCATGGCCGGCGACGAGTCGAAACGCAGGTCGAACTCGTTGCCGTACTCGCCGGTCGGTTCGGCCTCCATGTCGTAGTTGCGCTGCCGCGCGGGATTGCCGACGGCAGTAATGATGCCTGCGCGGGCATTTTCAATCGAGGTGACCTCCCACTGGTTCGGATCGGCATAGAAGGCATAGACCCGCGCCGTCTGCAGCGGCAGCGAGTCGGCCTGCTCCTTGCGCTCCTGCCACGTCACGGTCAGATGGTAATCGCATCCGAACGTCAGCCGCTCGCACGAAGCGACACCCGCTCCGAGCGCAACGAGTGCCAATATCGCAAACAGTATCCGTTTCATGGGGCGTTATCGTTTTTCCTGCTGCGCATGCAGCTCCGCCCGCAGCTGCTCGACGGTGCGCCCCAGCACGGGATGCACCTTCGACGGCGCGATCTCGCACAACGGAGCCAGCACGAAATCGCGCTCCTGCATCAGCGGATGCGGCAGTTTCAGATCCGGCGTATCCAACACCGCATCGTCGTAGAAAATAATATCGATGTCGATCATGCGCGAAGCGTAACGCTGTCCGCTGCGGGCTTTGTCCTGCGCCTCCGCCTCGCGGTCGCGTCCCAGCTCCCGCTCGATGGCCTGCACGGCGCCGAGCAGCTCCTCCGGTGACAGGTCGGTATCGACGACCATTGCCTGGTTTTTGAAATCATCGCCGTCGAAGCCCCATGCCTCGCTTTCATAGACATGCGAACAGCGCAGCACGATGCCGATCCGGTCATTGATCAGATGTTGGGCTTGGCGCAGGCGCGGCTTCATGTCGCCGATGTTGCCGCCCATTACCAAAATCGCTTTTGCCATATTGTTCGTTCCTTTTTCTTTTCTTGTTTTTTACCGATCGCCTGCAGGCATGGACAGTTTCCATACACCGGCCTCAGGCCTGCCGCTGCCCGATCAACTTGCTCACCGACAGGGCGAAGTGCGTAAACACTAGTTTGGCGTTGCCGTTCTGCACAATATGCGACAACACCAGCCGGCACTCCTCTATGAGCGGTTCGATGTTGTCGTTGCCGACGAACGGAGCGAATTTCCGGCAGAAATCCAACTCCGGCCCCCAAAGATAGGATATATTTTCCATTCCGGCCGACAGCATGTAGCTTTCGCGCAGCAGGGAGACCGCATAGCGCAGGAACCTTTTCTGCGCCTCGCGCCCGATGCCGGCCACCGCCTCGGCCCAGGAGAACAGTTCCAGATGGCGGTCGTTGTAGCAGTAGCGCATCAGACTCGTAAAACGGTCGAAATCCTCGTCGGCCCCCTCCTGGCCGTTCTGCTCGGCCAACCGCTGCAGGGCAAGCAGGTCGCCGCCGCTCAGCCGCGCCATGCCGGCCGCCTTGCGGGCATCCGCCCCGCGGGCCATCAGCCACTGCGCCGCCGCATCGGCATCGACCGGCGGCACGGTCACCTCCTGCACCCGCGAACGAATCGTGGGCAGGAGCAGCTGGGGCGTCACCGACACCAGCAGGAAGAGCGTGCGTTCCCACGGCTCCTCCAATATTTTCAGCAGCCCGTTGGCCGCTTCGGCTCCCATCTTCTCCGGCAGCCAGATCAGCACGGTCTTGTACGGCGCTTCGAATGCCTTGAAGGAGAGTTTGCGGATCACCTCATCGGCCTCGCGCTTGGCGATCACGCCCTGCTGGTTGTCCAGTCCGATCCGTTCGTACCACATCCGTTCGTCGAAATAGCCGCCCGTATCGGCCACCAGCGCGCGCCACTGCGGGAGAAAGGTGTCGCCCAGCGGTTTCTGCGACCCGCTCTTCACCGCATTCGTCGGCAGCACGAAATGCAGGTCGGGATGCACCAGTCCGGCCATCTTCACACACGAGGGGCAAACGCCGCAGCTGTCGCCGTCATGCCGGTCGGCACAGTTCAGATACTGCACGTAGGCCAATGCCAGCGGCAGCGCGCCATAGCCGCTCTCGCCCGCGAAGAGCTGGGCATGGCTCACACGCCCCTCCTCGACGCCGCGCCGCAGCATGGCCTTCACCTCGTCCTGTCCGACAATATCCGCAAATCGCATCGTTCCGTTCCTTTCCGTTCGCAGCCACCGTCCGTCACCGGCCCGTCGAGCCGAAACCGCCCGCGCCGCGCTGCGTATCCGAGAGTTCCTCCACGGCCTGCCACTCCACATGTTCGTGACGGGCCACCACCAGCTGGGCGATCCGCTCGCCCGGGCCGATCGTAAAGGGTTCGTTGGAGAGATTGACCAGGATCACCCGAATCTCGCCCCGATAGTCGGCATCGACCGTACCGGGCGCATTCAGCACCGTCACGCCGTGTTTGGCAGCCAGTCCGCTGCGCGGGCGCACCTGCATCTCGTAGCCGGCAGGCAGTTCGACGGACAGTCCCGTCGGCACCATGGCCCGCTCCAACGGGCCGAGCGTCAGCTCCTCCGTAATGTTGGCACGCACATCCATGCCGGCGGCCAGCGGCGTCTCGTAATGCGGCAACTGATAAGCCGACCTGTTTATGATTTTAACGATCATATCGCGATAATCTTGTTTCCGCCACGCCGTTTGTCAGCGCCGGCGCAATGCCGAACGCACCAGTCCGCGCAGATCGATCCGCTCGCGGTGTACGGCATATCCAGCAAATATAACGACTAACAGCAAATAAATCAAATACCTCAGCCAGCCGGTTAGCGGTTCGCACAGCCAGCCGATGCCGTACAGCGCCACGCCCAGCAGCGCATAGATGCCGATGCCGCGCAGATCATAAGGCACAGGGCAATACTTCTGATTGAGCAGGTAGCTGAGTATCACCATCGACGATTCGCACAGCAGCCGCGCCACGGCCGCTCCGACATAACCGAGCGCCGGCACGAGCAGGATATTGAAAACGATGGTAAACACCAGTCCCGTTCCCGTCACCCAAATCGCATAGATGGTCTTGCCGGTCTGCTTGTACCAAAACGAAAGGTTCAGCACGATGCCCGAAAGCATGTTGGAGACCAGCACCAGCGGCAAGATCCACACGCCGCCGCGCAGCTTCGGTCCGATCAGCACCCAGGCGAACAGGTCGCGATAGAATGCCACGAAGAGTACGATCAGGATCGAGACGATGACAAAATATTTCATGGCGACGGCGTTCGTCGTCCGGAAGTCGTCCCCCTTGAATTCGGCCAGGAAGAAGGGTTCGGCCGCCAGCCGGTACATGGTCGTAAAGAGGGTCATCACCACGCCCAGCTTCAGCGCCGCGCCATAGATGCCGAGCTGCGCCAGCGTCTCCATCCGGTCACCGGGCAGCAGCCACAGCAGCATCTGCCGGTCGATAAATTCGTTGGCCGTACCGGCAATGCCGCTCAGCAGCAGGGGCAGCGAATAGGCGAGCATGGCCGCCGCGAGCGGCCGGCTGATGCGCGGCGTAAGGCTTCCGCAGGAGGGCAGCAGCAACAGCAGCGTGACGCCGCTGGCGATCAGGTTGGCCACCAGCACATAGCCCGGTCCCATGGCCGGATCGTAGGCCCAGGTGCAAATCCCCGAGGCGGCCAGCCGGGGCAGCCAGCCGTAGAAGAAGAAACATGCCACCAGATTGACGATCACCGACACCAGCCGCAGCACGACATACCGGCCGGCACGCCCCTGCTCCCGCAGACGGGCGAACGGCACGGCCGATACGGCATCGAGGGCGATGATGGCTCCGGTCATCCAGATGAACGACGGATGATCCGCATAGCCCATCCAGCGGGCGATCGAGCCGTTGAAGAGTACGACCAGCAGCAGGAACAGCGCCGACACGCTGCCGACCATGCCCCAGGCCGTGTCGAACACCCGCTTTTTCTCGGCGGCCGTCGCAGCCTTTCCGGCAAAGCGGAAATAGCCCGACTCCAGTCCCATCGTGAGCAACACCAGGGCGAGCGGGATGATCGCATAGAACTGGGTGACCACTCCGTACTCGGCCTCGCCCAGCACACGGGTCAGGTAGGGCGTCAGGACATAATTGAGCAACTTGACCAGCACGGTACTGATGCCGTACACCACGGTCTGGCCGGCCAACCGGCGCATCGAATCGGACATAACGCTGTTCCTCTTGAAAAATAACGTCCAAAGATACAAAAAACCCCACCTCATTGGTCGGCAACGCCTCTCGGAACCCACTTGCCCCCGCATCCGAGTCGCTCCACGCCGCCTGCCGCTGCGCCGCACCCTGCCGCCTCCGACATGGCCGCCGCCACACGTATGGCGGATTTTTGCTTACTTTGCACCCGACATTCTCCCAACCATGGAAATCCACAACCTGCTTCCCGCCCGATCGCGATCGGAATTACGCGACTGGCTCGCCCGCCACCACGCCACGGAACACGAATGCTGGGTCGTGGTCAAACGCGGCCGCCCCTGCGAGGACGGCACCTTCTGGTATGTCGATGCGGTGGAAGAGGCCCTGTGCTTCGGCTGGATCGACAGCACCACCAAACGGCTCTCCGACGAGGTCACCGCCCAGCGTCTCTGTCCGCGCAACCCGCGCAGCCAATGGTCCGAACTGAACAAGGCGCGATGCCGCCGGCTGGAGCGGCTCGGACTGATGACCGATGCCGGACGGGCCGTTCTGCCCGACATGACCGACACCGGCTTCGTCATCGACGCCGACATCCTGCATGCCCTGCAGGCCGACGCGACGGTATGGGAAAATTTTCTCCGCCTGCCCGAATTATATAAGAAAGTGCGGATCAACACGATCCAGATCAAACGGCGCGATCCGGCGCTTTTCGCCAGCCGCCTGCAAAAATTTCTGGACAACACCCGGCAGGGCGTCCTCTACGGCGAATGGAACGACAACGGCCGCCTGCCATGACGCCGTCCTCAGCTCCCGTTCAGGCCTGCTCGCGCGCCTCTTCGAGCGCTTTGGTGGAGAGCAGGCCGCAGGCCGCCTGAATATCCTCGCCGCGCGAGGCGCGGATCGTCGTGATGATGCCCTTGCGGGAGAGTGCGTCCCGGAAGGCCTCCATGTGCCGGTCGTCGGGACTGAAATAGGGCGAATCGGGAATCTTGTGGAACCGGATCAGGTTGATGCGGCACTTGAGTCCGTCCAGCAGGCGCGCCAGCTCCTTCACGTGGGCGGGCGAATCGTTCAGCCCCGCCATGACAATATACTCGAAGCTTACCCGCCGCTGGCCGCCGAAATCGTACTGCTTCAACAGCGCGATCACCTCGCGGATGGGGAATCCCTTCTCGGCCGGCATGATCTCGACCCGCTGTTCGGGGAACGGATTATGCAGGCTGACAGCCAGATGCACCTTGCTCTCCTCCAGGAAACGGCGCAGCGACGGCACCACGCCCACCGTCGAAACGGTGATCCGGGTCGGACTCCAGCCGTAGCCCCAGTCGGAGGTCAGCACCTCCAGCGACCGCAGCACCTCGTCGAGGTTGTCGAGCGGTTCGCCCATACCCATATAGACGACATTGGTCAGCCGGTCGCGTTCGGGCAGGGAGGCGATCTGGTTCAGAATCTCTCCCGCCGTCAGGCTGCCGCGCAGCCCCTGGCGCCCTGTCGCGCAGAAACGGCACCCCATGCGGCAGCCCGCCTGCGACGACACGCACAGCGTGGCCCGGTCGCCGTCGGGAATGTAGGCCGACTCGACATAATGCCCCGCGTCGGTACGGTAAAGATATTTTTTCGTCCCGTCCTTCGATTCGCCCAGCATGACTGGAGCCGCCAGCCCCACTTCGTAGCGTTCGGACAGAGCCGCGCGAGCCGCCAGCGACAGGTTGGTCATCGAAGCGATGTCGCGGACACCTTTTTTATATAGCCATGCCGCGATCTGCCCCGCCGCAAAACGCGGCAGCCCCAGCTCCGCCGCCACCTGCTGCAGACGGGCGAGCGTCATTCCGTAGAGTTTTTCCTTCTTTTCCATCGTTCCGACCCAATGAGCATGCCGCAACGGCATATAAACAACGAGGCCGCCCGCAATCAGGGACGGCCTCCTCTTTCGGCAACCAACTGCCTTTCCGAGTGGAGAATACCGGAATCGAACCGGTGACCTTTTGAATGCCATTCAAACGCTCTAGCCAACTGAGCTAATTCCCCGTCTGTCGTTTTCGACGATGCAAAGATAATGCTTTTCTCGCTTCATACAATACTTTCGACAATCTTTCCTGTCCGAATCGGTAAAAAACATTGTCTCCATGCTTATTTACAAATTTTTGTTCTTATATTTGCTTTCGGAAAAATCATGCTTCGCTTTGACAAAATAAAACAACTCAAACATAATGGAAGTCAAAAAAAGTAAAAAAGCCGACTTGGAGAACAAGAAAGGCATTTTCACGGAAATAGGCCTTGTGGTTGCCCTGGCGATCGTCATCATCATGTTCAGCGTCAGCCAGCGTGAGAAAAAAGTAGAGGAGATCGCTCCCGTCGTCATCGTAGAAGACGTGGAGGTTATCGACGTCACGACGGAAAAAGAACCCGAACCGACCGCTCCCGTACAGCAGCAGACCGTAGCCGTGATTACCGACGTCCTCAACGTGGTACGCAACGACACGCAGATCAACACCGAATTCAGCTTCGTGGAATTCGAGGAAGAAGACATCGCCATCGCTCCGATCGCCGTAGAGGCCGAGGAGATCGAGGAGGAACCGTTCGTTATCATCGCCGAGCAGAAGCCTACTTTCCGCGGCGGCGACCTCAACTCGTTCCGTAGCTGGGTACAGGCTCGTCTGACCTATCCGCAGCTCGCCCAGGAGAACAACATCCAGGGAACGGTCGTTTTGGAATTCATCGTTGAAAAAGACGGCAGACTCACCAATATCAAAGTACTCCGCAGCCCCGATTCGTCGCTCGCCGACGAGGCTATCCGCGTACTTTCCATGTCTCCGAAGTGGGAACCCGCACGTCAGCGTGACCAGCCCGTGCGATTCAAATATACGCTGCCGGTAGCCTTTAAACTGCAGAACTAATCCGGCTCCGCATTCACAAAACAGGCCTTGCACAACGGTGCAAGGCCGTTTTTTTTGCGTCCCCTGCGCCATCCGCCCGAATCCGGCTTCCGGCAGACACTTTCATCCGTCGTCCCTTCGTATGACCGACTCACCGGACGCAAGGCTTCCTGCGCCGCCCCGCTTCCGCCGCCATCCTGCACGGCAACAGCCCGCCTTATACGGCATGCTGCACGTACAGCCTTTCCCTGTACGCAAGACAGCGCTCCGGCCTGGACACGCAACGGCATCACGCAAACAGCCCTCCGGCAGGTAGCGCCATCCCCGCAGCACTCCGCCCCGACACAAGAGAAAATAAAACTATACCGCACGAAGAGCGGCACACCGACAACGCAGGGAGAATGCCCCCACCGAATGAAGGGCTGGACACCGACGACGCAAGAAGCAATACCCCCACCGCATGAAGAGACGGCGCGCCGACAACGCAAGGGCGCAGAGGCGGCTCGCCGAACGGCCGGCCGTCAGGTCAGATAACGGGTGCCTTCGTTGATGCCGACCTGTACGGGGAACACCAGCACAAGGTTGTTGAACGGACGCTGCCGGCTGAAATAACGCGGCACGCGCGCCATGATCGGATTATAGGAGAATCCGCCCCGCCGGCTCAGCACGACCCACACCATGTCGCCCGAACGGACATGGCGCAGCAGCGGCCGGAAATCGGACCAGTCACTGAAATGGACATAGGCGATCTCGCCTTTCTTGCCGGCCAGCAGCTTCTTCAGCACGCCGAGAGTCTCCATCGATCCGTTGAATACGATACGCGTTCCCGTATTCTGCACGACATTCCACAACCGACTGACCATCTGAACGAATCCCGCTTCCCGCTCGGCCGACTCCGGAACGACGACCACATGCCGCTTCACGGTGGCCAGCGGCTGCACGGAGTTGTAGATAAACGTTCCTACGCTGCTCTCCACCAGCAGGTTTTCCAGAATGCGTCCCAACGAATCGGGCTGGATGTCCTTCGCCCGATTGATGCCGACCACCATGTCGGTAATGTTTCTCTCCTTGGCAACGCTGACAATCGCATTCGAGATGTTCAGGTCGTAGCGCAAAATATCCTCCACGGCGTTGTCCGCAGCCGCGGCCGTCCGTACTACGGTTTGCAGAATACGCTGGGAACGCTTCCATTCCTGATCGTTCGTACTGTGGTTCTCGATGACTTTCAGCGCATACAGGCCGCCCTTGTGCTGCGGCGACTTGAGCGCCAGGCTGAGATTCACCAGTTCGTCGGCCGTCTCCTCGTTGCTCACCGACAGCAGGATGTGTTCGGTCTGCGGTTCCTCGCTCCGGTCGAACTCCTCCCGCACGGCAATGTTGTGCGCCCCGCGCTGCACGGCGAACGATGCCGTCACACAGGTGACCAGAATCATCAGAATCGTACCGTTCAGCACACTCTCGTTCAGCAGCCGGATCGGTTCGCCGTCGGCATCGGTTCCCAGAATCACATTATAGCCCACAATGACGGCAGCCAGCGTAGCGGCCGCCTGCGCATTGCTCAATCCGAATATGATGCGCCGCTGGTCGACCGACAGGCGGAAAGTCTTCTGGGTCATCCATGCCGCGATATATTTGGCCGCCGTCGCCACCACAATCATGCAGCTGCCCACCTTGATTGTCTCCCAGCTGGTAAATGCCCGATAGTCCACCAGCATGCCGACGCTCAGCAGGAAGAACGGGATAAAAAGGGCATTGCCGACAAACTCGATGCGGTTCATCAGCGGCGAGGAGTGCGGGATGAACCGGTTGAGTGCCAGTCCGGCCAGGAAGGCGCCGATTATCGCCTCCATACCGGCCAACTGGGCGAGAAACGCCCCCAGGAAGACCATCATCAGCACGAAGACATACTGCGAGATGCTGTCATTCACCCGTTTGAAGAACCAGCGGGTAATCAGCGGAAAGAGGAACAGGACAATCGCGGCAAACAGCACCACCGAGGTTCCCAGTCTGATCCAGAATGCCTGATCGGTCTGTCCGGTGGCCATGCCGACGATGATGGTCAGCACGAGCAGCGCCAGCGTATCGGTAATCATGGTGCCTCCGACGGCGATGCTCACCGCCTTGTCGCGCACGATACCCAGCCGGCTCACGATCGGATAGGCGATCAGCGTATGGGAGGCGAACATGCTGGCCAGCAGCACGGACGACAGCAGACTGAAACGGAACACCCACAGACAGAGGGCCGTACCCAGCAGCATCGGCACCAGAAAAGTGTAGAGGCCGAAGACGAGGCTCTTCGTGCTGTTGCGCCGGAAATCGCCCATGTCGATCTCCAGTCCCGCGAGGAACATGATGTAGAGCAGCCCTGCCGTTCCCGACAGGATGATGCTGCTGTCGCGCGTGATAAGGTTGAACCCATAGGGTCCGATGACGGCACCGGCAATAATCAGCCCCAGCAGATGAGGGATCTTCAGTTTGTTCAGCAACAGCGGCGATGCAAGAATAATCACCAGGATGATGAGAAACTTCAGAACCGGATCCGCCAAAGGCAACGAAAAATCGGGCGTGACCGTCAGAAACATGGCTAATTTCTGTTTGCAGATGATGAAAGGAAAGATACTTTTTTTTGCGGACAAAAACAAGTCTCCGACCGTCCGTCACGGGCAAAGAAAGATGCGGAACGAATCCGCCTCCTTGGGTAAATATGCTGTTCCGGAACGTAACACAACGCCCCTTCGAGCAATTTCTGCTATTTGTGCGAGAAGATGAACTGCGAACTGATCTCGTTGTAGTTGTACACACGGCTGATGACATCCGCAAATACGTCTGCCGTACTCAGCACGGTGAGTTTGGAGGTGTCCTTGTCCTCACGCAACGGGATCGTATCGGTCAGGATCACCTCGGAGAGCATGCTGTTGTTCAGGTTCTCGTAAGCGGCGCCCGACAGTACGGGGTGCGTGGCGATGGCACGTACGCTGCGTGCGCCCTGCTCCATGAACATGTTGGCAGCCTTGGTGATCGTGCCGCCCGTATCGATCATGTCGTCGAGCAGGATGATGTTGCGGTCCTTCACCTCGCCGATGGCGATCATCTTGGCAACTTCGTTGGCTTTCTCACGATGCTTGTGGCATACGACCAGCGGAGCGTTCAGATAGGAAGCGTAGCTGTGCGCACGTTTTGCACCGCCGATATCCGGCGTTGCGACCGACAGGTTGTCCAGACCGAGCGACTCGATGTAGGGGATGAACACGCGGTTGGCGTGGATGTGATCCACCGGCACATCGAAAAATCCCTGAATCTGATCGGCGTGCAGATCCATCGTGATGATACGGTCCACACCGGCCGACACGAGCAGGTTGGCGACGAGTTTGGCTCCGATCGACACGCGGGGACGGTCCTTGCGGTCCTGACGCGCCCATCCGAAATAAGGCATCACGGCGATAACCTTGTATGCCGATGCACGTTTGGCGGCATCGATCATCAGCAGAAGCTCCATCAAGTTATCTGCGGGGGGAGGCGTGGACTGAACGATAAATACCGTGCAGCCGCGAATGCTCTCCTCGAAAGCAGGCTGGAATTCTCCGTCACTGAACCGGCTTACCTTCAGGTCGCCCAATTCGCATCCGAAACTCTTGGCGATCTTCTCGGCCAAAGCATGAGAACCGCTTCCGGCGAAGATCTTCAGTTTGTGAGTTGCCATGGATAGTAATTATTTTTCGGGATTTGGTTTAAGTGTGTTACCGACACAAAGGTAAGCGATTCCACGAAACGATACTACATTTTTGTTCCGATTTTATTGAAAAACCGTTTATTCGCCCGTCCGGTCATCCAAACAGCCATCGATGAAACCGAGAATCGCATCGCGTCCCTGCTTTTTGACCGACGACGAGCGGAAGCGGGGAGGCAATTCCTCCCACTCCTGCGCCAGGGTCCGCTCATAGGCGCGGATGTTCTCCTCCGTCTGACCGGCCGACTGCTTGTCGCACTTGGTAAAGACGATGCCGAACGGCACCCCTTCGCGCCCCAGCAGGCGCATGAAGTCGAGGTCGATCTTCATCGGGGCGTGGCGCGAATCGACCAGCACGAACAGGAACCACAGCTTGCGCGCCTTGAGTACATAGTCGGTGATGAGCCGGCCGAACTCCTGCCGGTCGCTCTTGGAGGTCTTGGCATAGCCGTATCCGGGCAGATCGACCAGATACCACTGGCGGTTGATCAGGAAATGGTTGATCAGCTTCGTCTTGCCGGGCGTGGCCGACACCTTGGCCAGGGCGCCGTTGTCGGTCAGCATGTTGATGAGCGACGACTTGCCGACGTTGCTGCGCCCGATAAACGCAAATTCCGGCAGACCGTCGTCCGGAATCTGGGACAGTTTGCCGCTGCTGAAAGCGAATGTTGCCGACGATATTTTCATGGAATCTCTGCGAGGCGTACCGCCTCTGCGGACAAAGATACGAAAACCCGCGCCAAACGCAAGGCTCCACCCCTCCGATTCGCCGCATCCGGCAGGGTCGCCTCCCCGCCGGAGCCGCCCTGCACCCCGCCGCCGGATCGCCCACTTATCGGCACGATTTATTTGTTTTTTCGAAGCCTGACAATTATATTTGTTAATAAATTCATACTAAAAACCATATCCGGAAACGACTATGCAAAAGGGAATCGCTTTAAATGAGTTCATCATCCAGCAACAACAGACGGATTATCCGACGGCGGGCGGCAACTTCTCCCGACTGCTCCACCATATCGGCATCGCAGCCAAGAAAGTGAATCGCGAGGTCAACAAGGCCGGACTGATCGACATTCTCGGCAAGGCCGGCAGCGAAAACGTGCAGGGCGAGGAGCAGCAGAAGCTCGACATCTATGCCAACGAGACCTTCATGAAGGAGCTGCAGGCCAGCGGTGAATGCTGCGGCATCGCTTCCGAGGAGAACGAGGATCCGGCAACTTTCCACGAAGGATTGTGCAGCAACGCCAAGTACATCGTCTGCATGGATCCGCTGGACGGTTCGTCCAACATCGACGTGAACGTTTCGGTAGGAACGATCTTCTCGATCTACCGCCGCAAATCGCCCATCGGCACGCCGGCCACGCGCGAGGACTTCCTCCAGAAAGGCACCGAAATGGTGGCGGCCGGCTACATTATCTACGGCTCTTCGACCGTGCTGGTCTATACGGCGGGCAACGGCGTGAATGGCTTTACGCTCGACCCTTCGATCGGCGAGTTCTGCCTCTCCCACCCCAACATCAAGACACCGGCGAGCGGCAAGATCTACTCGATCAACGAAGGCTACTACGAGAAGTTCCCGCAGGGGGTCAAACGCTACATCAAACACTGCCAGGAGAAGGATCCGGCAACCAAACGCCCCTACACGTCGCGTTACATCGGTTCGCTGGTCGCCGACTTCCACCGCAACATGCTCAAGGGCGGCGTCTTCATCTATCCGCCGACGGACAGCCATCCGAACGGCAAACTCCGCCTGCTGTACGAATGCAACCCGATCGCCTTCATCGCCGAGCAGGCCGGAGGAGCCGCCTTCTCGGACAGCCGCCGCACGCTTGACCTGCAGCCGGAGACCATCCACCAGCGCGTGCCGTTCTATGTGGGTTCGCCCGACATGGTACACAAGCTGCAGGAGTTCCTGAAAGAGGCCAAAGACATCTGATCGACAATTCGCCAGCATGATGAAACACGAAAAGGCAACCGGCAGTTTCCAGCGTCTGATCGGTGACGCAACCCCCGTACTGGTCGATTTCTTCGCCACGTGGTGCGCACCGTGCCGGATGACGGCGCCCGCCCTCGACACGCTGAAGCAACGACTGGGCGGCGCGCTGCGGATCATCAAGATCGACATCGACAATCCGCACAATGCCGCCCTGGTGGCTCGCTACGGAGTCCGGAGCGTCCCGACGCTGATGCTGTTCCGTCAGGGCGAACTGCTGTGGCGCGAAAGCGGAGCGCGTTCCGCCGACGAACTGGAACGCATCGTCCGCGACCGGACGGTTGTCGGATAGCCACCCCCCTCCCCAACAGGCGGGGCAGGATCGCAACGATCCTGCCCCGCTTTGCTTTGTCCGGCGGCCGCCGAAACAACATGTGCGGCCTCCGGAAACGGAAGCCGCACACACGCGCCGCCGGCAGAGGCCGGCAGACTCTGTCACTTTACACGCACCTCGACGATCGGCTGCTGCGTCACTTCATCCAGCGGCGCCACCTGATACTTGACGCGGTCGAACCGGATCTTGTTCAGATCGAAGCAACGTATCGCGCTGTTGTACATGGAGCGGTAATAGATCATGCCGTTGGTGATGTCGGTAGCCGACGTCCACTGCGTCGCACTGGGAATATCGGTCACCGTCTCGCCGGCACCGAACTCGATGCCGATCGGAATGTCGAAGTTGTTGAGAATCTGGAAGCACTCCACGACAGTCTCCGCACCGGTCTGGTATTGCGGGGCGGTCGCCTTGTAGAATGCGGCGCGCACGAAGCGGGACGGAGGGGTCACGTCGCCCGGCAGGCCGAGGAATCCGCTGCCCGCGCCGAACGGAGCCAGCTGTGCGGCGCCGAACTTATGGGCTGCCGCACTGCCCGCCGCCAGATTGACATAGTTGTTCAGATTGGTCATCTGCCACTCGAAGCCGGGCGAATTGGTCAGCACGCCGAGTTCGTTCTCATAGAAGTGGGGTTCGCCACCCACAATTTCGAGGACGACCTGACGTCCCGAACGGTCGGCAATCCGCCAATGCACGGTCGATGCGCGCGGATCGATCGCCACCACGCGGATCTGCTTGATGGCCTCGACAGCCTCCTCCACCGTCGCACAGTTGCCGAGCAGCCAGGGTACCAGCTGCAGGTCAGCAATCGAACGGTCGGCCGACGCCTCCTCGAACGGCTCATACTGGCCGTATCCGGGGAAATAGAACAGGCCGGCGGAGAGTCCCGCCTCGTTCAACCCCTCGGCCACGAACTGATCCTGTTCAACGGCAAAGCCCACATAACCGTAACGGGCCGTGAACTGCATTCCCTGCGTGCCGTTCGGCAGCAGCGCATGCTGGGCATAGCCGCGCGGCACGATCACATACCGGCTGTTCAGGTTACTGCCGCCCCACTCGATCGTACGGGCCACGACCCAACTGCCGTCCTTGGCCTGCAGGGTGATGCCGGTACAAGCCTCGGACCGGCCGCCGCCTGCAACAAGCGCACCGGCCAATCCCAATAAAAACCATACGTTTCTTTTCATAAACTCGCATTTAAGTGTTTTCATAATTTTCCATACAGCAAAAACGAGGCCGCACTGCTGCGATCCCCGTTTTATTTTGCATTCCGACCGAAAAAAGTCGTTTGTCCAGTTCCGGATCACTCGGCGTCGGAGAGCGCCTCCAGCAGATTGCCCGCCGCCTGGCGGATCCAGGCCGGATTGCCCTCTTCCGCAAAGCGGGATGCCTGCGCGGCGGCGAGGCTCCGTTCGGACGGTGTCAGGCGCTCCTTGGCGCGGGCCGCCGTCAGCAAGGCGCAGTAGCGCAACAGTTCGGGTGCCTGGTCCGTTCCCCAGCGCTCCATGACCGTACCGGCCAGACCGGTTCGCGAGAGCAGCGAGAAAGCCAGATTCTCGGCCAGCTCCACATTGGTTACGCTCCCGCCCCAGAAGTCGAGCTCCCCGGCCGTCACGGCCTGCGGATCGGCAATCGCATACGATGCCAGGCGCAGTTCGCGCAACTGCTGACCGCACAGGAACCGGGCAAACGCATGATCGGGTGCGAACGAAGCGGCCGCCCGGCGCACGACATGCAGGCTCACGCCCCAGTTGCAGGGATAGTGGATGCCGCGGCTCTCCATGCTTTCCGACACGGCGCCGTTGATCTCACGCTTGATGAGCCGCATGTAGGCGGCCATCTTCTCCGCATTGCTCCGCTCACCCATCATCAGAATCCCCTGTCTTCCGGTGCGACCACCGTTTTCACGCCGTACTGATAGATCGGCTCCACGACGCTGCACAGCACCTCGCGTCCGTACGACACGCGGCACTCGGTCAGATCGGGTACGGCATACTCGCGTCCGCCCTTGATCTTACCGGCTTTCGGATCGGCCGGATAGGCTCTGGCAGCCACGCCCTGGGGACGGCACTCCAGCAACACGGGATCGCCGGAGAGGTCGTCGGTCGGCAGCACACCCGCATCCGTGCGGAAGCGGCACACCACCGAAGTCGTCGTTGCGGCATCCGGCACGATGCGGAAACGCACCTTGTAGGTCTCCGTACGCTGCGTACCGAAGAACAGTTCCAGGTATTCGCGCTCCATACGGTCGATCCGCTCGACGGCCGTCTTCAGACCCTCGCCGTACACCGTCTCGGCATAGTCGCCCAGCACCAGTTCGGCACGGCGGGTACGCATGTAATAGATCGCCTCGGCGGCCTTCTGGGCAGCGCTTTCGAGCGACATGTTCTCCATGCTCATCCGGTCGGGCTGCACGCGCGAAATGGGTTCACGCACCTCCTGCGGACGGGGACGCTCCATCGGAGCCGGTTCGCGGCGCGCCTCCGGACGGCCGGCATCCGCCACCCGCACCGCAGCGTCCACGATCGTATAGTTCTCCTTGTCGGCCAGCGGCGCGATCACGCCGAAGTATTTCTGGGCAAAACGGGCATAGGGACCGGTCTGCACCGTCTCCTTCTGCACCGTCAGTTCCACCTCCAGCGCCGTGGAGGGAATGACATAGACACGTTCGCCGCCGGTACGCACCGTCTCGCCGACGGGCATCAGCTTCAGATTCTGCGCCGAAGCGGTTCCGGCCAACAGCACAGCCGCACAAGCTGCCAGTTGTATTTTCATCATGTTTTTCATCATGTATCCTGTTTTATGACACACATCGTCTCACGAACGGATCCCACGGGGAATCCCTCCGTTTCCTACAAAGTTACGGTTTTAACCCGACGATGTCTCTCTCCTGGCTCAAAACTTCAGGTAGAAATCGCCGGTCAGCCGCCGATATTCGTCCGTATAGTCGCCCGCCGCCCGACCGGTTTCGATCAGCAGCCGCTCTTCCTGCGGCCGGACGACATCCTCCGCCGCCAATTCGAGCAGCACCCGTTTGGGCGGCAGGTCGGGCAGCGAAAAGACGGTCGTGCGCCGCGCCAGCGACAGTCCCTGACGCACCGCCTCGGCCACAAAACGCTCGTGGCCGTCGGCCGGCAGCACCACCGAGAACCCCCCCCGACCGGTCAGCAGGCGCCGCACGGCACGGATCAGTTCGTCGAAAGGCAGCAGATCGGCATGGCGCGCCCGCGTGCGCTCCGGTGACGGGCAGTGCAGCGACTCCACGAACCAGGGCGGATTGGCCACGATGTGGTCATAACCGGCCGGCGCCGCAAAGGTGCGTACATCGGCACAGACAACCGACACCGCATCGCGCCACGGCGAAGAGGCCGCATTCTGTGCGGCCTGGCGCGCACTCGCCCCGTCCACCTCGACGGCATCGACATGCACGCCGCCGAAACGCTCCGTCCGCTGGGCGAGCATCAGCGCGATCACCCCTGTCCCCGTCCCCACGTCGAGATAACGGCGGAAGGAGGGTTCGACACGCGCCCAGGCGCCGAGCAGCACGCCGTCCGTTCCCACCTTCATCGTGGCCTCGGACTGCTCGATCGCAAACCGCTTGAACCGGAATCCGTTGTTCCTGCCCATAACCCGCAGCCGGCCGTCTAACGGTAATAGGTAATCGCCCGATCCATCACGGACACCGGCATCTGCTGTCCGGCTTCGTTCTCCGAAGCGATGACGCACCGCGTCCAGTTGCCCTCCCCGTCGAACGTCTCGTAGGTCATGAACAGATGTGCCACCGGCTCGCCGTCGGTAAACACCTGCTGCTCGATCGGGTCGCCCCCCTCGTCACCGTAGCGGTACTCGATGACGACCGTACCGGCGGACGTCACGCTCTCCTGCCGGTCGATGCGATCCCCCGCGCTGTAGGTCGTCGTGAAGGTACTTTCGGCTCCCTTGGAGGAGACTCTCCTGCGCACCGAGCGGTCGCCCTCGCGGACAAACGTCTCCTCGAACAGCAGATCGCCCGTCGCATTGCGGATCTCGCACCGGTAATCCGTCGCATTGTGCCACTCGTAGGTCCGGTAGTTCGCCTCGCCGAATCCGTACTGCTCCGTCATCGACTTCAGCCGGTGGCTGCCGTCGTACCGACACTCCGTCCACGCGATCCGCACGTTCTGCTCGAACTGTTCCGAGGAGGCCATGTTGCCCTCCTTGTCGAACAGCATCCTTCCACTCCGGTCCTCCGCAGCGGGGGCATTGTTCACGTCCAACGTCTCCGCATCGGCCTGCCGGGTGTAGGTCACCACCTCCTGCACGGCGCCGCGCAGATTCATCCGTTCCAGCGAAGAGTATTCCGCCTTCGTCCTGTTTCCGCCGCAGGCAGCCAGCAGGGCAGCCAGTCCGACGGTCATCCATCCAAATTTTCTCATGGTTTGTTTGTTAGGCATTTGTCATCGCGCCGTTCACGCCGGCGCCGAAAAGTGCAAAATCATATTTCACGGGGTCGGCCGGATCGAACCGCCTCAGGGCGGCCGTCACCTCCTCGACGGCGCGCCAGTCGTTCTGCCGGCGCTCGAGCAGCCCCAATGCCCGCGCCACCTGGCCGCTGTGCAGATCCAGGGGCAGGTAGAGCGCCGACGGGGGAATCCGCCGCCAGAGGCCGAAATCGACGCCGCGGCTGCTGTCGCGCACCATCCAGCGCAGGAACATGTTGAGCCGTTTGCACGATGCCCCGCGTTCGATGGCCGCCACATGCTTCTCGCAGCGGGCCGGATGCTCGCAGGCAAAAAATTCGCGCCGGAAGTCGGCCAGCACGCTCCGCATGTCGCCCGTCTCGCCATAGCGCGTCTCGAAAAAGTTGCCCAGACTGCCCCACTGCCGGCACAGACGGCGCAGCGCCCACACGAAAGCCGTCAGATCCTGGCCGTTGAACGTGCGGTGAACGAATCGATCCAGCCGCTCCAACGCCCTCTCGTTGGCCTCCATCACGAACTCATACGGGACATTGCCCATCAGCTCCATCATGCGGCGCCCGTTGCTGACGATCATGCGGCGGTTGCCCCAGGCGATCGTCGCGGCCAGAAAACCGGCCACCTCGCGGTCGTTCCGATCGGTGAAGCGGTGCGGCACGCTGATGGGGTCGTCCCCGATGAACGCCACATCCTCATAGCGCAGCCACAGCGCATCGAGCAGTTCTTTGAGTTCGTCATCCGTCATACCGCCATGCTGTTGGTTTGCAAACCACGACGCTTCTTGCCACTATCTTGTCTCATCACGCCTCCGGCCGCTACTCCACGATGCAGCCGTCGCTCATCACGATCCGCCGGTCGCTCATGCGGGCCAGCGAATCGTCGTGCGTGACGATCACCACCGTCTGCCCCAGCCGGTCGCGCAGTTCGAAGAAGAGGCGGTGGATCTCCTCCCTGTTGCGCGAATCGAGGTTGCCCGAAGGTTCGTCGGCCAGCAGCACGGAGGGCGAATTGATCAGCGCCCTGGCGATGGCCACCCGCTGCTGTTCGCCGCCCGACAGTTCGGCCGGCTTGTGGCCGGCACGGTGTTCGAGTCCCAGCATCGCGATCAGCTCACGGGCATGCGCCTCCACCTCGCCGCGATCGCGGCGGCCGATATATCCGGGCAGGCAGACATTCTCGAAGGCCGTAAATTCGGGCAGCAGATGATGGAACTGAAAGACGAAACCGATCCGCCGGTTGCGGAAGTCGGAGAGTTCGCGATCCGACAGCCGCTCCGTAAAGATGCCGTCGATGCGCACATGGCCGCTGTCGGCCGCACTGAGCGTGCCGAGAATCTGCAGCAGGGTCGTCTTGCCGGCGCCGCTCGCCCCGACGATGCAGACCACCTCGCCGCGCCGCACGGTCAGCGAAACCCCCTTAAGCACCTCCAGCGAACCGTAGCGTTTGTGTACGTCGGTCGCCTCGATCATCTTATAATCGTCCATATCGGCAGTAATAATCAAACAGTTTCACTTCCTGAACGGCCGGTGCCACGTCGTGGACCCGCAAAATGCGCGCCCCGCGCCGCAGCGCCTCCCAGCCGAGCGCCACCGTACCGTTGAGCGACTCGGCAGGCGTCGCGTCCAGCACCTTGTATATCATGGATTTGCGCGACACGCCGGCCAGCACGGGCGCCCCCAGCGCCACGATGCGCTCCAGCCCGCCGAGCAGTTCGTAGTTCTGCGGCGTGGTCTTCGCAAAGCCGAATCCCGGATCGAGGATCACGTCGCGGATTCCCGCCCCGCGCGCCGCACGGAGCCGTCCGGCCAGATAGCCGGCCACTTCGCCGACGATGTCCCCGTATTCGGTGTGCCGCTGCATGTCGGTCGGCGTACCGCGCATGTGCATGGCGATATAGGGTGCTCCGTAGCGTGCCGCCACCGCCATGATCTGCGGATCGAGTTCGCCCGCCGCAATGTCGTTCACGATGCACGTGCCGTAGCGCGCCATCGCCCCTTCGGCCACCGAGACGCGGAAGGTGTCGATCGACACCGGCATGTCGGGCAACTCCTCACGGATGATCGCCAGCGCCAGCGACACGCGCCGCAGCTCCTCCTCCGGCGACACGTCGTCGGCTCCCGGCCGCGACGAATAGCCGCCCACGTCGATCACATCGGCTCCTTCGGCAGCCACCTGGCGGATCCGGCGCCGCAGCGCCTCCCCGTCGGGCGTCCGGCTGTCCGCAAAAAAAGAATCGGGCGTCACGTTCACGATCGCCATCACCGCCGGACGGCCGAGATCGAGACGCATGCGCCCTACCTGTATCGTTTTATTTTCCATAAAGTCCGTTTTTCACGAGCCGCAGCGATCACTCTCCGCCGTCCGCCCGACGGAACTGCCCGTCGAGCGCCAGCACCTGCGGCCATACGGGCTGCACGTCGTCATTCCGCACCACTGCGTCCGCCCGTCGCTCCCGTTCGGCATCGCCCAGCTGCGCCCGCACCCGGCGCGACACCGCCTCCGGCGTACTGCCGTCCCGCCGGACTGCCCGCCGGATCCGCAGTTCCTCAGGCGCCGAGACGGTCACGATCCGATCGACATCACGGTCGAGGCCGCTCTCGAACAGCACGGCGCTCTCCACGATCACATACGGAACCTGCTGACGCGCCGCCCACTGCCGGAAGTCGCGCCGCACGACCGGATGCACCAACGCATTCAGATCGGCCAGCGCCTGTGCGTCCCCGAACACCCGACCGGCCAGATAGGCCCGATCCAGCACGCCGTCGCGATAGCATGCCGCGCCGAAACGGGTCACGATGCCCTCCCGCAGCCGGAGGTCCTCCCCCATCAGCCGCTTGGCCTCGCGATCGGAATCATACACGGGTACGCCCAGCAGGGCGAACATCCGGCACACGACGCTCTTGCCGCTGCCGATGCCGCCCGTCACACCTATTCGGAGAGCTTCCGCACTCATAATTCGATTTCGGGAATCGGGCCTACGGACAAAATCTTGATGTCCGTATTGCGGGAAGATATGGCATTCTGCAACGAATAGGGCGAAATGACCACCCATCCGTCATTACGTGCCGACGGCGACACGTCGAGATCGCTCCATCGCAGTTCCACCGGCCTGGAACGGTAATGCTGACGGGCAAAAAGCCGCGTCCCCTGTCCCTCGACGATGCAATTCACCTCGAACTGCCGTCCGGCCACATCGACCATAATCGGCACCTCGGTCTGATAGGTGTGTCCCAGTTTTTTTGCGTACCACAAAACGGAGGACAACAACAACATCACGACAAAAGGCACGGAAACATACTTCCGCAAATGACTCCACACGACCGACCACACCCGTTTGGCACCGTCGAAGAAACGTTCTTTGGCCTCCTCGCCGTTTTGCGCCCGTCGGGCATGTCCGTTCTGATCGACTCCATTTCCGTCACCGGTTCCTTCTCGCGGAGAGATGGGTTTCTGATCGTCTGTCATCATCTGTCTATGCTAATTCGTTTTCCATCCGTACCGCCCCCTCATGGAAGCGGCACTTTATACAAAGGTAGGAAGAAAGTTTCATATTCTCGCAGCCGGAAGCGCCTCCCGCTCCATTTTCTCCGGAAGCGGCTTCGCCCACAAACGAATACGGCGGAATAACCATATTCCGCCGCTCGATTCCAACCAGGGGACAGGGCTATTTGCCTGCGTTCTCCGCCTCGTAGCGCTTGTTCAGTTCTGCAACCACCTCTTTGGTGATGTCCAGTGCCGGATCGGCATTCAGCACGGGACCGCCTGCCGAGGTCGTGCTGATAATCATGGCGTATTTGTGATCGGCGTTGTATTCCTTCAGATAATCGGTCACCGCAAAATAGATACGGTTGTTCATCACCTGCTCCTCCTCGGCCAGCTCGCCCATCATGCGGTCGCGGGTCTCCATCAACTCCTGCTGCTGCTGCATGAGCTGCTGCTGCATCTGCTCGGCCGTCGCGCGGGTCACCAGCCCCTTCTGGATCTTGTCCTGCGCATCCATCATGTCCTTCTCGAACTTCTGGTATTTGGCATTGAACTCCCGATCGGCCTTGTTGGCTTTGGCCTGGAACGTATTGCGAAGCTCCTCGGCCAGCTTGTAGTCGAGCATCAGCGAATCAATCTGAACGTATGCCACGGCATTTGCCGTTCCCGACTGCAACGTTTCGGTGGTTTCGGTTTCCACGGTAACGGCTTCGGTTCCCTGCTGGCGGTTCTGACACGCGGTGAAAGCCATCAGGACGGCTGCCGCAACAAACAATTTTTTCATGGTGAAATGATCCTTTGTATATTTAGAGAGAGCAAATATATCGTTTTTTTCTTATGTTTGTACGACCTTTCCCGTAAATTCAGAACGATGTACGAATACATACAAGGCGACATCGCGGAACTGACTCCCGCCTACGCTGTCGTGGAAGCGGGCGGCGTAGGCTACTACCTCACCATCTCGCTCCAAACCTATGCCGAACTGGAACCGCTCGAGCGGGCGCGCATCTACACCCACTTCGCCGTGCGGGAAGACGCACAGGTGCTGTACGGATTCGCCACGAAGGCCGAACGGGAGATCTTCCGACTGCTCATCAGCGTATCGGGCGTGGGCGGCAACACGGCCCGCATGATCCTCTCGACCTACTCGCCTTCCGAACTGGCCAACATCATCACGACCGAGAACGCCGTACTGCTCAAGAACGTCAAGGGTCTCGGCCTGAAAACCGCCCAGAAGATCATCGTTGAGCTGAAGGACAAGACCGCCGTATTCAACGGCATCGCCTCGCCGGAGGCCGCCCCCTCCGCAGCGGCGGTACTGCCGAACGAAGAGAACCTGGAGGAGGCCGTCGCGGCGCTGGTCATGCTGGGCTTCGGCAAGGCCGCGTCGGAAAAGACCGTCAAGGCGCTGCTGAAGGAGACCCCCTCGCTCGGCGTGGAGGAGATCATCCGCCAGGCGCTGAAACGGCTGTAACCACCTGACTACAAACATTATTACTTAAACTATTTTTTTCATGAAACGTTTTATCACTTCGCTCATGCTGCTGTGCATGGGACTGCCGGCGATGGCGCAGGATGCGCTGATCCCCGAAAACTACATGGATACTGACCCCAATCAGTCCTACCAGTACGAACAGAACATCCTCAACTGCGCCGAGTGGCTCATCACCACCCCGCTGACTCCCGAAATGCAATACCCCCGTATGGCCGTCACCCAGTTCGTGATGATGTGGATGCAGGTATCGCCGAGCATCCAGATCAACTTCGACACGAATCTGATGGAGTTCCTGGACGACATCTCGTCGGAGGAGCAGCAGACCGACATGGCCACCGTTTATTGCGCCAGCTACATGGCCGGTCTGATTCGTGAGAAAGCCGCCGAAGGCAAGATCAACACGAACAGCGTCGTTCCCAAAGGCACCTCCCACGCCGACAAGGTGACCGGCGCCCTGAGTGCCGTCGAAGGCTGCATCCGCTTCTACGACATCAACAAGGAGAAACTGGGCCGCATCCGTGATCTGGAGCGGTACAAAAAGATGCAGAAAGAGGGTACGCTGCGTGAATACGTCGAAGCCAACCTCGGCACCCGGTAAACTCCGAATCCATCCGTCACGAAAGCGGCCGAACGGTTCGGCCGCTTTCTTTTTTCTGCGGGACACCCTGTCCGGAATGCATGCCATAACCGATAAATTCGTAATTTTGTAGAATCATCATCGATTTCCGAAATCAGACAGGAAATGGCTACGAAACTTTACCACGATATCATCTTCGGCCCGATCCACAGCCGGCGCCTGGGGCTGTCGCTCGGCGTGAATCTGCTGCCGCTGGAGAACAAGCGCTGCACGTTCGACTGCATCTATTGCGAATGCGGCTGGACGGAGAAAGGCAGCTCGGCCCGCTTCAACAGCCGCGAAGACGTCGCCCGGCTGCTGGCTCAGAAACTGGAGGAGATGGCTGCCGCCGGCACCCCTCCCGACGTCATTACGTTTGCCGGCAACGGCGAACCGACCATGCACCCCGATTTCGAGGCGATCATCGACGACGTGATCCGCATCCGCGACCAGCACGCCCCGCAGGCAAAGGTCTCCGTGCTGACCAACGGCACGATGATCCGCAAGGAGAGCGTGCGCCGCGCCCTGAGCCGCGTGGACAACAACATCGTGAAGCTCGACTCGGCTTTCGACGAGACGGTGCGTCAGATCGACGAACCGCTGGGAGCATACAGCGTGGCCGAGACGGTCGAGTACATGAAGCTGTTCGACGGCACGCTGATCGTCCAGACCATGTTCCTGCGGGGTTCCTACAACGGGCGCACCGTAGACAATACCACCGAAAAGGAGGTATCGGCCTGGCTGCGCCTGATCGAGGAGATACGTCCGCGTCAGGTAATGATCTACACGGTCGATCGCGACACCCCCGCCCCCGACCTGCACAAGGTGTCGGTCGAGGAACTGAACAAAATCGCCGAACGCGTCCGCGCACTCGGCATCGAATGCTCCGTAGCAGGCTAACCCACACGGCATGATTACCACCGAACAGATCAAAGAACTGAACCGCAGGCGCGAGGCCCTGCACCGCCATCTGGCCATCGAGGACAAACTCATCGAACTGGACGAGGAACAGGGCAAGACGCTGGCTCCCGACTTCTGGGACAGGCCGGAGGAGGCCGAAAAGCAGCTCAAGAAGGTTGCCGGCATCAAGAGCTGGATCGACGACTACAACGCCATCTGCCGCCTGTGCGACGACCTCGACCTGATGCCCGACTTCGTGCGCGAAGGCGGAGCGACGGAAGAGGAGCTGGACGCCCTCTATGCCGAGACGGTCGAGAAGATCGAGGCGCTGGAGATGCGCAACATGCTGCGCGGCGAGGAGGACAAGATGGGAGCCATCATGGACATCAACTCCGGCGCAGGCGGCACCGAGAGCCTCGACTGGGCGTCGATGCTGCTGCGCATGTACACCCGCTGGGGCGAGCGCAACGGCTACAAGGTGCGCGTCGCCGACATGCAGGCGGGCGAGGAGGTGGGCGTCAAGTCAGCCACCCTCGAATTCGAGGGCGACTACGCCTACGGCTTTCTCAAGAGCGAGAACGGCGTCCACCGCATGGTGCGTTTGTCGCCCTTCAACGCCAACAACAAACGGCAGACCACCTTCGCGTCGGTCTTCGTCTCGCCGGCCGTGGACGACACGATCGAGATCAACATCAATCCGGCCGACATCGAGTGGGACACCTACCGGAGCAGCGGCGCAGGCGGACAGAACGTCAACAAGGTGGAGACGGGCGTGCGGCTGCGGTACAGCTCCAAGGACCCCGACACGGGCGAGGCGATCGAGTTCCTGATCGAGAACACCGAGACCCGCTCGCAGCTGATGAACCGCGAGAATGCCATGCGCATCCTGCGGTCGAAACTCTATCAGCGCGAACTGGACAAGCGGCAGGCGCTGCAGGCCCAGCTCGAAGGGCAGAAGAAGAAGATCGAATGGGGATCGCAGATCCGCAGCTACGTCTTCGACGACCGCCGCGTGAAGGACCACCGCACCGGCCACCAGACCTCCGACGTGGAGCGGGTCATGGACGGCGAGATCGACGACTTCATCAAAGTCTACCTGATGGAATTCGGCGCCTCCGACGCCAAAGAGGCCTGACGGCGGCACGACTTACCGAAAAGGGCTGCGGGGATGGATGCACATCCCGCAGCCCTTTTCCGTTTTCTTCTCTCCCCGCCCGGCGCAACGCCCCGCCGCCGCGCGGCAGCAGTTCCGGATTACGGCAGGTCGGATCGCGGCGGACGCCCTGTCTGTACTGTCTGTACTGTCTGTCCAGCCTTATCCTGTCCTGTCCTATCCAGCCCCGCCTTGCCCAGGCCAGGCCAGGCCAGGCCAGTTCAGCCCCGCCACAACAAACCGGACGGGAGGCTGCGGCCGATGTGCCGCACCCTCCCGTCCGGTATGCAACATGGCGTATGTCAGACGGTCATGATCTCCTTCTCCTTCTCGGCCAGCGCATCCTCAATCTGTTTGCTGTACCGGTCGGTCAGTTTCTGGGCTTCATTCTCGCCGTCCTTGGCCATATCCTCGGGCATGCCGTTCTTCTGCGCGCTCTTGAACGCATCGACAGCCTCGCGACGGGCATTGCGCACACTGACGCGCGCCGTCTCGCCTTCGCCCTTGACCTGCTTCACCAGTTCGCGGCGGCGATCCTCGGTCAGCGCAGGAATGGACAGCCTGATATGTTCGCCGTTATTGGACGGGGTAAGTCCGATATTGGCAACGAGAATAGCCTTCTCAATGGCGGGGATCAGGTTCTTTTCCCAGGGCTGGATCAGAATCGTCTTCGCATCGGGTACCGTCACGCTGGCCACCTGCGTCACAGGCGTCTGCGATCCGTAATAATCGACCATCACGCCTTTCAGCACGTTCGGGCTGGCCTTGCCGGCACGGATGCCGAGCAGTGCCTCGTTCAGATGCTCGACAGCCTTGGCCATCTTCTCGGCAGCGATTTCCAATATCAAGTTTCCTTCTTCTGTCATAAACGTTTGATTTTATCTGGCTTAAATTACTGAATCTATTTGAGCAGGGCTTCGATGCCCCGAATCATCTCATCGAACTCCTCCGGCGTATAACCCACCGTATAGAAAGCGATCCGGCCGTCGCGCCCGACCACGAAGTTGCGCGGGACATACTTCTCGGCAAACATTTTATAGATCTTCTGCCCGCCGTCGAAAGCCACCGGGAACGTGTAGCCGTTGCGGGCCACAAAATCCTTCACCGCCCTCTCCGTATCGTCGATCGCGATGGGAAGCAGGACGAAATCCTCATGACCGGCAAAGCGCTCCACGACATCCTGCTGCAGACGGGCAATCTCCTTCCGGCACGGAGGACACCACGTCGCCCAGAAATTGACCAATACCACCTTGCCTTTCAACTCGGCCATCTGCACGGTGCTTCCGTCGAGCATCTTGACCGAAAATGCCGGCACTTCCATGCCTTCCTTCAACCGTGTCGCCGCATCGACGTCGCTCTGGGCGCTTGCGATGCCGCAGCAGAACAGCGCCGCGAACATCAGCGAGAATATTCTCTTCATAACTCCATTCGTTTTTTATTTCGACGCGGAACCGGACGTGCCGTTCCCGCCCCCTTTGGTTACATGCGCACCAGCGTGCCGATCTGCTCGCCGCCTACGACCCGCTGCAGGTTGCCCTCGGTGTCCATATCGAACACGACAATCGGCATGCCGTTCTCGCGGCACAGCGTAAAGGCCGTCAGGTCCATGATCTTCAATCCCCTGCGGTAGATCTCGTCGAACGAAATGGCGTCGAACTTCACCGCATCGGGATTCTTCTCCGGATCGGAGTCATAGATGCCGTCCACGCGCGTTCCCTTCAGCAGCACGTCGGCCTCGATCTCGATGGCACGCAGCGCCGACGCACTGTCGGTCGTAAAGTACGGGTTGGAGGTGCCGCCGCCGATGATGACCACCCAGCCGCGCTGGAGGTAGTCCAGCGCCTTGTCCTTGGAATAATATTCGCCCACCGGCTCCATGCAGATCGAGGTCAGCACCTTGGCGCGCACGCCTTCGCCCCGCAGCGCCGATTCGAGCGCCAGCGAATTGATGACGGTCGCCAGCATGCCCATCTGGTCGCCCTTGACACGGTCGAAACCTTTGTCTATGCCCTGCATGCCGCGGAAGATGTTGCCGCCGCCGATCACGATGCCGACCTGCACGCCGGCCTCGACAACGGTTTTAATCTGAGCCGCATAGGATTTCAGTACCTCGGCCGACAGGCCGTATTCGCCGTCTCCGGCCAATGATTCTCCGCTCAGTTTGAGTAGTACGCGTTTGTATTTCATTTTCCGATTGTTTCCGATCATATTCGACACGAAGATACGATTTTTTCTCGGAACTAACGATTATTGGGTATCTTTGCATAATCATACGGATCATATCATGTCAGCAACCCCCTACACCTACCTCGATCGTATCGAATCGCCGGCCGACCTGCGCAAGCTCTCGCTGCCCGAACTCGAAGTGCTGGCACGCGAACTGCGCGACTTCATGGTTTCGGAGCTGAGTGTCAATCCCGGCCATCTGGGGTCGAGTCTGGGAGCCGTCGAGCTGGCCATGGCGCTGCATTACGTGTACGACACACCGGAAGACAAGATCATCTGGGACGTGGGTCACCAGGCCTATGCCCACAAGATCCTGACCGGCCGCCGCGAGGCTTTCCACACGAACCGCAAGCTGAACGGCATCAGCGGGTTTCCGCGCATGTCCGAAAGTCCCTACGACGCATTCGGCGCCGGCCACGCCTCGGTGTCGATCTCGGCGGCACTGGGTATCGCCCAGGCCAACAAGCTGCAGGGCATCCACCGCAACGTGATCGCGGTGATCGGCGACGGCGCCCTGACGGGCGGCCTGGCCTACGAGGGTCTCAACAACGCCGGCGCCTCGAATGCCGACATGCTCGTCATCCTCAACGACAACCACATGTCGATCAGCCCCAACGTGGGTGCGCTCACCGAATACCTGCTCGACATCACCACGTCGCGGCACTACAACAAGCTCAAGAACAAGATCTGGAACGCCATGTCGGGGGTTCCCCGCCTGCGCCGCGAGATCCAGAACTTCGGCAACCTCGTCAAGCAGGGCATCCTGCGCCAGAGCAACCTGTTCGAGAGCCTCAACTTCCGCTACTTCGGGCCGGTGGACGGCCACGACCTGCAGTCGCTGATCCGCGTTTTCAGCGACATGCGCCGCATTCCCGGCCCCAAACTGCTGCATGTCATCACCCAGAAAGGCAAAGGCTACAAACCGGCCGAAAGCAACTCGCCCGTATGGCACGCGCCGGGCAAGTTCGACCCCGCCACGGGACAGCGCCTCTCGACGTCCGACCCGCAGCACGCCCGCTATCAGGATGTCTTCGGCCATACGCTGCTGGAGCTGGCCCGACAGGACCCGCGCATCGTGGGCGTCACGCCCGCCATGCTGACCGGCAGTTCGATGGACATTCTCCAGAAGGAGTTGCCCGACCGCTGCTTCGACGTAGGCATCGCCGAAGGGCATGCCGTCACCTTCTCGGCCGGACTGGCCGCCGGAGGGCTGATTCCCTTCTGCTGCATCTACTCGACCTTCATGCAGCGCGCCTACGACAACATGATCCACGACGTGGCCATCCAGCAACTGCCCGTCATCTTCTGCCTCGACAGGGCAGGCCTCGTCGGTGAGGACGGCGTGACCCACCACGGCGTATTCGACCTGGCCTTCATGCGCTCGGTACCCGACATGACGGTCGCCGCACCGGCTGACGAAGCCGAACTGCGCAACCTGATGTACACGGCGCTGCAGGCCGCCCGTCCGTTCGTGATCCGCTACCCGCGTGGCCGCGGCATCGGCGCCGACTGGCACCAGGCACCCCGCATCCTGCCCGTAGGCAAAGGCGAGATCCGCCGCCATGGTACCGACATTGCCGTAATCGCCGTAGGCACCACCCTGCAGGATGTCCTGACGGCAGCCGAACAGGCCGCCGCGGAAGGCATTTCGGCCGAGGTGGCCAACCTGCGCTTTGTCAAGCCGCTCGACGAGGAGTTGCTGCACGACCTTGCCCGCCGCTTCCACACTATTATCACCGTTGAGGACGGCACTACCGAAGGCGGGGCAGGCAGCGCCGTCGCCGAGTTCCTTGCGGACAACGACTACGCCACGCACGTCATCCGGCTGGGTATTCCCGACCGCTTCATCCACCAGGGTACGGTGGCCGAACTGAAAGCGCTCTGCGGCTACGATGCGGAGGGCATCCGCCGCACGTTGCTCGAAGCCGCCCGCACACAGGCATAACCCGCAAACAGCACAGCCATAATACCAGCGGGGCGGAACCTTTCGAGAGGTTCCGCCCCGCTGGCTGTTGGGGGGAAGCAACGTTGATCTGTCGAATCGTTTATTTATTGTGCAAGTGCATCTGTTTCCGGTTCCGGGTATTCCACCACAATGCTGTCCACAACATCAAGACCGGACTGTCTGATACTGTCCTCATCGGTGATATCGACAATGTAGTTCTGCGGGATGATTTCAAGATAGCTGCGCTGGTCGTAATGGACTCGCGCCATTGGCGTCCCGATATCGGCTTGTTCCAGCAGGCCGGTTCGCGGAATGCGGACCCAAGAAGTGACCCGGCGGCGACCGTCTGAGAGAGTCTCGGAAGCATATTCCAAATAGATGTAATAGGCCGTAATGACACGCTCTATGGCACCATACTCAGCATGGAGGCCATCGTATATCGTGGTCCATGTGCCGTCCGTCAAGTTATCCATAAAGGCACGGTCAGCACGGTCGGCAATGCGGGTCAGGTGCGTTGGAAATTGCTCGTAGCAATTGGTGTGGAAAACCAGTTCGAGAGAGGTGGGATGCTCCATGTCGTTTGTGGTGACGGAGCCCAACATACAAGCCCTTTCTGATAATGGCCGACCTTGCAGCAGATTGTGGAGCTGGTCTTCCTTGTATAGCATGAATGAGGGGCGATCTTCATTCTGCCAAATATACAATTCGTAATAGGTCTCTTTCACCTGCCGCTGTTGGCGGTTGAACTCTTTACGGATGACAATATATTCGCCTCCAAGACTGTCGAAAAACCAGTATATCGGATTAGGACCTCCACAGTCCCGTTCGCGCCAAATGCCGGACTCCAGATCGGGGTGGAGCAAGTGTTGATAGACATATTGATTGGCCAGAAAATTTTGCCGGGGAATATAGTTGTTCTCCAAATTGGCGTAAATATCTACTGCGAAATAGATCAGATCCAAGCGGGTGACACATTCCCCGTCATGGATACGGCGGGCATAGGCCTTGTATTGTTGAATCAGATAGGGAGCAGACGGGAAGGTGCAGGACATGTAGAGTGGCCGGAGGAAATCGCGGAGCTGGGTCAACTGTTCCAGCAGTATCGTCGGTGAAACGTCTCCCGTACGGGAACGAAACGTAGGAATCAAGTCGGTAATCAACAACAGCAACAGGGGCTGATTGAAGCCAGCGGCTGCTTTGGCGGCCACACGGTATGCCTTGTCTGCCGTTTCTGCAAATTTCTCGTCGAGCAGACACCGCAGTACATTACGATGGAATTCGGGTTGCGACCGTTTGGTCCCCTTGATCTTCTCATAATAGACTGATGCTTTGGCGTAGTTCGTCAGGAGATCGTCCAGGTCAAAACCGGTACGTTCTGCCACTTCGCGGGCAAATTCGCTGTATATGCAGCGGGTAATGAATGGAGACTTTCTGCTGAAACTGTTGTTGCCCAGCTGGATGCCCGTGTGAGCGGACAGTTCACTGGTTGTGTTGCGCATCAGGCGCAGGTTATGGATGCGATTCAGCCGTTCCGCGAAGGAAGAGCTGTTTATATCATTGCGTGTATTCATCCTTGCAGTTTGCTTGATGCGAAATTAGGGAAAAGCCATGACAGTGCTCAATGTTTTGGCCGAATCATTTCTGCCATTCGGTTTTTTGTGAACATTCCGTCACATGTTACGACATGTGTAAAAAACAGCCGGTTGACTGAAAATCCGGAGAGATTGCAGAACCGCCGCGACGGCGCATGATGATATTTTTGTTCCTGCAGGGTTCTGACCAAAGTCTGATCAATGCGGTACTGAAGAGTGGTAAAAACCGGTCCGCTCCATGCGGAATGTGCGGAAATTCACTATCTTTGTTTCAGCAGATTCGAATAGACTCTGCAAGACATATTTAGATACGTGAATCTTAGGATTCCCCGACAACGAAACCGCCAATTTTGTTAGACCGCTTCTTGGGAAAGGAGTGGTCACACCTCGAGGGAAGAATAAGCACGGTCTGCACATATTCGTATGGTGCGGACTGCTTGTTTTTTCGATCTCGAGGAAGGTGCTTGGCAGTACCCGTTGTCAGATCGGAGACAGCAGGTTCCGCACTTTTTTGTTTATTTTTTATCGGAATTATCTACTTTAGTCTTGTAGTACTATATATCATAAAGATACGATTTTGACTGATAATACGGGCATTTTTCGCCCGTATTATCAGCCCTCACTTATTATATCATTCCATTTGACTTTATGTTGGTATTTGACGGCCTTATCCTCTTTCAGTAAATCTACATAATGGTCAATAAATTCAGACGGGTCATTTATTAAGCGCAGATAGTATTTCAAAGTAGAATATACTCCATTGACAATTACTTGACATCCGTGTACTCTGCGAATTTTATCAATTTCTTGTTCAATAGCCTCCCAGTCAGCCGCATCCATATTAGCCGTGGTAAGCAAATAATATCTATCAGTTTTGTATATTTTGAACTTTTCGTAAGAGTCTTTAATAAGTTGAGTCGTAATAGCTATTTCGTGTTTTACTTCAACACCTTCAAATGCACTTCCGTCTGCATTATTTATATCAATATCCCCTATTCTACCTGATTGAGAATCAGCCGAATTATGGGACTGTAAAGGGCATAATATTTTGCCGTTGTATCTTGAAACTTGTGTCATCATGCATTCATAAGCTGCATATAGTGCAACTGTAGGCAAGCGGGATGCCCCATGACATTTGTACTTGAAAGTAAAATGTCTTTCTAAAATTTTGACAATTTTAGCAATAGAAAGACTATGTGGTTTAGCAAGGTCTACCTTCAAACCTTCTCTTTGCATAATCAGCATACTAAAGAAGTATGATAGCACAGATTGTGCGTTTATATTATTCTCTTGAACATCATTTATAATATGAAGAAAGGCATCTTTTACCTGTTGTGGCTTTATTTTTCCGGGATAATCAAGAGTATATGGGTGGGCTTGCTCAAGAGACCGAGTAAGCCATCCTGATGTTGACATTGATGGAAAATCAACTGCTTTCAAAAACGGTGTGATATAGTTAGTATCAATAGTTCTTCCGGAGAAGCCTCCTTCTAACTGTTGTTGGTGACATCTTATGTCTTGACCAGGGAACAATATCTTATGGGATAATAATGTGGTTAAAACAGCAATTATGCCGCGATTATGTTCCGCACTATTTACTATCAACTTTACCTGATTTGTCATATCTATAGACAAATCTGCCGAGAAACTGTTGTCAGCTACTGCCCTAACGGCATCATTATATGTATTTTCAAGTAGTTCTTTATATCCCATGTCAAAATCAGATAAAAAATTGTGCCCTTATTTCTTTTGCCAATTCAGCAATCATAGGTACGCATACTGAATTTCCCAACTGCTTATATTGTTCGCTCGTAGGACTTATTTTCTTGTAAGATTCCGGAAATCCCATTAATCTCCAACATTCATCCAATGTCAATTTCCTGACCCTGTTATCTGCTGTAAGTATAAAGTAGCGTCCGGAGGTCTCTTGAGAAGGTAATGTTGGATGAACCCCATAAACAGAATAAATTCTGTTTGGCTGTTTATGCACACGAGATAAATTTTCTGTGCCATTCCTTACCCCGACCTTTCGTATAGACTTATTTCTATACCCAACAAACATCAAACCTGAAATCGGTTGTTGTTTTGGGTTGTCAATCAAAGTATATTCATCTCGTTTAAGATATTCAAAATTACCCGATTTATCAAGAAAGTCAATTAATTGTACTTTAGGCATCTTCTTGACAAAATCAAACTTGAACTGTCCAATATATGATGCTACTATGATTATTCTTTCTCTGTTCTGCGGCACCCCAAAATCAGATGCGTTGAATACCTTCCATGAGACATTATATCCATAAGATTCTAATGTGTTTAGAATTACGGATAGCGTTTTCCCATTGTCGTGGTGAACAAGATGTTTCACGTTCTCTAAAAAAACAACAGGAGGTCTTTTACTTTCTATAATGCGGCAAATCTCAAAAAAAAGATTCCCACGAGAATCCTCAAAACCTTTTTGTTTACCTGAAATACTAAATGGCTGACAAGGGAATCCGGCACATAATATGGAGTGTTTTGGAATGTCTTCAACTTCGACTTTACATATATCGCCCAATGGCATATCGCTAAAATTTTGGTAGTATGTTTTTCTACATTCCTCATTTATGTCGGAAGACATTACGCAATGGAACCCCGCTTGTTCCATTCCAATTCGTATTCCGCCTACACCACAAAACAAATCAATAAAAGTTACTGTCTCCATTTTGTGTTTTATCTTTATTTTACCGCAAGTTCCACCAGAGCCTCGAAAGCCTCCTTCCCGTCCCTGTGGTTCAGACGGTAGCAGAACTCATTCACGTACTTCTGCATATACTTAACCGATACGTTGTGGAATACACCATACACGCCACGTTTCAATACAGCCCAGAAACTTTCTATCCCGTTTGTGTGGATTCCGTCTCCGAGTGAATATGCAACGGTGTGGTCTATCTTCAACCGTATAAAGTTACAATCATTTTCTTTGTCGAGGATATTGTATCCAGAAAATTGGTCGGTCATAACGGTGGTGTTTTTCTTGCATACCTTTTTCAGTACGTTGAAAAGTTGCTTGCCGCTTAATTGCTTCCCTTCTTCGTTGTAATTGGCGACAACGGCATGTACTTTGCCAGTATTACGTTCTTTCACTCCGATTACAGGTGTCTTGGAAGTACCGCGACCTCTTTTCGGCTTATTCTCATTGTCTTTGTCTTTATTTTCGTCCGAGTGATTGTTGTCCTTGCGAGGTTTTCCACCTACATAGGTTTCATCAATCTCTACTATGGCCTCAAATGTTTCTTTATATTCCTCTTTCTCCATAGCCTTGCGGATTTGATGCAGCATACGCCATGCAGACTGATAAGAACCCATTCCTAACTCTCTTTTCAGTTGCAACGCCGATATACCTTTCCGGGATATGATAACAAGATTCATCGCATATAGCCACATACGTAAGTCAAGGTGGGTATTCTCGAATATCGTACCTTTCAGGGCGGAGAACTCAGACTTGCAGTTGTTGCAGTACAGAAACCTGTGGTTGTATTTCTGATGGTATATGCCCTTGTGTACGCATCCGCACTTCGGACACACATAGCCGTCCCTGTACTTCGTCTCCACGATGAAGTCTATCGCGCTGTTCTCGTCAGGAAATCTCTTCGTAAACTCAAAGTAAGTCATGTGTCGTTCTTTTTGTCGGAACAAAGATACGACTAATTATTCATATTTACAAGACTAAAGTAGATAATTCCGTTTTTTATTAAACACACAATCATGTCGAATGAAGCTAGTATTTGGAATAAAGTTATGGGGGCTGCTTTAGCTATGCCCGGTGTAAAGGTCGACAGGGAGGACTTTTTAAAGAAAGAACTACAAAGCTATTGCTCGCAAGAGCAATTGAAACATGCAATAGCGGGTAAACCTATAGATGGTGTATCCCAAGAGGTGATCAATAGAATTGCCGATGCATGCATCAATAGCCATACAACGAGAGTAACGCTTATTTCTACTGCAATGGGCATGCCTGGAGGGCTGACAGTGGGTGCGACTATACCCGCAGATATAGCTCAATATTATTGGCATGTGTTCGTTTTAGCTCAGAAGTTAGCTTACTTATATGGTTTTCCTGATTTGCAGGATGAGGAGGGAAAGCTGACGGATACAGCTATTGATATGCTAACGTTGTTTGTTGGAGTTATGATGGGCGCTTCTGCTGCTAACGCTGCTATCCAAGGAGTGGCTCTAGAACTTTCCAAACAAGTTGCCAAAAGATTACCGCAGCAGGCTTTAACCAAGACTGTTTATTATCCAATTGTCAAACAAATAGCAAAATGGCTTGGAGTAAAATTAACTAAAAATTCTTTTGCAAAAGGGGTGGGAAAGATGATACCACTTGTTGGAGGTTTCCTTTCGGGAGGAATCACCTTGGCTACCTTTCGTCCAAGTGCGAAGAGACTTCAGCATCATTTACAGAAGGTTATGTTTGAGATGTCTGGGACAAAGGAAAGCTATCATGATGACAATATAGCAGAACAATATGCTAACTTTGAAGATATAACAGACGACCCAATACGAGAAAATGATCAAACGGCAAACAAGGAAATGCTCTCTTTAATGGTGCTCATCAATGCGGCTCGGATAGATCATAACTTCACAGAAGCAAAAAGAAACTTTATCAATGATGAGATTAAGAACTCTTCACTGCCAGAGGAGGAAATGTTGTCGCTTATTGACTCATACAATGCTGGACAAACATTTCAAGTTAATTTGAATGTCTTCAAAGAGGATGATTTGTATGCGGTCGTCCTTGTAAAGAAATTGATATGTCTGTATAAATTAGATGAGAAGATCAGTCTTACAGAAAAAATTTATTTAAGAAAAATTGTAAGAGAATTAGGATATACTCCTGAAGATATACAAGATCTTATTAATATAGCAGAGTGATCCAGGCATTTCAGCGCGTGTATGGTATTGATCTGTTGCAGTTTGGAAATTTTCGCGCTTTTCTGTCCGCAGAACGGATCAGATAGGACCTTGTCGAGCAGGTAAAGAACGGCTCGCAGGATGAATGCACGCGTTTATTGACGTATAGCCAGCGGGGCGGGACCTTTCGAGAGGTTCCGCCCCGCTGTGTGTGGAAGGTTGCCGCGGCCGCTATTTCCGGTTGTGTTTGGAACGGTCGTTCTTCACGTCGCGGTACTCCAGGCCCTCGTTGTAGACGTGCATGGCCTGCATGCTCATACCCATGCTCGAATAGCCGCCGTCGTGGTAGAGGTTCTGCATGGTCACCTTGCGGGTGAGGTCCGAGAAGAGCGTGATGATGTAGTCGGCACACTCGGCTGCCGTCGCATTGCCCAGCGGCGACATCCGCTCGGCAAAGTCCATCAGGTTGTCGAGCCCCATCACGCCGCTGCCGGCCGTGGTCAGCGTCGGCGACTGCGACACCGTATTGATGCGGATGTTCTTCTCGCGACCATAAATGTAACCGAAGCTGCGGGCAATGGACTCGAGCATGGCCTTGGCATCGGCCATATCGTTGTAGCCGTACAGCGTCCGCTGCGCCGCAATGTAGGAGAGCGCCACGACCGACCCCCACTCCTCGATGGCGTCGAGCTTGCGGCAGGTCTGGATCACCTTGTGGAACGAAATGGCCGAAATATCGACCGTCTTCTGGTAATAGTCGTAGTCGAGATCGTCGTAGGTACGTCCCTTGCGTACGTTGGGCGACATGCCGATCGAGTGCAGCACGAAGTCGAAGCGGCCGCCCAGCTGTTCCATGCCTTTGGTGACGAGATGCTCCAGATCGGCCACATTGGTGGCGTCGGCCGGAATGACCACCGCGCCGCACTGCTCGGCCAGCCGGTCGATCGTGCCCATGCGGATCGAAACGGGCGTATTGGTGAGCACGATCTGTGCCCCTTCCTCGTGTGCCCGTTCGGCCACTTTCCAGGCGATGGATTTGTCATTGAGCGCGCCGAAGATCAGGCCGCGCTTTCCTTTCAGAAGGTTGTATGCCATAGGATTTCAGAAATGATTGTCTAAAACATTAGAATGAGAGGCGGAACGCCGCCCGTCCGTCAGAAAAGCTCCTCCCGGAACGCGTACTCCTCCCGAAACTGTTCAAAACGCTCCGGCTCGGCCTTCAGCGCCGCGCTCTGCCGGGCAATGTCGAAATAGTCGCCGATCCGGCCGCACAAGGCATGCCAATCGATCGGCTGCCGTTCGACGGGCTGCACCTGCGCCGGATACCACGCCGTCAGCGGCCATCCGTAACGCCGGGCCACGGCACGCACCACCGCCGCCGTGGCATTGGCCTTGCCCTGCAGCGAATAACCGGCAATATGGGGCGTGGCAAACTGTGCCGCAGCCAGCAGGTTCCGATCGATGGCGGGTTCGTGGGCCCACGTATCGACCCCCGCCCGGCAACGTCCGGCCGCCAGTGCGGCGAGCCAGACTTCCTCGTCCACCACGCCGCCGCGCGAAGCGTTCAGCACCAGCGCACCGGGCTTCAGCGCGCGGAAAAAATCCGCGCCGCCCAACCCGCAGGTAGCAAACGTCCCCTGCTGCGTAAAGGGCACATGAAAGGTCACCAGATCCGATTCGGCCGCCAACTGCGCCAGCGGCACGTAGCCCTGTGCCACTCCCAGCCGTTCCGCCTGCTCGCGGGGCGGATCGGAGCACAGCACCCGGAAGCCCCACGCCTGCGCATAGCGAGCCACCAGCGAACCGACATGGCCCACTCCCACGACCCCCACCGTCACGGATGCGGGATCGCTCGCCCCGAAGGAGGCCGCCAGCACGGCGGCCACCCATTGCAGCACCCCGGCGGCATTGCACCCCGGTGCGGAGACCACCTCCACCCCGTGACGGGCACACCACGCCAGATCGATGTGATCGGTGCCGATCGTCGCCGTAGCAACCAGCCGCACCGGTGATCCGGCCAGCAGTCCGGCGTCGCATCGGGTTCGCGTGCGCACCAGCAACACCTCCGCATCCGCCACGTCGGCGGCCGCAATGGCCCGCCCCGGCCGGTAAACGACCTCGGCATAGGGTTCGAGTACCCCCTTGAGATAGGGGATCTTGTCATCGGCAACGATTTTCATGATATACTCTCCGAACTGCGGCCGTACATGCCGACCGCGTCACAAAACAAATTCGATTTCACGAAAGAGAAAGCCACGCACCCGACCGTCGATCTCCACCTGCAGGGTGCCGTCGGAGGCCACCCCGCGGATCGTACCGACCACCTCGCCCTCGCCCGGCACGAAGAAGCGCCCCGGCCGCCCCAGCCGGTAGATGACCGCCCGGTAATCCTGCTCCGTATACGCCGCCCCGTCGGGTTCCGTCAGCCGGTCGTACCGCGCGCCGAAGCAGCGGTAGAAGGTGTCGAACACCTCCCGCACGGCGTAGGTCTGCCCCGTGAGCGTCCGCATCGAGCAGGGATTCGGTACCCACTCCGGGAATTCGGTCTGATTGACATTGATGCCGATCCCCAGCAGCGAACGGGCCAGTACCCCCTTTTCGAGCGTGTGCTCGATCAGCATGCCGCAGACTTTCCGGTCGCCGACATAGACATCGTTCGTCCACTTGATCTGCGCCGCGATGCCGTAGTGCGCGAGCGTATCGACCACGGCCAGTGCCGCAATCTCCGACAGCAGGAACTGCCGCGCCACGGGCAGAAAAGTCGGCTCGACAACCAGCGTAAAGGTGAGGTTCTCGCCGGGAGCCGTCACCCAGCGGTGGCCCCGCTGTCCGCGGCCGGCCGTCTGGCTGACGGCAATCACCGCATCGCCGTGACGGTAGCGCGACCGGTCGGCCGCCTCGGTGTTGGTCGAGCCGCACTCGTCCAGTACGCGGATGGTTCCGTTCAACATGCTCCTAACGGTGTTTTTTGAATGGATTGTCGTTGAAGCGCAGGAACGTGTAGCTGATGGCAATCGTTCCCCGCATGTGCAGCATCCGGTACTCCAGGTAGTTGCTTCCCGGCCGGAAGATATCCTTGAAGCCCATCGAAAAGCGGGCCGTCATCTTGAGGCGCGGCACGATCTGCCACTCGTAGCCCAGCAGCATGCCCACGTCCCAACAGTCGAGATAGTCGTTGAAGACCGGCATGGCGTCGGGCGGAATCGGGCTGTCGGGCGTCACCATGATGTAGGAGCCGTCCGAACTGGTCACCAGGCCCTTGAGCGGTTTGGTGTCGAAGTTGCTCTTCAGGATGTAGCTGTAATAGGCACCCAGATAGACCCGGCTGCGGCCGCCGTTGAAGCCGTAGCCGACATAGACGGGCATCTCCAGCATCGAGAAGTCCATCACCACATTGGCCGTTCCGCGGAACCGGGTGATCATGTCCTCGCCGTCGGGATTGGGGAGCCGGAACTGCTGTCCCGACACCCACGCCTCGGCATCGATGCCCACCTGCTTGTAGGTCAGCTCGGCCGACAGGGAGAACCGTTTCGGCAGAAAGGCCGTGAACGAGAGGCCGAGCGACGGGTTGAGTTTCGGCACGGCGCTCATCTTCATCGCGTCGGCGCGCAGGTTGGCCGGCGGCCACGGCACCGCACCGCCGAGGTCGATGCCGGCATGCACGCCGAAGGCGTAACGCCCGCCCCGCTGACGCAGGGCACGCTGCAGCCAACTGTCGGTCCGTTTGACCTGCGTCCGCAGTCCGATCGTGTCGCGTCCCTCGCGGGGCCACGACAGGGTCCCCACGGCCACGGAATCGTACGAAGGCCGGGGCAACGGCGTCACCTCGCCTGCCAGGCCGGAAGTCGGCCGGAACCCGGCGCCAACGGCCAGACTCGACGGTTCCTGGGCCTCCACCGTCCACCAGGTGCCGACGATCACCGCGACCGCCAGCACGACAGCACGTTTATTCTTCATAAACCAGTCTCATGTTATCGAGTTTCATCGTCGAACCGGCCGTCCCCTTGAAGGCGTCGCCCTGCGAGGAGGAGGAGCAGATGATCGACAGATGGGTATAGTCCGGATAGGCTCCCGCATATTCGAGCGGCACGAAAATCGTCGTCCACTGGCTGTCGGGCACCACCTGGGTTGCCGTATCGCCGTTGTCGAGCGTACCCGACTGCGTGGCCACCACGGCCCGGCCGTGCGCCACCATGTCGGCGTTGTTCTTCGGATGCCAGGTACCGTCGGGTTTGCGCCCGTGGTACTCGAACTCCTGCGAAGCGTCCCGCTGACGGACCAGTTCGATCGTCAGGGCACCGCCGTCGCTGGCGGCTCCGTTGCCCGGATGGTACCATACGTCCACCTCCATGCCGCGGATCGGACGGCTGGACGAGAAGGGGATGCCCTGCCAGGTCATCACCGTCGGGTCGTTCATGTTGCCCAGCGGATCCGAGGCGTCGAACCAGCCCAGGAAGAGCGAACCGGCCGCCAGACGCCCGATCAGCGTACTGGTCGTCTTGAGCTGCACGGCCTTGCCCTGACCGGGAGCGCCCTCCGTTTCGGTCATGCCCGTCACCTTCACCGGCGAGGTCATGTTGGCCGACGCCCAGTAGGGATTGCCCCGCACACCCGCCGGCAGCAGGGTCGTCGAGTTGGCCCACTGCTCGAAGGTGTAGTCCTGCAGCTGGGGCAGGTAGGTCACGCGGATCGTCCACTGCCGCTGGTCGCCGTTCTGGGCCGTCACCACGAAGGTCTGATCCTCCAGCCCGTTGAAGGTCAGCGTACCCGCTCCGTACGCGTCGGTAATCGAGCTGGTCGCCTTGTAGGAGAGCCCCATCCGGAAGTTCATCGTCACGGGGAAGCTGCCCACCTTGGTGAAATTCAGGTTGATGGCCGCCCCTTCGGTATCGATGCTCCCGACCTCGGCGCCAAATGCAGTGTCCGAGAATGATTCGATCCGGAACGAGGTGACGTCCGTGCCGATCTCCTTCGAGGGCGGACGCAGGCGGAAGGTCCACGTGGCCCGGTTCGTGCCGCTCTCGGAGACGATCTCCACCGTATTGGTCGCCTCGGGCGAGGCAAACACCAGCGGATCGCGGCCACCGTTCTGGGTCGTGATGCGGGCATAGTCGGAGAGCGTATAGTCCAGCGCCACCGAGATCGGATAGCCGCCTTCATCCTCGGCCACGTTGATCGTCACCGTCCGGTTGTCCCGGTCGATGGTCAACGGTTCGTCCTCGAGCTTCACGACATAGGGGCGCACCTCCCGCACGGCCACGTTCAACAGGTCGCACCCGTCGGCCGGCGTCGGTTCGCCGTTGGTCCAGTCGCGAATGACCACCTTCCATTCGTACACCGTGCCGTCCGCGGCCCGCACGCCGAATGTCTTGGGCGTCTTCCATGAATCGGCGCCCACCCAGTCGAAACCGGAGAGGTTGACCAGCGAGGCGCCGTTGCTGACCTGCATGTCCACGGTCAGGTTGAGCGACCAGGTACCGCCGAGCGTACCCGGCGTATGGACTTCAACGGCCCGCAGGTAAATGGCCCGGTTGACGGGATCGATCTCCACCGTCCGCTCCTCATCCATCACGATGGCGGGCACCGAGGGGCCGAACAGCGATTCGCTCACCTGCGAGGCGGTATATTCATAGGAAAATGAGAGTACGGAAGCTACGGGCGATTCGTAGGACTCCAGGGCCACGATCCAGTGGCGCGCCAGTTCCGTGGAGGTATCCAGCAGCCAGAAATCCTGCGTCTCCTCCAGCGATGCGAAGGTCATCGACTGAACATTGCCCACCAGCGCCACCGTCTCGGAAAGCGGGAAATTCAGCCGCACCGACAGCGGGAAGGGATCGCCCGAGAAAGCATTGACATAAATGTGCAGCGTATCGGTCGGCTGCCGGTCGGCGGTCCCGGCCGTGGGCAGGAGCTGCCCGCGGGCAGACAGGGACTCTACGGAGCGCGTCTGCCGCACAGCCGTCGTCTCCGTCGCCGGTGCGGATGCGGTGAAATCAAACTCCTCGACCAGGAACCCCGAGCTGTCCGGTTCGACCGAAAGCCCGTTCAGATCGGTAAACTGCAGCATCGCCTCGTCCACGCCGTCGCTGTTGCCGTTCACCACGGGAAGCACGGTCATGCCGAACGACCACACCTTCTGCGTGCCGTCGAGCGCGGTGACCGTCAGCGTGTGGCGCGTGGAGGCATCCTCGAACGTGTAGGAGGTTTCGCCGTTGCCCTCCAGGGTTGCTCCGTCGCTGAGGATGAAGACGGGCGTCACGCTGAACGGATAGACAGGATTCACCACATTCAGCAGCGCCGTATTGGAGCCGTCCGACGCGCCGCTCTGCACGGTGAGCAGATCGCCTACCACCGGCGTTTCGGGACGTTCGGCAAACTGCACCATCGACAGGATCTCGGCGTCGCTGCTGGTGGCCTGATAGTCGATCTTCAGCGTATATTGCCGCGGCAGGCCGCTGAGTGCCTGCACATAGAAGACCGGTTCCTCGAACAGGTAGTTGCCCTGCTCGTCGCGCAGGGGTTCCTCGCCGCTCTCGCCGCCGCGCTTCAGATCGATTTCGACCCAATCGCTGAAATCGATCCCCACGACACAGTCGATCGGATTCTCGAACTTGGGTTCACCCTTGATGTACAACGGGAAATTATGGATACCGTGCAGGACAGGGATTACAATATCGTTGCCGTCCATCTCCGCCTCCCCGATCTCGATGACGCCGTTGGTCCCCTTGTGATCGGTAATCTCGAACGAGAAGACGGCATTATAGTCGTTCAGCCCGTCGATATTGCTGCACGCGCAACAACAGACGGCCCAAACGGCTGCACACAAAATCCGCCAAAACTTTTTCATAAGCTATTACTAAAATCATGCCGCAGCGGCGGAACCGTCCGTCCCGCTGCTCCGCTCCGACGCGACGCCTCCGGCTAAACCGGTACGTCGAAATCGCGCAACGCGTCGTTCAACGATGTCTTCAGGTCGGTACTCTCCTTGCGCTGGCCGATAATCAACGCACAGGGGACGCCGTACTCGCCGGCCGGGAACCGTTTGGGATAGGTACCCGGAATGACAACCGAACGCGGCGGCACATAGCCGCGATAGATGCGGGGTTCCTCGCCGGAGACATCCACGATCTTCGTCGAGGAGGTGATGACCGTTCCGGCTCCGATCACCGCCTCACGGGCAATGCGGACTCCCTCGACGATAATGCAGCGCGATCCGATGAAACAGTTGTCCTCGACGATGACCGGTGCGGCCTGCACGGGTTCCAGCACGCCGCCGATGCCCACACCGCCGCTTAGGTGGACGTCCTTGCCAATCTGGGCGCAGGAGCCTACCGTCGCCCAGGTATCGACCATCGTCCCCTCATCGACATAGGCGCCGATATTGACATAGGAGGGCATCAGCACCACGCCGCGCCCCAGAAAGGCGCCGTAGCGCGCCACGGCGGGCGGAACCACGCGCACGCCCTGCTCGCGGTAGTTCCGCTTGAGGTTCATTTTGTCGTGGTATTCCATCTCGCCGGCATTGGTCTGGCGCAGCTCGCGGGTCGGGAAATAGAGGATGACGGCCTTCTTGACCCAGTCATTGACCCGCCAGCCCCCCTCACCGTCGGGTTCGGCCGCGCGCAGTTCGCCGCGATCGAGCTGTTCCACCACTTCATTGACGGCTGCCTGCGCTTCGAGATTCCGCAACAGGGTATGGTCTTCCCATACTTTTTCTATGATATTCCGGAGTTCTTCCCCGTTTTTTACAGTATCCATTTTACTCCATTTTAGTCGGTCGTTCGACAATAATCGGAAGTAAATTTAAACATTTTTCCGATTATCCACCATTTCTCCCGCAAAGAAGACGGTTAGATGGATAGAAGTTCCTACCTTTGTAAGAAGAGTTTTCCGGCTCTGTCACCCCGTATTTTCATGAACTAACAATATCACGATGAAAAGGATCCCGTATTATGCGGCACTGGCCTGCGGCTGCCTGACCATTGCCGCATGTTCTTCCGAAAAAAAGACGAAGATCACGATGAAACCCTATCCGCAAACCGCCAAAGTGGATGTCACCGACAACTATCACGGCACCGTCGTAGCCGACCCCTACCGCTGGCTCGAGGACGACAACGCCCCCGAAACGGCCGCCTGGGTCGCCGCCGAAAACGAAGTGACGTTCGACTACCTCTCCCAGATTCCCTTCCGGTCGGCCATCGAAACGCGTCTGACCGAACTGTGGAACTATGAAAAAGTCAGCGCCCCCCGTCAGGTAGGCGACTACTACTTCGTATTCCGCAACGACGGCCTGCAGAACCAGAGCGTCCTCTACATCATGGACAGCCTCGAGGATGACGACCCGCAGGTGTTCCTCGACCCGAACGCCCTCTCGTCTGACGGTACGGTAGCCCTCAGCAGCATCGCCTTCTCCGAGGACGGCAAATACCTGGCCTACGGCCTGGCGCAGTCGGGTTCGGACTGGGTGACCGTCTACGTGAAGGAGATCCCGACGGGTCGCACGCTGACCGACGAGGTTCACTGGCTGAAATTCTCCGGCCCGAGCTGGGCGGCCGACTCCAAAGGCTTCTACTACCAGGGTTATGAAAAGCCCTCTGCAGGCGCTGAACTCTCCGGCAAGAACCAGTTCCAAAAAGTATACTACCACAAAATCGGCACCCCGCAGTCGCAGGACAAGGTGATCTACTCCGATCCCAAACACCCGCTGCGCTACAACAACGGCAGCGACGACGGCGAGACGGGCAAATGGCTCTTCGTCGAGATCTCGGCCGGCACGAGCGGCAAGGAGCTGCGCTTCAAGAAAGCCGACTCGCGCGAGCCGTTCCGCATCCTGCGCGAAGGTTTCGGCAACGAATACATGATCGCCAAGGTGATCGGCGACAACGCCTATGTATATACCAACGAGGACGCCCCCAACTACCGGCTCATCCGGATCGACCTCAACAACCCGTCGATCCCGGCGCAGGTGATCCTGCCCGAGAATCCGGACAACCTGCTGCAGAGCGTCCGCTTCGTGGGTGACAACCTGATCGCCATCTACATGCAGGATGCCGCCAGCCGCGTCTACCAGTACACGACGGAGGGCGAACTGATCCGCGAGGTGGAACTGCCCGGCATCGGCACGGCCGGCGGCTTCAGCGGCGAGGACGATGCTACGGAAGTGTTCTACACCTTCTCGTCCTTCATCGCTCCGCCCTCGGTTTACCGCTACGACCTGACTACCGGCACCTCGACCCTCTACGAGCGTCCGGAGGTTCCGTTCAACCCGGAGGACTACATGACCGAGCAGATCTTCTTCACCAGCAAGGACGGCACGCAGGTTCCGATGTTCGTCTCCTACCGCAAGGGGCTGAAGATGAACGGCAAGAATCCGACCTACGTCTATGGCTACGGCGGCTTCAACGCACCGCTGACGCCCGGTTTCAACCCGAACAACATCGCCATCATGGAGCAGGGCGGCATCTACGTGTCGGTGAACCTGCGCGGCGGCAACGAATACGGCGAGAAATGGCACCGCGCCGGCATGCTCGACAAGAAGCAGAACGTCTTTGACGACTTCATCGCCGCCTGCGAATACCTGATCGACCACAAATACACCAGCCGCGAGAAACTGGCCATTGCCGGTGGCTCGAACGGCGGCCTGCTCGTGGGCGCCTGCATGACGCAGCGTCCCGACCTGTTCGCCGTCGCCTTCCCGCAGGTGGGCGTACTCGACATGCTCCGCTACCACCTCTTCACGGTAGGCTGGGGCTGGGCCGTCGAATACGGTTCGAGCGACGATCCCGAACAGTTCGCCTACATCTACAAATACTCGCCGCTGCACAACATCAAGGCAGGCACCTGCTACCCGGCCACGATGATTACCACCGGCGACCATGACGACCGCGTCGTGCCGGCTCACTCGTTCAAGTTCGCCGCCGCACTGCAGGAGGCTCAGGGCTGCGACAACCCCGTACTGATCCGCATCGAATCCAATGCGGGCCACGGCGCCGGCAAGCCCACCAGCAAACGCATCGCCGAGGCGGCCGACATCCAGTCGTTCTTCTTCTGGAATACGGACACCGACTACCGGACCATCGAATAGGTTCCCTGTTCGTATCGCCTACCATTCAGGGCTAAGTTTTCCGCACGGAAAACTTAGCCTTGCCTTTTCAACCGATTCCTCATCACCCCCATCGACAACATTTCAACCAACTGCTTCATCATGAAAGTCTATAAGTTCGGCGGAGCGTCGGTGCGCAACGCCGACGGCGTACGCAACCTCGCCTCCATCGCCGCCGCCGAAGGCGGACGGCTCTTCATCATCGTCTCGGCCATGGGCAAAACGACCAATGCGCTGGAAACGCTGCTCGACGACTTCTATGAAGGCCGCACCGGCGAAGCCCTCCTGAAGCTCCAGCAGATCGTGGATTACCACAACGGCATCATCTCCGACCTGTGGCCCGACGGCCACATGCCCGAACGGGTCGGCCGCTTCTACATGGAACTGGAGGAGCTGCTCGCCACCTCCAACCCCGTCATGCGCGAATACGAGGTGTGGTACGACCGCATCGTCAGCTACGGCGAGCTGCTCTCCACCTCGATCGTTTCGGAATACCTCGCCACAACCGGCGTCGCGAACACCTGGGTGGACATGCGCGAATGCTTCGTGACCAGCGCCCGCCACAAGGATGCCAACGTCGATCTGGACCGTTCGGCCGAACGGCTCGGCACGCTCATCCATGCCACCGACGCCCGCGTCTATGTGGGCCAGGGATTCATCGGCGCCACCGAGGACGGCGCCCCGACCACCATCGGCCGCGAAGGTTCGGACTACTCCGCCGCCGCGGTGGGCTACATCCTGAACGCCGAAAGCGTGACGATCTGGAAAGACGTGAAGGGCATTCTGAACGGCGACCCCAAGCTGTTCAAGGAGGTCAGCCACATTCCCGAAATGAACTACCTCGACGCCATCGAGCTGGCCTACAGCGGCGCCCAGATCATTCACCCCAAAACGATCAAGCCGCTCCAGAACCGCAACATCCCGCTCTACGTCCGCTGCTTCCTCGACCCCTCGCTGCCGGGCAGCGTCATCCGTGCCGGCGTGAAGAAAAACCGCGAGATCCCGATCCTGATCGTCAAGCCGGCTCAGGTGCTGCTCACCATCCGCGCCAACGACCTTTCGTTCATTCTGGAGGAACGCTTTGCCGGCATCTTCGCCCTGCTCAACGAATACATGGTGAAGGTCAATCTGATCCAGAGTTCGGCCGTGAACCTCGACCTGTGCATCGACCGCACGCGCCATCTCGACGAACTGGTGGCCCGCCTCTCCGAAGAGGGCTACTTCACGAAATACAACACGGACATGGAACTGCTCACCGTCCGCAACTACACGCCGCAGCAGGTCGCCTCGTTCGGCTCCTCGCCGGAGGTCTATCTGATGCAGCGCACGCGCCGCACGCTCCAGGTCGTCCGCAAAAAAGAGGAATAACCCGATGGAAACCCTACGCAAACAATTCCTGCGCCACGTGGCACAGACCTCCCCGTCGCCCATGCTGGTGGAGGTGGAACGCGCCGAAGGCTCCTGCTTCTACACACCGGAGGGCAAACGCTACTATGACCTGATCGCCGGCGTGTCGGTCAGCAATGCCGGCCACAACAACTCGGCCGTCACGACGGCCATCTGCCGCCAGGCGCAGGCCTACACGCATGTCATGGTCTACGGCGAGCTGGTGGAGCGCCCCCAGGTGCGTTATGCCGCACTGATCGCCGAACACCTGCCCGCCCCGCTCGACACGGTCTATTTCGTCAATTCGGGAGCCGAGGCGGTCGAAGGCGCCCTCAAGCTGGCCAAACGCCACACCGGACGCCGCCGAATGATCGCCTGCCACAACGCCTACCACGGATCGACCCACGGGTCGATGAGCGTCATGGACGCTCCGGAATTCTCGGACGCCTACGGTCCCCTGCTGCCGGGCGTGGAGTGGATCCGCTACAACAGCCTCGACGACCTGGCGCTCATCACGGAGGAGACCGCCTGCGTACTGATCGAACCCGTACAGGGCGAAGCCGGCATCCGCACGCCGAAGGCCGGCTATCTCGAAGCCCTGCGCCGCCGGTGCGACGAAACGGGCGCCCTGCTGATCTTCGACGAGATTCAGACCGGCTTCGGCCGCACGGGCGCCATGTTCGCCATGCAGCGCTACGGGGTCACGCCCGACATCGTCTGCCTGGCCAAGGCGCTCGGCGGAGGCATGCCGCTCGGCGCCTTCGTCTCCTCGCAGGCCGTCATGGACTGCCTGTCGCACGATCCGGCGCTGGGCCACATCACCACCTTCGGCGGCCATCCGGTGTGCTGCGCCGCCGGCCTTGCCGCCATGGAGTACCTGATCGAACACCACTGCGTCGAGGAGGCCGAACGCAAGGGCGCCCTCTTCGAGGAGCTGCTCGCCGGCCATCCCGCCGTCGGGGAGATCCGCCGCAGCGGCCTGCTGATGGCCGTAGAGGTAGGAACCTCCGACCGGCTCTTCCGCATGATGGAACTCTTCAAGGAGGAGGGCATCCTGAGCGACTGGTTCCTCTTCTGCGACACTGCCTTCCGCATCTCGCCGCCGCTGGTCATCTCGGACGACGAGATCCGCGACGCCTGCCGCATCATCATCCGCTGCCTCGACCGGCTCGGATAACCGGCTCGCCGCAAACGATACGGGGCCGCTTATCGAAGGTAAGCGGCTCCCGCTATTTTGGATTTCAGCGGGAAGCGATTACCTTTGCACCCGTTCCTGCGACTCTGCGCAGACCAATCCGCCGAATACAAACACATTTCTTCCGATATGAAACACACTACCCTACGTCGCGCCGCCGTACTGCTGGCCACGCTGAGCATGCTGATCGGCACCCCCGGCCGGGCGCAGGAAAAGCCGCGCGGCGTCTACTTCACGGGCGGCATCGACCTTGTCAGCAGCTACCTCTGGCGCGGACTGCGCGAGGCGGGTGTCAGCATGCAGCCTTCGCTCGCCATGAACGTGGGCGGCTTCAAACTCTCCGCATGGGGTTCGGCCGACCTGACGGGCATCTCGTACCGCGAACTCGACCTGAAGGCCACCTACACGATCGGCCCCGTCGAGCTGTCGGTCATCGACGTCTACTGCGTCAATCCCGCCCAGGAAGGCGGCACGAACTTCAACTACCTCTCCTACAACCGGCCGGGCGCACCGCACCGCGTCGAGGCTGGCGTGGCCTGGTGCATCTCCAAGCGTGTGCCGCTGACGGTAGCCTGGTACACCACGCTGGTCGGCGGTTCGGATTACGACAACAACGGCGACCGCGTTTGGTCATCCTACGCCCAGATCTCCTACCCCTTCTCCGTAAAGGGCATCGATCTGGAGGCCGGTCTGGGCATCGTACCCTGGGCGGCTCCGGCCATCTACCGACTCGACCGCGACTTCTACGTGCAGGACGTCTTCCTCAACGCCGGCAAAAGCTGGCGCTTCGAGAACCTGGCCGGCCTGACCTTCTCGATCTTCACGACCCTGAGTTGGTCTCCGGCTCTGCAGGATGCCAACTTCATGGGCGGCTTCTCCGTAACCATGTAGGAAACGGTACCATAACACCATACGGCGATGGCGACTTTTCCGGTCGCCATCGTTTTTTTCTGCCCGATGCAGGAGGATTTACCGTTATCTTTGCCGGCACACCGCAACCCGATTCCGATCCATGACATCGCCCACCCCCACATTCCGCTGCACGCCCGAAGCCATTGCCTGCCTGTCGCAACGCGATCCGGCTCTGGGCGAACACATCGCCCGATACGGCCTGCTGGAACGGCCGATGATCCCCGATCTGTTCGAGGCTCTCGTCACCAGCATCGTCTCGCAACAGATCTCCGGCAAAGCCGCCGAGACGATCCTCGCCCGACTCCGGCAGCAAACCGGCACGCTCTCCCCTGAAGGGCTGCTCGGCTGTCCGGAGGAGGCGCTGCGCGGCTGCGGCCTGTCGGGTCGCAAGACCGGCTATCTGACCGCTGCCGCCAGGGCAATGGCCGACGGCCGGCTCTCCGCCGCAGAACTGCGCCGTTTACCCGACGAGGAGGTGATCCGCCGGCTCGTCGCCCTGCCCGGCATAGGACGCTGGACCGCAGAGATGCTGCTGTTCTTCTCATTCGGGCGGCCGGACGTGCTGAGTTTCGACGATCTGGGCATCCGGCGCGGCCTGATGCAGCTGCACGGCCTCGACACGCTGCCCCCTGCCCTCCGCACCCATTACCGCACCCTCTACACGCCCTACGGCACGACAGCCTCGTTCTACCTGTGGCGGATTGCCGCAGGAGACTGACCGTCCTCCCCGTCTGCCGCCGGCGGCCACACAAAAAAGAGAAAAAAAGAGGAGCATCCCCGACGGGGACGCTCCTCTTTTTTCAGTTGCGGTATCGCCTATTCGGCGCACTCGGTTTCGGTCGCCTCGGCCGGAGTCATGATCACCTCGATGAGGTTGCCGTCGGCCAGGATCTTGGCAGCCAGCTTCTGGAAGTAAGCGGCATCGAAGCCGTTTACGACATCCAGGTAGTTGGAATCGAGGTCGTAGCCATAGAGGTGATAGTACATCAGGATGTTGCGCCAGTAGCCGTTCTGCTTGATCTGATCCGGATACTGTTTTGCGAAATACTCCTTGATCTTGACCATATCCTCCTCACGGACGTCACCGGCAGCCATCTTCTCGATCTCGTTGGTGATATCCTGTTTCAGATCGTCCACCATGGCAGGTTCGGTATCGAACATCGTCAGATAGAGGTAGGTCTCGTTCGGCAGGAACGAAATCTGACCGAAGGCAGCAACACCATAGGTACCGCCTTTCTCTTCACGCATCGTCTCGGTGTAACGGATCGTCAGCAGCTGTGCGAAGAAGTCCATGGCCAGTCTGTTCTCCAGCGTATAGGGCATTTCGCCGTTCAGAATGGTTACAACGCTGGCTTTGGGCATCTGCATCGGCATCGTGAAGTGATTTACCACCTTGCCCTGTGCATAACGCACGCCGTCGTCTACCATCGTGAACTCCTTCTTGGTCTTGGGCAGCGAACCGATATATTTCTCCACCATCGGTTTGAGGGTCTCCAGATCCACGTTACCAACGATCAGGTAGGTGAAGTCGTCGGGGTTGGAGTAGAGTTTGTCGTATACCTGCTGGATCTTCTCGAAGCTGATGTTGTCGAGCTGGTCGAAGGTCAGCATTTCGCGACGCGGGTTGTTGCCATACATCGTTTCGGTCATCACCTCTTCCAGTTTGAACTGCGGATCGCTGACCACATTACCGTAGGCAGCCCTCAGCTGGCTCATCATTACATCGTAATCAGTTGCATCGAAACGCGGTGCGGTGAAGGAGAGGTAGAGCAGCTGGAACATCGTCTCCAGATCTTTCGGCGAAGCCGACGCCGAGAAACCGTTGGTATAGGTATTGACGAACGGTACGATACCTACCATCTTACCCGTCAGCTGTTTGCGCAGATCGCTGGCGTTGAACTTGCCCATACCGGACATGCTCACATACGTCGGCAGCACCTTGGCAGCCATCAGCTCCTCGGTAGCCAACACGGACTCGCCGCCTTTGCCGACAACCTGCATGACAACCTCGTCAGCCTTGAAGTCGGTCGGTTTCACGATCACCGTAGCACCGTTCTTCAGCGTCCAGACCGTAGCGCCGAACTGGTCGGTCTCGGTGTTCACCACCTTGCTGCCTTTCAGTTTCGTCTTGGCGGGGATCAGCGGCTCAGCCACGAAATCATCGGCCATCGGAGCGATCTCCGAATTCTGAACCGTCTCGATAATGTTCTCGAAATCGGCCACAGTCGGGATCACGGCACCCTCTTTCGAAGGCAGCTGCGCGATAACCACCTGATTTTCGCGGGTCAGACGAGCCTGCACGAACTGGTTGAGCATATCGAGGTTGATTACCTCCAACAGATAGTTGCTGAAGCTGTACTCGTCATCGGCGCTCATCATCGGCTTGTTGAGCATGTAGTTGTAGATGTACGTCCACATGAAGTCCTCGCTGCGGCGGTCGTTGCGGCCGTCATAGGCCATCTGCACCTGACGGGCGAGCAGCGTTTTGGCACGGTCGAACTCGGACTGCGTGAAACCGTAGCGGGCCATCTTCTCGAATTCGGTGTACATGGCATCGAAGGCGGTCAGGATCTCACCCTCGCGTGCCGATGCCTGAATCATGACGATATCCATCGGACGGATGTTGTAACCGCTGTACATGCCGCCCGAAATGAACGGAGCATTCGGCTGCTGAGCGATGTCGCTGAAACGCTCGTTGGCGATTACCATCATGAACTGATCAAGCATGTCCATCAGCGCTACATCCGGCGTTTTGTTAAACTCAACCGGCACCGGTTCGCGTTTGATGTACAGTGCAACTTCCGTGCTGGTCAGCTCCGGATCGGTCAGCACGCCGATAATCGGCTCTTCATTCTGAATCGGCACTGCAATTTCAGCTTTCGGCTCGGGATTCTCCACTGCGGGAATCGAGGACATCAGTTTGACAACCTTCTGCTCCATCTGATCCACGTCGAAATCGCCGACGATCAGGATAGCCTGCATGTCGGTGCGGTACCAACGGTGGTAGAAGGCGCGCAATGCGTCGTGCGGGAAGGTCTTGAGGCCTTCCTCATGGCCGATCACGTTGCGGGTTGCATAGCGCGAGTCGCCGTAGAGGTAGGGACCGGTCTGCTCGTGGATACGCCAGTCGGCCGTGTTGCGGGTACGCATCTCGTTCAGGATCACACCGCGCTCGGCATCGATCTCGTCTGCCTCCAGTGCAATGTAGTAAGCCCAGTCGTGGAGTACGAGCAGGGCGGAATCAACCACGCCCTCGCGCGCAATCGGCACGTTGGACATGTTGTAGCAGGTCATCTCCTGAGCGGTGAACGCATTCAGGTTGGCACCGAACTTCACGCCGACACTCTCCAGATAGTTGATCATGTTCTTGCCGGGGAAGTTTTCCGTACCGTTGAAAGCCATATGCTCCAGGAAGTGAGCCAGACCCTGCTGCGAATCCTCTTCCTGCAGTGCGCCTACATTGTCGAAGATCCAGAACTCGGCCTGTCCGGCAGGCTTGTCGTTGTGCCGGATGTAGTAGGTCATCCCGTTGTCAAGCACGCCCTTGCGTACTGCGGGATCATCGGGAAGCTCCTGCATTCCCTGTGCGAACAGCCCCGTCACCGATACGAGGGTCGCAGCTACCGCTAAAAAGAACTTTCTAATCATAGGTTTGATTTAAAAAAGTGGTTTATAAAAATTTGTTTTCCTTTCTATCTGTTGTCGCGGATCCGCTCAGACCCGCACTGTTTCCTCCTCTTCATCGGGACGATACTCGATAATATCCCCCGGCTGGCACTCCAACACGCGGCAGATGGCGTCGAGCGTCGAAAAACGGATCGCCTTGGCCTTGCCCGTCTTGAGAATGGACATGTTCGCCTGCGTGATATTGACCCGCTCGGACAATTCGCCGAGCGACATCTTCCGCTTCGCCATCATGACATCTATGTTGATAATGATTGCCATTGCATTCTTGTCGTTACACCATCCGCTCTCAGATGGTCAGTTTCTGCTCCTCGCTGAGCGCCGCATTGATGGAGAAGATCTCGGCAATCACCAGGATCACAACCCCCATCAGCAACTCCGAGAAGTTGAACGGGAACGTCGTATTGACCGCATAGGGCGTTTCCTGCAAATAGGGAACCACCATGCGCGCCTCCAGCCACAGCGTCGCGGAGAAGAGCAGCGACGCCTCGATCAGCAGCACGCCGATGATGCGCGTCAGGGCGATGTTGGTGCGGCTGAACCCACAGTCATTGCGAATGCTGCGCCGCAGCGCCCCGATGACGATGAACAGGATGACGAACACCGCCGCATAGGTCAATACGGAGAGGATGCCGCACATCATCCGCAGGTTGTCGAGACGCCTGCCGGTGAACGGCTCTGCCTCCGGCATGGAGACCTTGACGTCCAGCGAGGCGGGACGAACGGACACTTCCGTTCCGCTGCCCGTCGTATCGGGATGCACCGGCACATCGAATCCCATCGTACTGGTCGCCATCCCCACGTCATACATCACCCACGTTGTGCGGTCGGTGCGCTGCTCCTCGGCATACACCCGACGGCCGTCATTGAGTCCCGTATGGAAAGCGTCGCCCGCAAATCCGAGCGAACGGACGGCGCCGATGGCTATCACCACAAAGAAAACCACATACAGAGCCGTGATGCGTCGCAATATGACTTTTCTGGATTTCATACGTCGATCTCCCGTTATTCTCCAACGCAAATATAATGCTGTTTTTTTAGAAAAACAATATCTTTTTATCGTTTTTCGATATATTTTTATTTTTACTCCTTTCCCGATCCGGATCACCCCTTTGGAAAATCATTGCTTTCTCCGTACCTTGGATGAGCCGATCCGGCAGAAGGCCGCCTGCGGCAGTCCCCATACCTGCAACAAGATAACGATAATTCACGAGTCATGGACACAAAACGCACTTATATTTATCGCATTGAGCCGCGCGAAGTCGACTGCCTGCGCCGCGCCACCCTCATGACGCTGGTCGATCTGCTGCTCCACACGGCCGGAGAGGATGCCGATCGCAACGGATTCGGCGTGCGCACGCTGAACCTCCGCAACGCATCCTGGGTGCTGACCCGACTGGCCGTTGAGATCGATCGCATGCCGGCCGAATACGACAACGTGCAGGTCACCACGTGGGTGAGCAACGTATCCCGCGCCATGACCACCCGCAACTTCGACATCCTCGACGCCCGGGGCGAACGGATTGCCGGTGCCGTCACCAACTGGGCGATGATCGACCTCGACACGCGCCGCCTGCTCGACCTGCACCAGCTGCCCGCCTATGACTCCATGACGCAGGATTTCCCCCTGCCGGTGGCGCTACCCGCCCGCCTGAGTTCGCCGGACGCCCCCGACACCTTCCTGCACACGGTGGTCTACAGCGACCTCGACTTCAACGGCCACGCCAACAGCGTCAAATACCTGCAGTGGGTAATCGACACCCTGCCCCTCGAATGGCTGCTGAAGCGCCGCTTCGCCCGCACGGAGATCAACTTCCTGCAGGAGACGCGCCACGGCGACCGGCTCACCCTGCGGAGCGCACAAACCGGCGACACCCTCCTGTGCGAGATCCGCAATCCGAACGGAGAAGCCGTCTGCCGCATCGCCTTCCGCATGGCATAAGCCGACGGCCGCCCAGCCGGCACCATGGCCGGTGGGCGGCCGCCTCCCCGCACGCAAACCGTCCGCATACCGACACAAAACAAAGAGACGGGACAGAAGTTGAATTCTGTCCCGTCCGTTTTTTGGCCTCCTTGCTATCCAAGAAAGCGAACCGCTATTTATTGAAACGCTCCTTATAACGTTCGATCTGCTTCTTGAGGGCGTCGATTGCGGTATCGATAGCCTCCTCGAACGTCTTGCAACGGCTTTCGGCGATCAGGTCGTCACCGGGTGCGCCGATGCGGATCGTTGCGATCTTGTTTCCTTTTTCGTTATCTTTATCGAGCTTCAAAATGATCTCCGCACCCGTTGCGCGCTCGATGAAACGGTCGAGTTTGGCCATTTTGGCTTCAGCAAATTCGATAAGCTTCTGGTCGGCGTCGAATTTTACGGACTGGATCTTGACGTTCATAATAGTTCCTCCTTTTGTTTTAGGGACACGCCTGCGCGTGTCTTTTGGTATGTTATTCAAGCGGGCGCTTCCCGCTCCTTCTCTCTTTGTTCTGTTGCGGCGCCCCTACCGTTCGCGGGCGTGGGGATGAGCCGCTTCGTACACCTCTTTCAACTGGGCGATGCTGTTGTGCGTATAGACCTGCGTCGCACGCAGGGAAGCATGTCCCAAAAGTTCCTGTATCTCCCTCAAATCGGCCCCGCTGTTCATCATGTGGGTCGCAAAGGTATGCCGCAACACGTGCGGGCTGCACTTGCCCTGAACACCGAACAGAGCGAGCTGCCGTCGGACGGCGCGATAGACCTCGCTGCGGGAGATTCGGTTTCCTTTCTTTGTTAAAAATAATGCTTTTTCTCCGGACAAACAAATATTCTCGGCTTTAATTGCGTCCACATAGGCGCGAATCCGCTGCTGCAGCGCCGGCACGATCGGGACGACCCGCTCTTTGTCTCCCTTGCCCGTCACATACAGTTCCCGGAACCCCTTCTCGAAATCGGTACGGTCGATGGCAATCAGCTCCGCCAGACGGAGGCCGGTGGCATACAGGAAGAGTACGATCAGCGCATCGCGCCGGCTCCGGAAATCCGTCCCCCCGTCCATCTCCCCGGCCAGCTCGGCCACCAGACGGGACATCTTGCTCTCCGGAATGAACGCGGGCAGCGTCACCGGCTTTTTGAGTGCGGACACTTTCCGGAACGGATCCGTCTCAACCGCCCCTTCGCGCAAAAGATATTTGTAAAAGGAACCCCACGCCGACAGCATCCGGTCGATGCTGGAGGGTTTCAGCCCCTCCTCCGACAGGGAGATGATCCAGCCGCGCACATCATCGGCCGTCAGCCGGGCGGGATCGAAGCCGCCCTCCTCCACGCCGAGGTACGCCAGCAGCCGCCCGATGTCGCGCCGGTAACCGGCCACCGTATGGGGCGAGTAGCGTTTGGTCGTCGCGATGTAACGGAGGAAACTGCCTACGGGATCCTGCATGGTTCAATCGGATTATCGGCCGGAGCGGAGAGCCGGCGGGATGCGCCGCATACGCAGGGCGATGACGCCCCAGAAGGCCTCGCCGAAGATGCCGCTGCTCATTTTCGACACCCCCGCCGTGCGATCCATGAAGATGATCGACACCTCGCGGATGGTGAAGCCGAGGCGCCAGGCGGTGTATTTCATTTCGATCTGGAAACCGTATCCCTTCATCCGCACCGCATCCAGGTCGATCGTCTGCAGCACGCGGCGGGAATAGCAGACGAATCCGGCCGTCGCATCGCGCACGGGCATGCGCGTGATGAGGCGGACATAGACGGAGGCGCAGTAGGACATCAACAGGCGCGACATGGGCCAGTTCACCACATTGACGCCCTGCACGTAGCGCGAACCGACCACCACGTCGGCCCCCTCCTCCGCCGCACGGCAGAGGCGCACCAGATCGTCGGGGTTGTGCGAAAAGTCGCAGTCCATCTCGAACACGTAATCGTAGCCGCGTTCGAGCGCCCAGCGGAAACCGGTCAGATAGGCGGTACCCAGCCCCAGTTTGCCGCTCCGCTCGATCAGGAAGAGCCGGCCGGCATAGTCGGCCTGGTGCCGGCGCACGATTTCGGCCGTCCCGTCGGGCGAGCCGTCGTCGATGACGAGCAGATCGAAGGCCTCTGGCAACGAAAAGACCTTGGCGATCATCGCCGCAATGTTTTCCCGTTCCCGATAGGTGGGGATGATAACGAGTTTGCGCATGGCTCAATTTTTCCGATAAGCGAACAAATGTATCAAAAAAACGGTGATTTCCCATCGGATCGTACATTTCTCCCCGCCTCGCCGCGCGCGAATGGTCGGAATCGCGCGGAAAATATGTACCTTTGTTCGTTCAGAACCGCCGCGCGGAAACGCGGCCACACGCACATGACCTTTCAGACGGAACATACGGCTCAGGGCAGCCAGGCACGCGCAGGCATGCTCACCACCGATCACGGCCGGATCGAGACGCCCGTCTTCATGCCGGTAGGCACGGCGGCGAGCGTCAAGGGCATCTTTCACCGCGACCTGAAGGAGGCAGGCGCACGGATCATTCTGGCCAACACCTACCACCTCTACCTGCGGCCGGGCATGGAGATCATCGAGGCGGCCGGCGGCGTCCACCGCTTCAGCACGTGGGACCGCCCGATGCTCACCGACAGCGGCGGCTTTCAGGTCTTCTCGCTGGCCCAGTGCCGCAAGCTCACCGAGGAGGGATGCCGCTTCAGTTCCCACATCGACGGTTCCAAACACCTTTTCACGCCCGAAGGGGTCGTGGACATCCAGCGGACGATCGGCGCCGACATCATGATGGCCTTCGACGAGTGTCCTCCGGGCGATTCGCCCCGCGACTATGCCGCCAAGTCGCTGCGCCTCACCCACCGCTGGCTGGAGCGCTGCTTCGAGCAGTATGCCCGCACGCAGCCCAAATACGGCCACTACCAGGCGCTCTTCCCCATCGTACAGGGCTGCACCTACCCCGACCTGCGCAGCGAGTCGGCCCGATTCGTGCAGCAGTTCAACGCCGACGGCTACGCCATCGGCGGACTGGCCGTAGGCGAACCCGCCCCCGTCATGTACGAGATGATCGAAGTGGTGAACGCCATCCTGCCGCAGGACAAACCCCGCTACCTGATGGGCGTCGGCACCCCCGTGAACATCCTGGAGGCGATCGACCGCGGGGTGGACATGTTCGACTGCGTGATGCCCACGCGCAACGGCCGCAACGGCATGCTCTTCACCAGCGAAGGCGTCATCAACATCCGCAACCAGAAGTGGCGCGACGACTTCTCGCCGATCGACCCGATGGGCCACTGCTTCGCCGACACGCTCTACTCCAAGGCCTACCTGCGCCACCTGGCCGTATCGGGCGAGATGCTGGCCGCCCAGATCGCCTCGCTGCACAACATCGCCTTCTACATGTGGCTGGTGGACGAGGCGCGCCGCCGCATCCTCGACGACACGTTCGCGGAGTGGAAACGCGAAATGGTTGGAAAATTGATGCGGAGACTGTAACTTAGTACTTTCAGGCAAGAGAAGACATGGCTGGCCGACACAACATAAAATTCCCCGGATTCAAGATCCTCGACCGCTACATCATGCGGAAGTTCCTGGGAACCTACTTCTTCGCCATTGCGCTCATCATCATCATTGTCGTCGTATTCGACGCGGTGGAGAAGATGGACGACTTCATCACCAACAAGGCCACCCTGCAGGACGTGGCGATGGTCTACTACCTCAATTTCATCCCCTACTTCATCAACCAGTTCAGCGGTCTGTTCACCTTCATCGCGGTCATTTTCTTCACCTCGAAGATGGCCTACCAGACGGAAATCATCGCCATCCTCTCCAGCGGCGTAAGTTTCCGACGGCTGCTGTGGCCCTATTTCCTGGGAGCCATGCTCATCACGATCATCTCGCTTTCGCTGAACCTGTGGGTGATTCCCGCCGCCAACGAACGGCGCGTGGAGTTCGAACGACAGTACCTCAACAAAAACAAAAACCTCGACCTGAAATACGACCGCCACATCTACCGCCAGATCTATCCCGGCACCTTCGCCTACATACGGGGCTACAACGGCCGCTCGGAGAAAGCCACCTACCTCGCCATCGAAGCGTACGAAGGCAGCCGCATGGTCGCCTCGCTCGAAGCGTCGGACGTTACGTTCATCCCCGAGACGAAACACTGGACGGCCGACCGGTACATGACCCGACGGTTCGACGAAAACAACATCGAACACCTCGAAAAACACGAAAAGCTGGATACGATGATCAACCTCGACGTCCTCGAACTGGGCAAGCTGGAGGACATCATCCAAACCATGGGATTCGGCCAGCTCAACCAGTTCATCAGCGACCAAAAGGCCAAAGGCTCCGATATGGTCTCGATGTTCGAGGTGGAACGCCAGAACCGTTTCGCCTACCCGATGGCCACCTTCGTGCTGACGGTCATCGGCCTGGCTCTCTCCTCGCGCAAGGTGCGCGGCGGCACGGGCCTGCACATCGGCGTCGGCATCGCGCTCTGCTTCTCCTATATCCTGATCTGCAAATTCGCGGCCGAATTCGCCAAGAGCAGCACCTTCTTCTCCCCGATCCTGCTGGTGTGGATGCCGAACATCATCTACGCCTTCGTAGCGGTCTATCTCTACAAGAAAGCCCCCAAGTAACGGCGGCCACATCGGGCGGCAGGGCGCGCTACTGCAAAATTTTGTCCGATCAGAGAAGAACCACACGCAAAAATCATTACATTTGTGAACTTTAGTGATTGTAAGTCACTTGAGGAAAGACCATTAATATTATTCTAAACAAACCATAGCTATGGATATTACGACAGCCCAGCTTTCGGGCAAAACCCGTGAGGAACACGACCTGATTGGTTACATGCAGGTTCCTGAAGAGTATTACTTCGGTGTTCAGACCATGCGCGCGATCGACAACTTCCACATCAGCCGCGTGAAACTGTGCTTCTTCCCGGAGTTCATCAAAGCGCTGGCCGACGTCAAGGAGGCCGCCGCACTGGCTAACCGCGACCTCGGCCTGCTCGATCCGACCATCGCCGACGCCATCGTCAAAGCCTGCCACATGGTACGTGAAGGCAAGTTCGACGACCAGTTCGTAGTGGACATGGTACAGGGCGGTGCCGGTACCTCCACCAACATGAACGCCAACGAGGTAATCGCCAACATCGCTCTGGAGCTGATGGGTCACAAGAAGGGCGAGTACAAATACTGCCACCCGAACAACCACGTGAACCTCTCCCAGTCCACGAACGACGCCTATCCCACCGCTGCCCGCATCGCACTGGCCCGCAGCATCCGCAAGATGGAGGAGTCGCTCAACCTGCTGATCGACGCATTCCGCGCCAAAGGCGCCGAGTTTGCCGACGTCATCAAGATGGGCCGCACCCAGCTGCAGGACGCCGTGCCGATGACCCTCGGCCAGGAGTTCGAGGCTTACGCCGCCAACCTCTCCGAGGAGAACCAGCGTCTGCAGGAGAACTACAAACTCTTCTATGAGATGAACATGGGCGCTACGGCAATCGGTACGGGTATCAACGCCGACCCGGACTATCCGGCCATCTGCGAGAAACACCTCCGCGAGGTTACCGGTCTGCCGATGGTGGTAGCCACCAACATGATCGAGGCAACGAACGATACGGGTGCCTACGTGATGAACTCGTCCGCACTGAAACGTCTGGCCATCAAGCTGTCGAAGATCTGCAACGACCTTCGTCTGCTCTCGTCGGGTCCCCGCTGCGGTCTGAGCGAGATCAACCTGCCGCCCCGTCAGCCCGGTTCGTCGATTATGCCCGGCAAGGTGAACCCCGTTATTCCTGAGGTTGTAAACCAGGTTGCCTTCCGCGTAATCGGCAACGACACGACCGTCACGATCGCTGCCGAAGCTGGCCAGCTCGAACTGAACGTTATGGAGCCGATCATCATGCACTGCATGTTCGAAAGCATCGAGATGCTGAGCAACGCCATGAACACGCTGCGCGAGAAGTGTGTAGCAGGCATTACCGCCAACCGCGACATCTGCCGCAACATGGTATACAACAGCATCGGTCTGGTAACGGCTCTCAACCCCTACCTCGGCTACGAAACCTCGACGATGCTCGCCAAAGAGGCGCTCACGAGCGGCCGCGGCGTGTACGACCTGGTTCTCGAACACAAACTGATGAGCAAAGAGGAACTCGACACCATCCTCCGTCCGGAGAACATGGTGAAACCGAGAAAATTCCTCCGCAAATAGTCTGTCGGTCACAACCGACCAAAAGAAAGAGCTGCACGGAAACCGTGCAGCTCTTTCTTTTTCTGCCTGCGCGGCATTCGCCGCGGCGACGTATCGCCATTTGCCTGCTGCGGCAGGCGCCGATATGCACTCTCGCCCTGCCCTGCCCTGCCCTGCCTATCCCGTCCCGTCCTGTCCCATCCTGTCCCGTTCTGCCCCATTCTATCCCATTCTATCCCGCCCCCTCTCTACCACCGCAGCCCCGGCGTTGCCCCACGCAGCGGCATGGCACAAAAACAGAGCGGGACGATTCCGATGGAATCGTCCCGCTCCGAACAACGTATTTAAATCTTTTGGGCTTACTTGTTGAGTTTCGGGCCGGCAGCCACGAGTGCCTTACCCTCTGCATTGCCGGTGAACTTCTCGAAGTTCTTGATGAAACGGCCTGCGAGATCCTCGGCCTTCTTATTCCACTCCTCGGCGGAAGCATAGGTGTCGCGCGGATCGAGGATGGCGGGATCCACACCCGGCAGCGCGGTCGGAACCGTAAAGTCGAAGTAGGGGATCTGTTTGGTCGGAGCCTTGTCGATCGAACCGTCGAGGATGGCGTCGATGATGCCGCGGGTGTCGCGGATCGAGATACGTTTGCCCGTACCGTTCCAGCCGGTGTTCACGAGATAGGCCTTGGCGCCCGATTTCTGCATGCGTTTCACGAGTTCCTCACCGTATTTGGTCGGGTGGAGCGACAGGAACGCTGCACCGAAGCAGGCCGAGAAGGTCGGGGTCGGCTCGGTGATGCCGCGCTCGGTACCGGCCAGTTTGGCGGTAAAGCCGGAGAGGAAGTAGTATTTCGTCTGCTCCGGAGTCAGGATCGATACGGGAGGCAGCACGCCGAAGGCGTCGGCCGAGAGGAAGATCACACGCTCGGCAGCCGGACCCTTCGATACCGGTTTCACGATGTTGTTGATGAAGTAGATCGGGTACGATACGCGGGTGTTCTCCGTCACGCTCTTGTCGGCGAAGTCGATGTGACCCTTGTCGTCCACGGTTACGTTCTCCAGCAGGGCATCGCGTTTGATGGCGTGCCAGATATCCGGCTCGCTCTCCTTGTCGAGGTTGATGACCTTGGCGTAGCAGCCGCCCTCGAAGTTGAAGACGCCTTCGTCGTCCCAGCCGTGCTCGTCGTCACCGATGAGCAGACGTTTCGGGTCGGTCGAAAGAGTCGTTTTGCCCGTACCCGACAGACCGAAGAAGATGGCGGTGTTCTTGCCCTCCTTGTCGGTGTTGGCCGAGCAGTGCATCGAAGCGATGCCCTTGAGCGGCAGCAGGTAGTTCATGTAAGAGAACATACCCTTCTTCATCTCACCGCCGTACCAGGTGTTGATGATGACCTGCACCTTCTCGGTGAGGTTGAAGACAACGGCCGTCTCGGAGTTCAGGCCGAGTTCCTTGTAGTTGGTCACCTTGGCTTTCGATGCGTTCATTACCACGAAATCCGGCTCGCCGTAGTTCTCCAGCTCCTCCTCGGTGGGACGGATGAACATGTTCTTCACGAAGTGTGCCTGCCAGGCCACCTCCATGATGAAACGGATTTTCAGACGGGTATTGGCGTTGGCGCCGCAGAACGTATCGACTACGAAAAGACGTTTGTTCGACAGTTCGGCCGTAGCGATCTTCTTCAGTTCCTTCCAGGCAGCCTCGGTAACGGGTTTGTTGTCGTTCTTGTAGGCGTCGCTGGTCCACCAGATGGTATCGCGGGTCGTGTCGTCCATGACGAAGAACTTGTCTTTGGGCGAGCGGCCGGTATATTCGCCGGTCATCACGTTCACCGCACCGGTCTCCGTGAGTTTACCCTTCTCATAACCGGTCAGGGCGGGATTCATCTCCTCCTCGAAGAGCTGCTCATACGAGGGATTGTAAACGATCTCAGTCGTGCCGGTAATGCCGTACTGGGTCAAATCGATCTTTTTTGCCATGATCTTTTCTGTTTATTGAGTTTACCTTAAAACACGTTTCCGTATCGACGGCCTCCTTCCGGCATCGGTTCCGAATCGGATTCCGGATGCGGCCGAAAGAGAGAATCGGTCGCTGGTCGTCTATTGTTAGCCTGCTAACAACGCCGCAAAGATATAATTAAATTCCGGTTTTGTATCGCGTTCGGCAACCGTTTTTTTCTTTGCGCCGCCGCAGGCGAGGCGTATCGTCTGCACGACCGCTGTAAAAACGGGGAAACCCACCGGCTTAGTATCGCCCGCCGGAATAAAACCGCAACCATACATACAGCAAGCGCCGCAACAAACAGAAATTACGGTTCGCGACGTTTTTTTGCTAATTTCGCACGCTTTTTGCTACATTCCTTTGCAACAACACGGTTCCGTCATGTCCTCGCTCTATATTCATATTCCCTTCTGCAAGACCCGCTGCAACTACTGCGATTTCTACAAACAGACGCAGCTGATCGACCCGTCGCTCTACTTCAATGCGCTGGAACGCGAGATGGAATACCGGCGCTACTTCTTCGGCTCGGATCCCCTGCGCACGGTCTACTTCGGCGGAGGAACCCCCTCGGTCTATCCGCCCTCCTTCCTGCAGAGCGTGCTGGACAAGGCCGCCACGCTCTGGCCGCTCGATGCCGTTACGGAGATCACCACGGAAGCCAATCCCGATGACGTGAACGAAGCGGCCATACGCGACCTGAAGGCCACCGGCATCAACCGGATCAGTTTCGGCATCCAGTCCTTCATCGACCGCGACCTGCGCTTCATGGGGCGCCGCCACACGGCGCAGCAGGCCATCGACGCCGTGCGCCGCGTACAGGATGCCGGCATCGCCAACGTGTCGATCGACCTCATCTTCGGCATTCCGGGCATGACGCTGCGGGAATGGGAGCAGAACGTACTGCGGGCGCTGCTGCTGAACGTGCAGCACATTTCGGTCTACTGCCTGACCATTGCCGAAGGGACGGTCTTCGGACGCATGGCCGCCGAAGGACGGCTGACGCCCGCCACGGACGAAGAGTGCGAACAGCAATACCTGCTCTGCCACCAGATCCTCACCGACGGCGGCTTCGAGCATTACGAAATCTCCAACTACGCCCTGCCCGACCGCCGCTCGCGCCACAACAGCGCCTACTGGGACGGCACCCCCTATCTGGGGCTGGGGCCCTCGGCCCACTCCTACGACGGCAACCGCCGCATCTTCGCCGCCAGCGACCTGAAGGCATACCTCGCCGGAGCCGGCACGGATTCGATCTACAGCATCGAGACCCTTTCGCCCCGCGACCGATACAACGAGTACATCATGACGGGGCTGCGCACCAGCGACGGCATCCGGCGGGACATCATCGCCGACCGCTTCGGCTTCAAGGCGCTGCTCTACTTTGAATATGCGGCTGAGAAATTCCTGCAGACCGGCTCCCTGGTGCGCGAGGAGAACATCTACCGGATACCGCCCGAAAAGTATATGGTCTCCAACGACATCATCAGCGAACTCTTCTATATCGAGGAGTAACACCGCTGGACATACGCAGACAGGCCTCCTGCCCCGTTGGGAAGAGGCCTGTCCCGTTATCATGCCACGCAGGCTATTCGGCAGCCGGCACGGCCACGATCCATTCGGCGATGGCCGTCATCACTTCGGGAGCCATGGTCTCCTCAATCTCGCCATACTCGGCAGGAAGACCCGTTTCGCAATGCTGGAAAAGATGGTTCAACCCCTCGAAAACCTCGATGGTCAGCGGCACCGAAGCCGGAACGCTCCGGCGGAGCGGCTCGACCACGACCGACGGCGGCACCTGCAGGTCGCGGTTGCCCACCACGGCCAGCACGGGACAGGCGATCTTCGGCAGGTAGTCGTCCGGATCGTAATCCGCCAGCGACCGCATCTCCGGCGAGATGCATTGGAACAGCCCCGCCCGTATCTGGTCGAGCGACTGCGGATCGTCGCGGAAATCGGGCGGCAGCAGGGTCTGTGCCAGCGAATCGGCATGCGCCTCGATGAACTCCGGCTCATAGCGGCAGCACAGATCCAGGATGGCTTCGCTCACCCGATCGTTCTGGCGCAGCACCTCCTCCGGCGCTCCCATCGCCTCGCCGATCAGGTGGCGCTGGGCTGCCAGAAACGCACGTCCGGATACGGCCGGTCCGGCCATCGCCACCACGAAATCGGCATCGCCGCACGCACCGGCCAGCATGTAGGCGATCATCGCCCCTTCACTGTGGCCGACAATGCCCACGCGCTGCGGATCGACATCCGGCTGCCGGCACAGCCAGGCCATGGCCGCCGCGGCATCGTCCGCAAAGTCGTGCAACGACGCCTCGCCGTACACCCCTTCCGACGCGCCCACGCCGCGGTCGTCATACCGCAGCACGGCAATGCCCGCCCGGGTCAGCCGGTCGGCCAGCACAAGGAACGGCCGGTGTCCGAGCAGTTCCTCGTCGCGGTTCTGCGGCCCCGATCCCGACACCAGCACCACAGCCGGGAAAGGTCCCGCGCCCTGCGGCAGGGTGAACGTACCGGCCAGCGTGATCCCCGCCCCGTCGTTCGCAAACGTCACCTCCCCGGATCGGTAGGGACAGGGCGGCACCGGTTCCTGCGGCCGGCGGCGTTCGATCGCTCCGCGCATAAAGGCCAGCGGCACGTTCAGCCCGTTCTGCCGGAAGGTGCCGGCCAGCGTATCGCCCCGCAGTTCGCCCTCGAACGCGAGCCGCATGGCATCATCTTCGATGGCAAAGCGGCGGCCGTCGAACGTCGTGCGGGCAACGGGAATATCTTTCGCCCCCTGATCGGGACTGTCCATGCGGGTGACGTACCGCCCGTCCGCCTCCTGCGACACGTGCAGCACCAGCGCCAGTTTCATCGCACCCAGATCGAGACTGCCCTGCCAGTCGCCCGCAATCCCCTGTGCGCCGGCCAGCAGCGGGACACCCCATGCCGCCAGCAGCAACAGATACAATCTTTTCATACCCTGAGTTATTTTCGGCGGCCAGCTCCGGCTGCCCGTCTGATTCGCGACAGTGAAAATACATCTTCCACGCGACAATCGCAACAATATATTTCTACGGACAAAGAACGGCGATTGACGGGAAAAACGTACCTTTAACACGGACGTCCGACCAGCCGTCCGCATACATACGACTTTATGGAAGAAACACACTACAAGACCGGCTTTGCCCTCAGCGGCGGCTTCATCAAAGGCTATGCCCACCTGGGCGCCCTGGAAGCCCTTTTCGAGCGCGGCATCCGCCCCGACATCATCGCCGGCGTGAGCATCGGCTCCGTCGCCGGCGTCTTTCTGGCCGACGGACGTTCACCGCGCGATCTGCTCGAACTCTTCCTGAGCAAAGAGTTCGGCACCTTCACGAGCCTCACCTGGGAGCGGGGCGGGCTGATGGATCTGGACAACTTCTACGATTTCCTCAACGAGAACCTCTCCGTGCGACGCATCGAACAGTTGTCCCTGCCGCTCGTCGTCACGGCCACCAACCTCGACACGGGACGGAGCGTCCACTTCAGCGAAGGCGAAATCGCTCCGCGCATCGCCGCCTCATGCTGCATGCCGGGTCTCTTCGCCCCCATCAAAATCGACGGCGATCACTACGTGGACGGCGGCGTACTGCAGAACCTGCCCGTATCGGTGCTGCGCTGCCGGTGCGACAAGGTGGTGGCCGTCAATCTCAGCCGGATCGTACCGACACGCGACTACCGCCACAACATGCTCGGCATCCTGATGCGCACCTACCACCTGATATCGCACAGCAACATCCTGAACGACCGCCGTGCCGCCGACATGCTGATCGAGCCGGACGGGCTGGCCATCTACGGCAACACGCAGCTCGACCGGGGACGGGAGATCTTCGAGCGGGGCTACGAAGCCACCTGCAAAGTGATCAACCAGGTGGGCGACATCGTCTTTCCGCCCGACCGGCTCTCCCTGATACCCGACCAGCCGCAGGAATAGCCCCGCCGCAGGAATAGCCCAAAAACAGCAGCGGCGCACCCTCCGCAAAGGAAGGTGCGCCGCTTCATTCATGCGACCTGCGCTCGGCGCCCTACTCGACCGGTGCCTCCAGCACCTTCTTGTAGAGGTCGATGTCGCCGCAGCAGGAGTTGCGTACGAACTCGGCAGCCGCCTTGTTCTGCGCCTGCGCATATTTGATGTAGGTCTGAGCCGGAACCACATACTCCTCGCACTCGCCTGCCTGACGCAGCAGCAGGTGCGACAGCACGATGTGACCGGTCATCTCCACCAGACGACGGGCGTGGAACTCGATCTGTTCGCCGTCGCCGGCCGTAACCGTGGCGATCGTCTGCTCGTACTCCTCACGCATGGCGACGAGCTTGTCGAGCCAGTGTTTCATCTCGGCCGGACGCTCGATGGCCTCATACTCCTTGATCTGGGCGAGGAAGGTACCCGTGGTCACGTGGCGGATGGCTGCCACAACCTGCAGCTGGGTGGTACCCTCGTAGATGTTCGTGATACGGGCATCGCGGAAGATGCGCTCCACGGGATAGTCCTTCATGTAGCCCGAACCGCCCAGGATCTGGATGGCGTCGTAGGCCAGCTGGTTGGCATACTCGCTGGCGAACATCTTGCACAGCGGCGTGAAGGCGTCGGCCAGTTTGTTGAAGGCCTTCATCTCGCTCTTCTCCTCGGAGGTCAGCGGACGCTCCTTGCCGATCTCGGCCCAGCACTTGTAGATCTCCACGAAACGGGCGGTCTCATAGAGCATCGCACGCGAAGCGGAGAGTTTGGCCTTCATGTTGGTGAGCATCTCGAAGATGGCCGGGAACTGGATGATCGGCTTGCCGAACTGCTGACGCTCGTTGGCGTACTTGAGCGCCTCGCGGTAGGCGGCCTCGCAGAGACCCGTACCCTGAGCGCCGATACCCAGACGGGCGGCGTTCATCAGCGACATCACGTATTTGATAAGACCCATCTTGCGGTCGCCGACCAGCTCGGCCGGAGCGTTGGTATAGACCAGCTCGCAGGTGGGCGAACCCTTGATACCGAGTTTGTTCTCGATGCGGCGCACCTTCACGCCGCCGTCGCGACGGTCATAGACGAACATCGACAGACCGCGGCCGTCTTTGGTACCCTCCTCCGAACGGGCCAGCACGAGCGAGATGTCGCCGTCACCGTTGGTGATGAAACGTTTCACGCCGTTGAGCAGCCACTTGCCGCTCTTCTCGTCGTAGTGAGCCTTGAGCATCACAGCCTGCAGGTCGGAACCGGCATCCGGCTCGGTCAGCGCCATGGCACACGTTGCGCCGCGCGAAACGAGCGGCAGGTATTTCTGTTTGATCTCCTCGCTGGCAAACTCGTTGATCGTCTCGGCGCAGTCCTGCAGACCCCAGATGTTCTCGAAGCCGGCATCGCCGCGGGCCACCATCTCGTTGGCCATCACGAAGCAGATGAGCGACATGTTCAGACCTTCGTATTTGCGGGGCAGGTGAATACCGCCCAGGCCGGCCTTGCGGATCGCGTCGAGGTTGGCCTGCGTGCCGCGGGCATAGACCACATGGTCGTCCACCACCTTCGGGCCTTCCTTGTCCACATCCTCGGCGTTGGCGGCGATCACATTGGCGCAGATGTCGCCCGTGATCTCCAGCACGCGGCGGTAGCTGTCCATGGCGTCCTCGAAATCGGCCGGCGCATAGTCGTAGAGATCCTTCTCCGCGAAGTTCTTCTCGCGCAGCTCCACGATCTTCTTCATCAGCGGATGGTTCAGCTGGAACTGCAGGTCTTTATTATCTAAAAAAAAGTTTCCCATATCCTGTGTATGTTTCGGCGGTTCCGATCGGGGCGGTCGCCCGCCCGATCGCATCCACGGTTCCTATTTGGAATTCTGTTTGTAGAATTTGATCATCTTGGGAATGATCTCCATCGCGTCGCCCGTGATGACATAGTCGGCGAACTTGTTGATCGGCGCCTCCGGATCGGTGTTGATGGCGATCACCATCGACGACTGGTCCATGCCGGCCGTGTGCTGGATCTGACCCGAAATGCCGCAGGCGATGTAGAGTTTCGGACGAACCGTCACACCCGTCTGACCGATCTGGCGGGCATGCTCGGTGAAACCGGCATCCACGGCAGCACGCGAAGCGCCCACCTCGCCGCCGAGCAGGTCGGCCAGCTCGTGCAGCAGACGGAAGTTCTCCTTGCTGCCCATACCGTAACCGCCGGCCACGATGACAGGCGAGTTCTTGATGTCGATGCCCTTCTCCTCGATGTGGCGGTCGATGATCTTCACCACCAGGTCGGTATCCTTCACGAATTTGGCCGCGTCGATGCGGATCACCTCGGTGGCCTTCGGCGTCGGCAGCTCGGCCTTGCGCATCACGCCCTCGCGCACGGTAGCCATTTGGGGACGGTGGTCGGGATTGACGATCGTCGCGATGATGTTGCCGCCGAATGCGGGACGGATCTGATACAGCAGGTTCTGGTAAGCCTGTTTCGTCTTGGCGTCCTCATAGTCGCCGATCACGAGGCTCGTACAGTCGGCCGTCAGACCGCTGTGGAGCGTCGAGGATACGCGGGGTGCGAGGTCGCGACCCACGGGCGTGGCGCCGAAGAGGGCGATCTGGGGTTTCTCCTGCTCGAAGATGCCGCACACGATGGCCGTGTGGGGCAGCGTGCGGTAGGGGGCCAGTTCGGCATCGTCGGCTACCCACAGCGTGTCGGCGCCGTAACGGCCGGCGATCTTGTCCATTCCTTCGAGACCGTGTCCGATGGCGAGCGCCTCGAGTTTGCAGCCCAGACGGTCGGCCAGTTCGCGTCCCTTGGTGAGAAGTTCGAGGCTGACGTCGGCAACCTGTCCTCCTTCTGTCTCTATATATACGAATACGTTATTCATCTCTGTTTCTCCTCCTCTTAACCGAGCGTGTGGCTGGCAATAAGTTCGACCATCAAAGAATTAATGTCATTGTCCGATGCGGTGAGCCGGCGCGATTCCTTGGCCTGGAATACCACGTTCTCGATCTGTTTCACCTTCGTCGGCGAACCGGCCATACCCAACTGCTGGGGATCGGCGTCGATGTCGCCCACGTTCCACTCCGTGATCTTCAGGTACTCGCGGCTCTCGTACAGCGACAGGTAGTCGTCGCCGGCCTCCTGAATCTCGCTGCGCGTCTTGGCGTGTTTGTACTTCATCACCCGTTTGGCGTTCTGCGGACGGCACTCGGGAGCCGACTCGTTCACGGTCATCAGCATGGGCAGCGGAGCGGACACCGTCTCCACGCCGCGCTCCAGACGACGGCGGATGACGATCTGCTTCTCGTCCAGAGAAAGGATCTGCTCGGCATAGGTCACCTGCGGCAGGCCGAGTTTCTCGGCTACCTGCGGACCCACCTGCGCCGTATCGCCGTCGATGGCCTGACGGCCTGCCACGATGATGTCGGGCTTGATCTCGGCCAGCGCACGCGAGAGCGCATAGGACGTAGCCAGCGTATCGGCACCTGCAAACGCACGGTCGGTCAGCAGATAACCGCCGTCGGCTCCGCGGAACATGGCGTCGCGGATGATGTCGGCGGCACGCAGCGGACCCATCGTCAGAATATGAACCGTACTGCCGGGGCAGAGGTCTTTTATGGTCAGCGCCTGCTCGAGCGCGTTCAGGTCTTCGGGGTTGAATATCGCCGGCAGAGCCGCACGGTTCACGGTTCCGTCCGCTTTCATAGCGTCCTTACCCACGTTGCGGGTATCGGGAACCTGCTTGGCGAGTACAACTACTTTCAGCTGTTTTCCCATTGGTTTAGATTTATGTTTTAGCAATTCAGGCACCGAAGGTCGCAACCGCCGCTGCCGCTTATTTTCCTGTTTCTTCCGGTTCGCCGCCCGCCGGCCGCGAACCGCACGAACCCCCTCGGCCGCACAATCCGCAAACGGTTGGTTGTCATGCCGCTGAAAGCGGGCATCGTCACGACCGGACTTATTTCTCCAAAATGGAATATGTCGCAAATGTACATTTTTTCCGCGAACGGACATGCGTTTGCGTCGTTTTTTCCAGCACCCTCCGATCGGTTTTCCGCTGTCGCACCGACACTTCCGAAGCCGGCCGGCACTCCCCGTCCGGAGCGAAAAGCCGCCCGAACAGTCTATTGTACGGAGATAATTACTACCTTAGCACGTTGAAACAGGAGGAGAATGCGCACATTCGTCTTAACCATATTGCTTCTGCTGGGTGCGGCATCCGCCTGCGTTCATGCCCAGGTCAATAAACGCTACTTCGTATGGGTGGGGCGCGACATGGTGATGGAGAACCGTTACCGCGAGGCAATCGAGACGCTCAACATCCTCCTGCGCGCCGATCCCGAAGCCTATGAAGGCTACTTCTGGCGGGGCATCGCCAAATACAACCTCGACGATCTGCTCGGCGCCGAACGCGACTTCACCATCACGCTCGCCAAGAATCCGGTCTACACGATGGCCTACCAGTTCCGCGCGCTCACCCGCTCGCGGATGGGCAACTACGACGACGCCATGAAGGATTTCCAGGAGGCGATCGACCTGCGCCCCGACTACCCCGCCCCCTACTACAGCCGCGGCGTGGCCAACATCCTCACACAGAAATATGCCGAAGCGGTGGCCGATTTCGACATGTACCTCCGCTTCAACTCCCGCGATGCGGACGGCTACGCCAACCGCGGCATGGCCTACCTCAACCTGCGCGACACGACGGCCGCCTATGCCGACTTCGAACGCGCCATCCGCACCAACCGCGAATATCCGCGCGGCTACCTGGAACGGGGTGCGCTCTACATGGCCCAGCAGCGCTACGACGAGGCGCTGGCCGACTTCGACCGGGCCGTGGCGTGCGACACGACCTACACCGCCGCCTATTTCAACCGGGCGCTGGCCCACTACCAGAAACACCAGCTGCGCGAGGCGCTGGCCGACTTCGACAAAGTGCTGGAACTCGACCCGACCAGTTCGGTCACCTATTTCAACCGCGCCCTGCTCCGCACCGAAGTCGGCGACTACAATCGGGCATTGGAGGATTACGACAATGTGGCACTCTATTCGCCTGGCAACGTAATGGTCTATTACAACCGGGCCGGCCTCTATGCCCAGCTGGGCGACTTCCAGGCGGCAAAAGCAGACTACGACCGCGCCATCGAACGGTATCCCGACTTTGCCAACGCCTATCTGGGGCGTGCGGCCGTACGGTTCATGCTGCGCGACACGAAAGGCGCCGAAGCGGACCGCCGGACCGCCGAACGGAAAATTGCCGAATACCGCTCGCGGCTGACGGAGAGCGGCGGCGAAAGTTCCTATGCCGACACGGCGCGCCGTTTCGACCGGCTGCTCTCCTTCGAGACAAACCTTTCGGAGGCATCGCTCCGCAATGCCGTGGCCGGCAGCGAGCAGATCGCCCTGCGCCCGCTCTACAAATTCACGCTGCGCAATACGCAGGAACCCCTCTTCGGACTCCAGTCCGTCTACAACACCTACGGGCTGGAAGAACTGCTCGCCTCGCTCGGCAACGACAAAGTGGCCTTCTCCTGCACGGACACCGACCTGCCGGCCGACGAACTGCTCCGCCAGCAGGCCGCAGCCGACACCGGCAGCCGTCCCGAAACCGACTGGAAGACGCATTTCCTGAACAGCATCACGCAGCTGCTGCTGAAACAATACACGAACGCCATGACAGCTGCCTCGGCAGCCATCGCGCTGGAGCCGCAGAATCCGTATCTCTACCTGAACCGGAGTGCGATCCAGGCCGAGATGACCGACTTCATCTCCTCGATGGACAGCGAATATTCGCACCTCTCGCTGGAGAGCGACCGCTCGGCGCGCATGCGCGAGGCCTCACGGACCTACAACTACGACGAAGCGATCGCCGACCTGAACAAGGCGGCCAAACTGGCTCCCGAACTGCCGCAGATCTACTACAACAGGGGCAACCTGCTGGCGCTTTCGGGGCGCTTTCCGGAAGCCTTCGCCGATTATTCGCAGGCGATCCGGCTCGATCCGCTCTTTGCGGAGGCCTACTTCAACCGCGGCCTCGTCCAGATCTACATGAAAGACACCCGCAAGGGACTGCTCGACATCAGCAAGGCAGGAGAACTGGGCGTTTCGGAAGCCTACACCGTACTGAAGCTCTACGGCGGCGGAGCGGATCCATCCGCCACCCATGATGAAACCGAATAATTTATCGAACACTAATTACATAAACAATGACTCAGGCAATTCAAAGAAAACTGAACGACTCGGGCGTGGCCCGATGGACGGCCCTGATCCTCATCGCACTGATGATGTTCTTCGCCTACATGTTTGTGGACGTCATGTCGCCCCTGCAAACCCTCATCGAATCCCAGCGCGGATGGACGCCGGACGTATTCGGCACCTATGCCGCCTCGGAGTTCATTCTGAACGTCTGCGGCTTCCTGATCGTGGCCGGTATCATCCTAGACAAGATGGGTGTCCGCTTTACGGGTACCCTCTCCGCTTCGCTCATGGTAATCGGCGCATCCGTCAAATACCTGGCCATCAGCGACTGGTTCCAGGCTACCGCAATGAACGAATGGCTCAGCTCGTGGTGGGTTTCGATGCCCGGCAGCGCCAAACTCTCCTGCCTCGGCTTCATGATCTTCGGCTGCGGCTGCGAGATGGCCGGCATCACCGTATCGCGCGCCATTGCCAAATGGTTCGACGGCAAGGAGATGGCTCTGGCCATGGGTCTGGAGATGGCCATCGCCCGTCTGGGCGTATTCGCCGTACTGTCGCTCTCGCCGTGGCTGGCCGACAAGTTCAACGGTTCGGTAGTAGCTCCGGTAGCCTTCTGCACGGTGCTGCTGCTGATCGGCCTCATCAACTTCATCGTCTTCTCGGTGATGGACAGCAAGCTCGACAAACAGATCGGCGCAACCGCCGCCCAGTCTTCGGACGAGGACAAGTTCAAGGCCAGCGACATCAAGTACATCTTCCAGAGCAAGATGTTCTGGCTCATCGCCCTGCTCTGCGTACTCTACTACTCGGCCATCTTCCCCTTCCAGCGCTATGCGACCAACTTCCTCGAATCGACCCTGCAGGTATCGACCGCCGAGGCTGCCAACCTGTTCCGCTGGTTCCCCATCCTGGCGATGATCCTCACGCCGGTGCTGGGTTCGTTCATCGACTATAAGGGCAAGGGCGCCTCGATGCTGCTCTACGGTGCGCTGATCATGATCGTCTGCCACCTCTCCTACGCCTTCCTGCTGCCGCTCTACCCCGAAAAATGGTTCGCCCTGCTGATTACGGTCGTATTGGGCGTATCATTCTCGCTGGTTCCGGCCGCCCTGTGGCCCAGCGTGCCGAAGGTGATCGACGGAAAGATTCTGGGCAGTGCCTACTCGCTGATCTTCTGGGTACAGAACGTGGGTCTGTGCTTCGTGCCGAAGATCATCGGCAACGTCCTCAACGCCACCAACCCCGGCGTGGCCGAGGCCCGTGCCGCCGCCATGGCCGAAGGCCTTTCGGGCACCCAGCTGCCGGCCTACGACTACACCGTGCCGATGGTGATCTTCGCCTCCTTCGGCGTGGTTGCCTTCCTGCTCGGCATCTGGCTGAAACGCGAAGACAAGGTCAAAGGCTACGGCCTGGAACTCCCGAACGTGAAGAAATAATTCCTCACCGAACCGACAACGGCGAACGCCGCTCCGATCATCGGGGCGGCGTTCGTCATATTGGCGGATGGTCTCCGCACGGAGCGGGCAACGCTATCGGGTCTTCTGCGAGAAGAACTTCGTCACGCGGTAGGTATAGGCTTCGTCACGCTTGCGGATGCGCCGCTGCCAGGTGCCGTAGAGGTAGCCCAGTCCGTAGCCGTAGAGCTGAATGAAGGAGGTCCACACGGCCAGCCAGCCGATGCGGGCGCTGTGGTAGCGCTGCATGGCATCGACAAACCACAGCAGCATCAGGGCGCAGAACGGCAGATAGTACCACCACGGGCCATAAAGTACGGAGAACAGGATGAGGAACGCTCCGCCCGCCGTGCCGATGCCGCCGTAGCGCCACAGCAGGGCGGCAGCCAGAAAGGCGATGGCCAGCAGCGGATTCCAGACAATGGCGGCCAGCGTCAGCGCGGCCGACCCGAGCGTAAAGAGCGCCGGCAGCATATAGACCGCCTTGCGCGAACGGGGGTGGCGGATATTGAGATTCACGCGCGCCGTGCCGAAGACGAAGACCTGCTTGAAAAAGAGCTTCATGCTGGTGCGCCGTTTGTGGCAGACGACTGCCTCGGGCAGGAAAAAGGCCCGGGCACCGGTGGCCACAACGCGCAGGCTGAAGTCGATGTCCTCGCCGATGCGCATGTCGCTGAAGCCGCCCACCCGCTCGAAGAGGCGGCGCGAGATGCCGAGGTTGAAGCTGCGCGGCGAGAAGCGGCCTATGCTGCGCCGGTTGCCGCGGATGCCGCCCGTGGTGAAGAGCGACGTCATGGAGTAGCTCACGGCCTTCTGCAGGGGGCTGAAGTCCTCACCGGCGCTGTCGGGGCCGCCGAAGAATTCGATGTTGCCGCCGGCCAGCGCATCGTACACCTTGGCGAAATAGTCGGCCGGCACGATGCAGTCCGAGTCCATAATGATGAAGAAGTCGCCCGAAGCGTGTGCCGCTCCGGTGTTGCGGGCGGCGGCGGGGCCGCCGTTGGGCTGCCATACATACCGGATCGAAAGCCGGTCGCGGTAGGCATCGGCCACCCCTTCGGAGGAGAGTTCCGGAGCGGAGCCGTCCTCGACGAGAACCACCTCGAAATCGGTACGCGTCTGCAGGGTCAGCGACGCGAGCAGCTCCTCGGTCTCCTGCGGACGGTTGTAAACGGGGATAATCAGCGATATATACATACGATTACCTGCTATGTCTGCCGCAAAGGTAACACGCGGAAGCGTTCGCGACAAACATTCTCCCGATCACCCCGACCTGCATCCAAAAGAAATATCGTATCTTTGGATAATTTGACATCCCCGGCACGCAAACCGTCCCCCCATGAGACAGTCCATCAGCGGAAACATACTCGACATCCATGCCCGCCGCATCTACGGAGGCACGATCACCATCGACAACGGGCGCATCACCGCCATTGAGGAAACCGGGCGCATCTACGAACACTATATCGCCCCCGGCTTCGTGGACGCCCACGTCCACATCGAAAGTTCCATGCTGACGCCCGAAGAGTTTGCCCGCACGGTGCTCGCGCACGGCACCGTGGCCGTGGTCTCCGACCCGCACGAAATCGCCAACGTCATGGGCCCCGCAGGCGTGGAGTTCATGGCAAGGCACGCCGAACGGGCCGCCATCAAGATCCACTACACCATCCCCTCCTGCGTACCGGCCACCGCATTCGACCGGTCGGGCGGCCGGATCTCGGCCGACGACGTCGAACGGATGGCCGCTTCGGGACGCTTCGCGGGACTGTCGGAGGTGATGGACATGCCCGCCGTACTCGGCGGCGATCCGGAGATGGCGCGCAAGCTCGATGCCGCCCGACGCCACGGCCTGCCCATCGACGGACACGCTCCCGCCGCTACGGGCGACTCCCTGCGGCAATACATCGCAGCCGGCATCACCACCGACCACGAAACGGTCGCCCTCGCCGAAGCGAACGAAAAACTCGCCCTCGGCATGAAGATCCTGATCCGCGAAGGCAGCGCCGCCAGAAACTATGCGGCGCTTCATCCCGTCATAGCCACCCACCCCGACCGGGTCATGTTCTGCACGGACGACTCCCACCCCCACGACCTGCTCGAGGCGGGACACATCGACAAACTGGTACACCGCGCCCTGACCGACGGCTACGACCTCTTCGACGTGTGGCGCGCCGCCTCCCTCAACCCCGTCGTCCACTACGGGCTGCCGGTCGGCCTGCTCCGCACGGGCGACCCGGCCGACTTCTGCGTGCTGAACAACCTGACCGACCTGCACATACGGGAGGTGTGGATCGACGGCGAACGACGCTACGACGCCTCCTCCCCGCAGCCGTTCCGCCCCGCCGTGACCGAGCCGTTCAACCGTTTCGACCGCCGGCCGATCACCGTCGAGGCGCTGCGCAAGCCCTGCAACGGCACGGTGCGCTGCATCGGCATCCTGCCCGACGAACTGATTACGGAGGACTGTACCCGCACCGTCGCCCCGACAGACAACCTCGAATCGGACACGGCGCAGGATCTGCTGAAAATCGCCTATCTGAACCGCTACACCGACACGACACCCCCGCAGGTGGCCTACCTCACCGGTTTCGGACTCCGGCAGGGCGCCCTGGCCGCCTCGGTGTCCCACGACTCGCACAACATCATCGCCGTCGGCAGCAACGACCGCGACCTGGCGCAGGCCATCAACGCCGTCATCGCCCACCGCGGCGGTCTGGCCTTTGCGGACGGCGACCTGGTCCGGGTGCAGCCGCTCCCCATCGCCGGCATCATGGCCGACTGTTCCGCCGAAGAGATCGCCACCACCTGGAAGCAGCTCTCCGCCCTGCGCGAACGGGGCTGCCGCATCTCCTCGCCGTTCATGACCCTCTCCTTCATGGCACTGATCGTCATTCCCGAACTCAAGCTCGGCGAAAGGGGGCTGTTCCAGTTCTCGCGGTTCGGATTCATCGACGAATCCGCATCGTAACCCCGCTGCGGCACAGAAACGGCGAGGGCGGCGGAACGATATGTTCCGCCGCCCTCGTCATTTCCGCCTCCGCACGCTATTGCCACGAATAGGACGAGATGTTGCGATAGGTGACAATCCAATAATCGGCATCGTAGGCAGCGAGCGTCACCACCTGCGTCGCATCCGACACCGTCAGGGCGTCGATATACTGTTTGTCGGGACGGTTATCCGTCGTAATCAACAGGTAACGTTCCCCCAGAAAAGCTTCGAGATCGTCGGTGCAGGCTCTGGAAACCGATATACTGGCCGCCACCAGCCGCATGTTCGCGTCGAACTCATAGGAACGGAACGAATTGATCGAAGAAACCATCTCGTAGGTCAGCACATTGTCGGCCACACCGTCCGGAAAACCCAGCTTGTCCACCAGCTCCTCGCGGGTCATGCCCCAGCGCAAGCCGTCCATCGGTTCGTCGTACAGGTCGTACCGCCCCTTCACCGTCACGGCCACGGAAGCCGTATTGGCCCACACACGGGCCGTTCCGATGCGCAGTCCCTTGACCTGGCCGCGATCCACCGTCGCCACAAACTCATTCGTACTGCGCCACACCACCTCGTCGGGATTGCCCTCCGTCACATAAACGGTCTCGGCATCACCTGCACGCAGATCCAACGCATATTTGCTCAGCGCAATCGTCTCCCCACTGCTCTTGGACTCGCAGCCGGACAACATGAGCGGCAACGCCAGCCACACGAACCATCCTCTCTTCATTGTCATTTTCATTTTTTCGGTTTCAATCCGGAGACACGCCTGTCTCCAACGGGCGCAAAGTTAGTGTCATTTCAGGGAAATACACACAGCCATCCCTTTTATTGTTCCGACGGCACGCACCTCACGATCGGCCGCCGTCTTCCGGTTCGACGGCCGGCGGCGCATAACGGGCCACGACAATCTCGCGCTCGTCGAAGAACCAGGCCGCCTCCTCACGCGCATGCTCGACGCTGTCGGAGGCATGCACGGCATTGCGGGTCACATTCTCGCCGAAACGGCGGCGCAATGTTCCCTCACCGGCCTTGGCCGGATCGGTATTGCCCACCAGCCGGCGCAATTCGGCCACGCCGTCCTCCCGCTCCAGCACCAGCACGACGCTGGGACCCGAAGCCATAAAGGCGACCAGCCGGTCGTAGAAAGGCTTGCCGAAATGGACGGCATAAAACTTCTCGGCCTCGTTGCGGCTCATGCAGACCAGCTTCAGCCCGATGATGCGGAAGCCGTCGGCAAGCAGCGCGTCGAGAATCTGCCCGACGGCGCCGGTCGCCACGGCATTGGGTTTGATAATGGAAAATGTGCGTTCGATCATGGTTTGCTCCGTTTACAGGTTACGCCGCTTGTTCAGAACGGCCGTTCAATCGGGAATATTGCAAAAATCATTCCGCAACGGCTCCTCCCGCAACGCAAAAAGGCGCCCCTGCTGTCGGGACGCCTCTCGGCATAGTTCTGGTGGAACTACACTACTCCTCCTCGGCCGGACGGGCTGCCGTGTAGGCATCCCACTTCTCCAGCACGGCGCGGAAGTCGGCCGGCAACTCGCTGTCGAACTCCATGCGCTGACGCGTGGTCGGATGGTCGAAGCCCAGGCTGCGGGCGTGCAGGGCATGGCGCGGCATGAGCGCAAAGCAGTTTTCGATGAACTGTTTGTATTTGGAGAAGGTCGTTCCCTTCAGGATGCGGTCGCCGCCGTAGCGCTCGTCGTTGAAGAGCGGATGGCCGATATACTCCATGTGGACGCGGATCTGGTGGGTGCGCCCCGTTTCGAGCCGGCACTCCACGAGGGTCACATACCCGTAGCGTTTCAATACCGTATAGTGGGTCACGGCATGTTTGCCGTCGCTGCCGTCGGGATAGACGGCCATTTTGAGCCGGTCGCGTACGCTGCGGCCGATGTTGCCGGTGATCGTCCCCTCGTCCTCCTCGAAGTTGCCCCATACCAGCGCCACATAGCGCCGCGAAACGGTATGCTCGAAAAACTGGCGCGCCAGTTTGGCGTGCGCCTTCTCGTTCTTGGCCACCACCAGCAGGCCGGAGGTGTTCTTGTCGATGCGATGCACCAGTCCGGCTCGCATGTCGCCCTCCTGAAACAGGGGCAGGTCTTTCAGATGCCACGTCAGGGCATTGACCAGCGTGCCGCTGTAATTGCCGTGGCCGGGATGGACAACCAGCCCCGCCGGTTTGTTGAGTACGATCAGATCGTCGTCCTCGTAGGTGATGTCGAGCGGAATATTCTCCGGAACGATCTCCACCTCCCGCTTCGGATAGGGCATCACGACGGAGATCCGGTCGAGCGGCTTGACCTTGTAGCTCGACTTGACCGGCACGCCGTTCACGAGGATGTTGCCGCTGTCGGCAGCCGCCTGCACGCGGCTGCGCGAACTGTTCTCGATGCGCACGGTCAGGTACTTGTCAATGCGCTGCATCGCCTGTCCCTTATCGACCGTCACCGCAAAGTGTTCGTACAGTTCGTCCTGCTGCTCTTCATCCGACTCCTCGGCGAGCAGTTCGTCCTCCTCTTCGTATCGTTCGTCTTTCATCTGTTGCTCAGGAATCCCGTCCGGCCACCGGCACGTTCTAATGGAAAAATTCGCTCTCGTCGTCGGTCTCTATCGTCTCGCCGTAGTTCTCCAGCGACTGCATGATAAGCTCCGCTTCGGCGGCGGCACGCTCCTCGGCCGTCGCTTCGCCGCGCTCGATCTTCAGCTTCCACTCCGTCTCGAACTGCAGTTGCTCGCCCGACAGTCCGACTGCCGCAAGGCTGTCGCGCACCACCCGCTCGCGGGTTGCCCTGCGCGCCGCCTGCACGGCCTGACGGTCCGATGCCGACGTGCCCTTTGAAAGGGTCAGCGAATCGAGCGTCAGCGCCAGCGACACCTTCGTTCCCAGCGCGACCATGCCGCCCTGATCGGGGGTCTGGCGCCACACCCTGGCCTGCCGGATCGACCGCTGGTCGATGCCGGCTCCCCGCTCGATGCTGCCGACATTCAATCCGGCATCCCAAAGGCGGCTCTCGGCCTCACGCAGCGACAGCCCCACCACACGGGGAACGGTCACCCGCGGCGCATCGGCCGCACACCCCAGCACCAGTACCACGCCGCTGCCCATGCGCGCCTTGACCGGCTGCTCGGGAGTTACTCTACGCGATCCGACGCGCTGCTCCAGCACGTTGTTGGTGGCGATGTCGGAGACATACTCCAGCCGCTCGATGCGGAAACCGGCCGTCGCCAGAATGTTCCACGCCTGGCGCAGCGAGTAGCCCGCCACGTAGGGGACATCGACGATCCGCTGCTGGGAGGCGTTCACCGTGACATAGATCCGGCGTCCGGGCTTCACCTCCGTGCCGGCCGCGGGCTGCTGCTCCAGCACGGTGCCTGGCTCCAGCGCCGCCACGTAGAGCGAATCGTTCACCTCGATCCGCAGATCGCTGCGGCGGAGCAGCTGGCGCGCCTCGTCGAGCGTCTGCTCCTCCAGATCGGGGACTTCGATATATTTGTTGTGCCGTGTAAAGACATTCAGCAACAGATTGGCCAGAAACAGTCCGATCACCAGCAGACTCACCGCCAGCACCACGTTGCGGACGACATAATTCCGCCACAGCCTGCGCCACAGCGGTTCCTGATTCCGTTCCGATCCTTTTTCCATCGTATTTCTTCTTTTTGTTTGTTCCACCGGCGACTACCGCACCACCTCCCGATAGAAGGTGTCGCGCTCGACGGCCCGCAGGCCGGCCGAAGCGGCCATGGCCTTCATGTCGTCCACCGTCAGGCGCGGCTTCTCCTCCGCACCGGCCATCGAATAGATCTTCGTCGAATCGTCGATCGTACCGTCCATGTCGTCGGCGCCGAAGCCGAGCGCCATCTCCGCCGTCTGCTTGCCGTACATCACCCAGTAGGCCTTGATGTGCGGGAAGTTGTCGAGGTAGAGCCGCGACATGGCCAGCGTCCGCATGTCCTCCGTCACCGGCACCTCCTGGCGCCCCTCGCCGAGCCGGTTGCCCGCCCGGCGGTATTTCAACGGAATGAAAGCGTCGAAGCCGCCCGTCTCGTCCTGCAGGGTGCGCAGCCGGTCGAGGTGGTCGATCCGCTGGGGGATGGTCTCGACGTGTCCGTAAAGCATCGTCGCATTGCTCCGGATGCCCAGCCGGTGAGCCGTACGGTGAAGCGACAGCCACACCTGTGCATTGCCCTTCTCCGGACAGATCTGGCGGCGCAGCTCCTCGTCGAAGATCTCGGCGCCGCCGCCCGGAATGGCCTGCATGCCCGCCTCGCGCAGCAGGGTCAGCCCCTGCTCGTAGGTCATGCCCGCCTTGTCGATCATGTAGGCCAGTTCGATGGCGGTATAGGCCTTGACGGCCACCTGCGGCAGGATGCGCTTGACGATACGGATCATCTCGGCATAGAACCGGATGTCATGATCGGGATGGACGCCGCCCACGATATGCACCTCCGTCACGCCGCTCTCCTTGCGCGCCTCGACGATCTGTTCGATCTCCTCCAGCGAGTGGTTCCATGCTCCGGGATCGCCCGCTCCGCGGCGGTAAGAACAGAAACGGCAGTTGAACACGCAGATGTTCGTCGGCTCGATGTGGAAATTGCGGTTGTAATACACCGCGTCGCCGCTTTTGCGGCGCTTCATCTCCGAAGCCAGTTCGCCCAGCAGCGAAAGCGGCGCCTCGCGCCACAACAGTTCGGCTTCGTCGCGACCGATGCGGCCTCCCGCAAGGATCTTCTCGGCAATCGTATCGATAGTATGGGTAGTCATCACGAGTTTCAAAGATAACGAAATTCCGGAGACGGACAGGCTCCGCCCCTGCCCGATAAATGTAAAAAAGCCGCCTTTTGACAGGCGGCTGTACTGCATGCTATACGGTCACACCGAACGGCACCCACTATTTGAAACGGGTCTCGTCCGATACGGTGAGTTTCTTGCGGCCCTTTGCACGACGGGCGGCGAGAACTTTACGGCCGTTTACGGTCGCCATCCGCTGACGGAAACCGTGTTTGTTGATCCTCTTGCGGCGCGAGGGTTGGAAAGTCCTTTTCATGATCGTCTATTTATTTTATTGTCTTTGCGCTCTTTGCGGAGGGCAAAGATAAAGCATTTTTAATAAAGTCAAAAGAAAAACGACAAAAAAGCAACGCTCCGGCATGCACACCGCCTGCCGAAACCTGTTCCGAAGAGGCGCTGCGCCCCTCCGGAGCGGCCTATTTGGCCAGATAGACGACCTTCTTCGTCTCGAAAAAAGGCTCGTCGAAGAAACGGGCGATGTCGTACACCGTGAAGCGCCGCCCCGCGCGCGCCAGCTCCTCGGCCAGTTCGCCTCCCTTGAGTACCAGCAGGCCGTTGGGCAGCGTGCCGCACTGGCCGCGCTCGATCTTGTTCCACACCCAGCCCATCAGTTCGGACATGTCGGTCACCGCCCGGCTGACCACGTAGTCGAAACGCCCCGCCACCGCCTCGACGCGGCCGTTCACCGCCTCCAGGTTCTGCAGGCCGAGCGAAGAGGCCACCCCGCGCACGACGGTGATCTTCTTGCCGATCGAATCGACGGCCGTGAAGCGGGCCTCCGGAAAGAGGATCGCCAGCGGCACGGCGGGGAAGCCGCCGCCCGTCCCCACGTCACAGATGCGCGCCCCCGCATCGAAGCGGCACACACAGGCAATGGCCAGCGAATGGAGTACATGCTTCAGGTAGAGGCTCTCGAAATCCTTGCGGGAGACGACATTGATCTTGGCGTTCCACTCGGCGTAGAGGTCGTAGAGGAGGGCGAACCGCTCGCGCTGCTCGGGCGAGAGTTCGGTGCCGAAATATTTTTCGATCAGTTCCACGTTCTGTTGGCGTTAGGTGAGGCGGCCGCGGCCGCAATCGCAGGGACAAAGATACGAAAAAGGCGTCACCTGCTCCGCACGGGTCGGCCTGCCTGTACGCGATTCGTCCGAAGTCGCTATCTTTGGCTGCCGTACCATCGGCACGCACGCATGAAAACCGAATTTGAGAAGATGCGGAGCGGCGAACTGGCCTGCATCCGCGACCCCGAAATACAGCGCAGCGCCCGCCGCGCCAAACAGCTCTGCACGCAGCTGCAGAACTTCTGCCACTTCGACGAAGGCTACCGCGAACTGATCGGCGAACTGATCCCCGGCATGCCCGCCACCGCCGTCATCTGCCCGCCCTTCCGGTGCGACCACGGCAACGGCATCACGCTGGGCGAGCATGTCTTCATCAACTACAACTGCACCTTCCTCGACGGCGGGGGCATCCGCATCGGCGACCATACGCTGATCGGCCCCGACTGCCACCTCTACACGCCGCAGCACCCGATGGACTACATTGCGCGGCGCGAACCGCAGGAGTACTCCTTCCCGATCACGATCGGCGCGGACTGCTGGCTGGGCGGCAATGTCACGGTCTGCCCGGGGGTGACGATCGGCGACCGCTGCATCATTGCGGCGGGGAGCGTGGTTACGCACGACATTCCCTCCGACTCGCTGGCGGCCGGTAACCCCGCCGTCGTCAAGAAGCGGCTGCGCACCGACCGCACGCCGGAAGAATAACGCCGCGGGGCGCGCCTTGACGGACGCGCCCCACCGTTTGACACTACTGACTTACTTTCCTATTCCTTTTTCTTCTCAGGCAGAAGTCCATCCTGTATCAATTTCCGCATTATACAACTAGGGCCTACCCTTTCAGAAGGAACCCGACCCAATAGTTCTCTACAAATCAACCTATATACAGCTAATTTAGGAATTCTGAACGTACTCGGGAGGGCCTTTTCAGCTGCATTCTCCTCTTGTGCAGCAGCCCTATCATAGACACAAACAAATCCGACAGTTCCCACCATCAAAATATCCTCAGCCTTGATATTATCTCTGAATAGCCCCACCTCTGTTTCCTTGCCATAACCATCCCGATCATTGGTATTAATTAACCTGGCGTCATCCGACCCTTGTGGTTTGTATAAAAAATGATCCTGATTAAACCACTCTGAAATCTCAAACATATCCTTTCTGAAGTTTGCATCACGATCCAAGTTGACAACCAAAAACAATTCCTGCCCGCAAGAGCAGTTATCATCCTGCTTGTCACACGCTCCAGTTAGCATCGTCACGCCATAATTTTTATATAAAAGATATCGCTTCAAATTGCTATTTCTAACCTTTATCTCTTCTTGCGTATATCGGCTATCATCTGGCAAAGCATCCCTATCTCCTGTCCAAACTTCCTTGTCTACCAAAGTCTTGTCAAGACTGTGAATATCCATAAGTCCTAAACGACAAGCTGAAACGACAGCCATCTCATTATCAGTGATCCACTTCTCTAGTCTACTGATGTTTTCATCAAGAATAGCTTTGCGCACATTCTCATTCTTCTCTGCTTTGGGTGACTGCGTAAACGAGTATATATATCTGGTATTATAATTATCATTCATAAATTTATTCAATAACAATTTTAAACTAAATGAAAATATATATTTTTTACAAGATATATGCAAACATTTTATAGTCAGAGTCCTCCAGGAGCTATCATAACCCAACATCTGAACAGATGTTAATCAACACACTATTAATATCCAGGACGTTGCCTTCCGACATAACAATGAATTATTTTCTTCATTTATGCCGGTCGGCAATGGCATCGGCGATGCGTTCGCCGTCCATGGCGGCCGAGATGATGCCGCCGGCATAGCCGGCTCCCTCGCCCGACGGATAGAGTCCCTCGACGGCGGGGTGCATCAGCGTATCGGGATCGCGCGGGATGCGCACGGGCGACGAGGTGCGCGACTCCACACCCAGCACCTGCGCCTCGCGCGTCAGGAAGCCGTGCATCCGGCGGCCGAACACGCCGAAGCCCTCGCGCAGTGACTGCGCAATGAATGTCGGCATCCACTCGTCCAGCCGCGACGGAGTCGTGCCGGGCGCATAGGAAGCGCGCGGCAGGTCGACCGAACGGCGTCCCGCCACAAAGTCGGTGAGCCGCTGGGCGGGCGCCATCTGGCCGCCGCCCCCCTGCCGGCGTGCCGCTTCCTCCAGGTCGCGGCGGAACTTCAAGCCCGCCAGTTCGCCCCACTCCTCGCGCAGGTAGTCAAAATCGGAAAGGCGCACCTCGGTGACGATGCCCGAATTGGCCCAGCGCGAATTGCGCCCCGAATCGGACATGCCGTTCACCACACATTCGGCCGGATCGGTCATGGCCGGTACGATCACGCCCCCCGGACACATGCAGAACGAATAGACACCCCGTCCGCCCACCTGCGCCACGAGCGAATAGGTTGCCGCGGGCAGGTAGTCGCGCCCGGCACCGTGGTACTGGATCTCGTCGATGAGCGCCTGCGGGTGTTCGACCCGCACCCCCATTGCAAAGGGTTTGGCCACGATCGGAATGCGCTGACGGTAGAGCATTTCATAGATGTCGTCGGCCGAGTGGCCCGTAGCCAGCACCACCCGCCGCGCCTCGATGCGCTCGTCGCCGCACACTACGCCCGCTACCGCGCCGTCGCGCACGAGCAACGCCGTCACCCGACGCCCGAACAGCACCTCGCCGCCGCATGAAGTGATGGTCTTCCGAATGGCCGACATGATGGCCGGCAGCCGGTCGGTACCGATATGGGGATGGGCCTCGTAGAGGATTTCGGGCGAGGCGCCGTGGAACACCAGCGTGCGGAGCGCCTTGTTGTAGTCGCCGCGCTTCTTGCTGCGCGTAAAGAGCTTGCCGTCCGAGAAAGTGCCTGCGCCGCCCTCGCCGAAAGCATAGTTGGAATCGGGGTCGAACGGTCCATTGCGGTTGATGACGGCTACGTCGCGCCGGCGGGTCGCCACGTCGCGCCCCCGTTCGAGGATCAGCGGGCGCAGTCCCCGCTCGATCAGCCGCAGGGCGCAGAAAAGCCCCGCCGGGCCGCCGCCCACGATGACCACCGTCTCGCGTCCCGACACGTCGGGATAGTCGAACCGGATCTCCTCGGCGGGCGCCGCCTCATCGACATACAGTTCCAGCGTCAGGTTCACCTTCACCGAACGGCCTCGCGCATCGACCGACCGCTTGACCAGCCGCGCCAGGGCGATCTGCTCGACCGACACGCCCAGCCGGCGGGCGGCAATGGCTACATAGGTTGCGGAATCGGCCGCCTGCTTGGGCGACAGGGTGAGGGTAAGGGTCTGCGGCATGGCTTCATAACGTTTTCCGCAAAGGTAACCATTCCGCACGAGAACGCGGCAACGCGCCTCCGCTTTCCGCCGCCGTTTTGCTGTCCCCTCCCTCATCATCCGCCTTGCGGAGCCTGACCGGCCACCGCATGCCACCGATCCGGATTCCCTGCGCCAAGGCGGAAAAAGATGCGGGCAATCGCCTTTTTTGCATTACTTTTGCAGGAACGATTCGCACCGATCATGGAACAACTTTCCCAAGCCTACACTCACCTGTGGAACCTCTGCGGCCCGTGGGGCATCGCCCTGCTGGCGGGCGTCATCCTGCTTTTCCTCATCCAGTGCTGGTACTGGGCCGGCTACTACGGCCGCATCCCCTCCTACCGCAACGCCACGAGCGACGGCAGCCGCCCGCCCGTATCGGTGGTCCTCGTCGTCCGCGAAGTCGACTACTCCTTCATCGACGAGACGCTGCCACTGCTGCTCTCGCAGGAGTACGACCGGTTCGAAATCGTCATCACGGAACTCTCCGGCGACGTCGAGTTCGGCGAATCGCTCTCCGTCATTGCCGAACACAACCCGCGCCTGACCGTTACGCGCATGGTGCGCAACCCGCGCTTCCCGATCAGCGACAAAATGGCCATCAATGTCGCCATCAAGACCGCCCGCTACGACAACATCCTCATCACGACGGCCGACTGCCGCCCCGCCTCCCCCCAATGGGTGGCCCGCATGGCGCGCGGCTTCGAGCAGGCCGATCTGGTGATCGGTTACTGCGGCATGGAGGGCGGCAACCGCTTCGCCGACCGGATGATCCGCTTGGGACGCGTCGGCCACGCCGCCCGCTGGATCGGCGCCGCCATGCACGGCAAACCCTACCGCGGCATGATCCAGAACCTCGGCCTGACCAAAGCCATCTATTTCGCCAACAACGGCTTCAACCGGCTCAACATGAATATCGGCATGGACGACCTCTTCGTCCAGAAGCTGGCCGCCGGAGCCAGAACCGCCACCGTCGTGTCGGCTAATTCGCTGGTAAGGCAGAAGATATGGGGCGGCCTGCGCTGGTGGTACGCCGACCGCCGGCTGCAGAGCAACACCTTCCGCTTCTACCCGTTGGGGGTTCGGATCCGTGTAGGGCTCGAACTGTGGAGCCGCGCCCTGTTCCTGCCCGCCGTCGTGGCTGCCGCCGTGCTGCTCCCTCCGGAGATCAAGATCTTCGCGGCGGCGCTGTGGCTCATCCGGCTGCTGCTCGTACTCTTCGAGATGCGGCGCATCACCCTGCGCCTGTGCGAACGGGGCGTGATGTGCGTCGCTCCGCTGTACGACCTCTGCTCGCCCTACTACGAGGCATGGATGGCGCTTTCGCGCACCCTCAAACGATCCCCCGGCGTATGGAGATAGAAGGCTACCTCATACAGACTGACCAGCAGCTCGTCACGCTGGCCCAAAGCGGCGACTCGGCCGCCTTCGAGATGCTCTTCAACCGCTACCGCGACGGCATCCGCAAACTCTACCTCGCCCGCACCGGAGGCAACGGCAACGATGCGGACGACCTGCTGCAGGAGACTTTCATCAAGGTGTTCCTCAACCTCGACAAATACGACACGGCCTTCACCTTCGGGCAGTGGATCTACACCATCGCCCGCAACACGTTCATCGACTTTGTCCGCCGGCGGCGCGACGACCTGTTCATCGACGCCGCCCCGACCGGCAGCACGACCGGTCTCAACTCCGTCTCGCAGGAGGCAACCCCCGAGGAGCGGTTCATCGACCGCCAGCGCGGCGCCCAGCTGGAGCAGCACCTGGCCAAGATGTCGCCCCGCTACCGCCAGCTGATCGAGCTGCGCTTCTTCCGCGAATACTCCTACGAAGAGATCGCCGCCGAACTCGGCCTGCCGCTGGGTACGGTCAAGACGCAGATCCACCGCGCACGCGCCCAGCTCTGCGCCCTGATCACCGCCAGCGACATGCTCTGACCTTCCGGCTTCCTCATTGTCCCACGGACGGTTCGGCGGCACGGCCACCGCACACACAACGATCCGCGGCAGCGCCACCGACAGGGACACATTACCGAAAGAAACAAAAAACGACAAGACCCGGATGATCCGAGTCTTGTCGTTTGATGTCTGTCTCAATCGGAACGGGAATCCCCGTCCGGCGGACAACTATTCCTCCTCGTTGCGACGGAGCTGCTCCACGTAGATGGCGTGGATCTTCTGCTCGCGTTTTACGACGGAAGGTTTCGTGAAGTACTGGCGACGACGAAGTTCCTTCAGGACGCCGGTTCTTTCGTATTTGCGTTTGAATTTCTTGAGAGCGCGCTCGATGTTTTCGCCCTCTTTTACAGGCATGATAATCATAGTTGTACTATTTTTTTGATTTGAAATTCGGTTGTTTCGGTCTCCGGCCGCTTCACCGGAACGCAGCTCCGCACCCGTCAATTTTCGCGAGGTGCAGTGCCGAAATGAAGATACGGGGCCAGTCTGGCGGCCTCCTGTGTCGTTACCGTATGGTCTTCGATCATATCCTCAATCGTACTCCAACCTCCTTTCAATTGCCTGTTGCGCAGAGTTTTCCGCAGGGTTCGCGGGGCGATGTACGGATGTTCCGCAACAGCGTTCGGAGTCGCAAAGTTAATATCAATTTTTCGGATTTTGCAACTGTCCGCCCAAATTTGTTCGCGCATCCGCTCCCAGTTCCGCTCGGTCACGATGCCGGTTTCGAGCAGCTGCGCCGGATCATGGAACCCGCCCAGCCGTTCACGGTAGGCGATCACCGCCGCTGCCGTGGCCGGACCGATGCCCGGCACCCCGTCGAGCGCCGCCGAATCGGCGCTGTTCAGTTCGAGCGGAACGGCCGAACGCCCCGCAGCGGCCTTCCTCTCCCCGGCCGGCTCTCCGGCCGGTTGCGCAATGACAATCCGGTCGCGCAGACGGGCAAACATGGCCTCGGAGACCACATACGACTCGGCAAAATCCCCGGCCGTGCGGAACCCTCCGCGCGCCTACCGGAAACGGATGATCGCCTCCGCCTGACGGGGCGAAAAGCCGAGCGCCACGAATCCCGCCGCATCCAGCGCATTGGGATCGAACGGCGCAGCAGCCGTATCGGCCGGCTGCATGGTCCCCTCCGGCAGCCGTTCCGGGGTGGCGGACACCTCCTCATGCCGCTTCGGGCGCAGGCGGTAGGCCTCGCCGATGACGATATAAGGCTTCAGCCGGGCATACATCGAATCGGTCACGCCGTAACACAGTGCAAAATCCTCCGGCACGGCAAACACCTTGCCGGCCGACCGGTACTTCACGATGCCGACCGCCGTGCGCTTCGGCACGCCCAGCCGGCGCAGCTCCTCGTAAGTCACCTCGTTGGGATCGAAGGGAAAGAGCCGCAGGGTATCCGTGCCGACCGCTGTCCGCTCCGCCGCCCCACCGGCCGTTTCGGCGGCCAGCCGGTCGCCGATCAGCTGCGCGCTCCCGTCCTGCCGGGGCGACACCGTCTCGGCTGCCAGCCATCCCAGCAACGCCAGCAGGGGCAGCAGCAACAGCACGCCCCGCCGTTCGCTCGCCGTGAATCGCCAGCGGCGCCGGCTGCCGGACGATGCCGGCCTCCTCTCCTCAATCCTTTTCCCGCGTCCCATGCCCGCCGTTCCGTTTCAGATTCACACCTCCGCCCGATCGGAATGCAGCAGCCTCCGGTAGCGCAGCGAAGGCGAGGGCATCGGATCGCCGAGGCCGTACTCACTCCACCGCATATCGACCTTGCATATGGTCGCATCGTCCGATACGACAACGTTCGGGAAACGGGTCGGAAAGCCGTCGCGTCCGGGCAGTTTGGTCCGGGCATCGACCGTCAGCACCCCATCGCGGAAGGAGACGTCGCGTCCCGCATCGGTATTGCCCGCCGCCAGCCACAACAGCTCCTCGCCCGACAATCCTGCCGCGGCACGGTCGAACAGCACGAAAACCTTCGGCCGCAGCGCATTATGGGTCATAAATTCCGCCACGGACACCTCCCTGTCGGGATCGGCAAACCCTACGGCGACACCCCATTCGGCCAGCCAGTCGAGGCTCCACGCCTCGATGCCGCCCGCCGCCAGCACCCGTTCGGGAACGCTGCACAGCGGAACGTCGGGCGTGCTGCCGGTCAGGTCGAAGGCAAGCTTGCCCCCGTAGCCGGTCACGGCCGCCGCATGATCGAGGACATCGAGCACTCCCTCGCCGCGAATGAGCGCACGGGAGAGGTCCGTATTGCGCCACAGCCCCGCCACCGTGTGCGGATCGCGCGGATCGGCGCCTGCCGGAATCATGACCAGATATTTGTTGAACGTCATCTGCCCTGCGCCCCACAGCGCCGACACCGCCTGCCGGACATGACCCGGATAGCGCGGGGCGAAACCCGCCACGGCAATGTTGTGCGCCACACCCGCCGCCGGCATGTAGAGGTCGGTCAGGTCGGGCTGCACGGCCATGCGCATCGGAGCGAGGAAAATCGTCTCGGTCGCCCTGGCGATATACAGATCCTCCTGGGGTGGAATGCCCACCACCGTGGCCGGCCACACGGCTTCGCGCCGGTGGGTGATGGCCGTGACATGGAACAGCGGATAGCGGTCCTCCAGCGAGTAGAATCCCGTATGGTCGCCGAACGGCCCCTCCATGACCTTGGCCTCGACGGGATCGACATACCCCTCGATGACGAAGTCGCAGTCGTCCGGCACCCACAGCCCGTTGGTCAGACAGCGCACCAGCCGCACCGGGTGCCGCCGCAGGAAACCGGCCAGCAGATACTCGTCTATGCCGTCGGGCAGCGGCGCCGTCGCCGCATAGGTATAGACCGGATCGCCGCCCAGACAGACGCTCACCGGCATCCGGCGTCCCGCCCTCCGATAGGCCTCATAGTGGCGCGCACCGGTCTTGTGCATGTGCCAGTGCATGCCCGTCGTGCGGCCGTCAAAGAGTTGCATGCGGTACATGCCCACATTGGGGATGCCCGTGTCGGGATCGACCGTATGCACCATCGGCAGGGTCACGAAGCGCCCGCCGTCGCACGGCCAGCACTGCAGGACGGGCAGCCGGTTCAGATCGGCCTCCCCCTCCAGCCACACCTCCTGCTGGCAGGCTCCGCGCCCGCGCACCCGCTTCGGAAACCAGCGCGAGGCCCGTCCCAGCAGCGGCAGGGCGCCGAGCTTCTCGCCCAGCGTCCCCTTTGGCGCAGTCATCTCGCGCAGCAGCTCCCCGATCGAATCGGCGATGTCGCCCAGCCGATCGACGCCCAGCGCCATGGCCATGCGGCGGTCGGAACCGAACAGGTTCATCAGCACGGGAAATTCCGTTCCCGTCTGCTCGAACAGCACCGCCTTGCCGCCATCCGGACTCTTGGCCATGCGGTCGGCGATTTCGGCCATCTCCAGCACCGGATCCACGCGGGTCGCCACCCGCACCAGCTCGCCCTCGCGTTCGAGCCGCTCGATATATTCTTTCAGACTTGCGTACATGGTTTTCGCAATTATTTCCGTATCTTGACAAAGATAGGCATTGACAGGCGAATTCCGGCTTTTCCGCCCCCGCGAAAAAACGCCGCACGACCCGCAGCGACAGCCGGAAAGGCTCCGCGCGGCTATCGAATTGTGAACCGAATAACAAAATCGGTGCGAAACCGCCGCCCTTATCGAAAAATTCGTAACTTTGTTTGTTGATACGGACATACGACAACACAACAACATACATACCAACTATTTTCAAAGTTATGGCAAACAACAAGGAAGAGAAGCTCTTCACCGAATTCCCCCCCGTCTCGACGGAACAGTGGGAAGAGGTGATCATGGCTGACCTCAAAGGGGCCGACTACCAGAAAAAATTAGTCTGGAGAACCTCCGAGGGCTTCAACGTTCGCCCCTACTACCGGGCGGAAGACCTCAAGGGCATCCAGTATCTCGGCAAGAAGAGCGGCGAATTCCCCTACGTGAGGGGTAACCGCTGCCACAACCGCTGGCGCATCCACGAGACCATCGCCGTCAAAGAGGTGAAAGCCGCCAACGCGTTCGCCCTCCGCGCCATCGAGGCGGGTGCCGAGTCGATCGGATTCGACCTGTCGGAGAAACTCTCCGCACAGCAGGTGGCCGACCTGATGGCCGGAATCGACTTGAACGCCACGGAACTGGCATTCAGCGGCATGCCCGACGCCGAGCTGCCCGCAAAGGTGCTGGCCGTAGCCGAAGCCAAGAAAGCCGATCCCGACAAGTTCCGCGTCTTCTTCGGTTTTGACCCGATCATCCGCCAGCTCTCGCTCAAAGGCGCCTTTTGCAACGGCGATGCCGGCCAGGCATGCTTCAAGACCATCGCCGACATGGTGAAAACCTGCCACACGGCATGGCCCAAGGCCAAATTCATCTCCGTCGGCGGCGAGACGTTCCAGAACAGCGGTTCGACCATCGTACAGGAACTCGCCTTCACGCTCGCCGCAGGCCACGAATATGTTGCCGGTCTCATGGAGGCCGGACTGAGCGCCGAGGAGGCCGCACGCACCATCCGTTTCTCGATGGGCGTCAGCTCCAACTACTTCATGGAGATGGCCAAATTCCGCGCCGGCCGCATGCTGTGGGCCAACATCATGAACGCCTACACGGACGGCTGCGTCCGCAAGATGTTCACCCATGCCGTAACCACGACGTGGAACATCACCGCATACGACCCCTACGTGAACATGCTCCGCGGCACGACCGAGGCCATGAGCGCATCGCTCGCCGGCGTACACTCGCTGGAGGTGATGCCGTTCGACATGGCCTACGAGGCGCCGACCGACTTCTCGTCGCGCATCGCCCGCAACGTGCAGCTGCTGCTCAAGAACGAGTCGCACTTCGACAACGTGGTCGATCCGGCCGGTGGCTCGTACTACATCGAAAACCTGACGGCCAGCATCGCCGAACAGGCCTGGAAACTCTTCAAGGAGGTTGAGGATCGGGGCGGTTACATCGCTGCCTTCCGCGAAGGCTTCATCCCCGACGCGGTGAAGGCCGCTGCCGAGGCGAAAGACAACGCCGTCGCCATGCGCCGCATCGTCCTGCTGGGTACCAACCAGTTCCCGAACTTCAACGAGACGGCCGACAAGGCAATCAACGAGCAGACCGTAACGCCCGCCGCCTGCGAGGGCAAGGTGCTGCTCCCCTACCGCGGCGGCATGGCCTTCGAGCAGCTCCGCCTGAAGGTGGATCGCAGCGGCAAGACCCCGCGCGCCTTCATGCTCACCTGCGGCACGCTGTCGATGGCCCGCGCCCGTTCGCAGTTCGCCTGCAACTTCTTCGCCTGCGCCGGCATCCGCATGATGGACAACACCTTCTTCCACTCGGTTGAGGAGGGCGCCGAAGCCGCCCTGAAATCGGGCGCCGAGATCGTAGTGATCTGCGCGGCCGACGACGACTACGCAACCCTCGCTCCGAAAGCCAAGGAGCTGCTGGGCGACAAGGCCATCTTCGTGGTAGCCGGAGCGCCCGCTTCGCAGCCCGAACTCGAGGCACAGGGCATCACCCGCTACATCAGCGTCCGGAGCAACGTGCTGGAGACCCTGAAAGGTTACGTCAAAGAACTCGGAATCTAAAGAGCAACAACAACGATGAGAGCAAAATTTTCAGATATAAGCTACGAAGGCGGACCCGCTAAATGCTGTCACGCCGGAAAAGGCGGCCACGACGAACACGTATGGCTGACCGCCGAACAGATTCCCGTCAAAGGAACCTACACGGAGAAAGACCTCGAAGGACTCGAGCACCTCAATTATGCAGCCGGTATCGCCCCGTTCCTGCGCGGCCCGTACAGCACGATGTACGTCATGCGCCCCTGGACGATCCGCCAGTACGCCGGATTCTCGACCGCAGAGGAGAGCAACGCCTTCTACCGCCGCAACCTCGCCTCGGGCCAGAAGGGTCTGTCGGTCGCATTCGACCTGGCTACGCACCGCGGCTACGACGCCGACCATCCCCGTGTTGTGGGCGACGTCGGCAAGGCCGGCGTGTCGATCTGCTCGGTAGAGGACATGAAGGTGCTGTTCGACGGCATTCCGCTCGACCAGATGTCCGTCTCGATGACCATGAACGGCGCCGTACTGCCCGTACTGGCCTTCTACATCGTGTCGGGTCTGGAGCAGGGCGCACGCCTCGACCAGCTGGCCGGCACGATCCAGAACGACATCCTCAAGGAGTTCATGGTGCGTAACACCTATATTTATCCGCCGGAGTTCTCGATGCGCATCATCGCCGACATCTTCGAGTACACGGCCAAGAACATGCCCAAATTCAACTCGATCTCCATCTCGGGCTACCACATGCAGGAGGCCGGCGCCACGGCCGACATCGAGCTGGCCTACACGCTGGCCGACGGTCTGGAGTACATCCGCGCCGGTATCAACGCAGGCATGAGCGTCGACCAGTTCGCACCGCGCCTGTCGTTCTTCTGGGGCGTGGGCATGAACCACTTCATGGAGATCGCCAAGATGCGCGCCGCACGACTGCTGTGGGCCAAGATCGTCAAACAGTTCGACCCGAAGAACCCGAAATCCATGGCGCTGCGTACCCACAGCCAGACGTCGGGCTGGTCGCTCACCGAGCAGGACCCGTTCAACAACGTGGCACGTACCGCCATCGAGGCCATGGGTGCCGCCTTGGGTCACACCCAGTCGCTGCACACCAACGCCCTCGACGAGGCAATCGCCCTGCCGACCGACTTCTCGGCCCGTATCGCCCGCAACACGCAGATCTACATCCAGGAGGAGACCAACATCTGCCGTGAGGTCGATCCGTGGGCAGGCTCCTACTATGTGGAGGCACTGACCAACGAGATCGCCCACAAGGCATGGGAACACATCCAGGAGATCGAAAGCCTCGGCGGCATGGCCAAGGCCATCGAGACGGGTATCCCGAAAATGCGTATCGAGGAGGCTGCCGCACGCAAACAGGCACACATCGACTCCGGCCGCGAGATCATCGTGGGTGTGAACAAATACCGCCTGGAGAAGGAGGACCCGATCGACATCCTCGCCGTGGACAACACCGCCGTACGCGAGGCACAGATCAAACGCCTCCAGGAACTCCGCGCAAAACGCGACAACGAGGCCGTACAGCGTGCGCTGGCCGCCATCACCGAGTGCGTGAAGAGCGGCAAGGGCAACCTGCTGGAACTGGCCGTGGAGGCCGCCAAAGTACGGGCTACGCTGGGCGAAATCTCCGACGCCTGCGAAGTGGTCGTTGGCCGCTACAAAGCCGTGATCCGTTCCATCTCCGGAGTATATTCAAGCGAAGTGAAAACAGACGAAAACTTTGCGAAAGCCAAGGCCATGGCCGAAGCCTTCGCCCGTAAGGAAGGTCGCCAGCCGCGTATCATGATCGCCAAGCTGGGACAGGACGGCCACGACCGTGGCGCCAAAGTCGTTGCGACGGGTTATGCCGACATCGGCTTCGACGTGGACATGGGCCCGCTCTTCCAGACTCCGGAAGAGGCCGCCAAACAGGCCGTCGAGAATGACGTACACGTAGTGGGCGTATCGTCGCTCGCCGCAGGCCACCTGACCCTCGTGCCGCAGATCATCGCCGAGCTGAAGAAACTCGGCCGCGAGGACATCGTGGTGATCGTCGGCGGTGTGATCCCCGCTCAGGACTACCAGGAGCTTTACGACGACGGCGCTGCCGCTATCTTCGGCCCGGGTACCCCGATCGCTACGGCCGCCATCAAGATCCTCGAAATCCTGATGGGCGAATAAGCCGCACCCCGTATCCGACAAAGCCCCGCACAATTGTGTGCGGGGCTTTTCGCTTATCCGGAGGGCATACCTGCCATGCGGACACCCTACTCCTGTCCGCCGCAACAGCTCCATCCCGACAGCCCCTTCATGATCTCCCGCCGACAGCCGACTGTCGGCTTTCCGCCCACTTCCGAACCGCCTGCCGCCCTCCCACACGCCCGCCCAAAACCGCACATTCCCCTCCCATCCCCCCGAAAACGTCTTTTCTTCACCGGAGGAGACGTTTTTCGACGCAAAAAACCGCACGACTATTTTTTATTCTCAAAAACTATCGTACATTTGCGGTCGAATTGCGCTCCGCTTCCGAGCGAGCCTTTCACAGCAACGAAACCGTTCTTTGATTTTTGAGGATTCTGCGACATTTTTTTCACAAAGCTGTTTGCTTAATTAAAAATTATCGCTACCTTTGTAACCCCGAAACATTGCCGATGTAGCTCAGTTGGCCAGAGCAGCTGATTTGTAATCAGCTGGTCGGGGGTTCGAATCCCTCCATCGGCTCGAAGCTGGTCGAGGGCGAGCAAAAATGATCGTCAGATCCGCAACATATTGGGAGGATACCAGAGTGGCCAAATGGGGCAGACTGTAAATCTGCTGGTTGTTACCTTCGGTGGTTCGAATCCATCTCCTCCCACGAAGCCGAAAGGCTTTTGTAAAGGCAGCGAATCCGAGAGGGTTCGCATTACCTTTACAGACAAGCGGAAGTAGCTCAGTTGATAGAGCATCAGCCTTCCAAGCTGAGGGTCGCGAGTTTGAGCCTCGTCTTCCGCTCCAATGCAGGACGCCGTCCGGCCGCAGACGTTGAGTGTAACGCATGCGGCATTTGTGCAATCAGCGATGAGGTGCATGCGGACAGCAGGATTCGGTCGGACGGGTGAAATATGCCCGGTCGCCGTTTTATCCGTCTGAGGGGCAACCGTTCCGGCGTACTGACAGAGTGGTCCGAAAGACCGACATTAAAGCAATAGTTTAATTATCTAATAACTATCAAATTATGGCAAAAGAGAAATTTGACAGGTCCAAGCCGCATGTGAACATCGGTACCATCGGCCACGTTGACCACGGTAAAACCACCCTGACCGCCGCTATCACGACGGTTCTCGCCAAGAAGGGTCTCTCCGAACTCCGCAGCTTCGACTCGATCGACAACGCACCGGAAGAGAAAGAGCGTGGTATCACGATCAACACCGCTCACGTAGAGTACCAGACGGCTTCCCGTCACTATGCTCACGTAGACTGCCCCGGACACGCCGACTATGTGAAGAACATGGTAACGGGTGCTGCCCAGATGGACGGTGCAATCCTCGTGGTTGCTGCAACCGACGGTCCTATGCCCCAGACCCGTGAGCACGTGCTGCTCGCCCGTCAGGTGAACGTTCCCCGTATCGTTGTGTTCATGAACAAAGTGGACATGGTAGAGGATCCGGAGATGCTCGACCTGATCGAAATGGAGCTGCGTGACCTGCTCAACTTCTACAACTACGACGGCGACAACACCCCGATCATCCGCGGTTCCGCACTGGGTGCGCTCAACGGCGAGCCGAAGTGGGAAGAGAAAGTAATGGAACTCATGGACGCTGTGGATACGTACATTCCGATTCCTCCGCGTGACAATGAGAAACCCTTCCTGATGCCTGTCGAGGACGTATTCTCTATCACCGGCCGTGGTACCGTGCTGACGGGTCGTATCGAGTCGGGTGTGATCCACGTAGGTGATCCGGTTGAGATCGTAGGTCTCGGCGACAAAGCCCTCACTTCGACCTGTACGGGTGTGGAGATGTTCCGCAAACTGCTCGACGAGGGTGAGGCCGGTGACAACGTCGGTCTGCTGATGCGTGGTATCGACAAGAAAGACGTTAAACGTGGTATGGTCGTTGCCAAACCCGGTTCGATCACTCCTCACACGAAATTCGAGGCCGAGGTTTATATCCTGAAGAAAGACGAGGGAGGTCGGCACACTCCGTTCCACAACAAATATCGTCCGCAGTTCTACCTCCGTACGCTTGACGTAACCGGTGAGGTTCACCTGCCGGAGGGTGTGGATATGGTAATGCCGGGTGACAACACGACGATCACCGTAGAGCTGATCTACCCGGTTGCTATCAACGTCGGTCTGCGTTTCGCTATCCGTGAGGGCGGCCGTACGGTAGGTGCAGGTCAGATCACGAAGATCATTGAGTAATACTCGCTTCGTCCTCTGGACACCACAACCAACACATACGGGCGGATCAGAGGTTCCGCCCGTATGACACAGGAATGTAGTTCAAGGGTAGAATAGCGGTCTCCAAAACCGTTGATGGGGGTTCGAATCCCTCCATTCCTGCAAAACAAAAAAATAAGTATGAAACTTATCCGTTACTTCAAAGATTCCTACTCGGAACTGGTTCATAAAGTTTCATGGACGCCAGTCAAAGAGCTGCAGAGTTTAGCAATTACCGTCATGGTAGCTTCCTTGATATTCGCTGTGGTGATCCTGGCTATGGACTTTTCGTTCGAGAATATCATGAAAGTCGTTTACAGGTATTTGGCGAGGTAGTAATTCATTATCAGGTTACAGATCATGAGTGAACAGAACGCCAAACAGTGGTATGTGATACGTGCCGTAGGCGGAAAGGAGAAAAAGGTGAAGGAGTACATCGAATCGATGGTTCGCAACTCGCACCTTGAAGAGTACATTTCGCAGGTGCTGATTCCTACCGAGAAGATCTATTCGATCCGAAACGGTAAGAAAATCAGCAAGGAAAAGGTATCGTATCCGGGCTACGTACTTGTAGAAGCAGCGATGGTAGGAGAGATCCCGTACGTTCTTCGCAACACGCCCAACGTACTCGGCTTCCTCGGCGACTCCAAGGAGGAGAGCAAGCGCATGCTTGCGACGCCCCTGCGTCCGCAAGAAGTCGCTCGCATTCTCGGCAGGGTCGACGAATTGAGTCAGGGCGAGGAGGAAAACGAGACGCCTTTCTTTGTCGGCGAAACGGTCAAAGTTACCGATGGTCCCTTCTCGAGTTTCTCGGGGGTCATTGAAGCCGTTGACAACGACCGCAAGAAGCTCACGGTTTCCGTGAAGATCTTCGGAAGAAAAACTCCGATGGAGTTGAGTTTCGTACAAGTTGAAAAAGAGTAATTAACCAAGGAAAACTATGGCAAAAGAGGTTGCTGCATTTATTAAATTGCAGATCAAAGGTGGTGCCGCAAATCCTTCACCCCCCGTGGGTCCCGCGCTCGGTTCGAAGGGAGTCAATATCATGGACTTCTGCAAGCAGTTCAATGCGCGCACCCAGGACAAGGCAGGAAAGGTTCTTCCGGTCATCATCACCGTATATAGCGATAAGTCCTTCGACTTCGTCGTTAAACAGCCGCCTGTAGCCGTTCAGATCAAAGAAGCTGCCAAGATCAGCACCGCTTCTGCGGAACCGAACCGCAAGAAAGTAGGTCAGATCACCTGGGAGCAGGTAGAAGCTATCGCGAAAGACAAAATGAGCGATATGAACTGCTTTACGATCGAGTCGGCAATGCGCATGGTTGCCGGAACGGCCCGCAGTATGGGTGTCAGCGTTGTCGGCGAATTTCCTAAAAAGTAATTGAATAGACGAAGATGAGTAAGCTGACCAAGAATAAAAAAGCAATGCTTGCGAAGGTCGAGCCGAACAAGCTGTACAAGCTGAGCGAGGCCGCCGAACTTCTGAAGGAGATTACCTTTACGAAATTCGATGCATCGGTGGACATGGACGTACGTCTCGGCGTCGATCCTCGTAAAGCAAACCAGATGGTGAGGGGCGTCGTAACCCTTCCCCACGGTACCGGTAAAACGGTGCGTGTGCTCGTACTTTGTACTCCCGATAAGGAGAACGAAGCCAAGGAGGCCGGAGCCGACTATGTAGGTCTGGACGAATACATCGAAAAAATCAAAGGCGGTTGGACCGATGTTGACATCATCATCACCACGCCGAACGTAATGGCCAAAGTCGGTGCGCTGGGTCGTATCCTCGGTCCGCGCGGCTTGATGCCGAACCCCAAAACCGGTACGGTTACCATGGAGGTAGGCAAAGCCGTAAAAGAGGTGAAAGCCGGTAAAATCGATTTCAAGGTCGACAAATACGGTATCATCCACTCCTCGATCGGTAAGGCATCTTTCTCTGCTGACCAGATCGCCGACAACGCGAAAGAGTTCCTCGGCACGATCCTCAAACTGAAGCCTGCCGCTGCTAAGGGTTCTTATATCATTAGCATCTATCTCTCTTCGACAATGAGCTGCGGTTTACAGATAGATCCCAAATCAATTGACACGAAATAAAAATTCCGACGACAATGAACAGGGAAGAAAAAAGACAGATCATCGAGTCTCTGGCCGCGAAGCTCAACGAATATCCGCACTTCTACATCACCGATATCGCCGATCTCAATGCCGAGCAGACGGCTGCGCTTCGTCGCCAGTGCTTCGAGAAAGAGGTCTGCCTGATGGTCGTGAAGAACACGCTGCTTGAGAAAGCCCTCGAATCCGTAAACAAAGCGGACGAGCAGCTCAAGGCCGTTCTGAACGGAACTACCTCGGTTATGTTCTCCGCTACGAACAAAGCGCCTGCCCAGGTCATCAAGGAGTTCCGCAAGAGCAATCCGCTCGGAAAACCGATCCTGAAAGCAGCTTTCGTAGAGGAATGCGTCTATGTAGGTGACCAGAACCTCGATATGCTCGTTGCGATCAAGAGTCGCGAGGAACTCATCGGGGACATCATCGGACTGCTCCAGTCTCCGGCCAAGAACGTTATTTCCGCTCTTACCGGCGCTGCTGGACAGAAAGTTGCTGGCATCGTAAAAGCCCTCGAAGAGAGGAACAATTAGCGGCAGACGGTTCCGGCGGCCCCGTGCAACACCAGGCTGCATAAAAGCCGGACAACCAAAAAAGCAAAACAATTAAAAACAAAATTAATCAATACGACAATGGCAGACATCAAAAAATTAGCTGAAGAGTTGGTAAACCTGACAGTTAAGGAAGTAACCGAATTGGCCGCTATTCTGAAAGACGAGTACGGCATCGAACCTGCAGCCGCAGCAGTTGCAGTTGCAGCAGCTCCCGTAGCAGGTGCAGCTGAAGGAGGTGCAGCCGAGAAATCCACTTACGACGTTGTCCTGACCAGCGCAGGCCAGGCAAAAGTAGGCGTAATCAAAGTCGTTAAGGAAATCACCGGTCTGGGTCTGAAAGAGGCTAAAGACCTCGTAGACGGCGCTCCGAAAGCCATCAAAGAGGGTGTTTCCAAAGAGGAAGCCGAGTCTATCAAATCGCAACTCGAAGAGGCTGGAGCTGAGGTTGAACTTAAATAAGTTCATAACCTCCGGTTTCAGGACATATTCAGGTATAGAGTCTAGCAATAGACTCTATGCCTTTTGTCGTTTTTTTTGCATATCGTTTGCCGGCCTGCCCGAAACGGGGAGATAACCATCAGATGGTCAAAACGATAAGCATCCCAACGGCGACAAAACGAGAATCGCTGCGCTGCAAAGACAGCCATATCGCCCCTCGCCGGACAAAGAGGGGCGGATCGGACGGGGAACTCCCGTTTCGCAGCCATTCCCGGCAAACGATTCCCCCGCCGCATCTTTGGAAGGAAACGGAATCGTTCCCACCGAACCGGCACGCGCAAATGCTTTCCGCACCGCGGGCCGTACATACAACGGGTTTGACGCGCCGTGCGCCAAACATCGCAACAGAGCGGGACACAGGCAAACGCGAGCCGCCTGCCGAGCGACGAAGACTCGAAATAGGAGCAGGAATGCCACCGGATTGTCTGGGACACCGATAGACGCAAACTTATCTTGGATTAGCATGTGCTACCCGCTACGGGCCAGAGGCCGTAGGGGACAACTCAAAAACAGATTTGTTACATGTCCTTAAAAACAAATAACCCGAGAATAAGCTTCTCTTCCATCAAGAAAAGGATGCCCTATCCCGACTTTTTGGAGATTCAGCTAAAATCATTCCACGATTTTTTCCAACTGGATACGACGGCAGAGAACCGCAAGAACGAGGGTCTCTACAAAGTATTCACGGAAAATTTCCCGATAACCGATACCCGGAACAACTTCGTTCTGGAGTTCATCGATTATTACATCGACCCGCCGCGCTACTCGATCGAGGAGTGTCTGGAACGCGGTCTGACCTATAGCGTACCGCTGAAAGCAAAGCTGAAGCTTTACTGTACAGACTCGGAGCATGAAGATTTCGACACGGTAGTACAGGATGTCTATTTCGGAACGATCCCGTACATGACCCCGCGCGGCACCTTCGTCATCAACGGAGCCGAGCGTGTCATCGTATCGCAGCTTCACCGTTCGCCGGGCGTATTCTTCGGGCAAAGCGTACACACCAACGGAACGAAACTCTACTCCGCCCGTATCATCCCCTTCAAGGGATCGTGGATCGAGTTCGCGACGGACATCAACAACGTGATGTACGCCTACATCGACCGTAAGAAGAAATTGCCCGTCACCACCCTGCTGCGCGCCATCGGTTACGAGAACGACCAGCAGATCCTGGAGATCTTCGACCTCGCGGACGAGGTGAAGGTGAACCGCGCCAACCTCAAGAAGGCGGTGGGCCGGAAACTGGCTGCGAGAGTCCTCAGCACTTGGGTGGAAGATTTTGTGGACGAGGACACCGGCGAGGTGGTATCCATCGAGCGTAACGATGTCATCATCGACCGCGAGACGGTGCTGGAAGCCGACGACATCGACAGCATTATCGAGAGCGGTGCCAAGAGCATCCTCCTTCACAAGGAGAACGCAACGGGCAACGACTACTCCATTATATACAATACCCTGCAGAAGGATCCCTGCAACTCGGAGAAAGAGGCCGTTGTCTATATCTACAGACAGCTGCGCAACTCCGAACCGCCGGATGAGGCAACGGCTCGCGACGTGATCGACAAGCTGTTCTTCTCCGACAAACGCTACGACCTGGGTGACGTGGGCCGTTTCCGGATCAACAAGAAGCTGAATCTGGACATCGATCCCGAAATCCGGGTGCTGACCCGCGAGGACATGATCGCGATCATCAAATACCTGATCTCGCTCATCAACTCCAAAACGGATGTGGACGATATCGACCACCTGAGCAACCGTCGCGTGAGAACGGTAGGCGAACAGCTCTCCAACCAGTTCTCCGTCGGCTTCGTGCGCATGGCCCGTACCATCCGCGAACGCATGAACGTGCGCGACAACGAGGTCTTCACGCCGATCGACCTGATCAACGCCAAGACCCTTTCGAGCGTTATCAACTCGTTCTTCGGAACCAACCAGCTCTCGCAGTTCATGGACCAGATCAACCCGCTGGCCGAGATGACGCACAAGCGCCGTCTGTCGGCTCTGGGTCCGGGCGGTCTGTCGCGTGACCGTGCCGGTTTCGAAGTGCGAGACGTACACTATACCCACTACGGCCGTCTCTGCCCGATCGAGACCCCTGAGGGACCGAACATCGGTCTGATCTCGTCGCTGTGCGTTTACGCCAAGGTCAGCGACATGGGCTTCATCGAGACTCCCTACCGCAAGGTGGTGGACGGCAAGGTGGACATGAAGGACGAGGACATCGTCTATCTGAGCGCCGAGGAGGAGGAAGGACTCGTCATCGCACAGGCTACGGCCGGTATTGATGCCGACGGCAATTTCGAGAACCCCGACCGCATCAAGGCCCGTGTGGAGGCCGACTTCCCCACCGTGACGGCTGATCAGGTCAATCTCGTGGACGTGGCGCCGAACCAGATCGCCTCGATCGCGGCCAGCCTGATCCCGTTCCTCGAACACGACGACGCCAACCGAGCCCTGATGGGTTCGAACATGATGCGCCAGGCCGTACCGCTGATCAACCCCGAAGCGCCGATCGTGGGTACCGGTCTGGAACTCGACATGATGCGCGACAGCCGCATCCAGGTGGTTGCCGAAACCACCGGCGAGGTGGTCTTCGCCGATGCCCAGCAGATCCAAGTCCGCTACGACCGCTCGCATGACGAGCGTCTGGTCAGCTTCGATCCGGAAATCACGACCTACATCCTGCCGCGGTACCGCAAGACGAACCAGAACATGTCCATCACCCTGCGCCCGACGGTCATGCAGGGCGACAAGGTGACCAAAGGCCAGCTGCTGACCGAGGGTTACTCAACGGACAACGGCGAACTTGCCCTGGGTCGCAACCTGAAGGTGGCCTTCATGCCCTGGAAGGGTTACAACTTCGAGGATGCCATCGTGATCTCGGAGCGCCTCGTGCGCGAAGACCTCTTCACGTCGGTTCACGTGGACGAATACATCATGGAAGTCCGCGAGACCAAACGTGGCATGGAGGAACTGACCTCGGATATTCCGAACGTCAGCGAGGACGCCACGAAGGATCTGGACGAAAACGGTATCATCCGCATCGGCGCGAATGTCAAACCGGGCGACATCCTGATCGGCAAGATCACCCCGAAGGGTGAGAGCGATCCAAGTCCGGAGGAGAAACTGCTGCGCGCCATCTTCGGCGACAAGGCCGGCGACGTGAAGGATGCTTCGCTCAAGGCTCAGCCTTCGCTCTACGGCGTAGTCATCGACAAGAAGCTCTTCAGCCGCGCCAACAAGGACAACAAGAAAGGCAAACAGAGCGAGAAGGCCCAGCTCGACAAGATCGACGCCCAGTTCGCAAAAGATGCCGCCGCCCTCAAGGCAATCCTCGTGGACAAGTTGTGGACGATCCTGAAGGACAAGACCACGCAGGGCATCAAGGATTACCTCGGCGCCGAACTCTACGCCAAAGGGGCGAAGTTCAGCCGCCGCATGCTGGAAGAGATCGACTATCTGGACCTCAATACGGACAAATGGGTGGGCGACGCCCACACCGACTATCTGGTGGGCCAGACGATCAACAACTATATTATCAAATACAAGGAACTCGACGCCAAAGTCAAACGCGAGAAATACAACCTCACCAACGGTGACGAGTTGCCCGCCGGCATCATCCAGCTGGCCAAGGTCTACATCGCCAAGAAGCGTAAGCTGAAAGTGGGTGACAAGATGGCCGGCCGTCACGGTAACAAGGGTATCGTGGCCAAGGTGGTCCGCGACGAGGACATGCCGTTCCTCGACGACGGTACGATCGTGGACATCGTGCTGAACCCGCTGGGTGTGCCTTCGCGTATGAACCTGGGTCAGATCTACGAGACGGTACTCGGATGGGCCGGCCGCGAACTGGGTCTGAAGTTCGCCACCCCGATCTTCGACGGTGCCACGCTCGACGAGATCAACGAGTACACGGCCAAGGCAGGCGTACCGCGCAGCGGACGCACCTACCTGCGCGACGGCGGCACGGGCGAACGTTTCGACCAGCCGGCTACCGTGGGTGTGATCTACATGCTGAAGCTGGGTCACATGATCGACGACAAGATGCACGCCCGTTCGATCGGTCCGTACTCGCTCATCACGCAGCAGCCGCTGGGCGGTAAGGCTCAGTTCGGCGGTCAGCGATTCGGAGAGATGGAGGTCTGGGCGCTGGAGGCATTCGGCGCAGCCAACATCCTGCAGGAGATCCTGACCATCAAGAGTGATGACGTCATGGGCCGTGCCAAGGCTTACGAGGCGATCGTCAAGGGCGACAACCTGCCGCCCGCCGGTATTCCCGAGTCGCTCAACGTCCTGCTGCACGAGTTGCGCGGTCTGGCACTGAGCGTCAAACTGGAGTAGGCTGATAACCGCCTTCGTCCGATGCCCGGCAGCGGGCATCGGACGAAGTCTGCGGACCTGCCGACCGGTTCGGCAGGCGTCGGGAGAAGAAGCCCCCGGGCCGATTCTCCGCATGTCGGATAATATTAGAAAGCGAAAGATAATATGTCAATTAAGAAAGACAACAAGCCCACGAGTTTCAGCAAAATCTCGATCGGATTGGCATCGCCGGAGGAAATCCTCGAAAATTCGAGCGGCGAGGTTCTGAAACCGGAAACCATAAACTACCGTACCTACAAACCGGAACGGGACGGCCTCTTCTGCGAGCGCATCTTCGGTCCGGTGAAGGACTACGAGTGTCATTGCGGCAAGTACAAACGGATCCGTTACAAGGGTATCGTCTGCGACCGATGCGGTGTGGAGGTGACCGAGAAGAAGGTACGCCGCGAGCGTATGGGTCACATCTCGCTGGTCGTTCCGGTGGTGCATATCTGGTACTTCCGTTCGTTGCCGTCCAAGATCGGCTACCTGCTCGGCATTCCGACCAAGATGCTCGACGCGGTGATCTACTACGAACGCTACATTGTCGTACAGCCGGGTGCCGCCGCCGAACTGGGCGTGTCGGAGAAAGACCTGCTGGCCGAAAAGGAATATCTCGACATCGTGGCTCAGCTGCCCAAGGGCAACGCCCAGCTCGATGACGACGACCCCAACAAATTCATCGCCCTGATGGGTGCCGAGGCAATCGACCTGATGCTGCGCCGTCTGGATCTCGACTCGCTCTCCTACTCGCTGCGCCACAAGGCCAGCACGGAGACCTCGCAGCAGCGCAAGGCCGAGGCCCTCAAACGACTGCACATCATCGAGGCATTCCGCGAATCGAAGGAGATCAACAAACCGGAGTGGATGGTACTGAAGGTGATCCCCGTAATCCCGCCGGAGTTGCGCCCGCTCGTTCCGCTGGACGGCGGCCGTTTCGCCACGTCGGACCTGAACGACCTCTACCGCCGCGTCATCATCCGCAACAACCGTCTGAAACGACTCATCGAAATCAAGGCTCCGGAGGTGATCCTGCGCAACGAGAAGCGTATGCTGCAGGAGGCCGTGGACAGCCTGTTCGACAACTCGCGCAAGAACAATGCCGTGAAGACCGAGAGCAACCGTCCGCTGAAATCGCTCAGCGACAGCCTCAAGGGTAAACAGGGTCGCTTCCGTCAGAACCTGCTGGGTAAACGTGTGGACTACTCCGCCCGTTCGGTTATCGTCGTAGGTCCTGAACTGAAGATGCACGAGATGGGTATCCCGAAGGATATGGCCGCCGAGCTCTACAAACCGTTCATCATCCGCAAACTCATCGAGCGCGGCATCGTGAAGACGGTCAAGTCGGCCAAGAAGATCATCGACCGCAAGGATCCGGTAATTTGGGATATTCTGGAGAACGTCATCAAGGGTCACCCCGTACTGATGAACCGTGCTCCTACGCTGCACCGACTCGGTATCCAGGCATTCCAGCCCAAGCTGATCGAGGGTAAGGCACTCCAGCTCCACCCGCTGGCTTGTACCGCATTCAACGCCGACTTCGACGGTGACCAGATGGCCGTGCACCTGCCGCTGGGCAACGCCGCCATCCTGGAGGCGCAGATCCTCATGTTGGGTTCGCACAACATCCTGAACCCCGCCAACGGCGCGCCGATCACCGTGCCTTCGCAGGACATGGTCCTCGGTCTGTACTACATCACCAAACCGCGCCCGGGAGCCAAGGGCGAAGGCCTCGTGTTCTACGGTCCGGAGGAGGCGATCATCGCCTACAACGAAGGCCGCGCCGACCTGCACGCCAAGGTGAGCGTGATGGTCGATACGGTGGACGAGGAGGGCAACCCGAAACGCGAACTGATCAAGGAGACCACCATCGGCCGTATCATCTTCAACCAGGTGGTACCGAAAGAAGTGGGCTATATCAATACGCTGCTTAAGAAGAAAAACCTGCGCGACATCATCGGTCTGGTGATGAAGAAGGCCGGTGCCGACAAGGCTGCCGTCTTCCTCGACGACATCAAGGCGCTCGGTTACCAGATGGCCTTCAAGGGCGGTCTGTCGTTCAACCTCGACGCCGTGCTGATCCCCGAGGAGAAGGAGAAACTGGTGCGCGAGGGTTACGAGAAAGTCGACGAGGTGTACGAAAGCTACAACATGGGCTTCATCACCAACAACGAGCGTTACAACCAGGTGATCGACATCTGGACCCGTGTGAACTCGGAACTGACCGAGACCGTGTCGCGTCAGCTCGAAGCCGACATGGACGGTTTCAACCCGGTATTCATGATGCTGGATTCGGGAGCGCGTGGTTCGCGCGAGCAGATCCGTCAGCTCTCCGGTATGCGTGGTCTGATGGCCAAGCCGCAGAAGTCCGGTGCCGAAGGCGGTCAGGTCATCGAGAACCCGATTCTGTCGAACTTCAAGGAGGGTCTGTCGGTGCTGGAGTACTTCATCTCCACGCACGGTGCCCGTAAGGGTCTTGCCGATACCGCACTGAAGACGGCCGACGCCGGTTACCTGACCCGTCGTCTGGTGGACGTAGCCAACGACGTGATCGTGAACGAGGAGGACTGCGGCACGCTCCGCGGTCTGACGGCAACGGCCACCAAGCGCAACGAAGCCATCGTACAGATGCTCTACGAGAAGATCCTCGGCCGTGTAGCCCTGCACGACGTGATCCACCCGCTCACGGGCGACATCATCGTCCGCGCCGGCGAGGAGATCACCGAGGAGGCTGCCGAGATCATCGAGAAGTCGCCGATCGAACAGGTCGAGATCCGTTCGGCCCTTACCTGTGAATCGCGCCACGGCGTCTGCGCCAAATGTTACGGCCGCAACCTCGCCACGGGCCGCATGGTTCAGAAGGGCGAGACGGTCGGCGTCATCGCCGCACAGAGTATCGGTGAGCCTGGTACGCAGCTGACCCTCCGTACGTTCCACGTCGGTGGTGTGGCCAGCGGTTCGGCAGTAGACAACCAGGTCGTTGCCCGTTACGGCGGCCGTCTGGAGATCGACGACCTGAAGGTCATCAAACACAAGAACAAAGAGGGCGAGGAGGTGAACATCGTCGTGAGCCGTCTGGCCGAGATGCGCATCGTGGACAACCACACGGACATCGTCCTCTATACGCATAACGTTCCCTACGGCGCGCTGCTCTACAAGTTCGACGGCGACCAGATCGAGAACGGCGACGTGATCTGCGAATGGGATCCGTTCAACGCCGTCATCATCTCCGAGTTCGACGGTAAGATCGCCTTCGAGAACATCATCGAGGGTGTCACCTACCGCGAGGAGTCGGATGAGCAGACCGGTCTGCGCGAGAAGGTGATCATCGAGAGCCGAGACAAGACGAAGAACCCCGTGATCCGCATCCTCGACAACGACGGTCTGGAACTGAAGCAGTACAACCTGCCGGTAGGCGCCCACATCGTCGTGAAGGAGAACGCCAAGATCATGGCTGGCGATACGCTCATCAAGATGCCGCGTGCATTCGGCAACGCAGGCGATATCACGGGTGGTCTGCCCCGAGTTACGGAGCTGTTCGAAGCCCGCAACCCGTCGAACCCCGCCATCGTGTCGGAAATCGACGGCGAGGTATCGTTCGGCAAGATCAAACGCGGTAACCGCGAGATCGTCATCACCTCGAAGGGCGGCGACATCCGCCGGTACCTGGTACCGCTGTCGCGTCAGATCCTCGTCCAGGAGAACGACTACGTGAAGGCCGGCATGCCGCTCTCGGACGGCGCCATCACACCGAGCGACATCCTGGCGATCCTCGGTCCGACCAAGGTACAGGAGTACATCGTGAACGAGGTGCAGGAGGTGTACCGCGGCCAGGGTGTGAAGATCAACGACAAGCACTTCGAGATCATCGTCCGCCAGATGATGAACAAGGTGCAGATCCTCGATCCGGGCGACACGCGCTTCCTCGAGGAGCAGGTGGTGGACAAATGGGAGTTCATGGAGGAGAACGACTCGCTCTACGACAAGGTGGTCGTTACCGATGCCGGCGACTCGCAGAACGTCCAGCCCGGCCAGATCATCTCGGTTCGCAAGCTGCGTGACGAGAACTCGATCCTCAAACGCAAGGATCAGAAACTGGTCGAGGTCCGCGACATCGTTCCGGCCACGTCGAGCCAGATTCTGCAGGGTATCACCCGCGCCGCATTGCAGACGAGCAGCTTCATGTCGGCCGCCTCGTTCCAGGAGACGACCAAGGTGCTGAACGAAGCCGCCATCTACGGCAAGGTCGATCCGCTGGCCAACCTGAAGGAGAACGTCATCTGCGGTCACCTGATCCCTGCCGGAACGGGCGTCCGCGACTGGGACAACGTCCTGGTCGGTTCCAAGGAGGACTACGATAATCTGAAAGCCGGTTCGGAGACGAAATAATCCGAACGGCCGCATACACAGGCATTGGAGCCGGCTTCCTGACTGAAGCCGGCTCCAATTTTTTTATGCCATTCTATCCCCAACGCCTGCTCTGATCTGCTCTGATCTGTCCTGTCCTACCCTGCCTTGCCCCGTCCTGCCTTGTCCTGCCGCCCTTGCCCAGTCCTGTCCTGCCCGCCCTTGCCGCCCCTCCTGCCTGCGCCGGATTGCCATCATGGGATGGGAATCATGCCGTTCCAACGACCGCACCAGTAGCCCCCTCCGCCCATCTCCCTCCGCCGCCGCTCTCGTCCGGCCACAAAAAAAGGAGGGAAGCCCTGCGGACTCCCCTCCTTCTGTCATTACGCGCGACGGGCGCTTATTTGCGATATACTTTCGTGTAACCGTAGATGGCCTCGTCGCCCAGTTCCTCCTCGATGCGGAGCAGCTGGTTGTATTTTGCCATACGGTCGGAACGCGACATCGAACCGGTCTTGATCTGACCCGAGTTGGTAGCCACGGCGATGTCGGCGATGGTCGAATCCTCCGTCTCGCCCGAACGGTGCGACGTTACGCTCGTGTAACCGGCGCGGTGAGCCATCTCGATGGCATCCATCGTCTCGGTCAGTGTACCGATCTGGTTTACCTTGATGAGGATCGAGTTGGCACAACCCATCTCGATACCCTTCCTCAGGAACGAAACGTTCGTTACGAACAGGTCGTCGCCAACCAGCTGGCAGCGTCCGCCCAGTTTGGCAGTCAGCATCTGCCAGCCTTCCCAGTCGTTCTCGCTCATACCGTCCTCGATCGAGTCGATCGGGTATTTGTTCACGAGTTCCTCCAGATAAGCCACCTGTTCGGCCGAGGTGCGTTTGGCACCTTTCTCGCCCTCGAACTTCGTATAGTCATAGATGCCGTCGGCGAAGAACTCGCTCGATGCGCAGTCCATGGCGATGGCTACGTCACCGCCGTCCTCCTTGCGGCCGGGTTTGTAGCCGGCACGTTTGATGGCCTCGATGATCGACTCGATGGCATCCTCGGTACCGTTCAGTGCCGGAGCAAAACCGCCTTCGTCACCCACAGCCGTGCTGAGTCCGCGCTCGTGCAGCACCTTCTTCAGGTTGTGGAACACCTCGGAACCCATGCGCAGACCTTCGCGGAACGAAGCGGCGCCTACGGGACGGATCATGAACTCCTGGAATGCGATCGGAGCATCGGAGTGGGAGCCGCCGTTGATGATGTTCATCATCGGCACGGGCAGCGTCTTGGCATTCACGCCGCCGATGTAACGGTAGAGCGGCATGCCCAGCAGATCGGCGGCAGCGCGGGCGCAGGCCAGCGACACGCCGAGGATGGCGTTTGCGCCGAGGTTGCACTTCGTGGGCGTACCGTCGAGCGCCAACATCGTCTTGTCGATGCCCACCTGATCGGTCACCTGCATGCCGATAATCTCGGGAGCGATCACCTCGTTCACATTGGTCACGGCTTTCAGCACGCCCTTGCCCATGTAACGGTTCTTGTCACCGTCGCGCAGCTCGAGCGCTTCGTTCTCGCCCGTCGAGGCTCCGCTGGGCACTGCAGCGCGACCGAATGCGCCGCTGGCCGTCATTACTTCCACTTCGATCGTAGGATTGCCTCTCGAATCGATGATCTCTCTTGCATGTACCTTAACAATTTCTGGCATCTTCGTAAATTTTAAAAACGTTATACTAAACCTTCTGAAAAACTTTCCTTATCCGTGGCGGGAGGGGCATTACGCACCGTTCCCGCAATCAAGCAAAATTACTACTTTGCGAGCTATTACGCAAACGTCGCGCGGGATACTTTCGTATGCGCCGGCGGTCATTTTCAAGAAATTTGCAGCCGGTGGCAAAACTTCACGAAAATGTAACATCTTTGTAATGCCACACCTCTTTCTTCGTCCCGAAAACAGGATCGCATGAAAAAGAAAGCCAAAGATAACCTGCCCTATCTGGAACGGGACATCAGCTGGATGTACTTCAACAGCCGCATTCTCCAGGAAGCGGGCAAACCCGACGTGCCGCTGCTGGAGCGGCTCACCTTCCTGGGCATCTACTCCAACAATCTCGACGAGTTCTTCCGCGTACGCGTGGCCACCCTCAACCGCATCATCGAATGCACGGACAAGACGGCCGCCAAGGAACGCACCCGAGCCAAACAGCAGCTCCGCCAGATCAACAAGCTGAACAACCGCTATTCGGAGCGCTACGGCACCGCGGAACAGGAGGTCTACCGCGCCCTGCGCAACGAGCGGATCTGCCTCATCAACGAGACCGAAGCGACAGCCGCCCAGCTGGAGTATATCCGGTCGTTCTACCGCTCCCAGTTGAACGGCAGCATCGTGCCGGTATGGTTCTCGGCCATCCACAGCATTCCGGCCGAGACGGACGAGAACATCTATCTGGCGATCCGGCTGACCCGCATCGACGAAGAGAGCTACGAATACGCCTTCCTCGAACTGCCCGTCAACCTGTGCGGCCGCTTCGTGCAGCTGCCCGACCAGGACGGCTGCCACTACTTCATGTATCTGGACGACGTGGTGCGCTGCTGCCTGCCGCTGGTCTTCCCCGGCCTGCACTACGCCCGTTTCGAGGCCTACTCGTTCAAGTTCACCCGTGACGCCGAGATGGAGATCGACAACGACTCCGGCAACGGCGTCCTCCAGAAAATATCCAAAGGCATCAAGAGCCGCAGCAAGGGAGAACCGCTGCGCGTCATCTACGATGCCCAGATGCCGAAAGACCTGCTGCGCCGCGTGCTGAACAAGCTCGACCTGGACAGCCTCGACACGGTGCTGGCCGGCAGCCGCTACCAGAACCACAAGGACTTCATGCGCTTTCCCGACTGCGGACGCCCCGACCTGCGCTTTCCAGCCTGGCCGCCGATCCTCCGCCGGGAACTCTCCGGCGAGGAGAGCATCTTCACCCAGATCCGTCAGCGGGACCGTTTCCTGCATGTCCCCTACCACAGTTTCGATTCGTTCCTGCACCTGCTGCAGGAGGCGGCCGTCCACAAGGACGTGCGCAGCATCAAGATCACGCTCTACCGCCTTGCCCGCAACTCGAAGGTGATCCGCGCCCTCATCGGCGCCGCCCAGAACGGCAAGAAGGTGACGGTGGTCATCGAACTCTTCGCCCGTTTCGACGAGGCCTCCAACATGGCCTGGTCCAAGAAGATGCAGGATGCCGGCATTCGGGTCATCTACGGCGTCGAGGGGCTGAAGGTACACTCGAAGGTGGTTCACATCGAATTCAAGACCGGCCCCGACATTGCCTGCATCAGCACGGGCAACTTCCACGAGGGCAACGCCCGCACCTACACGGACTGCCTGCTCATGACCGCCTCGCGCCCGCTGACCCGCGAGATCGACAATGTCTTCACCTTCATCGAGCGCCCCTATGCCTCGATCCACTTCAAGGAGCTGCTCGTCTCGCCGAACGACATGCGCCGCCGTTTCCTGATGCTCATCAACCAGGAGATCCGCAACCGGCAGGCAGGCAAACCGGCCTACATCCGGGTCAAGGTGAACCACATCACCGATCCGGTCATCATCGCCAAACTCTACGAGGCCTCGCAGGCAGGCGTACCCGTCACCCTGCTGGTGCGCGGCAACTGCTCCCTCGTGACGGGCATTCCGGGCGTAAGCGACAATATCCGCGCCTGCGGCATCATCGACCGGTACCTCGAACATGCCCGAATATTTATCTTTGCAGCAGGCGGCGAGGAGAAGATCTACATCGGCTCGGCCGACTGGATGCCGCGCAACCTCGACAACCGTATCGAAGTCGTCGCACCGGTTCACGACCCCGTCATCCGCGAAGAGATGAAACGGATCGTCGATGCCGGCCTGCAGGACAACCGACAGGGACGGCTGGTGGACGGTTCGGGCGACAACCTGCCCTGGCCGGGCAGCAGCGATGCCCCCTTCCGCTCGCAGGAAGCATTATACGAACACTACAAAGATCTGGAAAATGGGGAAGAAGGCACCCGAAACGACCGGTAATGCGGCAACCCGTTATGCGGCCATCGACATCGGCTCCAACGCCGTGCGTCTGTTGATTAAAAGCATCGATCCGAACGAACCGGACAGACTGACGAAGATTCTGCTGATCCGCATTCCGCTGCGGCTGGGCATCGACGCCTTTTCGCTGGGCGAAATCTCGAAGGAGAAGGTCAAGAAACTCGTCCGGCTGATGAAGGCCTACCGCCAGCTGATGAAAATCTACGACGTAGCCGCCTACCGCGCCTGCGCGACGTCGGCCATGCGCGACGCGCGGAACGGCTCCGGAGTCATCCGCAAGGTGCGTCAGGCCACCGGCATCCCGATCGAGATCATCGACGGCCAGGAGGAGGCTCGCATGATCTACAACAACCATATCGAATACATGCGGGACCGCTGCGGCAACTTCATGTACATCGACGTGGGCGGCGGCAGTACGGAGATCAACCTGCTGGTGAACGGCCAGCTGCTCTGCTCGCGCTCCTACAACATCGGCACGATCCGCATGCTCAACGGCGCGGTCGCCGAGGAGGAGTGGATGCGCCTGCAGAACGACATGACGGAGATCGCCCGCAGCTACCCGCAGATCGACATCATCGGATCGGGCGGCAATATCAACAAACTCTACCGCCTGTCACCGGCCAAAGACGAGGAGAACCAGCGCATCGCCACGGATGACCTGGCCGCCCTGCACGCAGCCATCGAACGGATGTCCGTCGAGGAGCGCATCGAACGGCTGGGGCTGAAGTCCGACCGCGCCGACGTCATCGTGCCGGCCGGCACAATCTTCCTCTACATTGCCCGCTGCCTGGAAGCCCGCCATATCTATGTCCCGATGATCGGACTGGCCGACGGCATCATCGACGACATCTATCTCAACCACCGGAGGGCTTCGCACCGGATACCGATCGAATAGCCCCTCACGGCCCAAATGACAAATAAGAGCGGGCGGATTCTTTTCGATGAATCCGCCCGCTCTTATTTGTCAGGCCTTAGCAGTCCGGCGTCAGGCCTCGACCGAACGGCGCTGCGCAATTTCATGCAGTCCGAACGGACGCCGCCTGCCTTTCGTCGCAACAAACGACAGGATCAGCGCCACGATCACAATGGCGATGATGACTGCAATAAAACCGTTCCAGCCGTAATGGGTCAGCGTCACGCCGGTCGATGAGCCGATGATGCTGGAGCCGATGTAGTAGAACAGCCAGTAGAGACAGGTGGCGCTGCTCTTGGCCCGCTTGGCGCGGACCGAGACCAGCCGGCAGGCCATCGTATGGGCGCTGAAGAAGGCGAAGGTCATCATGCCCAGACCGATCACCATCACCCACAGCTTCATGACCGAGAGCAGGATCACCCCCCACAGCATCAGCAGCACGGCGCCTTTCAACAGGGTTGCCGCATCATAGCGGTCGGAGAGCTTGCCGGTAATCACCGAACCGGCCACGCCCACCGTGTACATCATGTAGATCATGGCGACAATGTAGTGCGGCAGGTTGAATGCAGACGATTCCAGAACGAACGAGATGTAGTTGTACACGCTCACGAAGGCGCCCATCACCAGCGCAGCCACCAGATAGAGACCCAGGAAAGAGAACTGTGTCAGAAACTGCCCCATCCGGCGCAGCTTGATCCGCATGTTCACCGCCTGCGGGCGGAAATTGCGGGAATGGGGAATGCGACGAGCGAACTGGATGCCGATCAGCAGCGTCACCAGACCGATGACACCGGCCGCCCAACGCCAGTCGCCCCAGCCCGCAATCAGCGTCGAGGTTACCCGGCCGGACATGCCGCCGATCGTATTGCCGCTGAGGTACAGGCTGATCGCCACGCCGATCGAAGCCGGACTCACCTCTTCGTTCAGGTAGGCCAGCGCAACGGCCGATACGCCCGACAGGGCGATGCCCTTCAGCAGGGTCAGCACCAGCAGCGGCACGAAATCCCACGAGAAGGCGGTCAGAATCGTCAGCACGGAGGAGGCGATCAGCGCAAAGCTCATCAGCCGCTCACGCGACACGGCATCAGCGCGGAATGCAAAAATAAACAGTCCGACAGCCATGCCGATCGTTGCGAACGACACCGCCAGACTGGCAGTAGCAGGCGTTACGACAAAGACCCGACACAGTTCGGACAACAGGGGTTGGAAGAGATACAACTGGGCGAATACGGACAGACCCGACAGCAGCATGCAGTTGCGGATATGACGGTAGCGTTCCGAGCCTTTTTCGGCCTTTTCGGGTTGCCGCAATACATGCTCCGTCTCTGCCACCTCTTCCGCAGAAGGAACAGATGTGTGCATAATTACTTCATTCAACGAACGTTATTGGTTTTACTTCTCTGTTTCCGGAAAATATCGTATCGGGACAGCAGCCGGTTCCGCCGCGACAGCAGCACGAATTCGATCACCAGCAGCACCAAGGCTCCGCACAGGAAATACTGGTACTTTTCATCGTACTCTTCAAAGACCGTAGCCGCCAGCTTGGTCTTCTCGGTTTCGTTGATTTCGCGGATGATCTCGTCCAGACCGAGCGACTGGGCGCCGGCGCGCACGTAGGCGCCGCCCGTTGCGGAGGCAATGGCCTGCAGGGTCTGCTCGTCGAGCTTCGACACCACGATTTCGCCGTCGGCATCGCGGATGAAATCGCCGTTCAGCTCGATCGGCGCCCCTTCGGGCGTGCCGAGTCCGATCGTATAGATCGTCACGCCCTGTCCGGCCGCATGTTCGGCTGCAGCCAATGCGTCGTCCTCGTGGTTCTCGCCGTCCGTAATCAGGATCACCACCCTGCTGCGTCCGCTGCCGGACGAAAACGACGCGGTGGCCAGTTCAATGGCGCTGCCGAGCGCCGTACCCTGCTTGGTGACCATGTCGGCCGAGATCTGCGACACGAAGTTGCGCGCCGTGCGGTGATCCGCCGTGATGGGCAGCTGGACATAGGCGTCGCCCGCAAAGACAATGATGCCCACCCGATCCTCGTCGAGTCCCTCCAGCACCTTCTCGACCGCATACTTCGTCCGCTCCAGACGGCTCGGCTCGAAGTCGGCGGCCAGCATGGAGTTCGACACGTCGATCGCCATCATGATCTCGACCCCTTCGCGCTCCACCTCCTTGAGTTTGGAGCCGAGCTGGGGACGCGCCAGGGCGAAACACAGCAACACCAAAGACAGCAGGAACAGGACGACCTTGTTACCCACGCGACGCGGCGACGCATCGGGCATCAGGCCGGCCAGCGTCTGCGGATTGCCCAGCCGCTCCAGCCTCCGGCGGCGCGACCGCACGGCCGCTCCATAGACGGCCGCCAGCACGGGAATGGCCAGCAGCAGATAGAAATATTCGGGGGATGCAAACCTCAACATAGCTTTTCTTTCGCTTTATACGGTTTCATCCGGTCGCTACGGCAGGCGTCTGAGCCACAGGAAGCGCACCAGAAATTCGACAACCAGCAACGCGAAAGCCCACAGCATGTAGCCGCCGGCCAGTTCGGTGTAGGTCGTATATTCGTCGGTTTCGACCCGACTTTTCTCCATGGCATTGATCTGATCGTAGATCTGCGACAGCACCGTTTCGTCCGTCGCGCGGAAATATTCGCCTCCCGTGCGGGATGCGATCTCGGTCAGAATATCCTCGTCGATCTCGACCTGCATGGGGACATAGCGGACATTGCCCCACACGTCCTGCGCCGGATAGGGGGCCGTACCCCGCGAGCCGACGCCGATCGTATAGACACGGATGCCGTACGAGGCGGCGATGTCGGCCGCCGTAGCGGGCGACACCTGTCCGGCATTATTGACGCCGTCGGTCAGCAGGATGACCACCTTGCTCTTGGCATCGCTCTCGCGCAGGCGGTTTACGGCGGTAGCCAGTCCGTTGCCGATCGCCGTGCCGTCTTCGATCATGCCGGTGCGGATCTGTCCCAGCAACGTCTGCAGGGTTCCCTGGTCGGTCGTCAGCGGACTCTGCGTGAAACTCTCGCCGGCGAATACCACGATGCCGATGCGGTCATTGCGCCGGTCGGCCACGAACTTGGCGGCCACGTCGCGCGCCGCCGTAATGCGGTCGGGGCGGAAGTCGCGCGCCAGCATACTGGTCGAGACGTCCATCGTCAGCACGATGTCGATACCCTCCGTCGTGGTCGATGAACCCTGTTCGGTGCTTTGGGGACGTGCCAGCGCCACGATCAGCAGCGCCACCGCAACGCACCGCAGCACGAACGGCAGGTGGCGCGCCCAATAACGTACCCCCCGCGCCGCACCGACGAGCGGCGTGACGGACGAGATGCGCACGGCGGCCGCCCCCTTGCGCTCACGCCAGACGTAGAGCGCAGCCATCGGCAGCAGCACCGCAAGGAGCCACAACAGATCCGGATTTGCAAACTGCGTGATCTTCATATCTTTTCTTCTATCCTCGTTCTTCAACCAAAAACGCCGTGCGGCGACCGGACGGACACCGCACCCGGCGGCGTTACCAGTTCTTGCCCGAAGCGCCGACGGAGACGGCCCGCTGTGCATTGACCTTCTCGCGGGTCTTGTCCTCCTGCTGCTGCAACGCATCGAGAATGCTCTCCGCATCTTCGCGGCTGATCTGACCCTGCCCGCCGTTCGGCTGCTGCCGGGAATCTTGATCCCCCTTGCCGTCACGCTGGTCGTCGCCGGAATGCTGACGGTCGTTCTGATCCTGATCGTTCTGACCGTTCTGATTCTGATCCTGGCTGTTCTGCTGGTTCTGGTCCTGATTCCGGTTCTGATCCTGCCCGTCGTTACCGTCCTTGTTCTGATCGTTCTGATCGTTCTGATCGTTTTGATCGTTTTGATTCTGGTCCTGGTTGTTCTGCTGATCCTGGTTCTGATCCTGATTCTGCTGTTGCTGCTGTTGCTGCTGCAACAGTTGCTGAACGTAGGCCAGATTGTATTTGGTCTCCAGATCGTCGGGGCGGGCGCGCAAAGACTCCTTGTAACAGTCGGCCGCCTCCTGCAGCTGCTGCTGCGAGAAACGGACGTTGCCCAGATTGTGCATCACCCTGGCTCGCTGCGCCGGCGTCAGATCCTCCCGCTCGGCCAACTGCCCCAGCACCTGGGCTGCCTCGTCGTACTTCTGCTGACGGTACAGCGCATCGGAGAGATTGAAGGCCGCTTCATAGGAACCCGGAACCCGCTCCAGCGCCGTGCGGTAACGCTCCTCGGCACCGGCATAATCCTGCTGCTCGTAGGTCTTGTTGCCCGAACGGATATGCCGCCGCTCGGGATGCGCCTGTCCGAACGCCTCCCCGCACTGCAACAGCACGGCCACGATGAAGAGCAGGCCGATTTTCAAACTACTTCTGCGCATCTTCCCCTCCGTTGTTGTTTGGTTCGGCCTCCGCATCCGGTCGCTTGGTGTTCTCCACGAAATAGTAGGCCGTATAATAATAGGCGTCGTTCTCCTCGGCGTCGGGCTGATGTTTCGCGAACTTCACGAGATCGGCCGTGCGGAACAGGTCGCGCATCTGGTTCCGATACCGGTCGTCCATGTCGGTGGCGCGGAGCTCCCGCATGATCTCGTCGGAGGTCTGCTCCAGCGCACGGATGCCGTAGCGCCCCTCCAGATAGGTGCGCACAATGCCGGTCAGCCGCGTATAGTACTGTTTCACCTTGCCGCTCTGCCACAGTTTCTGATTGTGGAGCGTCTCCAGATCCTGGATGGCGCGCTCGTGAGGCGGAACGGCGGGAATCGGCTTGCCGTCCGGCTCGACGGCGGCCGCACGCCTGCGGCGCCACCACCGCCAGCCCAGAATCACCAGCGCTGCCGCCAGCAGCAGCACCAGCAACGTCCGCACCACATAGCCGCCGAACTCGCTCACCAGCAGCGGGGCCTGCTCCGGCGACTTGATGTCGTACACGGTGCTGTTCTGCGTATCGACCGGCAAAGTCGTCACCACGACCCGCAGCGGCTGGGCGGAATAGAGCGTATCGACGATATTCTTGTCGGTGTACAGCACGGGGAACTGCCCCAGATCGTACGCCCCCGCCTCAAAGGAGGTCAGTTCGTAACGCTTGCGGAGCGTCTGCTGCCGGCCGTCCGCGGCGACCGTATCGACGGGCGACTCGGACAGGATCTCGATCCGGTCGTTCATCCGCCCCTCCGCAAACGAGGGCCAGCCGACCACCTGCATCATGTCCTTCCGAACCTCCACCTCCAGCGTGAAGCGGTCGCCGATCAGCACCGAGTCGGGTCGGATCGACGCCTCGACCTGCGGCGCGGCACCCCGCACCTCCGCTCCCGACCACAGGCCGAGCAGAAGCATCAAGACGGCTATTCGTTTCATCATCTGCGTTTGAAAAGTTTGATCAACGCCTTTACATAATCTTCGTCCGTCGTCACCGACACGTGATCGACGCGCCCGCGGTTAAGGGCGGTATCGACAAAATGCTCGCTCTCGCGCCATGCCGCACCGTAGCGCTCGCGCACCGACCGCAGCGAGGTGTCGATCCACAGCTTGCGTCCCGTTTCGGCGTCCTCCACCTCCACGATGCCCACGTCGGGCAGTTCGGCGTCGCGCCGGTCATAGACGCAGATACCCACCACGTCATGCTTGCCGGAGGCGATCTTGAGCGAATCCTCGAACCGTTTGCGATCCTCCTCCGGCACCATGAAGTCCGAGAGCAGGAACGCCGTACACCGCTTCTTGATCGCGTTGGTCAGGTAGCGCAGCGGCTCGGAGAGTGCCGTGCCGCGCTGCTGGGGACGGAACTCGATCAACTCGCGGATAATCATCAGGATATGCGAACGCCCCTTTTTCGGCGGGATGAACTTCTCGATCCGGTCGCTGAAGAAGATGCAGCCCACCTTGTCGTTGTTCTCGGCGGCCGAAAAGGCCAGCACGGCCGCGATCTCGGTGATGATGTTCTTCTTGATCTTGTCGGCCGTACCGAACATCCGCGAACCGCTGACATCCACCAGCAGCATCATCGTCAGTTCGCGCTCCTCCTCGTACACCTTGATGTGCGGGTTGCGGCTGCGCGCCGTGACGTTCCAGTCGATGTCGCGCACATCGTCGCCGATGCGGTACTCGCGCACCTCGCTGAAGGCCATGCCGCGCCCCTTGAAGGCACTGTGGTAATGCCCCGCAAAGATGTCGTTGCTCAGTCCGCGCGTCTTGATCTCGATCTTGCGGACCTGCCGGAGTATGTCGCTGCTTCCGTTTTCCATGGCATTGCACGTTTCGTTGGCCGGTCGGGGAACCGTTACGGCACCTCGACGGCGTTCAGGATATCGGTGATAATCTCCTCGGTGGTGACATTCTCGGCCTCGGCCTCATAGGTAAGGCCGATACGGTGGCGCAGCACGTCGTGGCAGACGGCGCGCACGTCCTCCGGAATCACGTAGCCGCGCCGGCGGATGAAGGCATAGCTCTTGGCCGCCTTAGCCAGCGAGATGCTGGCACGGGGCGAACCGCCGTAGGCGATCATCGGGGCGATCTGCTTGAGCTTGTACTCCAGCGGCTCGCGCGTGGCGAAGATGATGTCGATGATATACTGTTCGATCTTCTCGTCCATGTACACATCCGAAACCACCTCGCGCGCCTTGACGATGTCTTCCGGCGTGATGATGCGTGCCGGTTCGGGATTTCCGCCGGGCTGGAGGTTCATGCGGATGATGTCGCGCTCCTCCTGCTTCTTGGGATAGGAGATGCGCGCCTTGAGCATGAAACGGTCCACCTGCGCCTCGGGCAGCGGATAGGTACCCTCCTGTTCGAGGGGGTTCTGGGTGGCCAGCACGAGGAACGGCTGCGGCAGCGGATAGGTTTCGTCACCGATGGTCACCTGCCGCTCCTGCATGGCTTCGAGCAGGGCGCTCTGCACCTTGGCGGGCGAACGGTTGATCTCATCGGCCAGCACGAAGTTGGCGAATATGGGACCTTTCTTCACGTAAAACTCCTCCTGCTTCTGGGAGTAGATCAGGGTGCCGACAATATCGGCAGGAAGCAGGTCCGGAGTGAACTGTATGCGGCTGAAGCGGGCATCGACCGCCTTGGCGAGGGTGGTGATGGCAAGGGTCTTGGCCAGACCGGGGACACCCTCCAGCAGGATGTGTCCGTTGGAGAGCAGGCCGATGAGCAACGTGTCGATCAGGTGCTTCTGACCGACGATCACCTTGCCCACCTCGCGGGTAAGGGTATCGACGAAGAGACTCTCGCGCTCGATGCGTTCGTTCAGTTCGTTGATGTTTACTACTTCGTTCATTGCGGGACTAAAATATGTGTTGAATCCGATTACCTCACTGTTGCGCGGAACCGGCAGCCGGCCGGACGATCCGACCCGCCTGCTCCTTCTCGCGGAAGTAATAACGGAGAGCGGACAAAAATAGTATAAAAACAGGATATATGTTTGTCCTTGCGACGGTTTGCCGTCCCGCACCGGCGAGGTAGGCGTAACGTTTCCTCGCCGCCCGCTCCGCCTTCCGGCGATTTTGCGTACCTTTGGAACCGTTTCGCCGGCATGCCGCGGCCGCACCCAGCGTCCGAATGCCGCAAAGACTGCTATGCCATGTCCCATTTCACCGATACGCTCAATCCGGCCCAACGCGAGGCCGTACTCAACTACAACACCCCGTCACTGATCGTGGCGGGCGCCGGTTCGGGCAAAACCCGCGTGCTGACCAGCCGCATCGCCTACATGATCGAACAGGGCGTCGCCCCCGGCTCGATCCTCGCCCTGACCTTCACCAACAAGGCCGCCCGCGAGATGCGCGAACGTATCGAACAGATCGTTCCCGACGGCCGGGCGCGCTACATCTGGATGGGAACGTTCCACTCGATCTTCTACCGCATCCTGAGGCAGGAGGCCGACAAGCTGGGCTTCGACGCCAACTTCACCATCTACGACACGTCCAACAGCGAAAGCCTCCTCTCGACCATCATCAAGGAGCGCAACCTCAGCACGGACGACTACAAGCCGCGCGACATCCATTCGCGCATCTCGCTGGCCAAGAACAACCTGGTGCTGCCCGAGGCCTATGCTGCCAATGCGACCCTCATGGAGGAGGATGCCAAGGCTGCCGACAACGACTCAATCGACACCGAACTGTACTACGCGCAGGCCACCGTAGCCTATGCCTTCGGGCAGACAAAAAAAGGCGACGAAGCACTGGCACGCCTCATACGCCAGTATGCTGACGGACAAAACTACGACAAGGTGGCCCAATGCTTTGCCTCGCTTATCGACATTGGGCGCAAGGCCAACAACTCGGCCCTCGTCGCCCGCATGTACGACAAGTACATGGCATGGAACGACTCCGTTAATGCCCACAAAGCCAACGAACGCTACGCCGCTCTGCAACAACGCTTCGACCAAAGCCAGGCCGACATAGCCAAACAGACCGATGCCCTGAGCACCCGCCGCAACGCCATCGTGGCCCTCGGACTGCTGGCCGCCGTCCTGGCCGCCGCCCTGCTGCTCGAAGCCGCCCTGCTGCTGCGCTACGTGGCACGTACCCGCAAGCAGAAGAGGCAGATAGACACCGCCAACGAGCACAATGCCCTGAAGACACGCTTCATACAGAACATATCCGCACAGATAGCCCCCACCCTCGACCGGCTGGGCGGCGACACCCCCTCGGTGCAGGCCCTGCGCAACTTTTCACAGCACATACAGGAACTGGCCGAAGTGGAGAGCACACTCAACCAGCCCTACCCCACGGAGGAGAAGAACGTAGCCCTCTTCTGCGAAAACCTGGCCGATGCCATCCGGCCATCGCTCGCCCCAGGCGCCACCATCGTCGTCAACGCGCCCAAGATGCCCGTCAGGATTGCCATCCAGCCCCTTGAACGCCTGCTGATGCACCTGCTGCGCAACGCGGCCAAGCACACCCCCGAGGGCGGCAAGGTGTGGCTCGACTTCAAGAAACGAGGAGCGCACACGCAGCAGTTCGTCGTCACCGACACAGGCTGCGGCATACCCGCCGAGCGCAGAGCCGACCTCTTCAAGCCCTTCACCTCTGCCCCGCGCGACCTGGCGCAGGGCGACCGTCTGGGACTGCCCCTCTGCTCGCTGACAGCCATCAAGATGAACGGCACGCTCAGCATCGACGAGACCTACACGAAGGGCACACGCTTCGTCCTGGAGCTACACACCTGAGCCGCCGCCCGGCCAGCAAGGCGACAAGACACACGGCGGGCTGCCCCCGCGTCGCACCACCGACGCTTACGGGCAGCCCGCCTTTGTTTATCTCCGGCTTTAGCCCAAATCGGCCATTAGAGTCCAAAGCGATTTCGTCTTGCCGCCGTGTAGATTGGCTGTCGCCTTTGTCGAAGGCGTAGCGGGCTACGTCGGGACAAAGCGGCAGACAAGATGCCG
>CASEGL010000002.1 GCA_949287525.1 uncultured Rikenellaceae bacterium
TATGCCATCCCGCTCTCGGTGGCGGGCAAGGACATCTATTTCGACCGCAAGAGTCCTTCGTGCGCCGCCAAGTAGGAGGCCGGAGGGGCGTGTAATACCGTATGCCGATGATCGACAAGGAGACTGTGGACCGCATCTATGCCGCCGCCAACATCGTGGAGGTGGTGAGCGACTTCGTCACCCTCAAGCGCAAGGGGGCGAACTATCAGGCATGCTGTCCGTTCCACAGCGAGCGGACGCCGTCGTTCGTCGTGTCGCCGGCCAAGGGGCTTTTCAAGTGTTTCGGCTGCGGCAAGGCGGGCAACGCCGTGACGTTCGTCATGGAGCATGAGAAGATGACCTATGTCGAGGCGCTGAAATATGTGGCCAAGAAGTACGGCATCGAGGTGCGCGAACGCGAGCTGTCGCCCGAGGAGGCCAGGCGGAACGACGACCGCGAGAGCATGATGGTCGTGAACAGCTGGGCGTCGGACTATTTCCAGCACGTGCTGCACGACACGGACGAGGGACTCAACGTGGGCATGAGCTATTTCCGCGAGCGCGGCTTCACGGATGCCACGATCCGCAAGTTCGGACTGGGATTCTGCCCCGCCAAGGGCGATGCCATGACCTCCGCCGCCCTCGCGGCCGGCTACAAGGAACAGTATCTGGTCGATACGGGACTCACCATCAAGCGCGAGACGGGCGGCTATTACGACCGTTTCACGGGGCGGGTGCTCTTTCCGATCCACTCCATCAGCGGCCGCGTGATCGCCTTCGGCGGCCGCGTGCTGCGCACGAGCGAGCGGACGGCCAAGTACCTCAACTCGCCCGAAAGCATCGTTTACAGCAAGAGCCACAGCCTCTACGGCATCTACCACGCCAAGAACGCCATCGTGCGCGAGAACTACTGCATCCTGGTGGAGGGCTATACGGACGTGCTGCGCATGCACCAGACGGGCATCGAGAATGTGGTGGCCTCGTCCGGCACGTCGCTCACGACCGACCAGATCCGCCTCATCAGCCGCTTCACGAAGAACATCACGGTGATCTACGACGGCGATGCGGCGGGCATCAAGGCTTCGCTGCGCGGCATCGACATGATCCTGCGCGAGGGGCTGAACGTGCGCGTGGTGCTGCTGCCCGAACCGGAGGATCCCGATTCGTTCGGCCGCAAGCACTCCGCCGAGGAGGTGAAGGCCTACATCGTCGAACACGAGGAGGACTTCATCCGCTTCAAGACCCACCTGCTGATGGCCGATGCGGGCAACGACCCCCTGCGCAAGGCCGAACTGGTGACCGACATCGTGCAGTCCATTTCGGAGATTCCCGACCCGATCATCCGGTCGGTCTTCATCCGCGACTGCGCCAAGACGATGGAGATGGACGAGCAGGTACTCGTGGCCGAGGTGGCCCGCAAGCGCAACTCGGTGCAGTACGACCGGCAGACGGGCGAGTTCGTGCGGTCGATGCAGGAGCGCCAGCGGCGCGATGAGCGCACCATGGCGCGGATGACGTCGCTGAAGGGCGTGACGGCCGGCAGCAGCATGGAGGAGCTGGAGAAGGAGATCGTCGGCTACCTGATGAAGTACGGCCACCTCTACTTTGAACACAAGGAGGGGCCGAACATGGTGCGGTTCAACGTGGCCGAGACGATCTTCAGCGACCTGCGCGACGATGTCTCGATCCGCAATCCGCAGTATCGGGCCATCTACGAGTGCTACGAACAGCACTATCTGGAACTGGGCGAGGGCGTGAAGGTGCCGGAACATTATTTTACCAACCACGCCGATCCGGCGGTCTGCAACGCTGCGGTGGACATCCTCACCTCCGATACGAACTATGTCCTCAGCGAGCTGTGGAAGCGGCACGACGTCTATCTCGATTCGGAGGAGAACCGCCTCTCGGAGCTGATTCCGCGGGTGGTGACCCTCTACAAGTCGAAAACCATCGAGGCGATCATCGCCCGGCTCAAGGAACGGCTGACCGACGAAACCCTCTCCGACGAGGAGCTGACCGAGATCATGGAGAACATTTCGGCGCTGAACGAGGTGCGCACCAAAATAGCCAAGAAGATTTCGCGGCTGATACTCTGACGGTTGCCGTAGGCGGTGCGGCGGGGCTGTTTGTTTATCGGCGCGGAATATGTAACTTTGTTTCGATATGGCGGAATTCAATAAGAAAATATCCATCAAGAACAAGCGGGCGACGTTCGATTACGAGATCATCGAGGAGTACATCGCCGGCATCGTGCTGACCGGAACCGAAATCAAGTCGTTGCGGCTGGGCAAGGCCTCCATGGTGGATTGCTACTGCTATTTCGACCGTCACGAACTGTATATCCGGGGGTTGAACATTTCGGAATACCATTGGGGAACCTACAACAACCATCAGCCCAAGCGCGACCGCAAGCTGCTGCTGAACCGCCGCGAACTCGACAAACTCGAACGCGCCTCGCAGGACAAGTCGATCACGATCGTGGGACTGCGGGTCTTCCTCAACGAGAAGGGGCTGGCCAAAGCCGTCATCGGCCTGGCGCGCGGCCGCAAGCGGTTCGATAAACGCGAATACATCAAGGAGAAGGATGCCAAGCGCGAGATGGATCGCGCCATGAAACGGTAATTGTGTTAAGACAGGCGGCTTACTGCCGCAGGGATCTGTACTATGTCTCTCATACTTTGCATCGAAACCGGAACAGACGTTTGTTCCGTCGCGCTGTCCAAGGACGGCCGTCCAGTCTCCCTGCGGGAAGAGTCGGGACGCGAACATGCCCGCAACGTGGCCGTTTTTACGGAGGAGCTTTTCCGCGAGACCAATCTGGACATGCGTGATCTGGATGCCGTGGCGGTGGGCAAGGGACCGGGGTCCTATACGGGGCTGCGGATCGGCACCTCGTTCGCCAAGGGGCTGTGCTATGCGCTCGGCATTCCGCTCGTGGCGGTCGATTCGCTCGAGGCGATGGCCGTCATCGCCTGCGAGAACCACGAGGCGGGGCTGTTCCGCGCCGAGTCGTGGGAGACGGCGCTGCTGTGTCCGATGATCGATGCCCGCCGCATGGAGGTCTATGCGGCCGTTTACGACACGGCGCTGCATCCGGTGGCGCCCGTTACGGCGGAGGTGGTTACGCCCGACAGCTTCGCCGGATTCATCCGTCCGGAGGGGGAGTTCTTCATTTTCGGCAGCGGCGCGGCCAAGACGGAGGGGACGCTGCCCGCCGAGGGGGTGCGGCTGATCGACGTGCAGCCTTCGGCGCGGGGGCTGTGCATGCCGGCCTATCGCCAGTTCGCCGCAGGCGAGACGGTGGACACGGCCTACTTCGAGCCCTCCTACCTGAAGGACTTTGTCGTGACCAGGAGTAAGAAAAAATTGTTCTGACGTCGCGTCGGAACGGATCGCATAAGGTTATGGGATATTACGAAGAGAAACAGCGGCAACTCGACATGCGCTACATCCGCATGGCCAAGATTTGGGCCGAGAACTCCTACTGCCTGCGCCGGCAGGTGGGGGCGCTGATCGTCAAGGACAAGATGATCATTTCGGACGGCTACAACGGAACCCCATCCGGATTCGAGAACATCTGCGAGGACGAGACGGGCAAGACCAAGCCCTACGTGCTGCATGCCGAGGCCAACGCCATCACCAAACTGGCCAAAAGCACCAACAACGGCGACGGCGCGACGCTCTACATCACCGCCGCCCCCTGCATCGAGTGTGCCAAGCTCATCATTCAGGCCGGTATCAAGCGGGTGGTCTATTGCGACGCCTACCATTCCGACGACGGTGTGCAGCTGCTCGGCCGGGTCGGCATCGAGGTGGTGCAGGTCGAGGCGTAGCGATTGCGGAATGCCATGCGAAAAGGGTGACAGGATACCGTCCTGCCATCCTTTTCCCGTTTTTGCTCCGGAGGCTATTGCAGCCCTCCGGAGTACAGTTCCACGTCGGCGACCGTCAGCGGGTCTTCGCCGAGGATGACGAGACGTTCGACGACGTTGTGCAGTTCGCGGATGTTGCCGCTCCAGGACATCTGCTGCAGACGGGCGACGGCATCGGCTTCGATCCGTTTGACGGGCATGCGGTACTCCGCGCACAGGGTCGTCAGGAAATGGTTCACCAGCAGGGGGATGTCGTCGAGCCGTTCGGCCAGCGGCGGCACGCGGATGACGATGACGCTCAGCCGGTGGTAGAGGTCTTCGCGGAAGTTGCCCCTGGCGATCTCCGCGGGAATGTTCTTGTTCGTGGCGGCGATGACCCGCACGTCCACGTCGATGTCGCGGTCGCTGCCCACGCGCGAGATCTTGCGTTCCTGCAGCACGCGCAGCACCTTGGCCTGTGCGGCGAGCGACATGTCGCCGATCTCGTCCAGGAATAGCGTGCCGTTGTGGGCCTGTTCAAATTTGCCGCGGCGCATCTTGACGGCCGAGGTAAAGGCTCCTTTCTCGTGGCCGAAGAGTTCGCTTTCGATCAGCTCGGAGGGAATGGCGGCGCAGTTTACCTCCACGAACGGCCCCTCCCTGCGGCGGCTCTCCTCATGCAGCCAGCGGGCCACCAGCTCTTTGCCCGTGCCGTTGTCGCCCATGACGAGTACGCGGGCGTCGGTCGGCGCGACCTTGTCGATCAGGTATTTCAGATGGCGCGCCGGCGCCGATTCGCCGATGATCGGTTCGGGCCGCACGAGACGGGGGCGGCAGCGGCGGCACGGCTCCTCCGGCTCCTCGACCGGCACCTCCGTGGCCGCGGCGTAGCGGGGCGGATCGGTCAGGCTTTTCCGGACGGCGGCCAGCAGCCGGTTCATGTTGATCGGTTTGGAGACGAAGTCGGCCGCCCCCTGCCGCATGGCGAGCAGGGCGCTTTCGGGGGTATTGTCGTGGGATAACCGTATCCAGGGAGTTGTCGTGCGGATCGGGGAGTCGGGCTGGCCGCACAGCAGCAGGTCGAAATGACGACTGGCATAAACCGTCATGCCGGAGATGGTGTCCTCGGCCACTTCGACGACATACCCTTCATGTTCGAGCCGTTCCTTGAGCGTACTGCGCATGCTGCGCGATGGATCGATAACCAGAATGGTTGCCATATTTAAGTCGGGGGGATAGTCAAATCGGTTGCATTTCCGGAAAAATGCTCTACCTTTGTACAAAGATAAGCAATTAGTTTTCTTATCAAAGGACATTGCCGTTTTTATCTTGTCCGGCAGCGGTCCGATCTCCCCATATCCGTATGTACTGATCCGTATGGGCGGCTTTCGCGAAGCCGTCCGGAACGGTGCCGCGAATGGCCGTTTGAATTGAGTTATGGAGAAGAATTACAACATTTACCGCAAGAATCTCTTGTTGCCCGAATACGGACGTCACATTCATCAGATGGTGGATCACCTGATGGAGATTGAGGATCGGGACGAGCGCAACCGCAAGGCCCGCGTGGTGATCGGCGTGATGGGCAACCTCAATCCGCTGCTGCGGGATACGCCCGAATTCACCCACAAGCTGTGGGACCACCTGTTCATCATGTCCGACTTCAAGCTCGATGTCGATTCGCCCTATCCGATTCCGACCAGCATGTCGCTGACTCCCGTGCCGCCCCCGATGGCCTATCCGCAGAAGGATGCGATCATGAAGCATTACGGCAAGTACGTCAAGCGGATGATCCGTTCGCTGGAAGATGTGGAGGATCAGCGCGCCGTGCAGGAGACGCTGGGCGACATTGCCCGGTACATGCGGACCAAGAGCTACGAGTACAACGAGGAGCATCCCAACAACGAGACGATCATCAAGGACATCAAGCGCATGGGCGACGACCGGGTGGCGGTCGATGAGGATGCGCTGAGCATGATCCGCAGCGAGTACAAGCAGCCGACGGCCCGCAACAGCGGCGGAAGCAAGAAAAATGGTTTCGTGAAGAAGAACGGCAAGAACGGCAAGAATGGCCGTTTCGGCAACAATTACTCCAAATAAGGGGCGTGCGGCTCCTGTTTTTCGGCATGGGAGGCGGCGTAATAAGTTGGCCGCTTTTTCGTTCTGTTTGCAATGATTATTTTTGTTGCGAAAATCCGATTCGTTTTATGAGGAATCCAATATTGATGCCGGCGGTGGCGTTGTTTGCTGCACTGGGAGCCGTCTCCTGCCAGCGGGACGGGGCCACCATTTCGGGACGGTTGGCCGGCGCGTCCGAATGTCCCGTCATTCTTGAGGAGACGACCGCTTCGGGTGCGGTCATTTCCGATTCGGTGCGCACCGACCGCAACGGCGACTTCCGGATCCGTATCGACAAACTGCCCGCCGGTACGACCTTCTACCATTTGAATGTGGAGGGGTGTCGGATTCCGCTTTTCGTGTCGCAGGGCGAACGGGTGCGGATCGAATCGCAGTACGGCAAACCGGCCGAATATACGGTGACCGGATCGCGCGAATCGGAGTTGATCAAGGAACTGACCGACCTGATGAACGACGGGGCGGCCAGGCTCGACTCGTTGTCGCAGTTGATTTCGGCTGTCGGCGAAAAGGATACCCGACGGGAATCCTATCTGCGCGACTATGCCCGCGAGTACAGTCGGCTGAAACGCGAGCAGATTCGTTTTATCGTCTCCAACAGCGGATCGCTGGCCGCACTCTTCGCGCTCTACCAGCACCTTCCGAACGACAATACGCTCTTCAACCAGAACACGGACATCGTCTATTACCGTATGGTGGCCGATTCGGTGGCGAAACATTATCCCGATTCGCCCTATCTGGCCGCGTTGCGGGCGCAGATCGACCGGATCGATTCCAATGACGAACTGGTGCGCATGATGGGCGAGAGCCTCTGTTCGCCGACCTCCTATCCCGATCTGTCGCTGCCCGACATGTACGGCAAGACGCAGCGTCTCTCCGATCATGCCGGCAAGGTGATCCTGCTCGACTTCTGGGCGGCTGCCGATCCCTCGGCGCCGCTGGCCAATGCCGAACTGAAGCAGCTCTACGACGAGTTTGCCGACCGGGGGCTGGTGATCTATCAGGTGGGACTCGATACGTCGCGCTCGGTGTGGGTGAACGCCGTGCAGCAGCAGGCGCTGCCGTGGATCTCGGTCTGCGACTTCAAGGGACCCGAAGGCATTGCGCCACGCATCTACAACGTCCGCTCGCTGCCCGCCAACTACCTGATCGACCGCAACGGCGAGATCGTGGCCCGCAATGTGGCCTCCGGCAAGTTGAGGGACGCCATCGCCAAGTTGTTGTAATCCGTCCGCCGTCATGTACTATTTTGCCTCGGACATGCATCTGGGACTGCCGCCTGCGGCTGATTCCGCCGAACGCGAGCGGCTGCTGATCCGCTGGCTGCGCGAAGCGGCTGCCGATGCCGAAGCGATCTTCATCGTGGGCGACCTGTTCGATTTCTGGTACGAGTACCGTCGGGTCGTTCCCAAGGGGTTCGTCCGCCTGCTGGGTACGCTCGCCGAGCTGACCGACCGGGGCGTGGCGATCCATTTTTTCACCGGCAACCACGACATGTGGGCCTACGACTATCTGGAGCGTGAATGCGGGGTGCATGTGCATGCGGCGCCGCTGGAAACGGTCTGCTATGGCAAACGGCTTTTCATTACACACGGCGACGACATCACGGCGCGGCAGCACGGCTTCTGGACGCGCTGCATGAACGGCTGCTTCCGCTCGCCGGCCGTGCGGTGGCTCTTCTCGCACCTGCTGCATCCCGACCTGGCGCTCCGCTTCGGCCACGGCTGGTCGTCGCACAGCCGCAAGTCGAAGTCGGTTTCCCACCGTTTTTTGGGAGAAAGCGAACCCATGGTGCGTTTTGCACGGCAGTATGCCGCGACGCATCCGGTCGATTACTTCATCTTCGGCCACAACCATTGCGCCGAGGTCTACCCGCTCGACGCCCGCTCGACAGCCGTTTTTCTGGGCGAGTGGATCGAACATCCCGCCTATGCAACCCTGTCGCCCGACGGCCGCATCGCCCTGCACCGCTATCCCGCGCAGGCATAAGGACAGACGGTCCGAGAAACTAAAAGCGAGGCCATTCACTCCGCGTGAATGGCCTCGCTTCTATTGCCCGATCGGGAATCGGTTATTTCTCAGGGAATGCGGCGTCCCACAGCGCCTGATCGACTACGAGTGTATATTCGGCCGTATAGGTGTTGAGTTGGAAATAATCCCAATAGTCGTTCGACCATAGCAACAGTTGGGACTTGCGGTCATATTCGTCAATCAGCATGCAATTGTGTCTGTGCTTTTCGGTAGAACGCAGGACATTGTCATAGATGAAAGCGTTAAGGGCTTCGGAGTTTTTGAACAGGCTGCGATCGAAGTAGCGCACTTTCAATCTCTGATTGGGTTCGATGGTGACTTTTTTGTAAAAATTCAACTGGTAGTCGGGTGATAGCTCGTTGTATGGATCTTTTTCGCAAACGCACGATATCAATATTCGGATCGGTTCGGAGAGTTTGTTTTCGACATAAAAGCTGTGGGTGCTTTTGCTGGGTTCACCGTAGGAGGGTTGCTTCTCGCAGGAGCAGAACGCACTCATGCATGCCAACAGGCAAAGGAAGGTCAGTCGTTTCATGGTACAATGGGTTATAAATGATGTGCGAATATAGTGCTTTCAGAGGGGAAAGGCGTTTATTTATGTGAAAATAATTCTATTTGGATAAACATACTAATATAGAAAGATGGTGAAGTACATTTTTAGCACTGCGGCGGACAGGGCGGTGTCGTGGAGAAGAAGGCGGTGGGTTCCCTGCCGCATAAAGCAGCAGGCATGTGGATAAATGAAAAAAAGCGCGGCGGAAATTCGTCGCGCTTTGGTTTGGGAGCGGAAAGAGAGGGATTCGAACCCCCGGTACAGTTGCCCGTACACCGCATTTCGAGTGCGGCCCGATCGACCACTCCGGCATCTTTCCAATACCATGTCGCAAGCGTCCGCCGGAACGAATCCTGAACGCTTACGGGGTGTAAAGATACAAATTATTTGTTATCTGCAGCAAAACTGTTCCGGGAAACGACGATTTTTTCGCCGTTTCCCTGCCTGAGGCAGCTGAGGGGCGGTTCGGAAGCCCGTACATCCCGCGCAAAGAGCCGTCGGCGCGGCCTCAGCGCCGTGCGGTCGGATGGCGCAGCTCCTGCCATACGAGTGCCGAGGCGCCCAGAATGGCGGCTTCGGAACGGGGCAGCCCCGACGGAAGCAGTTTGACCTGTCCCCGGTAGTTGCGCATCATGTGCTGCTCCATGGAGCGCTGAACGGGCGCCCAGAGCAGCTGCCCGGCCGCCGTAAGCCCCCCGAAGAGGAAGATGGCTTCGGGCTGGGAGAAGGCGACGAAGTTGGCCAGCGCTTCGCCCAGCAGCATGCCGGTGCGTTCAAAGGCCTCCTGAGCCAGCGGATCGCCCGCCTGCGCCGCTTCGGCGATCATGCGCGAATCGATCCGTTCGGGCGGCAGCGAGCGCAGCTGGCTGGGACGCAGGTCGTCGGCCATGACCTCCATCAGGGTGCGGACGATGCCGGTTGCCGAGACGTAGGTCTCCAGGCAGCCGCGCCGGCCGCAGCCGCACACCCGCCCCTCCGGCCGGAGAATCACATGACCCAGTTCGCCGGCCATGCCGCCGTGACCCCGGATCAGCTGGCCGTTGGCCACCACGCCTGAACCCAGGCCGGTGCCGAGCGTAATCTCGATGAAATCCCGCATGCCCTGCGCGCCGCCGTAGATCATCTCGCCCACGGCCGCCGCATTCGCATCGTTGTCGATGGCGATCGGCAGGATCGGGTAGAACTGTTTGAGGTGGCTGACCAGCGGAATGTGGCGCAGCAGCATGCCCCGTGAGCCGTCGGCGTTGCGGTCGTACCATTGGATATTGACCGGATCCTCGATAAATCCGGTGAAGGGATTGCTGTTCGGAGCGCCGATGCCGATGCCCGCTATCTGAGCGTCGGGAACAAGGCTGCGCAGCGCCTCGATCTCTCCGACGAGCTGGTGCGCATACTCCTCGAACACGGGATAGTCGCGTGTCTTGAAGGTGCGCTGTCCCACGATGTTGCCCGTTTCGTCGATCAGTCCGGTCACCGTGTTCGTGCCGCCTACGTCGACGCCTATTGCCAGTCGTTTCATGATGGTTCCGAGTTTGTCGTGCCGTACATACGGCACGGCCATTTGTAAAGATACCCAATTCCCGTGAGTAAGACAAAATTATTCGCGCTTTCCTTATCTTTGCACACACAATCAATCCCCATACCATGATGTACGACAAAGAACAACTTTCCGCGCGGATCGAGGCCTACATGCAGGCGCTGCCCTTCCCGCAGGAACCCGATACGCTCTACGAACCGATCGTCTATTCGCTCGAACGCGGCGGCAAACGGCTGCGTCCGCTGCTGGCCGCCATGGCCTGCAATGTATTCCGTGACACGATCGACGAGGTGCTGCCCTGCGCTGCGGCCGTCGAGGTGTTCCACAACTTCACCCTGCTCCACGACGACATCATGGACAATGCGGCCGTGCGGCGCGGCAAACCCTCCGTACAGCGCAAGTGGGGCGTGAACAGCGCCATCCTGTCGGGCGACGCCATGCTGATCTACGCCTACCGGCTGCTCGAACAGGCCGACACGGCGCTGCTGCCGCAGATTCTGCGGATCTTCAACGACATCTCGCTGAAGGTGTGCGAGGGTCAGCAGTACGACATGGACTTCGAGTCGCTCGAACATGTCCCGATGGAGTCCTACCTCCGCATGATCGAACTCAAGACGGCCGTGCTGCTGGCCGGTGCGACGGCCATCGGCGCCGTGGTGGGCGGAGCCTCCGTGGAGGATCGCCGGAGACTCTACGCGTTCGCCATCCAGCTGGGCATGGCGTTCCAGATCCGCGACGACATCCTCGACAGCTACGGCACCGAGGAGACGCTCGGCAAGAAGATCGGCGGCGACATCCTGGAGGGCAAGAAGACCTTCCTGACCACGGCGGCCATGGAGACGGCCGACGAGGATACGCGGCACAAACTGGCCGGTCTGATGCACAACAAGGCGATGATTCCCGACGACAAGATCGCCCGCGTGCTGGCCATCTACGACCGGCTCGGCATCCGGGAGCGTGCCGAGCAGGCGGTGGCCGACTACACGGCGGCGGCGCTGGAGGCGCTCGACGGCGTGTCGGCTCCGGAGGAGCGCAAGGCGCAGCTCCGCAGTCTGGCGGCGGCGCTGAACCGGCGCATGCACTGATCGTGACCCGCAGGGCCGCTCAGGAGGGCGGCCCGTTTCCAATCATCTGAAATATTCCGAAAAAAATGCTTACTCGCAGCGATATAGAGATCATGGCCCCCGTCGGGTCGTACGAATCCCTCATGGCGGCCATTGCGGCCGGAGCCGATTCGGTTTACTTCGGCGTCGGACAGCTGAACATGCGTTCCCGTTCGGCGGCCAACTTCACCCTCGACGACCTGGCGCGCATCGTGTCGATCGCCAGAGAACACGGGCTGAAGACCTATCTGACCGTCAATACGATCCTCTACGACGACGAGATCGCCACGATGCACGAGGTGGTGGACCGCGCCAAACGCGAAGGGGTCGATGCCGTGATCGTGGCCGACCAGTCGGCCATCCTCTATGCCCGCAGCATCGGCATGGAGGTGCATATCTCGACCCAACTCAACGTCTCCAACACCGAGACGCTGCGCTTCTATTCCCAGTGGGCCGATGTGGTGGTGCTGGCGCGCGAGCTGAATCTCAACCAGATCGCCCGCATCCACGACAACATCGAACGGGAGCCGATCTGCGGCCCGAACGGCCGGCCCGTCAAGATCGAGATGTTCGCCCACGGCGCCCTCTGCATGAGCATATCGGGCAAATGCTACCTGAGCCTGCACGAGTGCGGCCAGTCGGCCAACCGGGGTGCCTGCCGGCAGATCTGCCGCCGTTCCTACATGTTGCGCGACCGCGACACGGGCGAGGAGATCGCCGTCGAGGGACGCTACCTGCTCTCGCCGAAGGATCTCTGCACGATTCCTTTCCTCGACCGCTTCATCGGTGCCGGCGTGCGCGTGCTGAAGATCGAGGGGCGCGCCCGTTCGGCCGAGTATGTGAAACGGGTGGTGGAGACCTACGACGAGGCGGTGCGGGCCGTGGTGGACGGCACCTTCTCGGCCGAGCGAGCCGACCGCTGGGTGGCCCGTCTGTCGGAGGTTTTCAACCGCGGTTTCTGGGGCGGTTACTATCAGGGGGCGCCGGTCGTGGAGCTGAGCGCCCATTACGGTTCGTCGGCCACCACGCGCAAGGTCTATGTCGGCAAGGTGACCAACTTCTTCAAGAAGATCGGCGTGGCCGAGGTGCAGGTCGAGGCGTCGCCGCTGGAGCGCGGGGCTTCGTATGTGATTCTGGGCGAGACGACGGGGGCGCTCGAAGGAGCGGTCGAGGAGGTCTATGTGGACGAGCGGCCGGCCGAGGTGGCGCCGCAGGGCATCTTCTGCTCGATCCGCACGCCCCAGCCCGTGCGGCGGGGCGACAAGCTCTACAAGATCGTGCCGGCCGAGCAGACCGTGACGCAGGATTAGCCTGCCGTACCAGGGAGAGACAGGGGGGAGTTGGCCGTATGGCCGACTCCCCCCCCCCTTTTTTCGTGCGGCGCGTGTGCCGGTTTCCAGTGCGGGCAGGGAGGCGGCGGAAAAATACCGGATCGGGGGGATTGTGCAGCCGGCTTTTTTGTCGGACCTTTGCGGCAGTTTGTTTCGGCGGACCGTTGTCTTGGTCGGCAGCCGGCAGTATGCCGGTCGGACAGATCGTGCGGCCGGAGTATCGGGTTCGGCCGCATAACGAATGAGTTTTTGGGTTAAATTTGCTGAAAGAGGCTGTCCGGTCGCCGTGCAGCCTCTTTTGTCGGAAAATGGGTGCGAGCCGGCGTGTGCGGCTTGTCAAAAAAATAAAAAGATAGTCATGAAAGCATTTTTTCACCGTATCCATCTGTGGCTGGCGGTCCCGTTCGGACTGATTATTGCCGTGACCTGCTTTACCGGCGCCCTGCTGGTGTTCGAGGAGGAGATTACGCATAGTGTGCGGCGTGACCTGTACACCGTGGAGGCGGCGGGCGAGCCGCTGCCGGTCGGCGAACTGGCGGATCGGGTGGCCGCGACCCTCGCCGACGGCGTATCCGTGACGGGGGTGACGGCCTGTGCCGATCCCGACCGCGCCTGGGAGGTGAACCTGTCCCGGCCGCGCCATGCAGCGGTGCTGGTCGATCCCTATACGGGAGAGGTCAAGGGACGAGTCGAGCGGCTTCCCTTCTTTGCGACCGTGTTCCGGCTGCACCGCTGGCTGTTCGACAGCATGGGGTCGGGCAGCGGCATGTCGGTCGGCCGGCTGCTGGTCGGCATCAGCACGCTGATGTTCGTCGTTGTGCTGGTTTCGGGCATCATTATCTGGGCGCCGCGCACCGTGAAGGCATTGCGCAACAGCCTCAAGATTGCCGTGCGGCGCGGATGGCGCAGTTTCTGGTACGGTCTGCATGCGGCCGGAGGCATGTATGCGATGGTGTTCCTGCTGGCGCTGGCGCTCACCGGACTGACGTGGTCGTTCACCTGGTACCGGACCGGCTTCTATAAGGTATTCGGCGTCGAGGTTGTCGGCCAGGGACAGGGCGGCGGAGCAGGAACCGGACAGGGACACGGACAGGGTGCCGGCCAGGGGTATGGTCATGGCCGCGGAGCTGCAGCCGTGGCGGATGCGGCAACCGTGACCCGTGCGGGGTGGCAGCAGGCGTTCGATACGCTGAAGCAGGCAGCCCCCGACTGGAACCGGATCACCGTTTCGGAAGGCAAGGCGACCGTGTCGCGCGACCGGCTGGGAAACCGTCGGGCGGTGGACAGCTATGCGTTCGATCCGGCGAGCGGCCTCCTGACCGGCGTGACTCCCTATCACGAGAGTTCCGATGCGAGCCGGTTGGGCGGCTGGATTTATTCCATCCATGTGGGCAGCTGGGGCGGTACGGTGACGCGCGTGCTGACCTGTCTGGCAGCCCTGCTGGGGGCTTCGCTCCCGCTGACGGGCTATTACCTCTGGATCCGCAGGCTGGTTGTCCGCCGCCGCAACCGGAAATTGGTGTCGGCGCGGTGATGCGGCGGCATGCTGAATTGTGCGGGCGGGTGATTCGGAACCGGAATCATCCGCCCGCAGTTTTTTTGCTGCGGCAGGGGGCGGTGTTCCGGCTGGTATCCGGAAAACTTATGGAGACATAGAAAAATAGAATAAAGATTGATAGTCAGTCGGATAGGTAATTCCGGAGGTAGGTGGGGGTTGTTTATCCGAATTATCTCGATAACTTTGTATTATGTAACGTTCAATCCGGCAGCAGGGATGGAAAAGTTGATCGACAGACTGCGTTCGGAGCATCATCTGGAGTCCGAAGCATACGCCCGCCTCGTGGCCGCCGCCTCGGGCGAGACGCTCGAATATGCCATGCGTGCGGCGCGCGAAGTGGCTGTTGCCCGTTTCGGTACGGGGATCTACATCCGGGGGCTGATCGAAGTGACCAACTACTGCCGAAACGACTGCTACTACTGCGGCATCCGGCGCAGTAACCCCCACGTCGAGCGCTACCTGCTCTCGCGCGAACAGGTGCTGGCGTGCTGCCGCATGGGATACAAACTCGGCTTCCGCACCTTCGTGCTGCAGGGCGGCGAGGGGGTGATTCCCGAGGAGCGCGTGGCCGAGGCGGTGCGTGCCATCCGGAGCGAATTTCCCGACTGCGCCATCACGCTCTCGCTCGGCGAGTACGAACGGGCTACTTACCAGCGCTTCTTCGATGCGGGGGCGAACCGCTACCTGCTCCGCCACGAAACGGCCGATCCGACCCACTATGCCAGCCTCCATCCGGCCGGTATGTCGCTCGAACACCGCATGCAGTGCCTGCGCAACCTGCGCGAGATCGGTTTCCAGACCGGCACCGGCATCATGGTCGGCAGCCCCGGGCAGACGATCGACACGATCGTGCAGGACATCCTCTTCATCGAACGCTTCCGCCCCCAGATGATCGGCCTCGGCCCCTACATCCCGCAGCGCGATACGCCTTTTGCGGCGTGTCCGGCCGGTGACATCCGCACCACGCTCATGCTGCTGGCCATTTTCCGCCTGATGTTCCCCGATGCCCTGATCCCTTCGACCACGGCGCTCGCCTCCATCGCTCCCGACGGGCGCGAGCAGGGTATTCTGGCCGGTGCGAACGTGGTGATGCCCAACCTGTCGCCTGCCGACACACGCGCCAAGTATGCCCTCTACAACAACAAGAAGGCCACTGGACTGGAGGCCGCCGAGGGGTTGCGCGGACTGGAGGCGCAGTTCAACGCGATCGGCTACCACATCAGCTACGACCGCGGCGATTACGAAACGAAAGCGGAGGCGGCCCCGTCTCCGACAAAATAGGAAATGGCTAAAAAACTACCGAATATGTACGACGTGAAATCGAAAGTCGCCACGGAATTCATCGACCATGGCGAGATTCTGGATACGATGGCCTATGCACAGGCCCACAAACACGACCGCGCCCTGATCGAGAGCATTCTCGACAAGGCCGAGGCGGCCAAAGGCATCACCCACCGCGAGGCGGCCGTGCTGCTGGAGTGCGATCTGGAGGATCTGAACGAACGGATGTTCGACCTGGCCCGCCGGATCAAGGAGAAGATCTACGGCAACCGCATCGTGATGTTCGCGCCGCTCTACCTCTCCAACTATTGCGTGAACGGCTGCACCTACTGCCCCTACCACGCCAAGAACAAGACCATGCTGCGCAAGCGGCTCACGCAGGAGGAGATCGAGAAGGAGGTGATCGCCCTGCAGGACATGGGCCACAAGCGGCTGGCGCTCGAGGCGGGCGAGCATCCGCTCAACTCGATCGAGTATATTCTGGAGAGCATCAAGACCATCTACGGCATCAAGCACAAGAACGGTGCGATCCGCCGCGTGAACGTCAATATCGCCGCCACGACGGTCGAGAACTACCGCAAGCTGGCCGACGCCGGCATCGGCACCTACATCCTCTTCCAGGAGACCTACAACAAGGAGAACTACGAGAAGCTCCACCCCTACGGTCCCAAGAGCAACTACGCCTACCACACCGAGGCGATGGACCGCGCCATGGAGGGCGGCATCGACGACGTGGGTATCGGCGTGCTGTTCGGCCTGACGGGCTATCTCTACGACTTTGTCGGCCTCATCATGCATGCCGAGCATCTTGAGGCGGCGCACGGCGTGGGTCCCCACACCATCAGCGTGCCGCGCATCTGCCCGGCCGACGACATCGACGTGGCCGAGTTCGAGAATGCCCTGCCCGACGACATCTTCCACAAGATCGTGGCCGTCATCCGCATCACGGTTCCCTATACGGGCATGATTATCTCCACCCGCGAGTCGCAGGCCTCGCGCGAGAAGGTACTGGAGCTGGGCGTGTCGCAGATCAGCGGCGGTTCCAATACGGGTGTGGGCGGCTACGACGAGAGCGACCGCACCGAGACCGATACCGCGCAGTTCGACGTGAGCGACCACCGCACCCTCGACCAGATCATTGCCTGGCTGATCGACCTCGGCTATGTGCCGAGCTTCTGTACGGCCTGCTACCGGCTGGGACGTACGGGCGACCGCTTCATGTCGCTCGTCAAGACGGGACAGATCGCCAACTGCTGCGCCCCGAACGCCCTGATGACCCTCAAGGAGTATCTGGTGGACTACGCTTCGCCGCAGACCCGCATCAAGGGCGAGAAGATGATCCGCGAACAGATGGCCAAGGTGCCGAACGAGAAGGTGCGCGAGCGCGCCACGGCCAACCTCGACGCCATCGAAAAAGGCGAACGCGACTTCCGCTTCTGACGGCGGCAACCCATTCCAACCACCAACCGTACAACACGAAAGCAACATACAGACCATGGAAAATACACCCCGCGCCAACCGCGTACACATCGGCATTTACGGTAAATGCAACAGCGGCAAATCGTCGCTCATCAATGCCATCACCGGCCAGCAGACGGCCGTCGTTTCGGAACTGCCCGGCACGACGACCGATCCGGTGACCAAAAGCATGGAGGTTCCCGGACTGGGAGCTGTCACGTTTATCGACACGGCCGGCTTCGACGACGACAGCGAGCTGGGCGAGCGCCGTCTCGAACAGACCCGCAAGGCGGTCGACCGGACGGACATCGCACTGGTCGTGTACGGCGCGGGCGACAGCGACACGGAGGACGAATGGGTGCGCATGTTCGGTCAGCGCAACATTCCCGTCGTGGCGGTGCTGAACAAGATCGACGCCATCGCCGACCGCGGGGCGCTCGTCGAGCGGATGCGCCGCCGCACGGGCATGGAACCGGTGGCGGTCAGCGCACGCACGGGCGAGGGGATCGACGCCCTCATCCGCCGGCTGGGCGAACTGGGACGCGGAGCGGCCGACGAGGCGACCATCACGGGCGACCTCGTGTCGCAGGGCGACGTGGTGATGCTGGTCATGCCGCAGGATGCGCAGGCGCCCAAGGGGCGGCTGATCCTGCCGCAGGTGCAGACCATCCGCGAGCTGCTCGACAAGCAGTGCATCGTGGTGAGCTGCACGCCCGACGGCATGGAGGGGGCGCTGCGGTCGCTGGCTGCCGCGCCGAAGCTCATCATCACCGACTCGCAGGCCTTTGCCGCCGTGAGCCGTCTGACGCCGGCCGAGAGCCTGCTCACCTCCTTCTCGGTGCTTTTCGCCAACTACAAGGGCGACATCGACAGCTTCGTCGCCGGATCGGCCGCCATCGACCGCCTCACCGAGCAGTCGCGCGTGCTGATTGCCGAGGCATGCACCCACGCACCCGCCACGGAGGACATCGGCCGTGTGAAGATTCCCAACCTGCTGCGCAAGCGGGTGGGGCAGGGGCTGCGGATCGACGTGGTGGGCGGCACCGACTTCCCTGAGGATCTGACCCCCTACGATCTGGTGATCCACTGCGGCGCCTGCATGTTCAACCGGCGCCACGTCCTTTCGCGTCTGGCGCGTGCCGAGGCGCAGGGCGTGCCGATGACCAACTACGGCATCACGATCGCCCGACTGACGGGCATCCTCGATCGGGTGGTCTATCCGAAGAGCCGGTAGCGGCGGGCGATTTTTTTGCCGGAGGCAGATGCGAACCGTTGCTGTCGCGGCGTTTTAAGAACGTGCGTTGCACGATTTTTGCAAAGCAGAAGAAACGAGAATAAACCTAAACGATCCTATGCACGGAATCAATTGTATCGGAATACTTACGTCGGGGGGCGACGCTCCCGGCATGAACGCAGCCATTCGGGCCGTAACGCGAACCGCATTGTACAACGGTTTTGAGGTCAGGGCCATTTACCACGGCTTCAGGGGACTGGTGGACGGCGAGATCGTGCCGTTCCGTTCGGAGAATGTCAGCAACATCATCCAGCTCGGCGGTACGGTACTCAAGACGGCCCGCAGCAAGGAGTTCATGACCTACGACGGCCGCTGTAAGGCGTATGCCAACATGCAGAAGGAGGGAATCGATGCGCTGGTGGTGGTCGGCGGCGACGGTTCGCTGGCCGGTGCGCGCGAGTTTGCGGCGGAGTTCGACCTGCCGATCGTCGGGCTGCCCGGAACGATCGACAACGACCTCTCCGGTACGGACACCACCATCGGCTACGATACGGCGCTGAATACGATCATCCAGGCGGTGGACAAGATCCGCGATACGGCCATGTCGCACGAGCGCCTCTTCTTCATCGAGGTGATGGGGCGTAACGCCGGTTTCCTGGCGCTGAACGGTGCGATTGCCACGGGTGCCGAAGCGGCGATCATTCCGGAGATCGCGACGGAGGTCGATCAGCTGGGCGAGTTGATCCGCAGCGGATTCAACCACCACAAGAACAGCAGCATCGTGCTGGTGGCCGAGAGCGAGGTGACGGGCGGTGCGATCGGACTGGCCGAACGCGTGCGGAAGGAGTATCCCGAATACGACGTGCGGGTGACCATTCTGGGCCATATCCAGCGCGGCGGATCGCCCACGGCGGCGGACCGCATCCTGGCGACCCGCATGGGCGAGGCAGCCGTCACGGCCCTCATCGAGGGACAGCGCAACATCATGGTCGGCATCCAGAACGACCAGCTGGTCTATGTCCCCTTCTCGAAAGCGATTCGGGACGACAAGCCGATCAACCGCAACCTGCTGCAGACGATCAAGATGCTCTCCATCTGACCCTCGGCGGAAGGGACAAATGAAAAGGGGTTGCACCGTGCGGTGCAGCCCCTTCTTCGTTGCGGGTAATACGGCGGTCAGAACAGGTAGCTCACCGTGAAGTAGGCCGACGTGCCGCGCATGGCCATCACGCCTTTGGGGAAAAGGCGCGACAGGTCGCCCAGAACCGTACAGCCGATGCCGACGTGTCTCATCTGCCAGCCGAACTGGAAGGCGATGCCGCCTCCGTGGGGATTGAAGTCGGTGTCGGCATAGTTGATCCGGCTGGAGAACGTATAGCTGTAATAGCCGCCCAGGCCGACGTAGAGGTAGCCGTCCAGTATGCCGTCCGTCGAGTCGATGGTCAGCAGGCAGGAGACCGGTACGGTGAGCGACGACATCTCCAGTTTGCGGAATCCGTTGCTGACGATCAGCTGGCCGGTCGTCGGATCGGCTTCGGGGAAACGGAAGGTGCGGTGCTGGTAGAGCAGGTTGGCCCGCAGGGCGAAGTGCCGGTTGATGTTGTACTGCCCCGTGATGCCGGCATTCCACGAGAAGCGCTCCCGTCCGCGGACGGCGCTGTGGGGGATGACCAGCGACGAGGAGCCTATGCCGGCCGTAATACCGCCGTTGAAGCGTTCCTGACGCGGCTCACGAACCGTCTTGGGGGCGATTTCGGGGCGGGTGGCCATATCCATTGCCAGGGCGGTCGTATAGTCCGTAATGGCCGCCATGCCTTCGTAGTCGAGTTTTTCGGCCGTGTCCTCCGGCTGGTGGTAGGGCGACTTGGTGCCGGTAGTCAGCAGCACGGCCGGAATGTCGCGGGAGATGAAAGCGGCGTGATCCGAAGAGGTGAAGACATCGTGCGGACTGTTCTGCATCCGGAGGGTCAGGTCTGCATGCGGGATCTCCGCGAAGAGCGCTTCCCCGTCAGCCAGGGTACCCACGCCTTTGATGCGCAGGGTCTCCGCACCGGCCAGCCAGCCCACCATGTCGATGCTGGCCATGAACTTCACATTCTCCTTCGCCATGTTGTCCACAAGTGCTTCGGAACCGTAGAGTCCCTTCTCCTCGCCGTCGAAAGCGACGAACAGCACGGTGCGTTTCAGCTGCTGCTCCCGTTCCTTGAGACGGCGCGCCGTCTCGATCAGTACGGCCGTACCGGAGGCGTTGTCGTCGGCGCCGTGATAGATGACCGTATCCCGTCCCTTGATGCGGAAACCGAGGTGGTCGTAGTGGGCGCCCAGAATGATGTATTCGCTGCGCAGCTGCGGATCGTTGCCCGGCAGGAAGCCGACCACGTTGGCGTAATGGCCTCCGTTGCGCTCAAAGCGTTGGATGAACGAACGGTCGCCGTCATCCCTGGTCGCTCCCGGCCGGAGGCCGATGGCAGCGAATTCGCTTTCGATGTAGTCGGCGGCGCGGCGGCTGGCCTCGCTGCCTCCTGCGCGTCCCAGCAGGCTGTCCGCCGTTAGCGTATCCACATGGCCGCGCAGGCGTATTGCCGTCGGGTCGGACGGCGACTTGGCTGCAGCCAGGCCGCACAGGGCGGCGCACAGGGCGGATAGAATCGTTTTCTTCATGAATATGTGCGTTTCGGATGAGCAAAAAGAAAGGGCGGCACGATTCCGCCCTTTCCTTCGTATGCGGATTCCGGCCGGTCTATTCGGCGATCAGCAGGAAGTAGTTTTTCTTGCCTTTCTGCAGGACGAGGTATTTGCCGGCAATGAGGTCGTCGGCGGTCACCGTGCGGTCGGGTGCGGCGATCTTCTCCTTGTTGAGCGACACGCCGCCGCCCTGGATCAGCTTGCGCAGCTCGCCCTTGGAGGGAAATACGGGACACTTCTCCACGCACAGGTCGAGGATCGGCGCACCCGCCTCGATCTCGCTGCGGGATACCGTGTACTGCGGCACGCCCTCGAAGACCTGCAGCAGCGTCTCGCCGTCCAGCCGGTGGAGCGCATCGGCCGTCGCGCCGCCGAAGAGGATCGACGAAGCCTCCACGGCGCGCTCGTAGTCGGCCTCGGAGTGGATCATGCAGGTCAGCTCGCGGGCCAGCGTCTTCTGGAGCCTGCGCTCGTGCGGAGCGGCCTCGTGTTCGGCAATCAGCGTCTCGATCTCCTCCCGTCCGAGGAACGTGAAGATCTTGATGTAGCTCTTGGCATCCTCGTCGCTCACGTTCAGCCAGAACTGGTAGAACTTGTAGGGCGATGTGTAGCGGGCGTCGAGCCATACGTTGCCGCTCTCGGTCTTGCCGAACTTCGTGCCGTCGGCCTTCTTGATGAGCGGGCAGGTCATGCCGTACACCTGGCCGTTGTCGATGCGGCGGATCAGCTCCACGCCCGTGGTGATGTTGCCCCACTGGTCCGAACCGCCCAGCTGCAGGCGGCAGTTGTGGCGGCGGTAGAGCTGCATGAAGTCGTAGCCCTGCACCAGCTGGTAGGTGAACTCCGTGAACGACATGCCGTCACCCTCGCCGTTGAACCGCTTCTTGACCGAATCCTTGGCCATCATGTAGTTCACGGTGATGTGCTTGCCGATGTCGCGGATGAATTCGAGGAAGCCCATGTCCTTCATCCAGTCGTAGTTGTTCACCAGAATGGCGGCGTTGGGCGCTTGCGAGTCGAAGTCGATCAGGCGCGAGAGCTGCTGGCGGATGGCGTTTTGGTTGCGGCGCAGGGTCTCCTCGTCGAGCAGGTTGCGTTCGAGCGATTTGCCCGACGGGTCGCCGATCATGCCGGTTGCGCCGCCGATCAGCACCACGGGACGGTGGCCGCACCGCTGGAAATGTTTGAGGATCATCACTCCGACCAGGTGGCCGATGTGGAGCGAGTCGGCCGTCGGGTCAAAACCCAGGTAGGCCGTTGCCATGCCTTCTTTGAGGTAGTCTTCCGTACCGGGGATCATGTCGTGGATCATGCCCCGCCATTTCAGTTCTTCTACGAAATTCATCGATGTATGTCTGTTATTTCAAATGCGTTGTAAAGCGTGTGCAAATATAGGGCGAACCGCGCGAACGGCCAAAGGTTCCGCCCCGATCATGCGGTCGTTGCGGGCGGATGGACGGGCGACTTGCACCAGGGCAGCAGTCCGCACTCCCCGCAGCGCGGATTGCGCGCCGTGCAGACGTAGCGGCCGTGCAGGATGAGCCAGTGGTGGGCGGTCGGCAGCAGGTGGGAGGGGATGTGGGCCGTCAGCTGCTGTTCGGCCTGCAGCGGATTCCTGGCGTTGCGGGTCAGCCCCAGCCGGCGCGACACGCGGAACACGTGCGTATCGACGGCCAGCACCTCGCGGTGAAAGACCACCGAAGCCACCACGTTGGCCGTCTTGCGTCCCACGCCCGGCAGTTTCTGGAGGTCGTCCACGTTGTCCGGCACCGTGCCGCCGAAATCGCGGACGAGCGTCCGTGCCATGGCGGCCAGATTCTTGGCCTTGTTGTTGGGATAGGAGATGCTCCGGATATAGGGGAAGATCTCTTCGGCCGAGGCTTCGGCCATCGCTTCCGGCGTCGGGAACCGCCTGAAGAGCGCCGGCGTGGTCATGTTCACCCGCTTGTCGGTGCATTGCGCCGAGAGGATGGTAGCCACCAGCAGTTCGTAGGGCGTGGTGTAGCGGAGTTCGGTTTCGGCCACCGGCATGTGTTCCTGAAACCACCCGATCACGCCCTGGTATCGTTCCTCGGTTCTCATCGTTTCGTCATTCTCCGGATCGTGCGCGGCGGATCATTTCATGTAGATCTCCAGCAGCGTGGCGTTGCCCGTCAGACGGACCTCGTCGAGTTCGGCCGGCAGCAGGAGGGTTTCCAGTGCGCCGAGCCGTTCCTCGCCGCCTTCCGTGCGGATCGTGACGCTCCCTTCGGTGCAGACGTAGATCACGAAGCTGTCCAGATCGGCGTAGTCGCGGGTCAGACCGCCCTGCAGCTGGATCAGGTTCGTGGTGAAGAAGGGGGTGGACAAGGCCTCCTGCGAGACGTTGGGCTGGGCGGCCACCATGTAGAGGTGTTCGTCCGTATGGCCGAACGAGATGGCTTCGGCCGCCTCCTCGGTGTGCAGGGCGCGCGGCCTGCCGTCTGCATCGAGGCGCCCCCAGTCCGAAATGCGGTAGGAGATGTCCGAGGTCTCCTGGATCTCGGCGATCAGAATGCCCGGTCCGATGGTGTGGATCGTGCCGGCCGGCACATAGTAGATGTCGCCCTTGCGGACGCGGTAGCGCCCCAGCAGCTCGGTCAGCGTGCCGTCGGCCACGGCCTGCAGGTACTCCTCGCGCGAGACGGGGCGGTTGAAGCCGATGTAGACTGCGGCATCCGGTTCGCAATCGACGACGTACCACATTTCGGTTTTGCCGCGGCAGCCGTGGTACGCCTCGGCCAGTGCATCGTCCGGGTGGACCTGCAGGGAGAGCCGCTCGCGGGCGTCGATGAACTTGACCAGTACGGGAAACTCCAGCCCGTAGCGTTCGTATATCTTGTCGCCGACCAGATCGCCCATATAGACTTCGGTCAGTTCTTCCAGATTGTTGGATTTCAGGAAGCCGTTTGCCGCCACCGACAGGTTGCCCCGTACGCCGGAGATTTCCCAACTTTCGCTGATGCGGTCGGCGGAGGCGGCCAGCTTGCGCGGCACCTTCTTGCCGGCCGTGGGCAGTCGGTGGCCGCCCCAGATGGCGGTTTTGAGTATCGGCTTGAATTTCAGAGGATAAAGCATTGTCCTTCGTGTCGTAAGCGGGGCGTTGAATCGGCCGCGCATGCGTTAGTTCCGACAAATTTACAAAAATATCGCAGGAAACCTGCGATCGTTCGGGTTTCCGTACAACGGCCTGTATGCGGGTTTTGGGCGGGACGGAGCGGTCTGGCAAGCGGGTTGGGCGGCATTGCGATTTTTTTATTCGCTGCAAAATGAGTAACTTCGTATGCTTAACAAACCCGTTTGCGGGGTTTCCCGAAATGGCTTCAAATCGGTAAGCGTATGAAAATGAGTGTGCTGGACGCCAAAATAGGACAACTCAGAGAATATCTTTCAAACGACGAGAAACGTATTACCGTGTTGGCTCATACCAATCCGGACGGCGATGCCGTCGGCGCCTCGCTGGCATGGGCGGCCGTTCTGCGTTCCATGGGTCATACGGTAGCCTGTCTGGTGCCGAACCGTTATCCCAATTTTCTGGCGTGGATGCCCGGCATCGCCGATGTGATCATCGCCAAGGAGGCAAACGAAAAGGCAGTGCAGGTATTGGATGAAGCCGATATTATTTTTTGTCTCGATTTCAACCGTATCGACCGGCTGGAGAACCTGAGCGAGCATATCGTCAATAACCGGAAGGCGGTGCGCATTCTGATCGACCACCATCTCGATCCGCCGCTGGAGGAGTATGCCCTCGCTTTTTCCGACTATACTTCCTGTTCGACCTCCTATCTGGTCTATCGCATTGCCGAACGGCTGACCGGTGTCGAGGTGTTCGACAAGGATGCGGCCGAAGCGCTTTACGTGGGCATCATGACCGATACGGGCAACTTCTCGTTCAGCTACCTGACCCCGGGGCTGTTCCGTGCGGTGGCCGACCTGATCGAGAAGGGCATCGACGTGCCGAGCATCAATTCGCGTGTGTACAATGCCTACAGCGAGGGGCGCATGCGGCTGTTGGGATACGTGCTGCTGCAGAAGATGCAGCTGATCGAGAACAACCGGATCGCCTATATCGGCCTGCAGGAGAACGAGCTGCGCCGTTTCGACTTTCAGATCGGCGACAGCGAGGGATTCGTCAATTACCCTCTCTCCGTCACCTCCGTGCAGATGTCGGCCATGTTCCTCGAGACGCGCAAGTTCATCCGCATTTCGTTCCGGTCGAAGGGGAATGTGGATGTAAGCGAGTTTGCCGCCCGTTACTTCGGCGGCGGCGGTCACAAAAACGCTTCGGGCGGCAAATCCTTCGAGTCGATGGAGAAGACCATCGAGAATTTCAAGGCCGCCGCAGCCGAATATTTCAAGGAGAAACAATTATAGGCCGGACAGAGTCCGACCTGTGTACCTCCTCTTTTGGGGGGAAATAAATGAGGAAAGGCGCTCCGTCAGCACGACGGGGTGCCTTTTTCTTCGTCGGGTTCCTTCCAGATGTCCAGCTCGCCTTTCTCCACCAGGTGGAAGATGCGAGCCAGTTCGCCGACAACGGGCGAGACCAGTTCGAGGGCGTCCGTCACCGCTTTCCGGTGGGTGTCGTCGCCCTTGATGCGGTAGAGCATGGCCGCGTAGAGGATGCGGAAGGCCAGTTCGATGTCCGACAGGTCGGCCTTGCCGGTCAGCTCCCGCAGGTGGGGCAGTTCGGGCTGCAGGCGGGCGTACAGCATGCGGTAGCGTTTGCCGGCCGGAGCCTTGAGCAGTTCGAGGTGCAGGTCGTTCAGGTCGGCGATCAGGTGCAGCGTGTGGTCGAGATGGCCCGACTGTGCCTTGCCCTCCTCGCGCAGCAGCGATCCCAGATCCACGTACCACATGAGCAGGTCGTTCTGCCGGCGCGGGTCGTCGCCGGCCTGCGGGGCGACCAGCTGCGTCCAGATGGCCTCCGGACTGAATTGCAGGGCGCGCAGCAGGTCTTCGAGCTGCCACAGGTAGAGGATGTATTCGGCGATATTCTCTTTGCGTTTCGCTTGTGCGATATACATGGTGCGGTGTGTTTGGATCGACCGGCTCAGCCGCGTGCCGCAAACCATGCCTCGATGCGGTCCGCGATGCGGTCGGCGGCGGCCGTCTTCGATTCGAGCGGGTATTCGGTGATCTCGCCTGCGCGGTCGATGATCGTGATCTTGTTCGTGTCGCCCGCAAAGCCGGCTCCCCGGTCGCGCAGCGAGTTGAGTACGATGAAGTCGAGGTTCTTGCGCCGGAGCTTGCCGAGGGCGTTCTCCTGCTCGTGGTCGGTCTCCAGCGCGAAGCCCATCAGCATCCGTTCCCCCTTGCGGCGTCCCGCCTCGGCGGCGATGTCCTTCGTCCGCTTAAGGCGGATCACCAGGTCGTCGTCGCTCTTCTTCATCTTCACGGGGCTGACTTCGGCGGGGGTGTAGTCGGCTACGGCGGCACACATCACGGCGCCGTCCGATGCCTCGAAGCGCTCCATGACGGCACGGTACATCTCCTCGGCCGAGAGGACGTCCACCCGCTCCACACCCTGCGGCGTTTCCAGGGCGGTACGGCCGCTGACGAGCAGTACGCGGGCGCCGCGTGCCGCCAGCACACCGGCGATGGCGTAGCCCATCTTGCCGGTCGAGTGGTTCGATAGAAAGCGCACGGGGTCGATCGGCTCGATGGTCGGTCCCGCCGTGACGATCAGGGTCTTGTCTTTCAGCGATGTCATGCGTGTTTCTGCGTTAGCGGAACAGCGGCCGGATCTGTTCGATGATCGTCTCCGGTTCGGCCATGCGTCCCTTGCCGGTGAGGCCGCTCGCCAGTTCGCCGGAGTCAGGTTCGATGATTGTTACGCCGCGTTCGCGCAGTCGGGCGAGGTTCTCCTGCGTGGCGGGGTGGGCGAACATGTCCAGGTCCATGGCCGGAGCGACGGCAACCGGACAGCGAGCCGACAGGTAGCTGGTGAGCAGCAGGTTGTCGGCAATGGCGTAGGTCATCTTGGCGAGCGTGTTGGCCGTGGCCGGCGCGATGAGGTAGAGGTCGGCCCATTCGCCGAGGCTGACGTGGCTGTTCCACGCGCCGTTTTCGGGGTCGAAGAACTCGACCAGAATCGGATGTTTGGACAGCGTGGCCATCGTCAGCGGCGTGATGAACTGCTTGGCCAGCGGGGTCATCACCACCTGTACGTCGGCGCCCTCCTTGACCAGACCGCGCGTCAGTACGGCGGCCTTGTAGGCGGCAATGCTGCCGGTGATGCCCAGCAGGATGCGGCGTCCTTTCAGCGTCTTTTCATTCATGGTTTCGGCGGTAAGGGGGGAGCGTTGTCCGCGTCCGTATGCAAAAACGAACGGCCTTCCTTGCGTGTGCCGTTCGTATGATGCTGCACCGACACGGATGCGAAGGGCATGCCCTTTCGGTGATTCGCATGGCGGAGCGGGTTCCCCCGACGTCGTTACTGTTTGTCGTCGTTGGCTGCGTCGCGGAAATAGACCTCGTGGTGCAGGAACTCTTCCGTAGCCATCAGCGTGGGTTTCGGCAGGCGTTCGTAGTAGCGCGAGATTTCGATCTGCTCGCGGTTTTCAAAGGTCTCCTCCAGCGTGTCCGTCGTCGTGGAGAAGTCGGCCAGTTTGCGGTTCAGCTCCTGTTTGAGCTGCGAGGCGATCTGGTTGGCACGGCGGGAGATGATAACAACCGATTCGTAGATGTTGCCTGTCTGTTCGTCGAGGTCGGTCAGTTTGCGCGTCACCGTATTGTTGGGGACGTTGTTCTTTTTGATGTCCATATCGTTATTCGTTGTTTTGATCGGTTTTGACGGCGGCTGCCTCGGCCTCGGCCGGATGTTCGGCGAGGTAGCGTCTGGCGTTTTTCTGAAGCCGGTCGAGTTCTTTTCTGTATTTGCTGTCCGGAAAATCGGCGACGAACGTGTAGTAGGCGTCCATCATGTCGAGGTAGCGGTCGCGTTGCAGGGCCCGTACCGAGTTGGTGGCCAGTTCATGGCACGATTTGACGGTCAGGTAGAGGATCTCTTCGCGATAGGGCGTTTCCGGATATTCTTTCAATGCGTTGCGCAGCGCCACGACGGCCGATTTGTAGCGGCCGATCTTGTAGTAGGTTCTGGCGTTGATGTAGGACTTGTCGTACAGTTTGGCCTGCAGCTCGTCCAGCCGCAGCAGGCACAGCTGCCGCTTCAGCGAATTGGGGTAGCGCTGCAGGTAGTCGTTGATGGTCGTGATGGCCATGTAGGTGGGCGTCTGGTCGCGGTTGGGTTCGGGCGACATGTAGTAGTAGCCCATGGCGTATTTGTACTCGGCCTCCTCGACGAACGGACTGCGGCCGAAGCGGCGCCGGTAGTCGTCGAACTCCATGCAGCTGTTCTCGTAATCCTGCGAGCGGAAGTGGGCGTCGGCCGTGTAGAACAGGATCGTGTCCTCGCGTGCCGTCCCCTGGAAATAGGGCGCCACCTCCTCGAACAGCGTCAGGGTCTTGTCGAACTGTCCGGCATCGAAATATTGCAGTGCGGCCTGGTACATCTGCTCGTGATCCTTGCTCTTGAGCAGTTTGTTGTAACCGCTGCAGCCCGACGCCAGCAGTGCGGCGAGGCATACGGCTATTTTCAAAGCGGTTCTGGTCATGGTGCGAAATATACTACAGGCGCGCATTATGCAAATGCGCACAAAGTTACGCAATTTTAACGAGGCGCGAAAAAGTTTATTGCATTTTCTCCTACTTTCGGTAATTATGGCTAAATTTGTACGTTTCCTTTTGTTACGTGAAAGGTACGCACGATTTTTCAAGAATCCAAAACATAGACAACGTGAATATTTTAGAGCGTATCCGGAAAAATTCCGGAGGTCCTATCGGACAGTATATCGACTATGCACACGGCTATTTTGCATTCCCCAAGCTGGAGGGAGAGATCGGTCCGCGCATGATCTTCCGCGGCAAAGAGGTACTCAACTGGAGCCTGAACAACTACCTCGGACTGGCCAACCATCCCGAAGTGCGCGAGGCCGATGCCAAGGGTGCGGCCGAGTTCGGCATGGCGGCTCCGATGGGCGCCCGCATGATGAGCGGTCAAACCAAGTACCACGAGGAGCTGGAGCGCCGCCTGGCCAAGTTCGTCGGCAAGAAGGATGCCTTCCTGCTCAACTTCGGCTATCAGGGCATGATTTCGATCATCGACTGCCTGCTTACCCGCCGCGACGTGGTCGTTTACGACTCCGAGGCGCACGCCTGCATCATCGACGGTCTGCGCATGCACATGGGCAAACGTTTCGTGTTCCCGCATAACGACATGGCTCGCCTGCGCATCGAGTTGGGCCGTGCCACCGAGGTAGCCAAGGAGACGGGCGGCGGCGTGCTGGTCATCACCGAAGGCGTATTCGGCATGAAGGGCGATCTCGGCAAACTCGACGAGATCGTGGCCATGAAGAAGGATTTCGACTTCACCTTCCTCGTGGATGACGCACACGGCTTCGGTACGATGGGTCCGAACGGCCGCGGTACCGCACACCACCTCAACTGCGTGGACGGTGTGGACGTGCTGTTCAACACCTTTGCCAAGTCGATGGCCGGCATCGGTGCCTTCGTGTCGGGTGATCCCTACCTCATCAACTATTTCCGCTACAACATGCGTTCGCAGCAGTTCGCCAAGAGTCTGCCGATGCCGATGGTGATCGGTGCGCTCAAACGTCTGGAACTGATCGAGGCGCATCCGGAATTCCGCGAGAAGCTGTGGGAGATCACCCGCGCCCTGCAGTCGGGCTTCAAGGAGCGCGGCTTCGACATCGGCAGCACCCAGTCGCCCGTGACGCCCGTTTACATGAAGGGCGGCATCAACGAGGCCACCAACCTCGTGTACGACCTGCGCGAGCGTTTCAACCTCTTCTGCTCGGTGGTAACCTACCCCGTGATCCCGAAGGGCGAACTGATCCTGCGTATCATCCCGACGGCGGTTCATACCCTTGAAGATGTGCAGTATACGCTCGACTGCTTCGAGGCCTGCCGCGAGAAGCTGCTCAACGGCGAGTATCAGAAAGAGATGCCCCACGTGTCGGACAAGGATTACGAGGCTCAGCTGGCCGCACAGAAGAACAAATAGTTCCGCTGCGTCGGATAGACAAAAGGACAGTTCCCTGCACGGGAGCTGTCCTTTTTTGTTGTTTGGGCGGGGGCTTCCGCCGCGGCTGTTACTGCTGCTTCGGCGTGGAGCGGCCGGCCACCTCGGCCGCTTCCATATCCTGGCGGCTGGGGCTGGTGGTCACGAGCCATACGCCGCCGAAGATCAGCACGGCCGACAATGCCTTGGTCAGGCTGAAGGAGTCCATGCCCCAGCAGACGGCCACGATGCTGGCCACCAGCGGCTGGACGTAGTTGTACATGCCGGCAACGGTCGGTCGCAGGTTCTTCTGGCCGATGACGATCATCAGGTAGCAGAAGAAGGTGGCGCCGGCCACCAGCAGCGCCACGCCGCCCCACAGCGAGGCGTCGAGTTCGTCCCATGCGGTGGAGGCGAGGTCGCGGTAGGAGAAGGGGATGGTGCAGAGGAAGGCGTAGGTGAACATCCACTTCATGATCGTGACCGGGGAGTAGCGGCTCGCGAAGTTCTTGAACAAGACGATGTAGAGGGCGTAGCTCAACTGGGCGGTCAGGATCAGCAGGTCGCCCCAGACATACGTGCTGCCGGCTGTTGCCGCCGCACCGGCCGCGTGGCTGCCTCCGACGATCAGCAGCAGGGCGCCGCAGGCTCCCGCGGCAATGCCCGTGACCTTGCGTCCCGAAATGGGTTCCTTCAGGAAGATGGCGGCCAGGATCATGGCCAGCAGCGGCATGCTCGTGGTGATGATCGAGGCATCGACCGGCGAGGTGAGGCTGACGCCGAAGATGAAGCTGCCCTGGTTGAAAATGATGGCCAGCAGGGAGGCGGCAAAGAGTTTCAGCATGTCCTTCGGGGCGACCCGTTCGGGTTTGACGAACAGGGAGGCCAGCCAGAAGAGGAGCATGGCGCCTCCGATACGCAGCTCGGTGACGACCAGCGGCGAGAGCAGGCCGCCCGTCAGGATGAACTTGGCGACGGGCGACATGACGCCCCATGTGACGTTGGCGCTCAGCATGGCGGCGTGTCCTTTGAGTTTGGAACGGTTCATAACGGGTGCATCAATCGGTGGCCGGCATGGAGGGGGCGGTGCCGTCCCAGAGCTGTGACTGGAAGGCGCCGGTCTCGTGCAGCCGTTTTTCGAGGCGGGCGAGCAGCTGTTCGTTGCGGATCAGCCCCCACGTGGGGCCGCAGTGGTAGCGGGGCGGCGCCTCGCCGGCGAAACGCTCCACGACCAGATCGGGACGCAGCCGCTGCAGGATGCGGATGAACAGGTCGAGGTATTCGTCCAGCGGGCGGAAGCGGTACCTTTCGGGGTGCAGCGCCCAGTCGGCGGCCATCGGGGTGTCACGGAAGATCTGGAGTTGGTGGAACTTGACCGTGTTCAGCGGCAGGGTGTTGATGATGTCGGCCTCCTCGATCATCATCTCGTCGCTTTCGTCCGGCAGGCCCAGGATGAAGTGTGCGCCCGTGTGGATGCCGCGGGCGGCGGTCGCCTCCACTGCGCGGCGGGCGCAGGCGAAGTCGTGGCCGCGGTTGATGGCGCGCAGCGTGGCGTCGTAGCACGATTCGATGCCATACTCGATTATGACGTAGCGGCTGCGGGCCAGTTCGGCGAAGTAGTCCAGCACGGCGTCGTCCACGCAGTCGGGGCGGGTGCCGATCACCAGTCCCGCCACGAACGGATGGGCCAGCGCCTCGTCGTAGATGCGGCGCAGCTGCTCCAGCGGCGCGTAGGTGTTGGAGAACGACTGGAAATAGACCAGATAGCCCTGTGCGGTGCGGTAGCGGTTGCGGTGGAACTCGATGCCCTCCTCGATCTGCTGCGTGACGCTCTTCGAGGGCTGGCAGTAGGAGGGGGTGAAGGCCTCGTTGTTGCAGAAGGTGCAGCCGCCCGTACCCACGCGCCCGTCGCGGTTGGGGCAGGTGAAGCCGGCATTGACGGTCAGCTTCTGCATCCGTCCGCCGAACAGCCGCTTGAAGTAGCCGGAGTAGCTGTTGAAAGGTCGGTCGTCTCCCCAGGGATATGGCATGGCGTGCGGTTTCGGTGGTGGCGCGGGTCAGGCGGTGCGGCGCAGCGCCTCGATGAAGTCGGGAAACTGCGACCACAGGTGTTCGGTCTGGAGCCACAGTTCGCGGGCCAGCGCCTCTTTCGAGGGGTGGTCCGAGCGGATCTCCTTGAGGTAGGCTTCGTCGGCCGGATGCTCGGCAGCCAGAAATTCGTCGTAATAGGGTTTGAAACGCGTGCGCAGGCGGACCATTTCGCCGTGGGGCAACTTGCCCGTGCGGCGGAATTCGCTCCACAGCGTGAGGATCATCTTGTCGATATGTTTGTCATTCACATCGTTGAGGATGTCGTCGAACGAGTCGTATTCCGCCATGGCGATGTAGATATAGGCCAGTGGGATGGTCGCTTCGAGGTGGTCTTCGGGGTCGATGTCGAGCAGCAACTCCAGGATGGCGGCCGCCATTTCCCAGTCGCCCACCAGAAAATGGTCGATGCCGGAGCCGTAGGCGATCTGCATGGCCGCCCGTGCATTGTCGTCATCCCATTCGAGGATGGTTTCACCCTCGTCGGGGATCAGTTCGGCCAGCCGCCGGAACGAATCCAGGCGGGTGTTGCAGGCACCCTCGAAATCGTGTTCCCGCTCCTGCCGTCGCGACTGGGCGAGGGCGGAGGCGAAGTCGTGATTCTCTTCCGCCTTGTCGGTGGGGACATAGGCGATGGCGTACGTGTCGTTGCCTGTCGGCTGAAAAATCGGTTTTCCCATAATTCGGAAGTATTGCTGCCGTCTGAAAATTTGCCCGCTAAGATACGACAATCGGCAGGAATGTATGCGTCGAAATGCGGATTGCGAAAAAAATACCGGCAAAAATTTGCAGGGGTTTCCGGAAATGTATTATATTTGCACCCCGTAAAGAGGCCGCAATAGCTCAGTTGGTAGAGCGTTTCACTCGTAATGAAGAGGTCCCGAGTTCAAGTCTCGGTTGCGGCTCAGGAAAAGAGAATCGTACGACGTACGGTTCTCTTTTTGTTTTTCCGGCTTCCGGTACGGCTGATGCGCGGCCTCCGGAGGGGGTAGGTGCGTCGGGGAGGCATGCGGCCGGTGCGGGATGTCCCTCGCGGGCTGCGATAAAAAAGAAAGCGGACAGACCATTTGTCGATCTGTCCGCTGCTGCTCCTCAAGTAGGACTTGAACCTACGACCCCCTGATTAACAGTCAGGTGCTCTAACCAACTGAGCTATTGAGGAATTTTTGTTTCCGAACGGTGTTCCGTTCTCGTTTCGGGATGCAAATATACGGCAAATATTGATTCCTGCAAATAAAAACGGAATTATTTGTGTATTTTTTTGTGTGCAACGGTTTCCGTACGAATCCTGCAGGGCGTTGTGGTGCGTGTATCAGGCTGATTGTATTGTTGTTGCGAGTCGATTTCCGGCGGAGGGCGAAACCGGTGCCGTCGGGACGGGAAAAATGGGGAAAGCGGCATCGGCGGGGGGATGCTTGGCCTTGCGGCGGTGTCGGACGCCGGTCGGAGGCAGGATGTCGGGGGCGAAACCCGCTTTCGGCAGTGCGTTCGGCAAAAGAGTGGCGGATCGTCCGTCGGGACGTTCGTCTTTTACTGGAATATTTTATAGATTTGCAAGACATTATTCGGAGAAAAGAGATGGCGGACCGGAAAAGGATCGGGCGATGGCTCGTTTGCATGGCCGTGGCCCTGATCGGCAGCGGTGCGGCGTGGGCGCAGAATTCGACCTCCACGTTGGTCTTCGATACATGCGAATGGGATTTCGGAACCTTCCGCGAAGAGGAGGGCAAGGTGTCCCATACCTTTACCTTCACCAATACCGGACGCTATCCGGTCGTCATCGAACAGGTGAAGGCCGACTGCGGATGCACGGCGGTGAATTACGACCGCGCGCCCATTCGTCCCGACAGCACGGGAACGATCGAGGTGGTGTTCGATCCCGACCGTTTCGCGGGCCGTTTCACGAAGGGCGTGACCGTCTTCAGCGACGGCGGGCGTAACCGCAATCTGCTCAAGGTGACCGGAACGGTCATCGGACGGCCGCTGACGACCGAGGAGCGTTATCCCTTCCCGCTGGCGGACGGCGTCCGTGCCGAGGCAATGCACGAGGCGTTCGGCTATGTGGAGAGCGGAACCGTCAAGTCGATGGCTTTCGGCATCGTCAATACGGGGCGGAAAGCCGTGACGCTCTCCTTTGCCGTTTCCGGCGGAACGGGGCGCCTGCATGTGGCGGCTCCGCAGCGGCTGGCGGCCGGCGAGGAGGGCATGGTGACCCTCACCTACGACCTGCGCGGCGGCCAGCCGTTGTACGGCATGATCTCCGATCGGGTGGAGGTGACGATCGACGGCCGGCGCAGCGAACTGCCCGTGACGGCCAATGCGATTGCCATCGAGCCGACGGACAGCATGGCGGCCGTGTGCGAGGTGTCGCCCGTGTCCCATGACTTCGGCCTGGTCGAGGAGGGGGACGATTATACCGTGCAGGTGCGGATCGCCAACCGCGGACGCGGGACGATGCGCATACGGGGCGTACAGGTGCGGCGCGGAACGACCGCAACGCTTGCCGACGGCGTGACCGTGGAGGCCGGTCGGAGTGTGAAGGTGGCCGTAACCCTGCATGTTTCGGAGGAGGCCTACGGTCGGGTGAGCGGCGGCCTGTCGTTCGTGGTGAACGATCCGGCGCGACCCTTTCGGGAGATTCGCCTGACGGCTGAAACCGATTGATGGAAAAATAGTTGAAACGAGATTTAACTCTAAAATATCATTATGTTCAGAATAGTTGAAAAGAGGCTGCTTGCGCCCGACATCTGGTTGATGAACGTCGAGGCGCCGCGAGTGGCCCGTGCGGCACAGCCGGGACAATTCGTGATTGTGAGAGGTACGGCCGACGGCGAGCGCATCCCGCTGACCGTAGCCGATTACGACCGCGAGAAGGGTACGATCAGCATTGTCATCCAGGCGGTCGGCGCATCGACCCGCAAGATGGTGGCGCTCGACGAGGGCGGTTATCTGGCCGATTTCGCCGGTCCGCTCGGACAGCCCTCCGAGTTTATCCACGCGGATGTGGAGGAGCTGAAAAAGAAACGTTTTCTCTTCATCGCCGGCGGTGTGGGTGCGGCGCCTGTCTATCCGCAGGTGAAATGGATGCACGACCACGGCATCCAGGCCGATGTGATCGTCGGTGCGCGCAACCGCGAGATGCTCATCATCATCGACGAGCTGCGCAAGGTGGCCGGCAACCTCTACCTCTCGACCGATGACGGCAGCGAGGGTTTCCACGGCAACGTGACCGCGCTGATGAAGGATCTGATCGACAACCGCGGCAAACAGTACGACGAGGTCATCACCATCGGCCCGATGATCATGATGAAGTTCGTGGCACTGGCCACCAAGGAGTACGGCATCAAGACCATCGCCAGCCTCAACACGCTGATGATCGACGGTACGGGCATGTGCGGCGCCTGCCGTGTGTCGGTGGGCGGCAAGATGCGCTTTGCCTGCGTGGAGGGTCCGGAGTTCGACGCTGCGCTGATCGATTTCGACGAGGCGATGCGCCGTCAGCGGATGTACCGCACCCAGGAGCAGGAGGCCGATCACCGCTGTCGGATCGGCCGCGGCAAATAGAGGCCGCGTAGCGGAAGATTCACGGAAAGTAACGATAATCGGGGCGTGGGGCGGCAACAAGGCCCATGCCCGTCACAAAACTGACTGTAAGGAATATGGCAAACAAAATACCACGTGTCCCCGTGCGGGAGCAGGATCCCAAGGTGCGGGCCACGAATTTTGAAGAGGTATGCTACGGATACAATGAGGAGGAGGCGCGTCTGGAAGCGTCGCGCTGCCTGCACTGCAAGAACCCCAAATGCGTGGAGCATTGTCCCGTATCCGTCAAGATACCCGATTTTATCGCCCGCGTGCTGGCAGGCGACATGGCCGGTGCGGCCGACGTGATCGCTCAGGACTCGTCGCTGCCGTCGGTGTGCGGCCGCGTATGTCCGCAGGAGTCGCAGTGCGAGGGATCGTGCGTACTCGGCATCAAGGGCGAGCCTGTGGCGATCGGCAAACTGGAGCGCTTCGTGGGCGACTGGGTGCTGGAACACGGTTCGACGGAACCCGCCCGCATTGCCCGCAACGGCCACAAGGTGGCTGTGATCGGCAGCGGCCCTTCGGGTCTGGCCTGTGCGGCCGACCTGGCCAAGATGGGTTATGAGGTGCGTGTATTCGAGGCGCTGCACAAGCTGGGCGGCGTGCTGGAGTACGGCATTCCGGAGTTCCGTCTGCCGAAGGAGAAGGTTGTGGCTCGCGAGATCGAGAAGGTCAAAAGGCTCGGCGTGGAGTTCGAGACGGACACCATCATCGGCCGCACGGTAACCATCGACAGCCTGATGGACGAGGAGGGCTACGAGGCTGTCTTCATCGGTTCGGGTGCCGGTCTGCCCAAGTTCATGGGCATCCCGGGCGAGAACCTGAACGGCGTGCTGTCGGCCAACGAGTTCCTGACCCGCAACAACCTGATGAAGGCCTTCCTGCCCGAGTCGGATACGCCCGTCTATGTGGGCAAGCGTTCGGTGATCGTGGGCGGTGGCAACGTGGCGATGGATGCCGTGCGTACGGCCAAGCGTCTCGGTGCCGAGGCTACGATCGTCTACCGCCGTTCGGAGGAGGAGCTGCCCGCCCGCAAGGAAGAGGTACACCACGCCAAGGAGGAGGGCGTTGAATTCCGCCTGCTCACCAACCCCGTCGAGATCCTCGGCAACGAGGAGGGCTGGGTAACCGGCATCCGCTGCGTGCGCATGGAGCTGGGCGAACCCGACGAGTCGGGCCGCCGTTCGCCGAAGGAGGTCCCCGGATCGGAATTCGACATTCCGTGCGATACGGTCATCATGTCGCTCGGCACGTCGCCCAACCCGCTGATCGTTTCGACGACCAAGGGGCTGGAGGCCAACCGCAAGGGCGGTCTGGTGGCCGATGAGGCAGGCGCTACGACCCGTGAGGGCGTATTTGCCGGCGGCGATGCCGTGACGGGCGCCGCTACGGTGATCCTGGCCATGGGTGCCGGCCGTAAGGCTGCCGCTGCCATCGACGCCTACATCAAGAACAAAAAGGCATAGCGGTGAACGGCAGGGACGTCCTTCCGCCCCTGCCGTCCGCAACAACAACGGGAGAGGCCGGCGCAGTTGCGCCGACCTCTCTTTTTTTGCCGGACCGGTGTGTCGGGGTACGGCGGAAACGGAAACGCCATCCGGCCGGCGGGGCGGGATGGCGTTGTTGCAGGGAGCGGACGGCTCCGGCTATTGTTTGGTGACGGTCGATCCGCCGGAGTTGTTTACGACCAGCTGCTGCGGGTCGCCCTTGTAGTACAGAGCCGAACCGCCGGAGTTGTCGGCGTGGAGCGACTCGGAGACGGAAATCTCGACGTGGCTGCCGCCCGACAGGGTGCCGTTGAAAGCGCGGCAGGCGAGCGGAAAGGCGCGGACCACGCTGCCGCCCGAACAGTCGGACAGCGAGAAGGTGTCGGCCGTGCCGGAGAGGGAGGCGTGCGAGCCGCCCGAAAGCCAGGCCGTGAGTGTGCCGCAGTCGAAGGCACCCTCCAGCGAGGAGCCTCCGGAGAGGGTGACGAGGGCGGTCTCGGCCTGGATGGCGGTGCCGAGGCCGATGTGCGAACCGCCGCTGGCTTCCAGCTCGTCGAACGAGGCGGGCGAGGCCCATGCCTGCAGTTCCAGCCGGTTGTAGGGGCGCGAGGTGTCGAGCCAGATCGATACCTCGTCGTTGGTCTCGCGGCAGACGATGTATTCGTGGATGTTTTCGTGGGCGCCGATACGGATCACGCCTGCGGGGATGTCGTCCGACAGGGTCAGCGTGAAGCCGCTGCCGACCGCGATGCGGTGCGGGTCGCCCTGGAGCGGGATCTCCTCGATGGTGAACTCCCCTTCGGGGCGCAGTTTCTCGCAGCCGCACAGCAGGGTGGCGACGGCGAGCGTGAATAACAGCAGTTTGGATTTCATGTTTTTTGGGGTGTAATACGGTCTGTGTGTGGTAGTCGGTTCGGAATCGGCCGGTGGCGGCACATGCCGCTGCCGGGCGCTCCGTCCGGTAAGCCGTCCCGTTTGTGGCCGCTTCCCCTCAGGGGCGGAACGGTGCGGCCGGGCGGCTATTTGTAGGAGTCGGCAATCTGGACAAAGTGGTCCTTGGTGCGCACCTTGTCGAAGATCTTCTCGATGCGTCCCTCGCCGTCGATGACGAACGTGGTGCGCAGGATGCCCATGTACTCGCGTCCCATGAATTTCTTCAGTCCCCAGACCCCGTAGGCCGTGGCGATGGTTTTGTCCGTGTCGGCAATCAGCGTGAAGGGCAGGGCGTGTTTGGCGGCAAAGCCCTGGTGCGATTTGGCACTGTCGGGACTCACACCCACAATCTCGAATCCTTGGGCGCGCAGCTCTGCGTAGCCGTCGCGCAGGCTGCATGCCTCGGCCGTACAGCCCGACGTGTTGTCCTTCGGATAGAAATAGAGAATCAGTTTTTTGCCTGCGAACTGGGCGAGCGATACGGTGTTGCCCTCCTGGTCGATGCCGGTGAAGTCCGGCGCTTTGTCTCCTGCCGCTAACATGATCGTATGTCTTTTGGATTGTATCGGTGGTTGTCGTGGCGCCCCGTGCGGGGCGTTTTCGGCAGGCAAGGTACGGAAATAATCGATGCGGCGTACAGGGCGGCTGCGGTTTCTTGCGTCCGGAGCTGCCGTCCCCTTGTGCGGAGGATGGCGCGGCGGGCTACCAGTGGTCCTCGACCGCGTCGGGGATGTAGCGCACGGCGAGGCTGCCGTCGGGCATGCGGTCCACGGCGACGAGGTCGATCTGGCAGTCGAGCCGGACGCCCATCGTCTCGATGTAGAGGTTGGCCGCCCGCAGCAGGGCGCGCCGCTTGGCGGGGGTGAGTGCCTCCTCCGGCGAGGTGAGGCCGCCTGCTCCGCGCAGCTTCACCTCCACGAAGTGGATGCGGTCGTGGCGCGAGGCGACAATGTCCAGCTCGTAGCGCCCCATGCGCCAGTTGCGGTCCACGATGAGGAATCCGTTGGTGCGGAGCCAGGCGACGGCCGCTTCCTCGCCTTCGGCGCCGCGCAGTCGGGTGTCGGACATGGCGGAATGGATAAACGGGCGGGAGGAGACGCAACGGCCGGTCGCGCCTCCCCCCGCATGGATGGACGATTGGAAATTAGCGGCGCATCAGGAACGAGAGGTCGTCGCCTTCGCGCACTTCGCGGGGCGTCTGGCCGTAGTGGAAGATGCGCATGGGTTTCGGACCCTTCAGCGTCAGTTGGTCGCCCTCCACGCGCAGCATGCAGCCCTCGCGCAGACCGGCCACGTAGATGTCGCGGTTGGCGGCGATGAACTCCTCGATGCGCTGTTCGCGGGTCTCGCCGGCGTGTCCGGCAGGATTGGCGTCCAGGTAGTGGGGGTTGATCTGGAAGGGGATTGCGCCGATGGCGTCGAACGATGCGGGTTCGACGATGGGCATGTCGTTCGTGGTGCGGATCGTGGGGCAGGTGACGTTGCTGCCGGCGCTCCAGCCGATATAGGGCATGCCTTCGGCCAGCCGTTCGCGGATCACGGCCGGAAGCCCCTGCTCCTGCATCTTCTTGATGAGGGCGAAGGTGTTGCCGCCGCCGATGATGAGGGCGCGCGCCGTGCGTACGGCCGCTGCGGGATCGGCTTCGTGGTGGATGGAGTGTACGCGTACGCCGATTTCGGCCAGCCGGTTGCCCACTTTCTTCTCATATTCGTCGTAGGAGAACGATACGGCTGCATACGGCACGAAAAGCGCCTCGTCGATGCCGTTCAGAAAGCCGGCGATGTCGCCGAGCGGGTACTTCAGATAGGCTTCTCCGGCGTTGGTGGAGTTGCTGATAAGGAGTAATCTCATGATTGGTGTATTTGAAATGAATCGATTTCCGGTTTCGAGGTAAAGATACGCACTTTCCTGTATCCTTACAAATGGCGCGCCATCCGGACAACACCCTTGCGGAAGGTGTCTGGGCGAGAAGGGGGCGGCAAGGGGGCGATTGGCCGACTCGGATGCGGCGCGTCGGCGCCCTGGGGCGGCAGGAGGCGGCGGATGGTTGCAGGGCGGTTCTGGAAAAGTGTTGGCAAATAGCGTGTCGCGCTGCAATAAGAGGGGATGGACGTCAAAAAAAAGGCGGCTTTTTTAGTTTCAAAGAAAAAAATGCTATTTTTGCCGTGAGTTTTTGTCCGAATGGAGGAAGGCAAATATACTTGCAAAATATTGTCAAACTAAAAATTAAAGTTATGTCTGAAATTTCATCCAAAGTAGTGGAGATCATAAAGGACAGATTGAATGTCGCAGAGAAAGATATCGAAATGACCTCGAGCTTTGCAAACGATCTGGGTGCTGATTCCCTCGACACGGTCGAACTGATCATGGAGTTCGAGAAAGAGTTTGGAATTTCGATTCCGGACGAGGATGCAGAAAAGATCACTACCGTAGGTGATGCAATCAAATACATCGAAGAGCACAAATAATCGCGTGCTGTTCCGATGATGGATCTGATAAGGTAAAATATTCATTATTTTACCTTATCGCTTTATATAAATAACGGGTTCGGCGGACTCCCCCGAAAAGTTCCGCAGGACGATCGGAGGATGCGTATCGTCCCTACCGACTAACCCTAAAATTAAAATTCGAGTTATGCAGAAAAGGAGAGTTGTTGTGACCGGTATCGGCACGATCAATCCGCTTGGCAATAGCATACAGGAATATTTCGCCAACCTGAAGGCGGGTGTGAGCGGCGCTGCCCCCATCACCCGTTTCGATGCCGAAAAGTTCAAGACGAGATTTGCCTGTGAGGTCAAAGGCTACAATTGGGAGGATTACTTCGATCGCAAAGAGGTCCGTAAATACGACCTTTTCTCGCAGTTTGCGCTGGTGGCCGCTGACCAGGCGGTGAAGGATTCCGGTCTCGATCTCGGCAAGGTGAACAAACTCCGTGCAGGAGTGATCTGGGCTTCCGGTATCGGCGGCCTCAAATCGATGTACGACGAGATTTCCGGCTTCATCAAGGGCGACGAAACGCCCCGCTTCAGCCCGTTCTTCATCCCCAAGATGATTGCGGACATCGCTGCCGGTTACATCTCGATGAAATACGGCTTCATGGGACCGAACTTCTGTCCGGTGTCGGCCTGCGCGTCGTCCAACCATGCGCTGATCCTGGCCGCCGACCAGATCCGTGCCGGCCGTGCCGACATCATGATTACGGGCGGTTCCGAGGCTTCGGTCAATCAGCCCGGCGTGGGCGGTTTCAACTCCATGCAGGCGCTTTCGACGCGCAACGACGATCCGGCTACCGCATCGCGTCCCTATGACGTGGATCGCGACGGCTTCGTCATCGGCGAGGGTGCCGGCGGCCTGATCCTGGAGGAGTACGAACATGCCAAGGCCCGCGGCGCGAAGATCTATGCCGAAGTGGCTGGCGGCGGCATGAGCGCCGATGCCTATCACTTTACCGCTCCCCATCCCGACGGACTGGGCGCTTGCCAGGCCATGCGCGATGCGATGGCCGAGGCGGAGGTTGCGCCTGAGGAGATCGACTATATCAATACGCACGGCACCTCGACTCCGGCCGGAGACCTGCCCGAACTGGTGGGTATCCAGCAGGCTATCGGCGATCAGATTTACAAGGTCAATCTGAGTTCGACCAAGTCCATGACCGGCCACCTGCTCGGTGCCGCCGGTGCGATCGAGGCACTCGCCTGCATCATGGCCATTACGGAGGGCATCATTCCTCCGACCATCAACAACTTCACGCGCGACCCGAATATCGACGAGCGCATCAACCTGACGCTCAACAAGGCGCAGCAGCGCGACGTGCGGGTGGCGGTCAGCAACACCTTCGGTTTCGGTGGCCACAACGCTACCGTCCTGCTGAAGAAGATCTGATCGGTCGCGTGACGATTTCGTTTCAACATTCCTCGCGGACTGGGTTCCGTGAGGAATGTGTTGTTTAAATCCCGCCTGCTGCGGGCGCGCCGGGTGAGGCGTCGGGGCGGCAGGCGGAACGGCGTTCCGGATCCCGACCGATCGCCGGAACCGCCAAATTTACGATAGAGAACATGTTGAATTGGATCACCAGAGAGTTTCGCAGGGTGTTCGGCAAAGATCCCTATTACCGGACGATCCGTTCCCTGCTGGGTTTTACGCCCGACAATGCCGAATTGTACAAAGTGGCTTTTATCCACCGCTCGGCATCGGTCGTGCTGCCCGACGGCAACGCCGTGAACAATGAGCGGCTGGAGTTTTTGGGCGACGCGGTGTTGGAAGCGATCGTTTCGGACTACCTGTTCATCGAATATCCCGAACATACGGAGGGATTCCTCACCCAGATCCGTTCGCGGATCGTCAGCCGGGCGTCGCTCGACGACATCGCCCTGCGGATGGGCTTTGAACACCATGTCGTGGCGCATTTCCCCGATCAGGGGGCGGCGAACAAGCACCTGTACGGCAATGCGCTGGAGGCGATCGTCGGCGCCATGTATCTCGACAAGGGGTACGATTTCACCAACCGGTTCGTCATCGACCGCGTGCTGCGGTGCTATGTCGATATGGAGGATCTCTCCCACACCGAAACCGATTTCAAGAGCCGGCTGATCGAATGGTGCCAGAAGAGCAAGCGCACGATCCGTTTCCAGACGGCGGCGGACGGCGAAGCCGACCGGCAGCCCCAGTTCCTCTCCAAGGTCATTATCGACGGCATCGAGTTGGGACACGGCCGGGGCGGTTCCAAGAAGGAGGCCGAGCAGAAGGCGGCCTGGGCGGTTTCCCAGATCGTCGGCAATGACGACATCGGCGACTACTTCATGGAGACGGTAGACATGACGCTCGAACGTTACAATGCTGCGGCCAATGGACAGATCAACTGATCGGGAGATCCGTGAGAAACTGGTGGCGCGCGGCATCCATGCACTTACCGATGCCGAGCTGTTGAGCATCCTGCTGGGCGACGGCGGCGAGTACGGTGCGGCTGAGACGGCCGAGCGGATTCTGGAGGCCTGCGGCGGGTCGCTGCTGGAACTGGCGCGGGCCGACATGAAGCGGCTCCGGTGCATGGAAGGCATCGGCGTGCGCCGTGCAGCGGTGCTGCTGGCAGCCTTTGAACTGGCCGGCCGGCTGGAGCGACAGGAGGCGGCGCTGCCTACCGTGATCCGCACGCAGGAGGATGTGGTCGGGCTGCTGGGGCCTTTCATCGCCCGACTGCCGCACGAGGAGATGTGGGCGATCTATCTCTCTTCGGCGAACGGCGTGATCGAGAAGATGTGCGTCAGCCAGGGGGGCGTAACCCATCTGGTCGTCGATTGCAAACTGATCGTCAAGCGGGCGGTCGAAGTGCTGGCCTCGTCGCTGATCCTCGTCCATAACCATCCCTCCGGCATGGCGGTTCCCAGCGCCGAAGACATGGCGGTTACCGAACGGGTTGCGCAGGCGGCCGCCCTGTTCGATATCCGGCTGGTCGATCATGTCATCATCGCCGACAAGGCGGCATACAGCTTCCATCAGCACGGCCGTCTGTGACGTGAGGCATCCGTCCCGCTGCTGTCTTTCCGAAAAAGCAACAGGCTGGTTTCCGTAAGGGAACCAGCCTGTTTTTATAAGCCTTGCCGTTCAGCCGGGCGGCTAACTGCAGCGCGACCAGCCGCAGGAGGTGCAGTGCGGACACTTCTCCTGGAATACCAGCGTCTCTTCGCCGCAGTTGGGGCATTTCTGTTTGGGGATCTTCGTGCCGTCCTTGATGTACTGTTTCAGGGCGCGGGCGACACCGCTCCGCCAGTTGCTGATCGATTCGCTGTCGAAGCTCAGGCCGTCCACGAGGTTTACGACATCGACGATCGGCATACCGTTGCGCAGCACGCCGGAGATCAGCTTGGCGTAGTTCCAGAACTCCTTGTCGAAGAGTCGCGAGATACCGCCGATGACGTGCGGATAACCGTATTTGTCCTGATAGCGGAAGTCGTACCGGCTCTTGCCGTCGTCCTCCTTGACCTTCACGATGAAGCCTTTGCTGATCGATTTGGGGATGTAGAGCGAATCCTCCTCCATCTTACCGGTGAAGATCTCGTAGGGGCGTCCGTTGTAGATGCCTACGAAGGCGATCCAGTCCTCGGTGCCGTTCTTGAAACGGACCACGTCGGCTTCCAGTTCGATCGGACGGGCCAACGGCGGTTTGTATTCGCCGCAGTTGCAGTCATCTTCTTTTTTCTTGGGTTTCGTATCTACCAGCACGCCGGCGCGCGAACCGTCGCGATAGACCGTGACACCCTTGCAGCCGTTTTCCCAGGCGGTCTGATAGACCTTGCTGACCAGCTCCTCGGTGACGTTGTTGGGCAGATTGACGGTTACCGAAATCGAGTGGTCCACCCATTTCTGGATCGCACCCTGCATCTTGACCTTGGCCACCCAGTCGATGTCGTTGGCCGTAGCCTTGTAGTAGGGCGACTGGGTAACCAGCTTGTCGAGTTCCTCGTCCGAGATCTCGTTCAGTTTCGTGATGTCGTGGCCGGTCGTCTGGAGCCAGGTAACGAACTTGTGGTGGAATACGTTGTACTCTTCCCACGAGTCGCCCACCTCGTCCGTGAAGGTGATCTTGACATTCTTGTCGGACGGGTTCACCTTGCGGCGGCGCTTGTAGACCGGACGGAAGACCGGTTCGATGCCCGACGTGGTCTGGGACATCAGCGACGTAGTGCCGGTCGGGGCGATGGTCAGCATGGCGATGTTGCGTCGTCCGAACTGGGTCATCTCCTCGTAGAGTTCCGGATCGGCCTCGCGGATGCGTTCGATCATCGGGTTGCCCTCCTCTTTCAGGTTGTCGTACATCGGGAACGCGCCGCGCTCCTTGGCCATCTTGACCGACGTGCGGTAGGCGGCCAGCGCCAGCGTCTTCTGCACCTCGACCGCAAAGGCGATGGCCTTGTCGGTGCCGTAGGTCATGCCCAGGGCGGCCAGCATGTCGCCTTCGGCCGTGATGCCCAGACCGGTGCGGCGGCCCTTGAGTGCCTTCTCGCGGATCTTTTCCCACAGGGAGAGTTCCACGCGGCGGATGTCGAGATCCTCCGGATCGTGTTTGATCTTGTTGTAGATCTGGTCGATCTTCTCCAGCTCGAGGTCGATGATGTCGTCCATCATGCGCATGGCGACCTCCACATGGCTGCGGAACTTGTCGAAGTTGAACTTGGCCTGCGGCGTGAAGGGATCGTCCACGTAGCTGTACAGGTTCAGCGCCAGCAGACGGCAGCTGTCGTAGGGACAGAGCGGAATTTCACCGCACGGGTTGGTCGATACCGTGCGGAAGCCTTCGTCGGCATAGCAGTCCGGCACCGATTCGCGGATGATGGTGTCCCAGAAGAGGACGCCCGGCTCGGCGCTCTTCCATGCGTTGTGGATGATCTTGTTCCACAGCGTGCGGGCGTCGATCTCCTTGACATATTTGGGGTTGTCGGAGTCGATCGGGTATTGCTGGATGTATTTCTCGTTGTTGATGGCGGCGCGCATGAATTCGTCGTCGATCTTGATCGAGACGTTTGCACCGGTCACCTTGCCCGTCTCCACCTTGGCGTCGATGAAGTTCTCGGCATCGGGGTGTTTGATCGAGAGCGACAGCATCAGGGCGCCGCGCCGGCCGTCCTGAGCCACTTCGCGGGTGGAGTTGGAGTAACGCTCCATGAACGGCACGATACCCGTCGAGGTCAGTGCGCTGTTCAGCACGGGGCTTCCGGTAGGACGGATGTGCGAGAGGTCGTGTCCGACGCCGCCGCGGCGCTTCATGAGCTGCACCTGTTCCTCGTCGATGCGGATGATGCCGCCGTAGGAGTCGGCCGGATTCTTGTGACCGATCACGAAGCAGTTGGACAGGGAGGCGATCTGGAGGTTGTTGCCGATACCGGTCATCGGGCCGCCCTGCGGAATGATATATCGGAACTCCTTGAGCAGTTCGTAAACCTGTTCCGCCGGCATTGGATTCGGGTAATTGTTCTCGATGCGGGCGATCTCGTTGGCGATACGCCAGTGCATCTGTTCGGGCGATTTCTCGTAGATGTGACCGAACGAGTCTTTCAGGGCATATTTGCTGATCCAGACCATGGCGGCCAGATCGTCGCCTTTGAAATATTCTTTGGCAGCCTCCAACGCTTCGGCGTACTGGTACTCGACCAGCGGCTTGCCGTCCGCCCCTATGGGTTGTTTCTTGTTGTCGGACATGACGCTAACTCCTATTTAGTGTTTTTTTATTATGCTTCTTTTCGGTTCTATCCGGTTCTGTTCGACGGTCGTTTCCTCGTTGCAAGTATAGCCACGATTCCGGTGCGACGTCGAAACGGAGCCGCTTAATTATCAACAACCGATCAACACCGGTTGCCATATTTTTAACGGGACAGCGTGACGCTTACCTTGCTCAGTTTGCCGCCCAGCGGCGGAGCGAGTTTCGAGACGGTCACGCAGACCCGTTTGAGCTGCGGGAAAGCCTCGTAGAGCGCATCGATGATATGCAGGACGACATGTTCCAGAATGTTGGATGTCTGGCGCATGCACTCGGCGACGATGGCGTACACGTTCAGGTAGTTGACCGTCTTCGTCACATCGTCCGTGCGGGCGGCTTCGTCGAGTTCGGCATCCAGCACGGCTGTCACCAGGAAACGGTTGCCTACCTGTTTTTCCAGGTCGTAGCACCCGTGGTAGGCCTTGAACTCCATGTCTTCCAGTGTGATCGTGTACATCATTGCATGTCATAGCTTTTCGGCGGACGATCGACGGAATGTCCCCGATGGTTCGGAGAGCAAATATAACGTTATTTCGGAAATGAGCGGCACCTTTTTTCGTTTCGGATTCGGATCGCTGCCGCATGCCGGCAGTTATCGCCTGACCGATAGCGCGAAACGTGCCGGCAAAAAAAATCGCCTCCGTTTTCACCCCGCCGGCCGCTCGGGAGAGGGACTTGCGCCGGCCTGCAGCCCTCCCTTCCGGATCGGATTTTGGTAGATCGTGCGTTTATTGACAAAAAGGGGAAGTCTGTTGAAAATAGTGTGAAATATAAATCCGGAATATTACTTTTGGTACGTGAAAATCGTCGAGGCAGGATCGGCGGAAGCTGATCGGGGCGATTTTCGGAATGCACGAACTACAGGATCGGCCGAGCGGCACGGAAGCGTGCTTTCTTCCGCTCTGAAAAGGGAGGAGCGGAGCGGAAGAATCGGTCGTTTCTCAATCATACGGGCTTGTCCGTTGCCTTTGCACGAAAAACGGACGCGCTCTTTCGCAGAGCATCAATTTTTTCATAGGGAAGGTGGATAGATGGGACCGGCGTCGTCACTTGGTGGCGACGCCGGTTTTTTGGAAAAGGACAGAGTTGCATTTTGTTTTGTATCTTTCGGAATCATGAGGAAACATCCGAATCCAGCCATCTTGGAGAATGGCATTTATGCGCTGATATGGATTATCGTGGCGGTCGTGCCGCTGTTCGGCTATTACGACACCGGAGGCATCCATTGGCCGGAGGTGTTTCATTTCTGGCAGCGGATCTTGCCGTTTTTCGCTCTGTTTCTGATTAACAATTATCTGCTGACCGCATTATTCCTCAAAAGGAAGCGGTATGGGATGTATGTCCTGTTCGCTGCGCTGCTGGTCTGTGTGCTGTTTGTCGCCGGTCCGGTGTTTTTCGGGAAACCGCATCCCCAGCCGATTCCCCGCTTTGTGGAGTTCGAACAATTCGAGCGCAACGAACGCGCGTCGGAGGTTCCCGTATGGCACGGTAAATTTATCCGGCCCCCCCGCGATATTCGGAATCAGCGGCTTCCGTGGCTGCCGATGCCCTTCAAGTGGGGGTGCATGCTCAATGACTGCCTGCTGGCATTGTTGCTGATCGGATTCAATGTCGCTATTCATTTGCTGTTCCGCTCCATACAGGACGCCCGGCGGCTGAAGGAGCTGGAGAGTCAGAACCTGAAGGCCGAACTCCAGTACCTGAAGATGCAGGTCAATCCCCATTTCTTCATGAATATGCTGAACAACATCCACGCCCTGATCGACATCGATGCCGAAAAGGCCAAGGAGACGGTGATCGACCTGTCGCGGATCATGCGTTACGTGCTGTACGATGCCGACCGTCCGACGGTGGCGCTGCGCAAGGAGGTGGAGTTTATCGAAAATTACATCGCCCTGATGATGTCGCGCTACCAGCCGGATCAGCTCGACCTGCGGACGGAGTATCCCGACGAACTGCCCGACGTGCAGATTCCGCCGCTGCTGCTGGTAACCCTGACCGAGAATGCGTTCAAACACGGCATCAGCTACCGGCATCCCTCCTTTATCCACACACGTATGACGCTGGAGCAGGGGTGGATCGTGTATGTGGTCAGCAACAGCATGAACGGCAGCAATTCGGCGGATGCCGCCGGCGTCGGGCTGGAGATCCTGCGCAAGCGGCTGCTCCTGTTGTATGAAAACCAGCAAATGTTTACTGTCGAACAGGAAGACGGCGTCTTCCGTGCGACGCTGAAAATACCCATCGAATATGCCCATACGCTGTATAACGATTGACGATGAACCGCTCGCGCTCAAACAGATCTCGAACTATGTCGAGAAGACCCCTTTCCTGCAGCTGGTAGCCTCCTGCTGCAGCGCGCTCGATGCCTTCGAGCTGCTTCGGGAACAACCGGTCGACCTGCTGTTCGTGGACATCAACATGCCCGACCTGAACGGACTCGACTTCGTGCGCTCGCTCTCGTCCCGTCCGATGGTCATCTTTACGACCGCCTATTCCGAATATGCCATCGAAGGGTTCCGCGTGGACGCGCTCGACTACCTGCTCAAGCCGATCAGCTATGCGGCCTTTCTGCGTTCGGCCGAGAAGGCTCAGCGGCAGTACCAGCTGCTGCAGGCCGCGTCGGAGCGGACCGCGTCGTCGATCTTCGTCCGCTCGGAGTACAAGACGCTGCAGATCGACACCGACAGCATCCTCTATATCGAGAGCCGCAGCGAATATGTCCGCATCGTCACCGACGGGGGGCGTCCGGTCATGTCGCTGGGCAGCCTGCGCTCCTACGAGGAGAAGCTGCCCGCCGACCGCTTCATGCGCATCCACCGCTCCTATATCGTCAATCTGTCGCGCATCGTCGCGGTCGAACGCAAGCAGGTCGTGCTGCCGCAGGGGCATGTGATCCCGATCGGCGAACTGTACGAGGAGCGGTTCCGCCGCTACCTCAAGTCCCGTTCGCTGGCCTGAACCCTTTCGGGCAGAGATGCAGCGAGGGCGTCCCGCATTGCGGAACGCCCTCGGCTTTTCTCTCCGGACGGGAGAGGGCTTAGATCAGACCTTTCGCCTTTTTCTCGCGAACGGCGCGGAGCATGTCCTCGGTCATCGACTTCATGTCCCACTTCGGTTTCCAGCCCCACTCCTCGCGGGCGCAACTGTCGTCGAGGCTGTCGGGCCAGCTGCGTGCGATCGATTCCTTCACCGGATCGACGTCGTAGGTCATGGTGAATTCGGGCATCACCTTGCGCAGTTCGGCGTAGATCATCTCCGGCGTGAAGCTCATGGCCGTTACGTTGAAACTGTTGCGGTGAACCAGTTTCGACGGGTCGGCCTCCATGATCTGTACGCAGGCGTCCAGTGCATCGGGCATGTACATCATGTCCATCAGCACGTCCGACGGGATCGGGCATACATAGGAACCTTTCTTTACGGCCTCGTAGTAGATCTCAACGGCGTAGTCGGTCGTACCGCCGCCCGGCAGGGTGACGTTCGAGATCAGACCCGGGAAGCGCACGCTGCGGGTATCGACGCCGAAGCGCTGGTGGTAGTAGTCGCCGAGCAGCTCGCCCGTAACCTTGCAGACGCCGTACATGGTGGTCGGACGCATCACGGTGTCCTGCGGCGTCTTTACCTTCGGCGAGTTGGGGCCGAATGCGCCGATCGAGCTCGGCGTGAAGAGGGCGCAGTGGTTCTCGCGGGCGATCTCCAGCGAGTTCATCAGGGCGCCCATGTTGATCTGCCAAGCCTTCTGGGGATTGGCTTCGCCTACGGCCGACAACAAAGCGACGAGGTTGTAGATCGAGTCGATCTTGTATTTCCGAACCATCTCAGCGTATGCCTGCGCGTCGAGTGCGTTGAGCTGCTCGAAAGGACCGTTGCCGGCCAGTGCGGGGCAGTCGCGCATGTCGGTAGCTACGACGTTGTCACCGCCGTATACACTTCTGAGCTTCATCGTCAATTCGGAACCGATCTGTCCGCCGGCTCCGATGATAAGAATCTTTTTCATCGGTTATTGTGATTTAAAAAGCGTTTCCTCGTATGTTCGTTTCCGGGTCGCAGGGAGCGGGTTACGGTTCCTCGTCGCCGTCCTTCTCCTTCAGCTCTTTCAGCAGACCGAGCGATACGGCCGCGAAATAGGAGGCCACGATCGCTTGCGTCACGGCAACGGCCCACGTGAGGAAGGACCGCGTCGGGATCATGACGATCAGCAGCACCAGCCCCAGTGCGAACAGCACGAGCAACAGGATGATGACATGGCGAAGTTTCCGGTATCGGTCCATCTGCTTGTAATTTTGGCTCAAAAGTAGCAATAATTCTTGCGTTTTGTCGCCTTCCGTTTCAGAAAACGGCAATAAAAGCGGGTCGGGAGGGGCGAAAAAAGCGGTGCCGCCGTCCCTCGGGGAGGAGACTTCCGGACCGGCGGGCGGACGTGGAAGCGGTTGCCGGCCGTTGGCTGTCCGGCGGAGGGGCGGGTTGTCCGGCGATTTTTCATCCGAACAGACGATTTTTGTGCGTGAAGTTTGGAAAATAAGAAAACGATCGTTACTTTTGTCCCGCTTTTGGAACTATCCGAAAGAGGAACGCTGTTGTAGCTCAGTGGTAGAGCACTTCCTTGGTAAGGAAGAGGTCACGAGTTCAATCCTCGTCAACAGCTCGAAAAAGCGAAGGTCTTTGAAACGCAAGTTTCAGAGACCTTTTTTCGTATGTACGGTTGTCGTGGCGGTTTTGATTTGTCGGCATGAGCGGGCATGTGTGGTTGGGCAGCACGTATTCGTGTCGGGGAGATATTGCGGGTGCGGTACGCACAATATGTTTTCCCCAATTTGTGAATAACAAAGTTCACTTTCCAGTCGGCCAGCTATTGGTTGAAAACTTTGTTTTCGTGAAATTTGCATTGCAACAATCCCGAAAAGGGAGCAATGCTGTTGCATCTTCCGAAGATGTTTGCTACATTTGTCTGAAACATACTGAATACGGAAGTGTAACTTTATTCTCGTGCGACGAACGTAGGAAATTCCAAGCACAATAGAGAGAATGAGTGGCATTGCTCTCCCGTCTTATCCGTTCTGGATATAGGCGCGGGGTTGTTGCTTATTTTATCTATTGGGTTTCCTACGACCTGTCGCACTAAAATAAGGCTCCAGCCCTGCGCTTCTTCATTTTTATTTGTTAATCACATCTTCGGGCGGGAATGTGTAATTGTTTTGTGTTATGTTCTGTAAAAATTGCGGAGCAGAACTTGTGCCTAATACACAATTTTGTTCCAATTGTGGGTGTAGAAACGAAGGAATCCCTTCTGTTCAACAGGACTCGTCATCGGTGTGCCCTAAAACTTATTTGTTAGAATCTATTTTGGTTACTCTCTTCTGTTGTTTGCCGTTTGGGATTATCGGTATTATAAATGCTGCGAATGTAAGTTCTAATTTCGCGGCAGGTCGATACCAAGAGGCAGAAATGGCTAGTGCGAACGCCAAAAAATATCTTAAAATCGGAGTGATTATATCAGGAGTAATGGCATTGCTTTATTGTGTTATCCTAGTGATAGGACTTGCAACAGGAAGTCTATAGCAGGTTGAAAAGATGAAAAAGGACTTGCTCATTGTAGGTTTTATAATGATTGCAATGCTTCTGATATTCATATATGGCAGGTATGATCCGGAAGAATGTGGTATATATCCAAAATGTCCGTTTTATGTGCTAACTGGTTTAAAATGCCCTGGATGCGGTTCACAGCGGGTAATCCATAGTTTGCTCAACTTTGATTTTCAGAAAGCCTTTGAGTATAATGCCTTTTTGGTCTGTATGCTTCCTGTTGTTCTTGTGTGTAGTACTGTGCAAATCTTTCGACGTAAATATCCTCGTGCATACAATGTGTTATGTAGCATGTGGGTTGTTTTGGGACTGTTGTTGGTGACCATTTTATGGTGGATCATTAGAAATATATGATAATGGAAAACAATAAAGTGATGGCTTGTCCTAATTGTGGGCATGCAATTTCTGCATCTTCTCGATTCTGCCCTTTTTGTGGTGTTCAAGTGTTTCATGATTCTATGCAGGATCAGATAGAGGCCGTGTATGATAATATGGCTACAGCAAAAGCACGAAATTTTAGGAAAGCACAGCCTTGGTTTGTGGTAGGAAGTGTAATCTGCTTAATAGTAGGGCTTGTTGTTGTATTTGCAATAGATGCAGATTCGGTTTTTGGAATAGGTTTGATCATTGCTGGGGCATTGTATCTTGTTAAAGCAGTAGGTTGGTAATAAGCGAATAAAAAAATTGAGTTATGTCAAATAATTACGTTAGAAGAAGTTATAGAGATGTTAAAAATGATTTCATCGTATGTGGACGTGGTTGGTCAAATGGTTTCTTTTTGAAACGGAAAATAACTGCCATTACTCCCGATGGTATTTGGCTTTCTGAGTTGACCTTGACAAATGGCCTGATAGAATATGGTTTCTTTGAATGGGATTGGATTGATTCTATAGTACTTGCTGGTCATGATGAAGTCGTGTATTTCGTCATGAAAGATATGGAGGCGTGTTTGTCTTCAGTATGTTCTTGGCAGATTAGGACAGTTTACCGGAAAATGTTAGTTAAGAAGATGTCAGATGGGAAAGAGGCTCTGGCTGTGAGGTTAGAGTTGTTGTCTCCGGATATATTTACGTATATTGAGGATAATCAACTTGTCAAGATTGTGATTATGTAGATTCTATGGGGGATAGAGACGATAAAAAAGTTAGGCTTGTGTGGGCCTCTTTATTTCGTAAAGTTCTGTGAACGAGAAATTATTATATATATCGACAGGGGAGCCGGCCAAGGCTCCCTTTTTGTTGGAGACGGGTGGCAGGGCGGAAACTGCTTGCCGGAATTCGGGGCGAATTGCGTATCTTTGTCTTGGCGCGCGATGGTGGCGCGACCGCATAATGTCAAGACATGAAAGCGATGTGTAGCAATCTCAAAAAGCGGTGGGCCGGGCGCCTCGCCGCACTCGGAATGTGGGCCTGCGCCCTCCTCACCGTAGCCTGCGACGGCAGTCAGGGCGGCGACTTCAACAATGCCGGCGGTAAACCCTACGAACTGGTAGTCTCCGTGCCGCAGGAGGCGTGGGTCGGCGAAGTGGGCGACACGCTGCGCGCCGTGCTGCTCGAACCCATCCCCATGTTCAATCAGGTTGAACCGCTCTTCGACATCTCGCGCATTACGCCCGACGCGCTGAAGGACGTCATCCTGCGTCACCGCAACCTGCTCATCGTGAACATCACGCCCGAGGCGAAGGAGGCGACCGCCACGGCGCAGTACGACGTCTATGCCCGTCCGCAGATCATCGTGACCCTCAGCGCGCCCGACTACCGCTCGATGGTGCGCTACCTCTCCGAGAACCGCGCCGAGCTGCAGCAGCTCTTCGAGATCACCGAGCGCAACCGCGCGGTGGCCAACGACGTCAAATACGGCGAGAAGGGCATCTCCAAGGAGATCTACGAACAGTTCGGCATCCGGATGAACATTCCGCGCGGCTTCACGATCCGCAGCCGGTCGGAGGATTTCCTGTGGATTGGCAACGACGTGCGCATCGCCACGCAGGGGCTGGTCATCTACAGCTACCCCTTCACGGGCGAGCAGGACTTCACGCCCGAGGAGCTGATCCGCCGCCGCAACGAATTCGTGCAGCGCATCCCCGGTCCGTCGGACGGCTCCTACATGGCCACCGAGGACTACATCACCCCGACGGTCATCTATCCGAAAATCAACGGCCGCCAGTGGTCCGAGATGCATGGCTTCTGGTTCGTGCAGAACGATTTCATGGGCGGCCCGTTCGTCAGCTATGCGACGCTCGATCCCGTGCGGGGACGCGTCATCTGCGTGGACTGCTTTGTCTATTCGCCCAAGGAACCCAAGCGCAACCTGCTGCGCCAGTTGCAGCACACGGTCTGGTCGGTCGAGTTTCCCGACGAGGCGAAGTAGCGGCACGGGGCAATGAAAAAAGCGAGGCGGTTCGGACATTCCGAACCGCCTCGCTGTGTCTGTGCGGCCTGCCGTGCGTGTCGCGAGCCGTGCTTCCGGGGTGCGGGCGTTTCCCCCGCCGGAATGCGTCGGCCCGCCGCCGGGACCGGATGTTCCGTCAGAAGTAGTGCTGCTCCTCGCCGGTGATGGCGCTCAGCAGGGCGTTGGCCAGCGGGGCGCTGGCGCCGAAGCGGAAGAGCGACGGCGTGAGCCATTCGCTCCCCAGCAGGTTCTCCACGAGCGTGTAGTAAAGCACCGCGTCATCGACGGTGCGCACGCCGCCGGCAATCTTGATGCCCACGTTGATGCCCGTCTGGAGGTAGTAGTCCTTGATGGCGTTGCAGATCACCATGACCGATTTCGGGGTTGCGCCGTAGGCCGACTTGCCGGTGGAGGTCTTCACGAAGTCCGCACCGGAGAGGATGGCCAGCAGCGAGGCGCGATAGACCTCCTCGGGTTTGGTGAGCATGCCCGACTCGATGATGACCTTGAAGGTCACCTCCTTGCCGGCCTCGTTGCAGAGCAGTTCGAGGTCGTTGGCCAACCGGTCGAAGTCGCCCTCGACCATTTCGCCGGCATTCATCACCACGTCGATCTCGTCGGCGCCGTTCTCGACGGCCATGGCCACCTCCAGCATCTTCACCTCCAGGAAGGTCTGGGCGGCGGGGAAGCCGCCGGCCACGCTGGTGACACCGATGTCGGTACCCTCGACGCCGAGACCCACGATGTCCACGAACGACGGATAGACGCAGATCGAGGAGACGGTGGGAACGTTCGGGAAGCGTACCGGCACATCGACCGCCTTCTTGACGAATTCGGCCACGGAACGCACCGAGTCGTTGTTGTTGAGGGTGGTCAGGTCGAGCGCGCTGAAACAGAATTTGTAAACCTCCTCGTTGCGGTTGCGGTCCATTTCCGCCTTGGCTTTGGCAACGATGGATTTCACGAGGTCGTCCGAAGCGACGGGCGTATATTTTTCGAGTAATGCGGCATATTCCATAACGATCGGGTTTTGGGGTTGTCTTCTTTAATTGGTATGTATAGTGGCATGCGCGGGGATCTCCGTCCCGTTGCTAACGACCAAGTTACGAAAAATCGGCGTAAATAGCAATCCGCCGTCCATTTCCGTCCCGTGCGGGCGGATCACTCCGTATAGCCCAGCAGCTCCCGTGCCTGGGCCATGGCGGCGGGGGTGACGGTGTCGCCGCTGAGCATCTTGGCAATCTCCCCGATGCGCTCTTCGCGGCCGAGACGGCGGATGCGTGTGGCGTTGCCCTCCGGCGTCGCCTCCTTGTAGACGAAGAAATGGGTGTCGCCCTTCGAGGCCACCTGGGGCAGGTGGGTGATGTTGATGACCTGCATGGTGCGTCCCAGTTCGGCGATGATGTCGCCCGTAATGGCGGCCACCCGACCCGATACGCCCGTGTCGATCTCGTCGAAGATGATGGTCGGCAGCTGGGTGCTGCGGGCGACGATCGATTTGAGGGCCAGCATCACGCGCGAGGTCTCGCCGCCGGAGGCCACCTTTTCGAGCGGCTGGAGGGCGGCGTGTCCGCCGTTGGCATCGAAGAGGAAGCGGACGGTGTCGGCGCCGGTCGGGGCGAGCTGGCCCAGCGGCGCGATCTCGGCCTCGAAGCGGGCGGAGGTCATGCCCAGACGGGTCAGCACCTCTTCGACGGCCTTTCCGAAATGGCCTGCCGCCTCGCGGCGGGCTTCGGTGAGACGGGCGGCGGCCGCCTCGGCCTCCGTGCGCAGGCGGGCGATCTCGGCCTCGAGTTCGCCGATGTCGCTGTCCGCGTCGGTGATCGCTTCCAGTTTCTGGCGGAACGAGGCCTCCAGGGCGATCAGTTCGTCGTCCGTCTCGACGCCGTGGCGGCGGCGCAGGTCGTAGATGGCGCCCAGCCGGTTGTCCACCGCTTCCAGCCGGGCGGGGTTGTCCTCGATGCGTTCGGCCAGCGAGGCGATCTCGGCGCCGATGTCCTTCATCTCCACATAGACCGAGTCGATGCGTTCGGCCAACGGGGCGGCTGCGCCCAGCAGTTCCCGAATGTGGAGCAGGGCATTCTCCGTTGCCTTCAGGCCGCTCAGCGTTCCCTCCTCCTCACGGTCGAACCGTTCGGCGATGACGCCCAGCGTGGCGAGAATCTCGCCTGCGTTGGAGAGTTCGCGCTGTTCCTGTTCGAGTTCTTCGGTCTCGCCGCTGCGCAGGGCCAGCGCCGAGAGGCGTTCCCATTCGTGGCGGAGGTAGGCTTCGTCGCGACGGTTGCGCTCGGTCTCCTCGCGCAGTTGCCGGAGGGTCTTCTCCCTGTCGCGCAGGGCGGCGTAGAGCGCCCGGTAGGAGGTGCGCAGCGCTTCGTCGCCGGCCAGCCGGTCGATCACCTCCATGCGGAACGATTCGCTGCCCACGAGGGCGCTCCGGTTCTGGGAATGGATGTCGATCAGCCGTTCCGACAGTTCCTTCAGCGTGGTCAGCTGTACGGGCAGGTCGTTGATGTAGGCGCGGCTCTTGCCGGCAGGGGTGATGACGCGGCGGATGGTCGTGTGGCGGTCGAAGTCGATGTCGTTCTCCGTGAAGAAAGGCTCCAGCTTCAGTCCGTCGAGGTCGAACGTGGCTTCGATGACGCAGTTGTGTTCGGCGTCTTTCAGTACGGCGGTGTCCGACCGGTTGCCCAGCACCAGTCCCAGTGCGCCCAGCAGAATGGATTTGCCGGCACCCGTTTCGCCCGTGATGATGTTCAGGGACGGCGACAGCTCCAGTTCGAGCTGCCGGATCAGGGCGTAGTTCGCGACCGTCAGTTTTTCGAGCATGTTTGTATATCCTCCTCGTCGTTGGTTTCAGCGGACTAAGGTAACGATTTTGCGCGGGAAATCGGATCGTCTCTCCGGATCATTTTTCGTGCCGCCGGCCTGCGCGGCACGGCAAAACGGAAAGGGTGTCCCCCGTGCGGAGAACACCCTTTCGGAATCGGTCGGATAGCGGTCGGCTACCAGACGATGGTCATCTCGTCGAGCAGGTGGCCTGCGCCGGCGAACTTGTCGATGATGAAGAGGACGTAGCGTACGTCGAGGTCGATGCAGCGCTGCATGTTCTGCTCGAAGAGCACGTCACCGCTCATGGCTTCCCAGTTGCCGTCGAAAGCCAGACCGATCAGCTGGCCGCGGTCGTTCAGCACGGGGCTGCCCGAGTTGCCGCCGGTGATGTCGTTCGTCGAGATGAAGCAGGTGCGCACCGTGCCGTTCTCGTCGGCATAGCGGCCGTAGTCCTGAGCCTCGTAGAGTTCTTTCAGACGGGCCGGAACGACGAATTCGCTGTCGTTCGGGTTCTCCTTCTCCATGATGCCGTTGATCGTGGTGTAGAAGCTGTACTCTACGCCGTCAGCGGGCGAGTAGGGCTTGATGTTGCCGTAGGTCAGACGGATCGTGAAGTTGGCGTCCGGATAGTGTTTGCCGTCGGTGTCCATCTCCAGCAGGCCGGCGATGAGCAGCTTGTGACCCTCGGCGAACATGACGGCCGACTCCTTGATCTGACCGGCCAGCGCAACGTATTTGTCATAGGTGCTCTTGTAGAGCAGGTAGGCCGGATCGTCGGCGGGCAGCTCGGTGTGGTCGGCCAGGTAAGCCTCCACCTTCTCCTTGTTGGCGAATACGGAGGTCTCGTAGAGCCACTCGACGTAAGCCTGTACGTCACCGTTGAAGCGGCCTTCCACCTCGTCGGTGATGAAGGCGGGCATGTTGGCCTCGGAGATCATCTCCATGGCCAGTTCGATCATGCGTTTGGTCACCTTCTTGTCGGTAGCCTCGTTGTAGTCCTTGTAGAGGGCGGCGATGTACTCCGTTTTGGCGGCCTCGTCCTTCAGCGAGGGAAGGGTATTCTCGAGCGAAGCGGCGTTGGTGCCGATCTCAATGCTCGTGAAGATGGCCTCGATCATCACCTGCATGTCGCTGGCTAGCGGCACCGAAACGGCTTTCGACTCGGCGATCAGCGGCAGGGCGCGGAGGTATTTCTCGCGTGCCGGATCGGCGCTTGCCCATTCGGTGAAGGCAGCCTCCAGCTCGGCGCGCTGGTCACGGATGCCGAGTTTGCGGACGGCCTTGCTCATGCCGATCGAGTTCTTCCAGTAGTTGGACGAGGTGGCGTATTTGTCGGCATACTGGATGCGAACCTTGTCGCTGGCAGCCATGTCCTCCGAGAGGATGTCCTGACGCTCGCCGCGGATGCGGATGCGGTTGGGGTTGGAGACGTTCAGCATCTCGTCGATCTCATAGGTGGTCATGTAGCGCTCGGTCGAACCAGGGAAGCCCATCACCATCGTGTAGTCGCCCTCGTTGTAGCCCCGGGCCGAAACGGTCAGGTGTACGGGAGCCTGATAGGGTACGTTCTCCTCCGCGTACTCGGCGGGGGTTACGCCGTCCGGAGCGGCATAGACACGGAAGATCGAGAAGTCGCCCGTGTGGCGCGGCCACATCCAGTTGTCGGTGTCGCCGCCGAATTTGCCGATCGAGCTGGGCGGAGCGCCTACAAAGCGCACGTCCTTATACTCCTCCATGACGAAAAGCAGGTACTGGTTGCCGCCGTAGAAATCCTCGATGAGGATCTTCTTGCCGGGGTTCTGTTTCTCCCATTTCTTCTGGAGTTTCTCGATGCGTTTGGCTACCGTAGCGGTGTATTTGTCGTAGCTGGCCTTCTCGAGACCTTTGGTCAGTTCGGCCGTTACGTCGTGGATGCTGCGTACGAACTGAACGGTCAGTCCGGGAACGGGGATCTCCTCCTCGCGGCTCATGGCCCAGAAACCGTCGGCGAGGTAGTCGTTCTCGGTGGTGCTGAGCTGCTGGATGCTGCTGTAGCCGCAGTGGTGGTTGGTGAAGATGAGGCCTTCGGGCGAAACGATCTCACCCGTGCAGCCGCGGCCGAAGATGATGATGGCGTCCTTGAGCGACTGTCCGTCGGGATTGTAGATCTCGTTGACGTCGATCTTGAGGCCGGCGGCCTTCATGTCGGCGGCGTTCATTTTCTGAAGGAAGGGCAGCAGCCACATACCTTCGTCGGCGAGAGCCGGAAAGCTCAGCGTCAGTGCGCATAAAGCGGAAAGAAAGAATCTTTTCATGTGCGTTGTGCGAATTATTTGAGTTGGTGAATATACTGTTCCGTGGAAGGACCGCAGGCGTGTCGGGAGCGGTTCATGACGGGCATATCAGGACAAAGATAGTTTTTTATGTTTTCCCTCCCAAATTCCGCGGTCGCTTCCTCGCTTCTTTGTTACCTTTGCAGACGATGGACAAGCGCAGGAACAAAGGAAAGGGCCGTCCCGCGGCGGCGCGTGGCAGCCGGTGCAACCGGTTTTGGGGTTGGCTGCTGTTCGGCTGTCTGGCCGTGGCGTGCATTGTGGCCTATGACCGGACGCTACACGGCCGGCTGACCGTGCTGGAGAGCGGCCGGCGGGAGATGCGCCGGCTGGAGCAGCGCTGGGAGCGGCTGGGCGGAACGGCAGGGCAGTCCCGGACAGCATCGGAGACGGCCTCCGGCGCGGCCGGCCGTCGCTTGAAGACGGGCGGCGGGGACAACACGGCTTCCGGCCGCGGGAAACCGGCGGCAGGCGCACGTCCGGCGGGGGGCGCTGCCCTGGAGATGCCCGCCGTGGGGGTGGATGACCTGATCCTGCGTCACGGCGAGGGGCGCTACACGCTCTGCTACGATTCGCTCTACCGGCAGGCGTCGTGGGTGGCCTATGTGCTGACCCGCATCGACGTGGAGACCGTGGAGGCCGAGCGGGGCAACCGTTTCGTCCCCGATCCGCTGGTGGTGGCGGAGGGATACCCGACCGCCGAGACGGACGACTACCGCAACAGCGGCTACGACCGCGGCCATCTGTGTCCCTCGGCCGACCGGCGGGGATCGCAGCGGGAGAACGACTGCACCTTTTACCTTTCCAATATCGCCCCCCAGACCCCTGCGCTGAACCGCGGCGCATGGCGCAGGCTGGAGGAGCAGGTGCGCCGGTGGGCCGAGCGGTACGATACGCTCTATGTGGTCACGGGCAGCATCATGGACTATGCGCCCGACACGCTGCGGGGCGGGGTCGGCATTCCCGACTATTTCTACAAGGCGCTGCTGGCGTCCGACGGGGAGGGCGGCTACCGGGCGGCGGCCTTCGTGCTGCCCAACGCCACCCATATCACGGGGGACTATGCCGATTATGCCGTCACGGTGGACAGCCTCGAGTCGTGGACGGGCATGGACTTTTTCTGCAGGTTGCCCGATACGCTCGAAACGGCTGCCGAACAGGTGTTCGTGTCGGATTTCTGGCGGTGAGGGGCGGCGGGGTGCTGAACGGGACGGTTGTCGGGAAGGACGGCCGTTTTTTTGTATCTTTGGATGACCAAATACCGTACTGAAATGACTGTCGATGATATTGCGCTCACCCTGCACCGCGGGCTGGGTCCCAAGGGTGCGGCGCATCTGATTGCCGTGCTGGGCAGCGCACAGGCCGTTTATGCAGCCTCGGAGGAGGAGCTGGTCGGAGGTGCGGGGCTGCGCCCCGATCTGGCGCGCGACATCCGGCGCCGCACGGCTCACCGCCAGGCCGAGGCGGAGTTGCGCTACATGCAGCGTCACGGCATCGGCGCTGTGGCCGCCACCGACGCGGACTATCCGGCTCTCCTGCGCGACTGTCCCGATCCGCCCCATGTTCTCTATTTCGTGGGCGAGCGGAGTGCGCTGAACGGGCGGAACCTGGCCGTGGTCGGCACCCGCATGGCCACCCCCTACGGACAGCGCATGTGTGATGTGCTGATCGGGCGGCTGGCCGAACTGGAGACGCACGCCACGGTGGTCAGCGGCCTGGCCTACGGCATCGACGGCCATGCCCATCGGGCTGCCCTGCGGTACGGTTTGCCCACGGTGGCCGTAGTGGCCAACGTGCTGCCGGAGGTGAGTCCTTCGTCGCACCGCGACCTGGCGCGCGAGGTGGTGGCGCACGGCGGGGCGATTGTCTCCGAACTGCACTCCCAGACCCGTCAGAACGGTTCGTTCTTCATCCCGCGCAACCGGATCATCGCCGGCATGAGCGAGGGGACGGTGGTGGTGGAGTCGCCCGTCGGGGGCGGCGCCCTCTCGACGGCGGAGCTGGCCGACGGCTATGGCCGCACGGTGATGGCGGTACCTGGAAGGGCGGGCGACAAGTGTTCGGTCGGAACGAACCGGCTCATCATGGCGCGCAGCGCCGCGATGGTCTGTTCGGGCGATGACGTGGTGCGCGAACTGGGCTGGGACATTGTCCGGGTGGGCGAGATCCCCGCGCGGAAACCGGCTCCGCCCCTGCTCGCAGGGGACGAACGGCGCGTGCTGGAGGCGATCGGCGAGGGCGAGACGCTCGATACGGACACCCTGGCGGTGCGCAGCGGAGTGCCGGCGGGAAGTCTGGCGGCTGTCCTGCTGGGACTCGAGCTGGCCGGTCTGATCCGTTCGCTCCCCGGTCGGCGTTACGAGCGCGTGTGACACGGGGAATCGTCCGGCTCCGGTACTTCGGAACGGTTGGCGGCTTATCTTTGAAGCCGGAAAGGCAGCCGTCGGCGTGTGCGGCCGGTTGCGGCATGAGGCCGTCGGCAGTCCCTCCGGATAGTTTCTTACAGCAGACCGATTTGATATGAAAATAGTTGATACCCATACCCATCCGTTCGATGAAGCATTCGACGGCGACCGCGGGGAGGTGATGGCTCGCGCGCGGGAGGCCGGCGTGGTGAAGATGCTCTGTCCCGCCATCGACTCCGAGACCCACGAGCGGCTCTTTGCCCTCTGCGACCGTTATCCCGACGTGTGCCTGCCGATGATGGGGCTGCACCCCACCTCGGTGAACGACAACCCGCGCTGGCGCGAGGAGCTGGAGACCGTCGGGCGGCTGCTGGCGTCGGGCGCCCGCCGCTATTGGGCGGTGGGCGAGGTGGGGCTTGATCTCTACTGGAGCCGCGACTGTCTCGACCGGCAGGTCGAGGCCTTCGAGCGGCAGGCGGAGCTGGCCCTGCACTACGACCTGCCGCTGGTGATCCACACGCGCGATGCGTGGCCGGAGATGATCGCCTCCCTGCAGCGCTTTGCCGGCCGCGGCCTGCGCGGGGTGATGCACGCCTTCAGTGGTACGTGGGAGGACTACCTGGCCGTGCTGGCGTGCGGCGACTTCCTCTTCGGCATCGGCGGCGTGGTGACATATAAGAAAAGCTCCCTGCCGGAGCTGTTGCAGCGCTTGCCGCTGGATCGGATCGTGCTGGAGACCGACGCTCCCTACCTGCCCCCCGTGCCTTATCGGGGCAAACGCAACGAACCCGCCTACATCGTCCGTGTCTGCGAGCGGGTGGCCGAGGCGACGGGGCTTCCGGCCGAGGAGGTGGCGGCGGCCACGGCGGCCAATGCGGCGCGCATGTTCGGCTTTACGTCCGTGTAGGGCGGCGCCTGCCGCGAAAATGGGGGGCGGACGGAAATCCCTGCGGCCGGTACAGCCCACTTTCGCGAAAAAGTGATTAACTTGCACACGCTTTTATCGGCGGTGCGGAGTCGGCGCAGCAGCGTCGCGGCATCCCGACGGGCGATATTTTTTCAATGACCTCAGTGCGATGAGCAGATCTTCAGTACTTCTTATCTATACCGGAGGCACGATCGGCATGAAGCCCGATCCTGCCACCGGAACGCTCGTTCCCTTCGACTTCAACGGCATCTACGACGAAGTCCCCTCGCTCCGGCGGCTCGACGTCGATCTGGATGTGCTGCCGTTCGACCCGATCGATTCCTCCAACGTGGAACCCTCCCTGTGGGTGCGCCTGGCGGAGATCATCCGCGACAACTATGCCCGCTACGACGGTTTCGTGGTGCTGCACGGCACCGACACGATGTCCTATTCGTCGTCGGCACTCAGTTTCATGCTCGACGGACTGGACAAGGCGGTGGTCTTTACCGGCAGCCAGATACCGATCGGCGTGCTCCGTTCCGACGGCCGCGAAAACCTGATTACCACCATCGAGATCGCCGCCTCCAAGGTGAACGGCCGTTCGGTCGTGCCGGAGGTGTCGCTCTATTTCCAGAACCGCCTCTTCCGGGCCAACCGGACCAAAAAACACAGCGCCGAGGACCTCAGCGCCTTCGCCTCCCACAACTATCCGGCGCTGGCCGACGTGGGCGTGGGCATCCACTACCGTTACGGAGCCATCGCCCCCCATCCGGAGGCCGGCACGCCCTTTACGGTCAGCACGGGCGTCTCGCAGGACGTACTCGTGGTCAAGGTCTTCCCCGGCATGACCGAACGGACGCTGCGAACCCTGCTTGAGGCCGACGGCGTGCGGGGCGTAGTCCTCGAAACCTATGGCGCCGGCAATGCCCCCACCTTCGACTGGTTCATCGGCGCGCTGGAGCGGACGATTGCCCGCGGCGTGCATGTCATCAACGTCACCCAGTGCGTGAGCGGTGCGGTGGACATGGATATTTACGAAACGGGGCGCCGGCTGCAGGATGCCGGTGTCATCAGCGGACGCGACATCACCACCGAGGCGGCGCTGACGAAGATGATGTTCCTGCTGGGGCAGGGCTACGGCCAGGAGGAATTCGTGCGCCGCATGAAGTCCTCCCTGCGCGGCGAAATGACGGAGGAATAAAATCCGGTTTCGTGCGTGTAAAGAACGACTGAATTTTTGCAGTAGGAAAAAAATTTCTATATTTCGGAAGTTTTTATGCTGATCCAGTGGCTACCGATGGCAGCCGAAAGGTTTTGACCGGAGCGCGCTGAGCGAGGCAATAGCTTATGACCGAGAGTATTACAGTATTGTATCGAGGCGGATTGCAGCAATGGACGGAAGATTTCTTCCGCCCCCTTTGCGTGTTTTCGGACAGAACGTGCCGGGTGTGATCGGAAAAAAGCGGACGGACAGCGGAACTTTTTTGACGAACAATAAAAAACAATAAGTTTAATCAATTCTAATTTAAAGCTATGAAAAAACTTTTTCTGATTCTGGCAGCAGTGGGCGTGATGAGCTTCTCGGCTGTGAATGTTTACGCTCAGGAGGCAACCGCCGCAGCTACCGAACAGACCACCGACGAAGCGGTAGTCGCTGACGAGGCCGTGGTAACCGAAGAGGTCGAGATGAATGTCGAGACCGATGTTGAGGGTACCCCGATGCACCAGGCTATCAAACAGAAATTCCTTGAGGGTGGTGCAGGCTGGATGACGCCGGTGCTCCTCTGTCTTATCTTCGGTCTGGCTATCGCCATCGAGCGTATCCTGTATCTGAACCTCGCTTCGATCAACACCAAGAAGTTCATGGCTCAGATCGAGGCTGCTCTCCAGAAAGGCGGTGTGAATGCAGCTCTGGAAGTTGCCCGCAACCAGCGCGGTCCGGTAGCCAGCATCTACTATCAGGGTCTGAGCCGTTACGGCGAGGGTCTCGATGTAGTCGAGAAGAGCGTAGCTTCCTACGGTTCGGTTCAGATGGGTCTGATGGAGAAAGGTCTGTCGTGGATCTCGCTGTTCATCGCCCTGTCGCCTATGTTGGGATTTATGGGTACCGTTGTAGGTATGATCGTGGCATTCGATGCTATCCAGGCTGCCGGTGACGTATCCGCAACCCTCGTTGCAGGCGGTATCAAGGTGGCCCTTCTGACGACGATGGCCGGTCTGATCGCCGCTGTCGTACTGCAGCTGTTCTACAACTACATCGTGGCTAAGATCGACACCCTCGTTATCAACATGGAGGACAGCTCGATCATCCTCGTGGATATGCTCACCGAGTACAGCAAGAAAAACTAATCCGTTTTACGCCAACCAATCGTTATGAATAACAAAGCTTTTAAATACGTCAAGTACCTCAGCTACCTGCTTCTGTTGCTGGGCATCGGGGTATTTGCTTATTTCGTCATCGCCTCGGTGATGTTCCCCGAGCCCTCGACGGAATTTCCGGTCGGCACGGTCGGAAGCGCGATGGGCGTGAACGTGATGCTGATCTATGCCTACATCATCTTCGCCATCGCCATTGTTCTGGCTGTTGTCTTCCCGCTGGTCAATATTATCAGCAACCCGAAAGGCGCCATGCGTACGCTGGTCGGTCTGGTTGCGATGATCGTGATTTTCGGTATCAGCTATCTTTGCTCGAGCGACGCTCCGGTACCCAACCCCGCCGCCAACGGCTATTTCGACAACCCCGTTACGCTGCGTCTTACGGACGTCGGTCTGTATGCCGGTTATGCGATGTTCGCCTTGACGCTGCTTGTAATCCTGTGGGGTGAGATCAGAAGCGCATTCAAAAGAGGCTGATTTTTGGAGAGGAGATAAATTATGGCAATCAACAAAAGAAAAATCCCGGAAATCAATGCCGGTTCAATGGCCGACATTGCCTTCCTGTTGCTGATTTTCTTCCTTGTGGCCACCACCATGAACACCGACACCGGTATTCAGCGCGTGCTGCCGCCGTGGGTCGAGAATCCCACCGACGACGCGCCCCCCATCAAGGAGCGTAACCTGATGGCCGTGAAGGTGAACCAGTACGATCAGATCCAGATGCAGGGCAAACTTGTGAGCCTGCAGCAGGTGAAAGATCTGGCCAAGGAGTTTATCCTGAACGTCGGCAACAGCGAGGACCTGCCCGAAAAGAAAATGACGGAGATCGACCTCATCGGTCAGTATCCCGTCAGCGAGGGCGTCATCTCGTTGCAGAATGACCGTGGTACCAGCTACGACATGTACATCAAGGTACAGAACGAGCTGACCCGTGCATTCAACGAAATCCGCGACAATGTGGCCCGTCAGTATTTCGGCGCTCCTATAAGCGAGTTGGACGAGGCCAAACGCAAGGCAATTCAGGAAGCTGTGCCGAACAAGATCTCGGAAGCCGAACCCAAAAATATCGGAGGAAATTAGTATGGCAGTTATCAGAAAAAAAGGCTCGAAAGAAGTGCCGCCTATTTCGACGGCCTCCCTGCCTGACGTAATCTTCATGATTCTGTTCTTCTTCATGACGACGACGTCCATGAAGGAAACCGAACTGAGGGTGCGTTTCGCACTGCCGGAGGCTACCGAGGTGCAGAAGCTGGAAAAGAAGAGTCTGGTCAGCTACATCTATGTAGGCCAGCCGACCGCCCAGCTGCAGGCCAAATTCGGTACCGCTCCGCGTATTCAGCTGAACGACACCTACCGTACGCCTCAGGATATTTTGGACTTCATCGCATCGGAACGCGACAAGCTCAGCGAGAGCGACCGTAACGCGATGTCCGTATGTATCAAGGCAGACCGTTATACCCGTATGGGTATCATCACCGACGTAAAACAGGAGCTGCGTAAGGCCAATGCCCTCAGGGTAACCTATGCCGCTACCAAAACGCTCGGTTACTAACGGAGTGCGGTAACATTATTTACGGAATCGGGGACGCTTCACAAAGCATCCCCGATTTTGTTTTTCCTGCTGCTGGAAACGGCAGCTTTTCCTGTTTGGGGTGTCGGATGATCGGTCGTTGGGGGGGGCGTTGGAGGTAGCCGAACTGTCCGGCAGGGGGTGTCCGGCCGGGGAGTGTTTGGGAGGGGGATGTCCGCTGATTCCTGGCGAGACGGAGGGAGCGGCGACGGCAAACGGAAGGGGCAGGAAGAAGGCTTTTTTTGACGCGGGATCGGATTGGGAGTTTGTTGAAAATGCGTTATCTTTGCCCCGTTCGACACAAACGGCGGGATGTAGCGCAGTCCGGTTAGCGCACCTGCTTTGGGAGCAGGGGGTCCCGGGTTCGAATCCCGGTATCCCGACACGATAACGGCTCGACACATGCAAGGCATGCGTCGGGCCGTTATCGTATGTGTATGGCCGGATGGCGAGGCGGCGGAGTGTATGCGGCTCTGCAGTGGACGGCTGCTCCGGTACGCGGAGATCTCCGCAGCGGTATGCCGGAGGAGGATAAGCATGCCGGCCGACGGACATCCTCCGTCGGCCGGCTGTCAGTTTCGGGGGAGAGGGATTACCAGAGCCGTTCGGGGTATTCGCCGGCATCCACCAGGGCGCGGATGTTGTCCACGACGTGCTGGCGGTCCGATGCATACGTCACGCCGAACCAGCGTGCCGTCGTGTCGAGTACCTTGACCTGGCCGGCTCCCGTGTGGATCGCTTCGTTGACGACGGTCGGAATGTAGAATTCGCTCTTCATCTCCTGGCCGCGGGCTTTCAGAAATTCGCGGAACAGCTTCTCCGACAGGGTGAAATAGTCGGGTGTGAAGCCCCACATGTTCATCGATACGGGCGTATTTTCGTCGAGCAGGTGGTATTCGTCGTTCTCGTCGCGGAAGATGATGCCGCGGCCCTCCTGGCGGCGGATGTCGGTTCGTTCGGTCACCGAGGTGAGGTAGCCTTCGGCATTCGTCTCGCAGACGCCGCGGGAGACGGAGCCGCTCTCGGAAAGCGTATTGCCCACGCGGTAGCCGACCATGCAGTACTGGCCGTCGCGGTCGGTCGCGGAGAGGAAGCGGGCGAGTGCCTCGAAACTGGCGCGGCCGTAGAAATCGTCGGCATTGATGACGGCGAAAGGTTCGTGGATGGCATCGCGGGCCATCAGTACGGCGTGTCCCGTACCCCACGGCTTCTCACGGCCTTCCGGTACGGAAAATCCGGCGGGCAGCGCATCCAGCGACTGGAAAACGACCTCGACGGGGATGTGTCCTTCGTAACGCGAAAGGATCTTTTCGCGGAATTCCTGCTCGAAACGGTGGGCGATGACGAAGACCACTTTGCCGAAACCGGCGCGGGCGGCGTCGAATACGGAGTAGTCCATGATGGTCTCACCGGAGGGGCCGACGGCATCGAGCTGCTTGAGACCGCCGTAGCGCGATCCCATGCCGGCCGCCATGATGAGTAAGGTGGGTTTTTGTGCCATAGCTGAGATTTTAAGTGAGGCAAAGATAACGGTTTTCACACTCAGTCGCCCTATTTTTCCGATAATTGTCGGCCGACGGTGAGGACAGTCCGGCCGGTGCGTGCGGACTGTGCGGGACGGCAGGGGTATGGAGGGCGGAAGCGGCCTGTTGCAGCGCAAGAGGGAGTAAACAGCTGCAAGGCGGTAGCGGGTTGCGGAAGTGCGGCAGAGTGCGGCTTCCGGACGGAGACAGGGTTTGTTTCCGCCCGCGACCGCAGCAACGCAGCAAAACAGAAGCGCCCCCGACGGGCATGTCGGGAGCGCTCTCCGTGATTCCGGCGGGATTCGAACCCACGACCCACAGCTTAGAAGGCTGTTGCTCTATCCAGCTGAGCTACGGAACCTTATTTGTGGTTACAAAAGTAGGTGTTTTTGGCGAGTTATCAAAATACAATGTCCGCTTCTCGCGGACGAAATGGCAAAGAGGTGCGAAAAGCGGGGAAATGATAACGTTTTTCGGGAGATAAAAATGATGGCGGTGCGCGGTGCGCGGGAAAAATACTCCTATATTAGCAACCTGAACCCCAAAATGAGTTTTATGGTGCCGAATTCCCCCGTTGTCAGTATCGTCATACCTGCCTATAACATTGAGGCCTATCTGGCGCGCACGCTCGATTCGCTGCTGGCACAGACCTATGGTGATTTTGAAATCATTGTGGTGAACGACTGTTCGCCGGACGGCCTGTCGGCGATCGCCCATCGCTATGCCGAGCGGGACGCCCGTATCCGGGTCATCGACAAGCCGGTCAATCAGGGAACCATGGAGGCGCGGCGCACCGGCTGCGAGGCGGCACGGGGCGAATACATCGTCTTCTGTGACGGCGACGACCTGATGCCTGCCGATGCCCTAGAGCGGATGTTGGCGCAAATGGATGCCGATACGGACATGCTGCTGTGCGGGGTGCGGATGCTGTGGCCCAACGGCCATGTCTCCTACCGTCCCCGGGTGAAGCGGGGACGCGTTCCCGAGAGCCGCGACGAACTCTATGAGGCGTTCATTCGCAAACGGATTACCTGGTATCTGTGTGCCGGCATGTTCCGTCGGTCGCTGTTCGGTTTGGAGCTGGTCACCTTTGTCGGCCAGTCGCTCAACGAGGACTACATGCTGCTGCTGCAGCTGCTTCAGTTTGCCCGCGGGGTGCGCTTCTATGACGCTTATGTGTATGACTACATCCGTACGGCGGAGTCGATGACCTATGGCCGGCCGGCGATGCGGAAGTTGCGGATGGAGCTGAAAGCCAACCAATGGTGCTGTGACTTTCTGTGCAGCCGTTCGATCCGGGTCGAGGATGCGCGGTGGCAGTATGTCCAGCGGGTCTACCACTGCATCAAGGACGGTTTCACGCGCCGCCGGGTGCTGGAGACGGGGCCGGTGGACCGGTCGCTCTTCAACCTGCGGAACATCTACCGCTACCTGGGCTTCAGCGGCGTGATGAAATATTTTTTCTGGTGCATGGTGAGTGCGCTGCGGTTTCCTTCGTGCCGTCCTGTCTGAGCGGATGGCGGCGGATTTGGTGATTCCGTCGAAAAGTCCTATATTTGCAGGCCGTTTCGTGAAAACGGCGGACAATACAATTGTTAATTTAATTCAAAAGACAAGATGCCTGTAAAAATCAGACTTGCGCGTCACGGTAAGAAAGGTTATGCTTTCTATCATATCGTTGTCGCAGACAGCAGGGCGCCACGCGATGGTAAATTCATTGAGAAGATCGGTACCTACAATCCGAACACGAATCCTGCTACGATCGATCTGAACTTTGAAAAAGCGCTGGAGTGGCTGCAGAAAGGCGCTCAGCCCACGGATACCTGCCGTGCCATCCTCTCCTACAAGGGTGTGATGTACAAGAAACACCTGCTCGGCGGTGTTGCCAAAGGCGCTTTCGACGAGGCTACTGCAAATTCCCGCTTCGAAAAATGGATGAGCGAAAAAGCCGCCAAGATCGCAGCGAAAACGCAGAAACTGACCGCCGATAAGGAAAAACTCGCCAAAGATCGTCTGGCTCAGGAGAAAGAGACCAACGAGAAGAAGGCGAAAGCCGTTGAGGCAAAACGTGCCGAGGCTGCTGCCGCTGCCGCCGCTCAGGAGGCTGAAGCCGCTGCAACCGAGGAGGCTCCCGCCGCAGAATAGTTGCGATGGAAGCACTGGAGAAAGTCGGCAGGGTCGCCAAACCGTTCGGCCGTGAGGGCGAACTGATCCTGAACCTGTTCGACAATTTTCCGGAAAATTTCGATATGGAGGAACCGCTGTTTGCGAAGATCGATTCGCTGGCGGTTCCTCTGTTTTTCGATACCTTCGAGCCGCGCGGACGGAGCGGTGCGCTGGTCCGCTTTGCGGATTTTGATTCGGAGGTGCGTGCCGCCGAGCTGGTCGGATGCGATCTGTATATCCGAACCGCAGCGGAGGTGGCGGACGACGATGAAATCTATATGGAGGATCTGGTCGGCTTTGCCGTCTCCTTCGAGGGAAGCGAGCTGACAGGAGAGGTTACCGATTACATCGACAGCGAGTTGAATCCGTTGTTCGAGGTGACCGTAAACGGCAGGCAGGCCTATGTGCCGGCCGTGGAGGAGATGATCGTCGCACTTGACATCGAGCGTCGGGAGATGGAATTTTCGTTGCCCGAGGGGCTGCTCGAACTCTATCTGTAACGTCGTGGACGGGCGGCGCCCTCCGTTGGGCGTGCGGCGCCGGTTCGCGCTCATTTTTTCAAACGACATGAAAGCAGGAAACTGGATGCGGCGGTGCGTCGCCGTCTTGGTGGCGGCCGTATCGGTCGGCTGTGCGACGATCGAGGAAGAGGCTGCTGACGACCGTCTGGTGGGTACGCGCTGGGAGGCAAGGGATCTTCCCTACGAGGAGCAGCAGGGCGGTGCGTCGGCCTACAATATCTATGAATTTATCTGTCCGCGGCTGGTCGAGCAGTATGTGATGCAGGACGGGCATGTGGTGGGGCCATCGGCACATTCTCCTATGAGTTGGAGTATCCGCTGCTGACGATCCACAAGGAGGAGTACGACGTGGCGTTCGAGTTCCGCAATACACGGAGCATGGTGCGGCGCGACGGTTCCGTCGATGCATATTACGAATACATCCGGCAGTAGGGGTAAAGTGATGGCGTGCGGCGGCTCCCGCAGCCGCGGCATGGCATGAAAAAGAGGGGGAGACGACTACTGTCGTCTCCCCCTCCTGCTTTTGCGGCCGCGCCGGTCAGATCACCACGTTGATGATCTTGCCCGGAACGACGATTGTTTTCTTGACCGGTTTGCCCGCCGTGTATTTCTCCAGCTGCGGATCGGCCAGTACGGCGGCCTCGATCTCGCCGGCCGGAGCATCCAGCGGGAACTCTTTCTTGAAGCGCATCTTGCCGTTGATCGAAACGGGGTATTCAAAGCTGTTCTCCACCAGCAGCGCCGGGTCGAAGACCGGATAGCGGGCGTCGAAGATCGTCTCCTCGTGTCCCAGCCGGTGCCACAGCTCCTCGGTGATGTGGGGCGCGAAGGGAGCCAGCAGGATCAGCAGCGGTTCCAGTACGGCGCGCTTGTTGCAACTGCCCAGTTCGTTGAGGCAGATCATGAAGGCGCTCACGGAGGTGTTGAACGAGAAGTTCTCGATGTCCTCCGTCACTTTCCTGATGGTCTTGTGGAGCGTTTTCAGCTCCTTGGGCGTCGGTGCCGAGTCGTCGACCGCCAGCGAGCCGTCGGCGGCGAAGAAGAGTTTCCAGAGCCGCTTCAGGAACTTGTGTACGCCGTCGATGCCGTTCGTGTCCCACGGCTTGCTCTGTTCGAGCGGGCCGAGGAACATCTCGTACATGCGCATCGTGTCGGCGCCGTAGTTCTCGACGATGTAGTCGGGATTGACCACGTTGTACATCGACTTGCTCATCTTCTCGACCGCCCAGCCGCAGACGTATTTGCCCTCCTCCAGGATGAACTCCGCATCGGCGAACTCCGGACGCCATGCGCGGAAGGCCTCCAGGTCGAGGATGTCGTTGCGCACGATGTTCACGTCCACGTGGATCGGCTGGGTCTCGTACCGGTCCTTCAGACCGAGCGAGACGAAGGTGTTGGTGCCGTTGATGCGGTAGACGAAGTTCGAGCGACCCTGGATCATGCCCTGGTTCACCAGCTTGCGGAACGGTTCGTCCTCCACCACCACGCCGAGGTCGTAGAGGAACTTGTTCCAGAAACGCGAGTAGATCAGGTGGCCCGTGGCGTGTTCGATGCCACCGACATAGAGGTCGACGCTCCGCCAGTAGGCGTTCGCTTCGGGGCTGACGAGCATCCGGTCGTTGTGGGGATCCATGTAGCGGAAGTAGTAGGCCGACGAACCGGCAAAGCCCGGCATCGTACTCGTCTCGTAGTGGTAGCCTTCGGCCGTGTGCCATCCCTGGGCGCGGGTGAGGGGCGGCTCGCCGTTGCTGGTGGGGCGGAACTCGGAGATTTCGGGCAGCGTGAGCGGCAGCTGGTCTTCGCCCAGCGGGCAGGCCGTGTCGTCCTTGTAGTAGATCGGGAAGGGTTCGCCCCAGTAGCGCTGGCGGCTGAAGATGGCGTCGCGCAGGCGGTAGTTCACCTGCTTGCGGCCGATGCCGCGCGCCTCGATCTCGCGGAACATCGCCTCGATCGCCTCCTTCGCGTCGAGACCGTCGAGGAATCCGGAGTTGATCATCCGGCCCTCCTTGGCGTCATAGCTGGCCACCGAGAGGTCGCCGCCCTCGACAACGGGGATCAGCTCCAGGCCGAAGTGGCGGGCGAAGGCGTAGTCGCGGGAGTCGTGTGCCGGCACGGCCATGATCGCTCCCGTGCCGTAGCCGGCCAGCACGTAGTCGCTGATGTAGATCGGCAACTCGCGGCCGTTGAAGGGGTTGATGGCGTAGGCGCCCGTGAAGACGCCGCTGACCCGCTTCGTGTCGGCCATGCGCTCGCGTTCGGACCGTTTTTTCGTTTCGGCGAGGTAGGCTTCCACCTCTTCGCGGCGCTCCGGTACGGTCAGCTCGCCGACCAGTGTATGTTCCGGAGCGATCACCATGAAGGTCGATCCGAAAATCGTATCGGGACGGGTGGTGAAGATCTCCAGCTTGTGGGCGCTCCCCTTGATGTCGAAGAAGAGCTGGGCGCCCGTGCTGCGGCCGATCCAGTTGCGCTGGATCTCCTTGAGCGATTCGCTCCAGTCCAGGCGCTCCATGCCTTCGAGCAGCCGCTCGGCATAGGCGCTCACGCGCAGCAGCCACTGTTTCATCCGCTTCTGGACGACCGGATAGCCGCCGCGCACGGAGAGGCCGTTCACCACCTCGTCGTTGGCCAGCACCGTACCCAGCCCCTCGCACCAGTTCACCGTCGTGTCGGCGCGGTAGGCGAGGCGGTAGTTGAGCAGCACCTCCTGACGCTTCTTCTCGTCCATGGCCTTCCATTCGGCCGCGGTGAAGGAGAGGTGCTCGGTACAGGCCACGTTCAGCCCTTCGGTGCCGGAACGGTCGAAGGCGGCGGTCAGCTCGGCGATCGGGCGCGCCTGCCGGCGGTCGTTGCAGTAGTAGCTGTCGAACATCTTCAGGAAAGCCCACTGGGTCCAGTGGTAGTAGTCCGGGTCGCTGGTGACGATCTGGCGGTTCCAGTCGTACGAGAAGCCCAACTTGTCGAGCTGCTCGCGGTAGCGGGCGATGTTCTGTGCGGTCGTGACGGCCGGATGCTGGCCCGTCTGGATGGCGTACTGCTCGGCGGGCAGGCCGAAGGAGTCGAAGCCCATCGGGTGGAGTACGTTGAAGCCGCACAGCCGTTTGTAGCGCGTATAAATATCGGAGGCGATGTAGCCCAGCGGGTGTCCCACGTGCAGACCCGCACCCGACGGATAGGGGAACATGTCCAGGACGTAGTATTTGGGGCGGGACGGATCGATCTCTACTTTATAGGTGTGGCGGCGCTCCCATTCGCGCTGCCAGCGAGGTTCGATCTCACGGAAATTATATTCCATATCTTGCGGATTGTGTTTGATTTCTGTTAGCTGGCAAAGATACGGATTCCCGCGTAACTTTTTTGCATTTCGGGCGGAAACGGGGCGGATATTCGGCGGCAGCACCCCCTGCAGGGCGGCGGATCCGGTGGTGTGGTGGAGCGGCCGTATGCAGGGTAACGGACGTCGTCACAGGGCGTTGTCTTTCGGGTGGAGTAAAAAATTAAGGAAAAAATTATGAGAGTTTCGGAAATATAAGTATCTTAGATTGCTGTCTTGGCGCAAAGTTTCGGAAAACGCTGAAAATCCGTCCGAAACAAGTGAAAAAGATGAAGGAAAAAGGATCAGTTGAGAAAAAATTAGTATATTTGCACTCCGTTTATTAGCGGGATTACGAGAAAATCGATAGCTAAGTTGTTTAAACTAAAGGACAAAGGATTTTTACAATGCCAACTATTCAACAGTTAGTTAGAAAAGGACGGGTGCAGATGGAGGACAAGAGCAAGGCTCCGGCACTCGACGCTTGTCCGCAGCGGCGCGGCGTTTGCGTGCGTGTGTACACGACTACGCCTAAGAAGCCTAACTCGGCCATGCGTAAGGTTGCGAGGGTGAAACTGACCAACCAGAAAGAGGTGAACGCCTACATTCCGGGCGAAGGCCATAACCTGCAGGAGCACTCGATCGTGCTGGTTCGTGGCGGTCGTGTGAAAGACCTCCCTGGTGTGCGTTACCATCTCGTGCGCGGTGCGCTTGACTCCGCAGGTGTGGATGGCCGTCGTCAGCGTCGTTCCAAATACGGTGCCAAGAGACCGAAACCGGGAGCAGCTCCGGCTAAGAAGAAATAGCCTCCGGACTTTTTTGACAGGCGGCCGCAGTTCGGTGTCGGGCGGCCGTGAGATGAAAGACGCCACAAAACAAAACTGAAGTATTTTTTTAGTAAAATGAGAAAAGCTAAGCCTAAAAAGCGAATTCTACTTCCGGATCCCAAGTTCAATGATGTACTTGTGACAAGGTTTGTAAACAACCTGATGGTGGATGGTAAGAAGAGTATTGCTTACACGATATTCTACGATGCGTTGGATATCGTCGGCGAGAAGATGAAGGACGCGGACAAGGCTCCTCTGGAGATTTGGAAGCAGGCGTTGGAGAACATCACTCCGCAAGTTGAGGTGAAATCCCGTCGTATCGGCGGCGCCACGTTCCAGGTTCCTACCGAGGTAAGACCCGAGCGCAAGATATCCCTTTCGATGAAGAATCTTGTCCTTTATTCTCGTAAACGCGCCGGGAAATCGATGGCCGAGAAACTGTCGGCCGAGATTATCGCCGCCTACAATCAGGAGGGCGCTGCCTTTAAACGTAAAGAGGAGATGCACCGTATGGCTGAGGCCAACAAGGCGTTTGCTCACTTCAGATTCTAGGAGACGGGAGTTATTATGGCAAGAGATCTTAAATATACACGCAACATCGGCATCATGGCCCACATCGATGCCGGTAAGACCACGACGTCCGAGCGTATCCTGTTCTACACGGGTAAGACGCACAAGATCGGTGAGGTACACGAGGGTGCTGCCACCATGGACTGGATGGTTCAGGAGCAGGAGCGAGGCATCACCATTACCTCCGCTGCGACGACCGCCTTCTGGCACTATGAGGACAAGACCTATCAGATCAACCTGATCGACACTCCCGGACACGTGGACTTCACCGTGGAGGTGGAGCGTTCGCTCCGCGTCCTCGACGGCGCTGTGGCTACCTTCTGCGCAGTAGGCGGTGTGGAGCCCCAGTCCGAGACAGTATGGCGTCAGGCAGACAAATACAACGTACCCCGTATCGGCTATGTGAACAAGATGGACCGTACGGGTGCCGACTTCCTGGCCGTTTGCGCACAGGTAAAAGAGCGTCTGGGTGCCAACGCAGTGCCGATCGCCCTGCCGATCGGTTCGGAAGACAAGTTCGTCGGTGTGGTAGACCTTATTTATAATAGGGCGCTCATCTACGACGACGCCAAGAAGAACGAACTCGTAAACTACACCTACGAGGAGGTTCCGGCCAACATGAAGGCAGAAGTGGAGGAGTGGCGCAACAAGCTCATCGAGGAGGCCGCTACCGCTGACGAGGCGCTGATGGAGAAATTCTTCGAGGATCCGGAGTCGATCACTCCCGAGGAACTGAAGGTTGCCATCCGCAAGGCCACCATCGAGATGGCTATCGTCCCGATGCTTTGCGGTTCGTCGTTCAAGAACAAGGGCGTCCAGCTGCTGCTCGACTCGGTGATCGCATTCCTGCCGTCGCCGCTGGATGTCGAGGCTATCAAGGGTACGAACCCCGCAACCGGCGAAGAGGTGATCCGTCACCCGTCGGAGTCGGAACCGTTCTGCGCCCTCGCCTTCAAGATCGCAACCGACCCGTATGTAGGCCGTCTGGCATTCGTGCGCGTTTACTCCGGTAAACTCGAAGCCGGTAGCTACGTGTTCAACTCGCGTTCGGGCAAGAAGGAGCGTATCAGCCGTATCTACCAGATGCACGCCAACAAGCAGAACCCGCTGGAGGTTGTAGGTGCCGGCGACATCTGCGCCGTAGTCGGCTTCAAGGATGTCCGCACGGGCGACACGCTCTGCGACGAGAAGGATCCGATCATTCTCGAATCGATGACCTTCCCCGAGCCGGTGATCGGCCTGGCCGTAGAACCCAAGACCCAGAAGGATCTCGACAAGCTCGGCGTTGCCCTCAGCAAGCTGGCTGAAGAGGACCCGACCTTCACCGTACACACCGACGAGGATTCGGGTCAGACCGTGATCAGCGGTATGGGTGAGCTGCACCTCGACATTATCGTTGACCGTCTGAAACGTGAGTTCGGCGTCGAGATCAACCAGGGTCAGCCCCAGGTTAACTACAAGGAGGCTCTTACGGCTCCGGTTGAGCATCGCGAGGTATTCAAGAAACAGTCCGGTGGTCGTGGTAAGTTCGCCGACATCGTCTTCCAGATCGGCCCGGCCGACGAAGGCGTTACCGGTCTGCAGTTCATCGATGAGGTGAAGGGTGGTAACATCCCGAAAGAGTTCATCCCGTCGGTACAGAAAGGTTTCGCAGCTGCCATGGCCAACGGCCCGCTCGCAGGCTTCAGCGTAGACAGCATGAAGGTTATCCTCCGCGACGGTTCGTTCCACCCGGTGGACTCCGACTCGCTGTCGTTCGAAATCGTTGCCCGCAACGCCTTCCGTGTAGCCGGTGCGAAAGCCCGTCCGGTCATCAAGGAGCCGATCATGTCCGTGGAGGTGGTTACCCCCGAGGAGTACATGGGCGATATCATCGGCGACCTGAACAAACGTCGCGGCCAGGTTTCCGGTATGGAGCAGAAGGGCAATGCCCGTGCTATCAAGGCCAAGGTACCTCTCTCCGAGATGTTCGGTTACGTGACGGTTCTCCGTACGCTTTCGTCGGGTCGTGCAACCTCTTCGATGGAGTTCTCGCACTTCGAGGAAGTTCCGGCCAACGTCTCCAAGGAGATCATCGAGAAGAACGCCGGTCGCCGGAAAGACGTTGAGTAAACCCGACGGATGTAAACTTGAATAACAAAAATTAAAAGGTTCGAAACAACGATATGAGCCAAAAGATTAGAATAAAACTGAAATCGTACGATCACAATCTGGTCGACAAGTCGGCCGAGAAGATCGTGAAGACCGTAAAAAGTACCGGCGCCGTAGTCAGCGGTCCGATACCGCTTCCTACCCAGAAGCAGATCTTTACGGTGAACCGTTCGACTTTCGTAAACAAGAAGGCACGTGAGCAGTTCCAGCTCTCTACGTTCAAACGTATTCTGGACATCTACAGCTCGACTCCCAAAACGATCGACGCGCTGATGAAGCTGGAGCTTCCTTCGGGCGTAGAGGTGGAGATCAAAGTCTGAGACGCGCCTGGAGCCGGAAAGGTAAGACCGGCGGCTCCAAAACCGACAACCTCCGATGCGGACCGTTCCCCGAATGCGGGGAAACGGCCTCCGCGCGGAAACAGAATGCAAACACACACAAAGCATTTTTATACACAACACCAAGTAACAAGTAATCAGACACTAAAATGTCAGGACTCATTGGAAAAAAAATCGGAATGACTTCCGTTTACAGTGCCGAGGGTAAAAACATACCATGCACTGTTATCGAGGCTGGTCCCTGTGTAGTTACGCAAATCAAGACCGTAGAAAAAGATGGTTATGCTGCGGTTCAGCTTGCCTATGACGAAAAGAGCGAAAAACAAACCAGCAAATGCTTGGCAGGACACTTCGCGAAAGCAGGCACGACTCCCAAACGCAAGGTGGCGGAGTTCCGTGATTTCCCCGAAGTAAACCTTGGTGACACCATTACGGTAGACACGATCGCCGACGGCGAGTGGGTCGATGTAACGGGCGTTTCCAAAGGTAAGGGATATCAGGGCGTTGTAAAACGTCACGGTTTCGCAGGTGTGGGTGGCCAGACGCACGGCCAGCACAACCGTCAGCGTAAGCCGGGTTCGCTCGGTGCATCTTCGTATCCGTCGAGGGTATTCAAGGGCAAGCGACTTCCCGGACAGGCAGGCGGCACGCAGGTTAAGGTGCTTAACCTGAAGGTTCTCAAGGTAATTCCCGAAAATAACCTTATCCTCGTGAAAGGTTCGATCCCGGGAGCAAAGGGTTCTTATTTATTAATCGAGAAGTAGGAGATGGAATTAACTGTTTATAAGACCTCAGGAGAGGAGACCGGCAAGAAAGTTGTTCTTGAGGATGCGGTCTTCGGCGTGGAACCCAACGATCACGCCATTTACCTCGACGTGAAGCAGTACATGGCCAACGGCCGTCAGGGTACGCACAAGTCGAAACAGCGCAATGAAGTCGCCGGTTCGACCCGTAAACTGAAACGCCAGAAAGGTACCGGCGGCGCCCGTTCGGGCAGCATCAAGTCGCCGCTCTTCCCCGGTGGCGGTCGCGTATTCGGTCCGGTACCGCGCGATTACAGCTTCAAGCTCAACAAGAAGCTCAAAAGACTGGCACGTCGCAGCGCACTCTCTTATAAGATGAAGGGCGAGGCTATCAAAGTCGTAGAAGATTTCTCGATCGAAGCTCCGCGTACGAAGACCATCGTTGCCATGATGAACAACCTCAAGGTGAACGATCGCAAGATTCTCGTCGTACTGCCCGAGTCGAACCAGAATATTCTGTTGTCGGCCCGCAACCTTCAGAACGTAAAGGTAATCCCCGCCGAGAGCCTGAACACCTACGATGTGATGAACGCATCGAGCGTAGTGATCGCAGAAGGTGCGGTGAACGTAATCAACGAAATGTTAGCTTAACGAGAATTATGGAAATGGAAATTATTATCAAGCCGGTTCTCACTGAGAAGATGACCGCGCAGGGCGAAAAACTCAACCGTTTCGCTTTCATAGTTGATCGCAGGGCTAACAAGTTGCAGATCCGTCAGGCCGTAGAGGATATGTACGGTGTGGTGGTGACCGATGTCAATACGATCAACTACATGGGCAAGGAGAAAAGCCGTTACACCAAAAGCGGTCTGCTCGAAGGTCGCGGCAACCACTACAAAAAGGCGATCGTTACCCTGAAAGAGGGGGACACCATTGATTTTTACAGTAATATCTAAGAGAGATGGCAGTAAGAAAGTTCAAACCCGTAACTCCGGGTACAAGACATAAGATCGCCGGAACGTTCGAGGAGATCACCACGGGCGCTCCTGAGAAATCGCTGCTCGAGCCGAAGAAAAGCACCGGCGGTCGTAACAGCAGCGGTAAGATGACTGTTCGCTATCGCGGCGGCGGTCACAAACAGATGTACCGTATCATCGACTTCAAACGTGCCAACGACGGCATGCCCGCTACGGTGAAGACCATCGAGTACGACCCGAACCGTTCGGCCCGCATCGCTCTGATCGTTTACGCAAACGGCGAGAAAAGCTACATCCTCGCTCCGAACGGTCTGAAGATCGGCCAGACGCTGCTCAGCGGCGCCGGCGTAGCTCCCGAAGTGGGCAACACGCTGCTGCTGGCGGAGATTCCGCTCGGTACGGTCATCCACGCTATCGAACTCTACCCCGGTCAGGGAGCCGTTATGGCTCGTAGCGCCGGTGCCTACGCCCAGCTGCTGGCTCGCGAAGGCAAATATGCTATTATCAAACTTCCTTCGGGCGAAACCCGTATGGTGCTTACCTCCTGCCGTGCCACGATCGGTGCCGTATCCAACCCCGACCACAGCCTCGAGCAGCACGGTAAAGCCGGCCGCAACCGCTGGTTGGGTCGCAGACCGCACAACCGTGGTGTAACGATGAACCCTGTCGATCACCCCATGGGTGGTGGTGAAGGCCGTTCTTCGGGTGGTCACCCGCGTTCGCGCAAAGGTTTGCTCGCCAAAGGTTACAAGACCCGCAACCCGAAGAAGACTACCTCCAAGTTCATTATTTCGAGAAAGAAAAAGTAGGGCGGCATAGCTGCTTTACCTGAACAAAAAGGCAAATCAAAAAAATAATAGCATAATGAGTCGTTCATTAAAAAAAGGACCCTATATCGAACCGAAACTCGAAAAGCGCGTCATCGCGCAGAACGAGAGCGGCAAGAAGAATGTCATCAAGACATGGTCGAGGGCAAGCATGATCTCCCCCGATTTCGTGGGGCAGACCATTGCCGTTCACAACGGGAACAAATTCATCCCCGTTTATGTAACTGAAAATATGGTAGGCCATAAGCTCGGAGAGTTCGCCCCGACGCGTACTTTCCGCGGTCACGCCGGTAACAGAAAAAAATAAGTAGGAAATGGGATCGAGAAAACACGAAATGGCCGAAAGAATGAAGGCCGAGAAGAAGCAGATAGCCATTGCCTCGCTGCGTGACTGCCCCACCTCCCCGCGTAAAATGCGTATCGTAGCCGATACCATCCGTGGCGTGGAAGTGAGCAGGGCGCTGGCTCTGCTGCGTTACTCCAAGAAAGAAGCTTCCGTTCGTCTGGAGAAACTCCTCCGTTCGGCAATCGCCAACTGGGAGGCCAAGAACGAAGGTCAGCGTCTGGAGGACAACACGCTTTACGTCAAGGAGATCATGGTGGATAGCGCCCGCATGCTGAAACGTATTCAGCCTGCACCCCAGGGTCGCGCTCACCGCATCCGCAAGCGTTCCAATCACGTTACGATTGTTGTAGATAAAAAGATAACCGAAGAAAAAGCAAACTAAGATGGGACAGAAAGTAAATCCGATAGCTAACCGCCTCGGCGTAATCCGTGGCTGGGAGTCCAACTGGTTCGGAGGGAAAGACTTCTCGTCCAAGCTGGTAGAGGATACCAAAATCCGCAAATACCTGAATGCCCGTCTGGCTAAAGCAAGCATTTCGAAGATCATCATCGAAAGAACGCTGAAGCTCGTAACGGTTACCATATCTACGGCTCGCCCCGGTATCATCATCGGCAAAGGCGGTCAGGAAGTGGACAAACTGAAAGAGGAGCTGAAGAAGCTGACCGGCAAGGAGGTTCAGATCAACATCTTCGAGGTAAAACGTCCCGAAGTGGATGCTGTGATCGTAGCCAACAACATCGCCCGCCAGCTCGAAGGCCGCGTTTCCTACCGTCGTGCCATCAAGACCGCCATCGCTTCGACGATGCGCATGGGTGCCGAGGGTATCAAGATTCAGATCGCCGGTCGTGTAGGCGGTGCCGAAATGGCTCGTAACGAAACGTATAAAGAAGGTCGTGTGCCGTTGCATACCTTCCGTGCCGATGTGGATTACGCACTGGCAGAGGCACTGACGAAAGTCGGTATCCTCGGTGTGAAAGTGTGGATCTGCACGGGCGAGGTGTATGGCAAACGTGATCTGTTCGAGATTGCCGGAGCCAACTCGTTCTCGGGTAACAACAGCGAAGGCAATCGTCGCGACGATCGCGGACCCCGTGGCAAACGCGACGGTAACAGAAGAAGGAGGGGAGGCGACCGTCAGGCACGATAGTCCGAGGCGCCGGAATCCCGATCGGTTGCCGTGAGGCCAACCGGCGGATTCCCCCTGATTACATGAAAATTAAAAAAAGAGATAACCATGTTACAGCCAAAAAAGACCAAATTCAGAAGGATGCAGAAGGGCCGCATGAAAGGTCTTGCCCAGAGAGGCAACCAGCTTGCGTTCGGCTCCTTCGGTATCAAGGCGCTCGACTCGACCTGGATCACCGGTCGTCAGATCGAGGCTGCCCGTCAGGCTATCGTACGTTACATGAAACGTGAAGGTCAGATCTGGATCAGGATATTCCCCGACAAACCCATTACGAAGAAGCCGGCCGAGGTGCGTATGGGTAAAGGTAAAGGTTCGCCCGAAGGATTCGTGGCTCCCGTAACTCCGGGTCGTATCCTCATCGAAGCAGAAGGTGTGCCGTTGGCAGTGGCTCAGGAAGCCCTCCGTCTCGGCGCCCAGAAACTTCCGATCGCTACCAAGTTCGTCGTAAGGCGTGATTATACGGAAACCAAAAACTAAAACAGATCGAGCATGAAAACAGCAGAAATCAAAGAACTCTCTGTAGCAGACCTGCAGGAGCGTATCGAGGCTGAAAAGGCCAATCTGAACAAGTTGAAGGTTACGCACGCAGTCTCGCAGATTGAGAATCCGCAGAATATCAAGAATGCCCGTCGCGACATCGCACGCATGATGACCATTCTGCACGAAAAGATGGACAAATAATTACCGCACTACTATGGAAAGAAATCTCAGAAAGGAAAGAATCGGGGTAGTTGTCAGCAACAAAATGGACAAATCCATTGTGGTGGCAGTAAAGAGAAAGGTGAAACACCCGATCTACGGTAAGTTCGTGAACAAGACGACCAAGTTCACCGCTCAGGACGATACCAATACGTGCAACGAGGGCGATACCGTACGCATCATGGAGACCCGTCCGTTGAGCAAAACGAAACGTTGGAGATTGGTAGAAATTATTGAAAGAGCTAAATAGTCATGATACAACAGGAAAGCAGATTGACAGTAGCCGACAACAGCGGTGCCAAAGAGGTCCTTTGCATCCGTGTGTTGGGCGGAACGCGCAAGCGTTACGCTACGATCGGCGATAAGATTGTGGTGAGCGTCAAGAGTGCCTCTCCGTCGGGAGATATCAAGAAGGGCACGGTATCTAAGGCGGTCGTTGTCCGCACCAAAAAGGAGATCAGACGCGCAAACGGCTCTTACATTCGTTTCGATGACAACGCCGTGGTACTTCTGAACAACCAGGGTGAAATGAGAGGAACCCGTATCTTCGGTCCGGTAGCCCGCGAGTTGCGCGACCAGTACATGAAGATCATCTCTCTGGCACCTGAAGTATTGTAAACCGATTATCATTACGTCTTCGTCGAACGCGATCCTCCCTGCGGACGGTTGCGGGAGGCGAAGGCCCGAAACAAACAGGAAAAATGTCAGCAAAGTTACATATCAAGAAAGGGGATACCGTGTATGTCATTGCCGGTGAAAGCAAGAGCAAGGATAAAACGGGCCGTGTACTTGAGGTGGACGTGAAGAACCAGCGCGCTATCGTAGAAGGTTTCAACATCGTCAAGAAGCACACCAAACCCAGCTCTGCGCATCCCAACGGTGGTATCATCGAGCAGGAGGCTCCGATCCACATATCCAACCTGATGTTGGCTGACCCGAAAACGGGCAAACCTACCCGTATCGGTCGTCGCGCGGGTGAGAATGGCAAATTAGTTCGTTACGCTAAAAAATCTGGGGAGGAAATCAAATAATGGCTGATTACACACCTACACTCAAGACCAACTATCGGGAGCAGATCGTACCTGCCCTGATGAAGGAGTTCGGCTACAAGAGCATCATGCAGGTTCCGAAGCTCCAGAAGATCGTGATCAACCAGGGTATGGGTCAGGCTGTCGCCGACAAGAAGCTGATCGACGTTGCCATGGAGGAACTTACCCAGATCACCGGCCAGAAAGCAGTTGCCACCCGTTCGCGGAAGGATATCTCGAACTTCAAACTGCGTAAGGGCATGCCGATCGGCGTTATGGTAACGCTGCGCGCCGACAAGATGTACGAGTTCCTCGAGCGTCTGATCGCTGTTGCCCTGCCGCGTATCCGCGACTTCAAGGGTATCAACGAGAAATTCGACGGCAAAGGCAACTATACGCTCGGCATCGCAGAGCAGATCATCTTCCCGGAGATCGACATCGACAAGATCACCAAGCTCTTCGGTATGGAGATCACGTTCGTGACCAGCGCGAAGACCGACGAGGAGGCTTACGCCCTGCTCCGCGAGTTCGGCCTTCCGTTCAAAAACGCAAAAAAGAACTAACGAATCAAATGGGTCCCTGTTCGCGTCCCTTGTGGACGGCGGACAGGGGGACACATTAAAAGAAGCAAATTCGATATGGCAAAAGAATCGATGAAAGCCCGCGAGGTTAAGCGTCTTAAACTCGTGAACAGATATGCTGAGAAACGTGCTGCGCTGAAGGCTGCCGGCGATCAGGAGGGTCTGAGCAAACTGCCCCGCAACTCCAACCCGATCCGTCTGCACAACCGTTGCATGCTGACCGGTCGTCCGAAAGGTTACATGCGCCAGTTCGGTATCAGCCGTATTCAGTTCCGCGAGATGGCATCCAAAGGCCTTATCCCCGGAGTTAAGAAGGCGTCCTGGTAGTCACGACGGAGAACCGTCCGCCTTTCGGATCCATCGGCACATGCCGGCGGTCGAACCGAAACAGGAACGGAAAAAAAGCGAAATGTGCCTGTATATTTCGCTTTTTTAGGCTCCGCATGAATGAATTACGCCGAAAAAGTGTACTTTTGTGCGGTCTTTTGTGGACAAACGGATCTATTCCGGACGCATTCGAGCCGTCCGGAATAGCCGTAAGATCCACAGAGCAAATGAAATAGGGGACTTGTACCTATCTGCAGTACGGCGGGAGGAACGCTCCGCTTGTGCTGTTTCGGCAGTAAGGGTACGAGTGCCTGAAATGTGTTTTAATTTTTAATTTCTAAATCATTATGACAGATCCAATCGCGGATTTTCTGACAAGAATTAGAAACGCGGTGAAAGCCAACCACAAAGTGGTTGAAGCTCCCGGTTCAAAAATTAAGCAGGAGATCACCAAAATTCTGTACGATCAGGGCTATATCCTGGCGTACAAGTTCGGGGAGGACGAGCGCGGTCACGCAACCATCAAGATCGCTCTCAAATACAACCCGCAGACGAAAACGAATGCAATCAAAGGCCTTCAGCGCGTAAGCCGTCCGGGTCTCCGCCGCTATGCCGGCGCCAAGGAGATGCCGAAGGTGCAGAATGGTCTCGGAATCGCTATCGTATCGACTCCGAAAGGTATCATGACCGACAAACGCGCTCGTCAGGAGAACGTAGGCGGTGAAGTTTTGTGTTTCATCTACTAACGAGAGGCTGAGGAACAACTCCGGTCGGCTTGGAGCCTGATCGGAAGTGTTTTTGAGCGTTTCGGAATTTAATCAAACGATAAGAACAATGTCAAGAATTGGAAGATTGCCTGTAAACCTGCCCGCAGGAGTTACCGTAACGGTCTCCGACAAGAACGTGGTAAGCGTGAAAGGACCTCTGGGTGAACTGAGCCAGAAAGTAGATCCGGACATCAAGGTCACCGTGGAGGGAAACGTATTGACAGTAACACGTCCTACGGATCAGCCGCGCCACCGTTCCCTGCACGGGCTTTACCGCGCCCTCATTCAGAATATGGTAACGGGCGTATCGAAAGGCTATGAGATCAAACAGGAACTGATCGGTGTCGGTTACAAAGCCGAAGTCAAAGGTCAGATCATCGAGTTCTCGCTCGGTTTTTCGCACGATATTCATTTCATGTTGCCGCCGGAGATCAAGGCCGACGTCGTTCAGGAGAAGAAGAACGCGCCGATCCTTACCTTGAAGAGCTGCGACAAACAGCTCATCGGCCAGGTGGCTGCCAAGATACGTTCACTCCGCAAGCCCGAACCGTACAAGGGTAAAGGTATCCGCTTCGTAGGAGAAGAGCTCCGTCGCAAGGCAGGTAAGAGTGCAAATGCAAAATAGTAAAAACGTAAGGCTATGTCAATGAATAAGATAGAAAGACGCAACAGGATCAAGATGCGTATCCGCAAGAAAGTGAGCGGAACGGCTGAGAGACCTCGTATGACCGTGTTCAGAAGTAACAAGCAGATCTATGTGCAGTTCATCGACGACCTGCGTGGCGTTACTCTGGCTTCGGCTTCTTCCCTCGACAAAGAGGTTGCCGAGCAGGTAAAGGGCGTGAACAAATGCCAGGAGGCTGCCATCGTGGGCAAGCTCGCTGCCGAGCGTGCTGCTGCGAAGGGCATCACGACGGTTTCGTTCGACCGTAACGGTTACCTTTACCACGGACGTGTTAAACAGTTGGCCGATGCCGCAAGGGAAGGCGGACTTAAATTTTAAGCGATTATGTCAAATACCAACATAAAGAAAGTAAGAACGAGCGACCTCGAGCTGAAAGACAGACTCGTAAGCGTACAGCGCGTTACCAAGGTAACGAAAGGTGGTCGTACATTCAGCTTTGCGGCAATCGTCGTGGTAGGTAACGAGAACGGTATCGTAGGTTTCGGTCTGGGCAAAGCCAGCGAGGTAACCGCTGCCATCGCCAAGGGCGTGGAGGATGCCAAGAAGAATCTCGTGAAGATCCCGGTAATCAACGGAACGATTCCGCACTATCAGGAGTTCCGTTATGACGGCTCGAAAGTCGTGATCCGTCCGGCAGCTCCCGGTACCGGTGTGATCGCCGGTGGTGCAATGCGTGCCGTATTCGAGAGCGTGGGCATCAAGAACATTCTGGCGAAGAGCAAGGGTTCGTCGAACCCCCACAACCTCGTGAAGGCGACGATCGGCGCACTGACCGAACTGCGCGATGCACATACGGTCGCTCAGGCCCGCGGTATCTCCCTGAACAAAGTGTTTAACGGTTAATAAGGGAACAGCGTTATGGCAAAATTGAAAATCACCCAGGTACGCAGCCGTATCGGCGCTACCGCCCGTCAGAAAAAGAACCTCGACGCGCTCGGCCTTCGCAAAATGCACCAGACCGTAGAACACGAGGATTCGGCGATCATCTTGGGCATGATCGAGAAGGTGAAACACCTCGTTAAGGTGGAAGCCGAAAAATAGTATCGGAAAGTTCCTGTCGAGCGGGTTTCCCGTCAGGCAGGAGCGCTCCGCATCCGGAAGGACGGTCGGCCATCGGCCGTGTGACGGATACAAACAACAGTTTGTAAATTAAACATTGAGATAATCATGAATCTGAACAATCTTAAACCCGTAGCAGGCTCGACGCATCACGAGAAGCGTATCGGCCGCGGTCAGGGTTCCGGTTACGGCGGCACGTCTACGCGTGGTCACAAAGGAGCTCAGTCGCGTTCGGGCTACTCCCGCAAGCTGGGCTTCGAGGGCGGTCAGATGCCTTTGCAGAGGCGTTTGCCGAAGTACGGTTTCACCAACCTGAAAAGGGTGGAATACAAACCGATCAACCTGAGCGTAATCGACGCGCTGGCTACGCAGGGCAACCTGTCCGAGGTGAATGTAGAAACCCTGATCGAAGCCGGATTCGTTTCCAAGAACGACCGCGTGAAAGTACTCGGCAACGGTACGCTCTCGAAAGCGGTTACCGTAACGGCTCATGCATTCAGCAAGAGCGCTGCGGCTGCCATCGAAGCGAAAGCAGGCACTGTTGTAAAACTCTAATATTTCGACAGCCGTGAAGAAACTTATCCAAACATTCCAGAACATATTTAAGATAGAGGAGCTGAAAAAACGTATTCTCTATACGCTCGGCCTTCTTCTTATATATCGGTTCGGAAGTTTTGTGGTGATTCCCGGTATCGATCCCAATGCGTTGTCTTCGCTTGCAGACCAAGTATCCGGTACCGGATTGCTTGGTCTTCTGGATATTTTTTCCGGAGGCGCATTCGCTAACGCTTCGATCTTCGCGTTGGGTGTGATGCCTTACATCTCGGCCTCGATTATCATGCAGCTGGTAGGTATGGTGATTCCCTACTTCCAGCGCATGCAGCGCGAGGGCGAGAGCGGTCGTCGCAAAATGAACCAATGGACGAGGTACCTGACCATCATCGTGCTGTTGCTGCAGGGATCGGCCTATATCGCCAACCTCTACCACAAGCTTCCGGGCGAGGCTTTCGTATTGGGTCCTGACAACTTCCTGTTCAAGGTCAGCACCATCGTGGTACTTACCGCCGGCACCATGTTCGTGATGTGGCTCGGCGAGAAGATAACGGACAAGGGTCTCGGTAACGGCGTTTCGCTCATCATCATGGTGGGTATCGTGGCTCGCCTTCCTCAGGCATTGCTGGTCGAGTTCAACATGCGTTGGGCCGATTCGGTCGGAGGTATGGTGATGCTGGTTGTCGAAATCGTTCTGCTTTACCTCGTTTTCATGGCCACGATCTCCGTGTTGCAGGCCGTGAGAAGAGTGCCGGTGCAGTATGCGAAACGTATTGTCGGTAACAAACAGTACGGCGGCGTACGTCAGTACATCCCGCTGAAACTGAATGCCGCCAACGTGATGCCTATCATCTTCGCGCAGGCCATCATGTTCATCCCGATGCTGTTCGGAGGCAAGGTTGGCGCCGCGATGGCCAACTATACCGGTTTTTGGTACAATCTCGTATTTGCAATATTGGTGATCCTGTTTACCTATTTCTATACGGCGATCATCGTGAACCCCAACATGATGGCGGACGAGCTGAAACGCAACGGCGGCTTCATTCCCGGCGTAAAACCGGGCAAGGAGACGTCGCGTTATCTCGACACGATCATGACGCGAATCACCCTTCCGGGTTCCATCTTCCTCGCACTGGTGGCCATTCTGCCGGCCTTTGCGTCGAAGCTGGGCATCAGCACGCAGTTCTCGCTCTTCTTCGGCGGAACGTCGCTGCTGATCTTGATCGGTGTGATTCTCGACACTCTCAAGCAGATTGAAAGTTACTTGTTGCTCCGTCACTACGACGGTCTGATGAAGACCGGCCGTATCAAGGGTCGCAGCGGCATGTAATGATGCGTAACTGCTTTTATGAGTTTTGAAATCGTATGGTAACGATTAAGACAGAGGAAGAAATCGAACTGCTGCGTGAGAACAATCTGCTCGTCAGCGCAACATTGGCCGAAGTGGGCAAGCATATCGCCCCGGGCGTCACGACGCTCGAACTCGACGCCATTGCCGAAGAGTTCATCCGTTCTCACGGAGCAGTTCCCGGCTTCCTCGGGTACGGAGGTTTCCCCAATACCCTGTGCATCTCGGTGAACGAACAGATTGTACACGGTATTCCCTCCTCCTATGCCCTGAAAGAGGGCGACATCGTTTCGGTGGATTGTGGCACGGTTATGAAGGGGTTCTATGGCGATTCGGCCTATACCTTTGCGGTAGGCAACGTCGATCCGCAGGTAGCCAAGCTCCTGCAAGTAACCAAGGAAGCTCTTTATAAAGGTGTCGCACAGGCGAAAGCGGGCAACCGCGTCGGCGATATCGCCGCGGCTGTGCAAGGACATGCCGAAGCGAACGGCTTTTCGGTCGTACGGGAACTCGTGGGACACGGCCTTGGCCGGGACATGCACGAGGATCCGGAGGTACCCAACTACGGGATGCGCGGTAGGGGACCGCTTTTGAAGGAAGGCATGGTGATCTGCATCGAACCCATGATCAACCTGGGTCGCAAGCATGTGGTGTTTGAAGAAGACGGCTGGACGGTGCGTACCGCCGACCGCAAACCTTCGGCTCACTTTGAATTTGCAGTGGCCATCCGCAAAGGCGGCGCAGACGTACTGACGGATTTCGGAATCATCGAAAAAGCGATTTCATAGTTACGGGTCGATCCGTGGCGGCAACAATCGGCCGAATCGGAGTCCGATGCGGTCGGGCGGCCTCGGAAACGGGCCGAAACAATGGAAAAACTGAAAAACTCTTATGGCAAAACAGGCAGCTATCGAAAAGGACGGTACGATTACCGAAGCGTTGTCCAACGCGATGTTCCGCGTGGAGCTCGACAACGGACATGTCATTACCGCCCATATATCGGGCAAGATGCGGATGCACTACATCAAGATCCTGCCCGGTGACAAGGTGAAAGTGGAAATGTCCCCCTACGATCTGACGAAGGGGCGGATCTCTTTCCGCTACAAATAGCAGGAGACGGCTCCGTCGGGCGTGATGCCGGAAGACCGTTGCGAAACGGTCGGCGACGGAAAGTTTCCCGATACATTTGGTAAATTTGAAAGATGTTTACAAGATGAAAGTAAAAGCATCAATTAAGAAACGAAGCGAGGACTGCAAGATCGTTCGGCGTAAGGGCAAACTTTATGTGATCTGCAAAAAGACCCCGAAGTACAAAATGCGCCAAGGTTAATTTAAATTAAAGGAAAGATTTATGGCACGTATAGTAGGTGTAGATTTACCCAAGAACAAACGCGGCGAAATAGGCCTCACGTATATCTATGGCATCGGCCGCAGTACTTCGCTGAAGATCCTCAATATGGCCGGCGTAGATCCGAACATGAAAGTGCAGGATTGGAACGACGACCAGGTTGCAGCCATTCGTAACGCAATTGCCGAAAGCGGCATCAAAGTAGAAGGCGAATGCCGTTCGCAGGTACAGCTGAACATCAAACGACTGATGGATATCGGCTGTTACCGCGGTATCCGTCACCGTCTCGGTCTTCCCGTACGCGGCCAGAGCACCAAGAACAACGCCCGTACGCGTAAGGGTAAGAAGAAGACTGTGGCTAACAAGAAGAAAGCAACCAAGTAATAATTTCGAAGAGTTGATATGGCAAAGAAAACAGGAGTAACGAAGAAAAGGGTCGTTAAGGTTGAACCCATAGGTATGGCATTCGTTCATTCTACGTTCAACAACGTGATCGTGACCCTGACCAATGGCGCCGGAGAGGTTATTAGTTGGAGCTCGGCTGGTAAGATGGGCTTTAGAGGTTCCAAGAAGAACACTCCCTATGCAGCCCAGATGGCAGCCGGCGATTGCGCCAAAGTCGCTTACGACGCAGGTCTTCGCAAGGTAAAAGTTTATGTAAAAGGTCCCGGTTCGGGTCGTGAGTCGGCTATCCGTACGATTCACGGTGCCGGTATCGAAGTGATGGAGATCATCGACGTTACGCCGATGCCCCACAACGGATGCCGTGCGCCCAACCGCCGTCGCGTATAATTGCAGAACGATTATACCGTTCGGATTTTGTTCGGTCATCAGCGCCGAGACCGGTTCGACGCGTTTTCAAAGCGTGGATTCATGACGGCGCGATATGCGTAAATACAAAAATTAAGCAAAACAATGGCAAGATACATAGGACCAAAAACCAAGGTCGCTCGTAAGTTCGGTGAGGCAATCTACGGCGTGGACAAATCGCTGGAGAAAAAGAACTATCCTCCCGGACAGCACGGCATCAACCGCAAACGCAAAAAAGTATCGGAGTACGGTACGCAGCTGAGCGAAAAGCAGAAAGCCAAATATACCTACGGAATTCTGGAGAAACAGTTCCACAAAACGTTCGAGGAGGCTGCCCGCATGGGTGGTATTACGGGTGAGAACCTGTTGAAACTGCTCGAGTCGCGTCTGGACAACGTCGTATTCCGTTTGGGTATCGCTCCGACGCGTGCTGCTGCCCGTCAGCTCGTTTCCCACCGTCACATCACGGTGAACGGCGTTGTAGTGAACATTCCTTCCTACAGCCTGAAGATCGGTGATGTTGTCGCTGTACGCGAGAAATCGAAGAGCCTTGAGGTGATCACCGAGTCGCTCGCCGGCAAACGCAACCGTTATTCGTGGCTGGAATGGGATTCCGCAACGATGACGGGCCGTTTCCTCCAGAGACCGGAGCGGGAGGATATCCCCGAGAACATCAAGGAGCAGCTCATCGTCGAACTCTATTCGAAATAGTCTCTGACCGCGGCATTCTTCGTCCGGTTTTCCTATCGGGCGAGGGATACAGGCAGTTCTGCCGCCGCTTCGCATACGGAAGACGGGGTGCGGATGACAATTCCGCACTCCGATTCCTGCGGGAGGCGGTCGGCGGCTTAGCCCCGCAATGATGCAGCACGAAAAAACAAAGATTAATAAAGCGAAAATTATGGCAATATTAGCATTCCAGAAGCCTGAACAGGTCATTATGCTTGAGTCTACCTCCCAGTTCGGAAAGTTTGAGTTCCGTCCGTTGGAGCCGGGATTCGGTATGACGATCGGCAATGCGCTGCGCCGTATTCTGCTCTCTTCGCTGGAAGGGTATGCGATTACGAATGTCAGAGTTACCGGCGTCGATCATGAATTTGCCGCTATCCCCGGTGTCATGGAGGGGATGATTGACATAATCCTCAATCTCAAGCAGGTGCGTTTTGTCAGGACGGTGGAAAACGTGGATACGGAAACCGTAACCATCAACGTGGCGGGACAGAGCGAACTGACGGCAGGGAACATCTCGAATTTCCTTACGAATTTTAAAGTACTGAATCCTGATCTGGTGATCTGTCACCTGACGCCGGAGACCAAACTCCAGATGGTGCTGACCATCTGCAAGGGTCGCGGTTACGTGCCGGCCGAGGAGAACCGCCAGCCGGATGCCGAGTTCGGCGTGCTGGCCATCGACTCGATCCACACGCCGATCAAGAATGTGAAATACGCTGTGGAGAACTACCGCGTGGAGCAGAAAACCGACTACGAGAAGCTCACGCTGGAGATCACTACGGACGGTTCCATTCACCCGAAAGAGGCGTTGAAAGAGGCTGCACGGATTCTGATCCAGCACTTCATGCTCTTCTCCGACGAGAAGATCACGCTGAATCTGGAAGAGACCAACATGTCCGAGGAGTTCGACGAGGACGTTCTGCACATGCGGCAGCTGCTCAAGACGAAACTTTCAGATCAGGATCTCTCCGTGCGTGCGCTGAACTGTCTGAAAGCGGCAGAAGTGGACACGATCGGAGATCTGGTACGGTACAATCGGAACGATCTGTTGAAATTCCGTAACTTCGGCAAGAAGTCGCTGACGGAGCTGGATGATCTGTTGAACAACCTGAATCTCCACTTCGGCATGGACGTAACGCCGTACAAACTCGATAAGGATTAAGGCCGGAGTGCCGTTATCGTCTCCGGAGTGCGTGGCGCAAAGGGGGCGAAAATTACTTAACCGATACGTAGCATTATGAGACACAATAAGAAAATCAACCATCTGGGGCGTCAGGCCGGTCACCGCAAGGCGATGATGTCCAATATGGCCAGCTCGCTGATCCTGCACAAACGGATCGAGACGACCGTGGCCAAGGCCAAAGCGCTCAAGAAGTTCGTAGAGCCGCTGATTACGCGTTCGAAAGAGGATACGACCCACTCGCGTCGTGTCGTTTTCAGCTACCTGAAAGACAAACACGCCGTAACGGAACTGTACCGTGAAGTGGCTCCGCGCATTGCCAACCGTCCGGGCGGTTACACCCGTATCCTGCATACCGGTTTCCGTCAGGGTGATGCGGCCGAGATGTGTATCATTGAACTCGTAGATTTCAATGAAACCTACAAAGCCGGTGCTGCTCCTGAGGCCAAAACGCGTACGCGTCGCAGCCGTGGCGGCAAAAAGGCAGCCGAGGCTCAGCCTGAGGTTGCTCCGAAAGCAGAAGCTGCTAAGGAATAATAAATTTCATTTATTATATCGCCAGCTATTTGATAGTCGGGCGGGATCTCTCTCCAGAGGTTCCGCCTTTTTTTGTGGTTCCGTTGCCGTGCGCCGATATTGGCTGGCGCTTTGCCGTTTGCTGCGTGGGACAGCGTGCGAGGGGGCGAGGGAGGCAAGGAGGCGCAGGAGGCGCAGGGGGCGAGGGGGTATATGGGAATGATGGGAATGAACGTGTGGACGGAGCGTGTGGGACGGAGTGTGGGCGGGGTGTGGAAGCCGATTTTATCGGGAGCAGGTTGGATGGAGGGGAGCGCTAAGGGACGCTGAGGGACGGAGGCGGTCTGTGGCAGTTGGGCAATTTTTTTGAGACGGTTCAGTGGTTTTGTTGGAGTAGGGGGCTGTGTGGCGGAGGCGTGATGCGTCTGTCGGTTCTGTTGCGTTGCTGGGGCGTGTCTGCGGTGTGTTTGCGGCCTGTTTGTGGCGGTGCAGCGGTGGTGCCGGAGACGCATTGGGGACGTGGAGAGAAGATTTGGGCAAAAGAGGATCGGGAAAAGGGGGAGACGGGCTGCCGGCGGAAAGGGTGTCCGTTTTTAACGGAGGCGTGATGATGGACGGCGGGGGCGGCAGGCCGGTCAGAGGGCGGTATGGCGGAAGAGGTTGTGCGCCGGCTGTCGGCCACGGTGCGGAACGACTAGCGAGGTGCCGCACACGGATCGGGACGGGACAATCAAAACGGCGCGAAAAGGAATGGCAGGCACTCAGGCTGTGCAATGGAGCGTGGCGGGATTCAGCAGACAGTAGTAGCGGACAATATGCATCATGCGGCATGCAGCGGGCGTTATTCGGCCGGCAGCAGGCAAAAGTGGATGGCGGGCGTCATGCAGGCCGAGAAGGAGCTTGTATCGGTACGTTGGACAGCCGCTTCAGGTCCATTCTCGGAGTGGATTGAATGTTTGAGGAGGAGCTGCACCGTCGGCTGATTGCTCCCTCGCCGGACATGAGCCGGATGCTGCCGTGCTGATATAGGAGAAAACAAGCTCCCCGACCGAGTCGGGGAGCTTTGCTTGTGTCAGACTGACGTGTCTCGGCTGCTCCCAATGGCGGGATCGCCGGTTCGTCGGTGTCTTCGGTTGTTCAGACGGCCGGAAGACCGTCCGGCGGATTACAGCGGGAAGACGATGCGGAAGCCGGTGTCGTCGCTCATCGTGTCGGGAGCGGCGGCTTCACGGCAAGCTGACCGGCAGGCGGCTGCGTCGCTCTTCCACGAGCCGCCGCGCAGGATACGCTCTTCGCCGGCATAGGGGCTTACCGGATCGGTGACCGGTACATCCGAGTCGTAACCCGCTCCGTTCCACGAATCCAGACACCATTCGCGAACGTTGCCGTGCATGTCGTACAGATAGTATGCGTTCGGCTTTTTCCCGCCGACCGGTTGGGGCGTTGTGGCGTTGTCGGCATACCAGGTATAGTTGCCGCCTCCGTTTACCGTGAAATCGTTGCCGAACGAATACGTGGTCGTTTTACCGGCGCGGCAGGCATATTCCCACTGTGCGTCGGTCGGCAGGGTGCCGCCGGCCCAACGGGCGAATTCATCGGCGCCGTACCACGACACGTTGATGACAGGCGAGTCTTCACAGCCTTCGGCCGGCTGCCAGCCTGCGTCGGCACTCCAGGAGAGACCCCATGCGTGCGAAGCGATCAGCGTCTGGTCGGGATAGCGCCCCGATGCGAGTTTGCCGTTCTCTCCCACGCCGGCCGCATTCAGGAATTCGGCATACTGGGCATTGGTGATTTCGTGGCTGGTGCAGAGGAAATCCCGTGTCAGGGTTACTTCGTGCTGCGTTTCGTGGGCGGCGCGTCCTGCTTCGGTGTCGGGACTTCCCATGACAAACGTGCCGGCAGCGATCCGTACCGTTTCAAACGTGTATTGCGGGGTGCTTTCCGGATGGTTGTTGATCGTCCAGTCGATGATGGTGGGCGTGCCTACCGAGAGTACGCCGTCGGCATGGATGGCGATCGGATAGAAATAGTGTTTTCCGGCCTCGAAATCCGCATCGGACGGTATGGCCCACTCTGACGCGGAGCCGTCGATGACGAACGTTACCGTGCGTCCTGCGGCAGCATCCTGGGGGATGATGACGGCAGAAAACGAAACCTCCGAGTTTTCAGCGGCGGTCGCGTCCTTTCTGGGCGAGAAGTCCGCGGTGTTTCCGGCTGTCAGTGAGCCGTCCGCGAATGACAACGTGGCCTGCGTGGGCATGCCGCTGATGGTGATGTCGGCTGTGTCGAGAGCGGCGATGGCGTCGGATGTCATGCCGATGCCGGCCGTCACGCCAAAGGTAACCTTGCTCAGCTGATGGGTGAAGGCGAGCGTAACGGGCTGGTCGCCCGCCGCGATGTCGGTTGCGCGGGCATAGAGCAGGTCGATGGCCTCCGGCACGCTCTGGTCGGTGATGTTCACGGCATAGCCGTAATCGTCCGTGAGAGGTTCGTCACCGGTTGCTGCATAGGGGGCGTAGGCGATGAAATCCACGTTGCCCTCCAATGGATAGTAGGCGATTTTGGAGGACGCGAGCGTTCCCTGTTTCGGATCGGTGATCTCATAACGGGAGTTGTTCAGGGAGAGCAGGTCTGTCGGCAGGGTGCCGTCGTGACGGATCATGAAAACGCCCACAGCGTCGTTTGCGTTCCATGCAGTGCCGTCGTCACGGGTGGCTTGCAGAGCGATGGCCTGATCCCCTTCCGGAACGGTCGGCTTGGGGTTGTTGCAGCCGTATGCGGCCAAGGCAGCCAGCAGCGGCAGCGCGGAAAAGCGGAGTATGTCTTTTATGTGTTTCATGGTTGTAGTCGGTGAAGTTGAAATCCGGATGCTGGATGAGTGCTACAAAGGGAATATGATGCGGAATCCGGTCATCGGTTCGCAGGTGTCGGGCGTTGCCGTGCTGCTGATCGCCGCATAGCAGCTCAGCGGGGCGGAGGAGTAGTTGCCGCCGTGTTTTACTTTCAGGTAGCCGCCGTTGTCTGCGGAGTGGTCGGGATCGGTGACGGTTCCTTCATCGTAATAGAGCCAGTCGGCCACCCATTCGTCTGCATTGCCGTGCATATCGTATAAGCCCCATTTGTTGGGGAGCTTGAGACCGACTTCGTGCGAGCCTCCGCCCTGATTGTTTTCGCTGTACCAGCAGTAGTCGCCCAGCATGGTAGCATCCGCACCGAAGTAGTAGTTGGAATCGGATCCGGCACGGCAGGCATATTCCCATTGCGCGTCGGTCGGCAGGGCGCCGCCTGCCCAACGGGCGAATTCGTCGGCGCCGTACCACGATACGTTGATGACGGGATAGTCGGCATAGCCTTCAGCCGGCTGCCAGCCCTGGTCGGCGCTCCAGGAGAGTCCCCACTGGTGTGCGACGATCAGCGTCTGGTCGGGATAGTGGCCCGAAGCCAGTTTGCCGTCCTCGCCGACGCCCATCTCGTTCAGGAAGTTGGCGTATTGGATGTTGGTGATTTCGTAACGGGTGATGTGGAAGGCACGGGTCAGGATCACCGTGTGAATTTTGGTGTCCCACAGGTTGTTTTCGTTGGCTCCCATCTTGAAACTGCCCGCTTTGCACAGCACCGTCTGATAGAGGTTGTCGGGCAGTGATCGCTCGAACGTTTCGACACGTCCGGCTGCCGTTTCAATCGGTTCTTCCATTGTTCCGTCGCGGAATAGTTGGCGGGCATTGTGTTCAAAGGCAAACAGCCCCTGCGCCGCATCGATGGGTCTGAGCGGGGATCAACGCGCGGAATGTATAGCCAGCCGCATCCTCCTGGGGGACACGGTACATGGTGACGGTCGCCGGTTCGCTCCCTGCGGCGAGGGTTACGGCCGGCGTGGAGCCGCCCAGATTGAGTGTGGCACTCGTTTGGACTCCGGTCAGATAGGCCGTGAGGGTTTCGTCCGGTCCCATGCTTTTGTAGGGACTGGCCGGTACGCTGACCTGAATCATCGAGAGGGCGTGTGAGAATTGCAGGGTAACGGTCTCTTTTTCCAGAACCTGGCCTGCCGTGGCGGTCATCAGGTCGGAAAGGCCATAGTGGGACAAACCGTCGGTAGCGCCGCGCTGGTCGGTTTTGACGGCGAAGGCAATGGCACAGGGATCGTCGGCCTGCTCGTCGTAGGGGTAGTAGGCATAGAAGTCGAGGGAGGAGCAGCCTTCGGGCCAGATGGCATTGCCGCTCCAGGCGTTGCCGTCGTAGGTGAGGACGACATTGTGCAGCGGGTTGTCGGCGCTTTGCAGTGTCTCACCGCCGGGAGTGGCATAGATGCCGATCCGGTCGCCGGCAGTCCAGACGGTTTTGAAGTCGGATCCGGTTTCCGTACGGGTTGGCGGAATGCCGATCTCGAAACGGATTACACGGTCGGAAAGGGATTCGGGCGGACGGTTTTCTGCCTCGTTGCGATGACATGCCGCGAGCAGAAGGCATGCGGCCGTCATGCTGAAAACGACCTGGCATTTGTTTTCATCGGATCATTTTGTGTTGGTTAGAGGTTTGGTGTGGCGGATGTGCCGCGTCTTGTAGGATGACACGGCACAACTGCCGATGTCGAAATTAGAAATAATGTGAATAAAAAGCAACGTTTTTCCCTGGGAGATGATGTTTTTTTTGCATCGTCAGCAGCGGTCGATGCCCTGTGGATTGCAGGTGGTCCGTGTAGCCCGGGGGAGCGTATGGGGCGGGAAACGGACAAAAAAAGAGAGAACAACGCTGCGTAAGGCAAAATTGCGTTATCCTCTCTCCGCCAAATAAACTTACTTACCGGATAAAAGTAGTGTTGTTTTCGGGAAGGAACAGCTCGTTTCCCGCGATGTAGGTGGTTTGTGCTGCATAAGGGTGAAAGGTACCGGTAATGTATCGGTCTATCTGGGCATATCCGTTATTGACATATTCCAGGTTGTAGCGCAGGCGGATGTCGATGTGGTCGGCGCCTGCGGGAATGAGGTCGGTCAGCCGGAACGAAGCCAGTCCCGTGTCGCTGACGAGCGGCATCTCCGCAGAATCGGTCTCTCCCATGGCGTTGTGCCGCAATTCGATGTATACGGAATTGGACTGCGGGCGGGTGTCGTCCCATACCAGGTTGATGCGGTGGGGCGTTCCGTTCGGGACATGGAAATATTCAAATCCGATATTGATGTAGTTTCCCGAGAAGGAGGCGGTAATGATGCGGATCGGATCGTCTCCGATGCTGTCCGCCCGTTGCCCGTCCTCTTCCAGGTAACTTTTCCGGACGACGGGCGCCGAATAGAGGTTGTTGAAGACAATGACCTTGATGTCCAGGGCGGGGTGTTCGTCGGTCGAGTAGCGGCTGACGTAATCGCCTGCGCCGGGCAGGATGTTGTATTTGAAGAAGACCCGTTCGCCCAATTCGGGGGTGCAGGTGCCGCCGTATTCGAGGACGCGGAGCAGCATGCCGTCGTCCCGCATGATTTCGAAATAGCCGGACGGTTCGATCAGCGAAATCTCTCCAAATCCGTTGTAGATAATGTCGTTGCCGTATCCTTCGGCTTTGTCGCAGGATACGGCCGCCGTGCCGACTGCCAGGAACGTCAGCCAGGCGAATACGAGATGTTGCAAACGGGTTTTCATATCGGGTTCCGGTGTCTCTGCCGTAAGGTGCGGCATTCACTTAGGAATGATGCGCAGGAGGGGCGATTCGTTGCATCGGTTGTGAAAAATATTTTTCGGCCGTGATGGAGGCGGGGTCAGACACCGAACCGGAGGCCGATTCGGAGCGAAAAGCTCACAGGTCGGATCGTGCGGTAGTTTTCCGGTTGGGTCGTCGTGCGGAAATAGTAATCGGCGCCCGGCTCCAGATAGAGGCCGATGTGGTCGGTGAATGCGTAGTGGACGCCGGCCGACACGCCGAGCGACCATTGCACGCCGCGCACGGCAACGGGGTAGATCTCCTCGCCCCGATCCTGTTGGGTGGCGAACCGGAACGTCTCGCGGCATGCGACCGCCTTTTCGACCATGCCGTAGCCCTGTATGTAGAAATTGAAGTTGCCTTTGCGGTAGAACGTATAGGTAAAGCCGAGCGGAATGCCGAGGTAGTGCAGTTCGCGGGTTGCGGTCACCTGGCTGGAGGCGAACTGCTGGTGGGCGGAAGAGTAGAGGTAGGAGTAGGTCAGTCCCGTTGCGATCGTCAGCCGTTCGGTGAGCGGCACCGCCAGCGACAGACCGACGCTCAACGGCATGCGGTGCTGCAGCGAGATGTCTTCCGGAATATGGAGACCGGAGGGTGCGGTAGGACGGCCGTTTTCATCGGTCAGGCTGGTGGCTACGGCGATGCCGTCATCGTCCTGCTGGTGAATGAACAGATCGCTGGCCGCCATGGTCGGGTCGGACGGATTGATGTTTGCCTGTCCCGTCCCGAAGTTGCCGGCATACAGGGCGCAGGAGACCGGCTTGCGGCGCGACCGGTTGCGTCCGTTGTCCTGGGCGAGGAGCCTGTCCCAATAGGCGTCGGTGCGTGCGCGAAGCGTTTGGGCGGCTCGGTCGGCCTCTTCGGGCGTATCCTGCTGGGCGGTCGGGGCATTGTCGGAGGGGGTGTTGCTGGTCTCCGTGTCGGAAGCAGCCGGAGTTGCCGGCACCGATTCAGCCGGTGCGGCGGGTGTCGTTACGGCCGGCGTGGGCGTGGCGGAAACCGGCAGGGAGGTGCGCGGCGTTTCGGTCGGTTGCGGCTGCGCCATGTCGTGTGGGGCGGCAGCTGTTGTCGGGGCGGCAGGGGCGGCAGGAGGAGTGACCGGACGGACGGTCGTGACGGCCAGGGGCATGTCGGGGCGAGTAACCTCCGTCGGAAGAGCCAGAAGGAGCAGTACGGCAATGGCGGCTGCTGCGCCGGCCGTCGCCCACGTGTAGGCGATGCGCCACCGTTTGCGGGGGGCAGGCGGCGCCGGAACGGCCTCAAGCGTCCGTTCGATACGGTCCAGCAGGCCGGCCGGCGGTTGCACCTCGTTGCGGCGCAGCGCCTCACCCGCCTTTCGGTCGAAGCGTTCCAATTCGTCGGACTGTCGTTCTTCAGTATCCATCATGTTTGCCACTCTGTCTGAGCCTTATCCTTAAGTTGTATTGTCAGTCGCCGTAGCGGTTGTGCAGTCGCCGGTGCATGATCTCGATCAGGCGCATGCGGGCCCGCTGGTATTGCGATCGCGCGGTCGCCTCGCTGATGCCGAGCATCTCGGCGATCTCCGCATAGTCGTATTCCTCGACGGCATGCAGGTTGAACACCGTGCGGTAGCCGTCGGGCAGTTCGTCGGCACAGGCCCTGATCTCCTCGACCGACAGCTGGTCGATGACCGTCGGCGGGGCGGCATTGCCGACCGTCGGCGAGGCGATGTCCTCCGCACCCTCCAGCGGATTCTTCTTGCGGAAATAGCTCATGACCGTATTGACGAAAATGCGCCGGCACCATCCCTCGAACGATCCGGACCCCCGGTATTCGCCGATGTGCGTATAGAGCGAGACGAATCCGTCGTGGAGCAGGTCTTCCGCCGTTGCCGTGTCCCTGATGTAACGGCGGATCAGTCCGTACATGGCATTTCCGTAACGCATGTACAGTTCGCGCCGTGCGTCGGCATCGCCTTTCCGGCAACCTGCTATGATCTGTTCCTGTGTCACACGGGGATGTGTAAAAGATGCTGCGAAAACCGGTTTCGTTGCATCGGAAAACAATTTTAGGCATTTTTTTGCGGTTGGTCAAATCGCGATAGGGAAGGAATGCTATTTTTGCGTAACTTTACAAAAACAAAATTCATATTCAGAACAATGGAAACGAAGAAGATAGGCATCGCCTCCGATCATGCGGGCTATGAAATGAAGGAATTTCTGATCGGCTTTCTGGAAAGCCGCGGATTTGAAGTGTTCGATTTCGGCGCCCCGAGCGCGGAGAGCTTCGATTATCCCGATTCGGCTCACCCGCTGGCCTGTGCCATCGAAAAGGGCGAACTGCCCATGGGCATCGCCCTGTGCGGCAGCGGCAACGGCATCTCGATGACGCTCAACAAGCATCAGGGCATCCGCGCCGCGCTGTGCTGGAACACGGAGCTGGCCGAACTGGCGCGCAAGCACAACAATGCCAATATCCTCTCGTTGCCGGCTCGCTTCATTGACAACACGCAGGCCACGGCCATCGTGGACGCCTACCTGAACGCCGAGTTCGAGGGCGGCCGTCACCAGCGCCGTATCGACAAGATCCCCTTCACGGGCGAGTGCCGTTAGTCATCATATCCTGCGGGGATGGAGACCATCGATGTCTATAAGGTTCTGGAGGGCAAGAACCCGAAACTGGCCCGCCGCCTGCCGCGTTGGGCGATCGACTACCTGCGCCGCACCATTCACGAGCGGGAGGTGAACGAGATCCTGACCCGTTTCGGCGATCTGGAGGGCATTGCCTTCGTGCGGGCGGCCTTGCAGTACATGCGGGTCGGCTACCATGCCGTGGGCATGGAGCGTCTCGATCCGAAAGGACGCTATGTCTTCGCCTCGAACCATCCGTTCGGCGGACTGGACGGACTGATGCTGGCCGATGAGGTGTACTCCTATTTCGGCGACGTGCGGGTCGTGGTGAACGATCTGCTGATGCACCTGGAGCCGATCAAGGGGCTGTTCGTGCCGGTGAACAAACATGGACGCCAGCAGGAGCGCAGCGTGGAGGCATTCAACGAGGCATTCGCTTCGGACATGCCGATTATCACCTTTCCGGCCGGTCTGTGTTCGCGCCGCATCGGGGGCGAGGTGTGCGACCTGGAGTGGAAATCCAATTTCGTCAAGAAGGCGGTCGGGTACGGAAGGGATATTGTCCCCGTCTATTTCGACGGCCGGTTGTCGAACTTTTTTTACCGGCTTTCCAATCTCCGCAAGAGACTGGGCGTGCGGGTGAACATCGAGATGCTCTACCTGGTGGACGAGATGTTCCGGCAGGGGGGCAGCGACTTCGAGATCGTGATCGGCGAGCCGATACCCTGCGGCGAGTTGCTGGAGGGGCGGACGCCGGCGCAGGCCGCCTTGCTGGTGCGCGAACGCGCCTATGCCTTGCGTGGCGGAGAGAAAACCGGGAAATAGCGTCGTATCCGTGCGCATGCGGAACGATTTGTTGGACGAACAAATTTTTGCTGAATAGAAACGATGGAAGAACCGATCATTGATGCCGTACCGAGGGAGCTTCTCGAAAAGGAACTGACGGAAGACCGCCTGCTGCGGACCACCAACAATGCCGGAAACATGATCTATACGCTGCGGGCCTGTGAGGCTCCCGATGTGATGCGTGAGATCGGCCGGCTGCGCGAGCTTGCCTTCCGGCAGGCCGGCGGCGGCACGGGCAAGGCATTCGACATCGACGAGGAGGATCTGGCCGAGGACGGCTACGAGCAGTTGTTCGTGTGGGATCCCGTCTCGCGGGAGATTCTGGGCGGTTACCGGTATATCATCTGCGACTCGGAGTATTCGAAGCACCTCTCCACGGAACACTATTTCCGTTTCAGCGACAAGTTCCGCCGCGAGGTGCTGCCCCATACCATCGAGCTGGGTCGTTCGTTCGTGCAGCCGCGCTACCAGCGCACGCGCGACGCCAAGAGCCTCTATGCGCTCGACAACCTGTGGGACGGACTGGGTGCGCTGATCGTGGAGAATCCCGCTTCCCGTTACTTCTTTGGCAAGGTGACCATGTACGGCAACTACAACAAGGAGGCGCGCAACATCCTGATGTACTTCCTGCACAAGTATTTCCCCGACCGCGACCGGCTTCTCGAACCGCTCTATCCGGTGGAGATGCACATCGACCGCAAGGCCATGGAGCAGTGTTTCACGGGCGGTTCCTACATGGAGGACTACCGCATCTTGGTGAAGGAGCTGCGCAAGCTGGACGAGTTCATCCCGCCGATGATTAACTCCTACATGAGCCTCTCCCCGTCGATGAAGGTGTTCGACACGGTCACCAATCCCGACTTCGGCGATGTGGAGGAGACGGGCATCCTGATCGATATCCATGACATCTATCCCGAAAAGATGGCCCGCCATACGCAGGGGCTGTTTCGCCGTCTGCGCGACCGGATCCGGAATGCGTAACGGGGCGGACATCCTTTTATGCAAAGCGAGGCGGAGCAACTGCTCCGCCTCGCCTGTTTTTTGTCGCGGCCTTCGGGATCAGAAGGTGAATCCGAGCGCAAGGCCGATCGAATGGGTGCGCTGCGTATAGATGAACGCTTGTTGGAGTTCATCGGAAAAACCGTTCTGGTCGTAGGGGGCGTACTCGTAGTAGAGGCCGATGTTGATGGCGAAACTGTTCACGACGAGGAAGTTGAGGCCGAATCCCGGGCGGATGAATCCGTGGCTGGAGTGTTCGGGGTCAAACATCAGACCGCCGTCGCAGAAAAACATGAAGTCAGCGAATCGGCTGATCGGAATGTAGCCCTTCGCGTCTAACGACAGGGGAACGAAGATACCGAAATTATTGATCTGTACGCCGATGCCGCCTCCGACAAAAAGGTAGCGGTTGAAGCGGACGCCGTTGATGTACGAAATGCCGAGTTCGGGTGTGGGTGCGGATACTGCACCGCGAAGGGAGATTTCGCCTTGATAGGCGAAGGACTGGGGGGCGGGCTGTTTGGCGGAGGCTGTTCCGGCCGACAGCAGCAGCGCGGCCAGCAGGATGGTCAGTTTTTTCATGTCAGTCGTTGTTCGAGGTGTCTGATGCTACGAATATAGCCTTTCCGGATGATAAATGCTGCCGGCAGTCGGAAAATCGGCCGGCCGGTGCCGCGGACAGCGATGTTTTCCGGCGGTTTCTGGCTATTTTTGGGGTATGAAACGAAGCGACATCACCGAATCCGTCCTGCTCGACGCCCTGCACCGCTATTGGGGGTATCCCGCCCTGCGCGGTTCGCAGCCCGAGACGATCCGTTCCGTGGTCTCCGGCGCCGACACCCTGGCGCTGATGCCTACGGGCGGCGGCAAGTCGCTCACCTATCAGCTGCCCGGCCTCCTCGCCGACGGCGTGTGCCTTGTGGTGACGCCGCTGGTGGCCCTGATGAAGGATCAGGTAGACGGCCTGCGGCGGCGCGGCATTCCGGCCGTCGCCATCCATTCCGGCATGAGTGCGCGCAACATCGACATCACGCTCGACAACTGCGTCTATGGCGACGTCAAGTTCCTTTATGTCTCCCCCGAACGGATTTCCGGTGAGGTGTTCGCTGCGCGGGTGGCCAAGATGAATGTCAATCTGCTGGCCGTCGATGAGGCGCACTGCATCTCGCAGTGGGGCTACGACTTCCGTCCGGCCTACCTGCGCATCGCCCGCCTGCGCGAGATCATTCCCGATGCCCCCGTGCTGGCGCTCACCGCTTCGGCAACCGACCGGGTGGCGGAGGACATCATGGAGAAGCTCCGCTTCCGGGCGCCCTGCGTGATCCGCAGCGACTACGCCCGTCCGAACCTCTCCCTTTCGGTGCGCCACACGGACGACCGCAAGGGGCAGCTGCTCCGCGTGCTGGAGAATGTGGCGGGGGCGGGCATCGTCTATGTGCGCACGCGCGAGGCGGCCGAACGGCTGGCCGACGAACTGCGGGAGGCGGGCGTTTCTGCCGAATACTATCACGCCGGACTGCCGCACGCCGAACGGGCTATGCGCCAGAACGACTGGGTGGCGGGACGCACGCGGGTCGTGGTGGCGACCAACGCCTTCGGCATGGGTATCGACAAGGCCGACGTGCGTTTCGTGGTCCATTACGGGCTGTGCGGCTCGCTGGAGGAGTATTACCAGGAGGCGGGACGTGCCGGCCGCGACGGACGGCGGGCCTATGCCGTGCTGATCGTCGCCTCGGACGAGAAGGAGAAGCTGGCCAAGCGGTTTGCCGCCGAGTTTCCCGCCATCGACCGCATACGGGAGATCTACGTCCGGCTGATGGACTACCTCGGCGTGGCGGTCGGCGAGGGCAAGTTCGCCTCGCTGTCGCTCAACCTGCCCGACTTCTGCGCGCGGAACAGGCTTTTTGCCGGCACGGTGTGCAATGCGCTGAAGATCCTCCAGCAGAACGGCTACCTCGTCTTTGCGGACGAGGAGGACAATCCCGCGCGGCTGATGTTCTGTGTGAGCCGCGACGACCTCTATGCCCTGCGGGTCGAGCGCGAGGATCTGGACAACATCCTGCGCACCATCCTGCGGCTCTACACGGGAGTCTTCACGTCGTTGAGGCCGGTCGATGTGCAGGAGATGGCCATCTACACGGGCTATACCGAGGAGCGTGTCATGGAGCTGCTGAAGATGCTCTGGCAGCTGCACGTGATCCGTTTCGTACCGCGCAACCGCAGCCCCATGGTCACCCTGCTCGACAACCGCCTGCCCGAAAAGGATGTCTATATCGCCCCCCAGACCTATAAGATGCGCAAGGAGACGGCGGCCGAACGGATCCAGGCGGTCTTTGCCTATGCCGACAACGAGACGCGCTGCCGCAGCGTCGTGCTGCAGGAGTATTTCGGCCAGCAGGATGCCCGGCCGTGCGGCGTGTGCGACGTCTGTCTGGCCGAGCGCCGCGCCCGCCGCGAACGGGGCGAGGGGCTGCGCGAACGGATTCTGGCTGCCGTGCCGGAGGCAGGCATCGCCCCGCACGAACTGACTGCCGCACTGGCTGCCGATCCCCGGCAGGTGGCGGCCGAAGTGGAGTCGCTGCTGGCGGAGGGGAAAATTTCCATGACGGCGACGGGATTACTCACGATTAATCGGTAACTTTGCAGCCACAGACGGAACGGAGCCTTTTCCGCTCCGGCAACCGACAGCGCATGAGCCGTTTTCCGGAACATATCACCAACGAAGAACTTGCCCGCATGCCCCGTTGCTCCTTCACCGGTTCGGTGGAAGTGATCGACACGGAGGAGCGAGCCGTGGCGGCATGCACCTATCTGCTCGGATGCGAGCGGGTGGGGTTCGACACCGAGACGCGCCCCTCGTTCAAGGCGGGCGTGTCGAACCGCACGGCGCTGCTGCAGCTCTCCTCGGGCGACCGCTGCTTCCTGTTCCGCCTCTCCCGCATGAAACTCTGCAAGGAGATCGCCAAGGTGCTGGAGAGCGAGTCGGTGCTGAAGGTGGGCGCTGCGGTGCGCGACGACATTAAGGGGCTGCAGAAGCTCCGCTTCTTCCGTGCGCGCGGCTTCGTCGATCTGCAGAACATGGTCGGCGAGTGGGGCATTGCGGAGAAGAGCGTACGCAAGTTGGCGGGCATCGTGCTGGAGACCTCCGTCTCCAAGGCGCAGCGGCTGAGCAACTGGGAGGCCGCCTCGCTGACGCCCGCCCAGATCGACTATGCCGCCACCGACGCGTGGGTCTGTCTGGAGATATACGATAAACTGATGCAGGAACCGAAATGAACAGAATATTTCTGAAACGCGGTAAGGAGGAGTCGCTGGCTCGCCGCCACCCGTGGGTCTTCTCCGGAGCAATCGAACGGATGGAGGGCGAACCTGAGGAGGGCGACCTGGTCGATGTGTATGCCCGCAGCGGCGAATTTTTGGCGCGCGGCCATTATCAGATCGGCTCCATCACGGTGCGCGTACTCTCCTTCGAGCAGGAGGAGATCGACGCGGCATGGTGGGAGGCGCGTCTGCGTGCCGCCTGGGCCGTGCGCCGGGCAATCGGCCTGACCGACAGCGCCGATACGGACTGTTACCGGCTGGTTCACGGAGAGGGCGACAACCTGCCCGGACTGGTGATCGACATCTACGGCAATGTGGCCGTCGTGCAGGCCCACAGCGTGGGCATGTACCGTTCGCGCCATGCCGTGTGCCAGGCGCTGCGCGCCGTGTACGGCGACCGGCTGGCGGCCGTCTATGACAAGAGCGCACAGACGCTCCCCTTCAAGGCCGAAACGGGTGCCGTGGACGGCTTCCTCTTCGGCGGCGAGGGCGCTACCGAGCGGATCGTCTCCGAACACGGCAACCGGTTCTATGTCGATTGGGGTGTGGGGCAGAAGACCGGCTTCTTCCTCGACCAGCGCGAGAACCGTGCGCTGGTGGGGCGGTACAGCGCGGGACGCACGGTACTCAACACGTTCAGCTACACGGGCGGTTTCTCGGTCTATGCGCTGGCCGGCGGCGCCCGCGAGGTGGTGTCGGTGGACAGTTCGGCTACGGCCGTCGCACTGGCCGTGCGCAACGCGGAGCTGAACTTCGGTCCCGACGTGCGCCACGAGGGGGTGGCCTCCGACGTGTTCGACTACCTGAAGACCACCGACAAGCAGTTCGACCTGATTATTCTCGACCCGCCCGCCTTCGCCAAACACCACAAGGTGCTGGGCAACGCGACCAAGGGCTACACGCGCCTCAATGCACGCGCGCTGTCGCAGATCGCTCCGGGCGGCATTCTCTTTACCTTCAGCTGTTCGCAGGCGGTCAGCCGCGAACTTTTCCGCACGACGGTCTTCACGGCGGCAACCATTGCGGGACGGCGGGTGCGCATCCTGCACCAGCTCACCCAGCCGGCCGACCATCCGGTGAACATCTACCACCCCGAGGGCGAATACCTCAAGGGACTGGTGCTGTACGTGGAATAAGCCGTCACCGTGCGGCAACGGTTTGCTGCGTGCGGGGAGCCTCCTTTTTCGGGACGGCTCCCCGCGCTGCTTTTGTGTGCGGGGTGTTGAGGGGCAGCTGCAACGGCAGGGTGGGCGTTGCGCGATGCGGAGGGGCAGCCGCTCTTTCCGGCCGACAAGGCGATGGCGGATGCGGCGATGAGGAGGCGAGGGCGGGAGCCGGCCACGCGTGCGGGATGTGCGGGTGGTTGCTTTTGGGGTGAGGCCGTCCGACGGAGTAGTATGGCAATACGGGGGCAGGGTTTCAGGGCAAACGCGGAGGCGGTTTGCAAAAGTCGAAATCGGATTGTATTTTTGCGGCGGAGAGATGGCAGAGTGGTCGATTGCGGCGGTCTTGAAAACCGTTGAACCGCAAGGTTCCGGGGGTTCGAATCCCTCTCTCTCCGCCAAGGTATAGACCAAGTGATTGCGAGATTTACACCTTTTTTGTTGCCCGGCATTAAAACCGCTATCCGTGTATTGGGTCATTTACATTGAAGAGTCGTGCAAGTCTGTGTACATGAAAGAACTTCAATAAATATTGTTTTTATACTGGACTACAAGATTATAGTGTTGGATGCGTTGAGTTGTCTAATTTTATGCTCAAATAAATTAAGAGTCAAGTCAGGTGTGTAAAAACTGAATATGATCAATATATATCCTGTTTTTTTGACAAAAAGCAATATCTTGATTTACTGCTCCTTGCTGATGAGCAAGAGTCCATGATTGACCGCTATTTGGAACGTGGGGATATGTTCGTCCTAACGGATGACGGTGAAGTGAAAGCGGTGTGCGTTATAACCGAAGAAGGCGAAGGTGTCTGCGAAATCAAAAGCATTGCGGTCTATCCGCAGTTTCAGCGTCAGGGATATGGAAAAAAGTTGATATTCTTTCTTTTGGAACATTATAAAGCTCGATGCCATACAATGTTTGTCGGCACCGGAGACACTTCTGGAATCATATCCTTCTACAGAAATTGCGGATTTGTATATTCACACCGGATACCTAATTTTTTTATTGATAATTACGACCATCCGATTTTTGAAGAGGGCAAGCAATTGAGAGACATGATTTACCTGAAGATTAGCAAAAGTTGATGATGGAAGCCCTATGCAAGAGTGGATGTGCTTCCATGTGATTGTGTTGGACGCTTTTTTAGGTATTGCAATGAACTGAGTCTTGGCTAAGCGGCAGACATAGCGCTTCATGTCATTCTATCGCAGATGCCGTGTACTCGAACCAATTGGAAATGGAATAGGGCATCTGGTGTGTGAATTGTCGAATGCAAACAAGCGGGTGGTTTGTCGGGCGGTCCGGTCTCGGTGAATTTTCTTCTACCTTTGCGGCGATCGGAGCGGGACGTGTTGCCGGGGTGAAACCCGTGCGGCGACTTGCAGATGCTCCCGTGCCGATGCCATACAGAACAGACGCAGCAAGATGATCCATACGCTTACAGGAACGGTCGTGGCCGGCAACCGCATCGGCAGGCAGTGGGGTTTTCCCACGGCCAACATTCCCGTGGATGCCGATGCCGACCTGCGCGACGGGGTCTATGTCGCCACTGTCACCGTCGGGGGACAGACCTACGGGGCGATGGTCAATGTGGGGTCGCGTCCGACCGTCGTCGAGGCGGGAGCGCGGCTGGCCGAAGCCCATCTGTTCGGTTTTGCGGGCGATCTCTACGGCCGCACCCTGACCATTTCGTTGTTGCACTATCTGCGGCCGGAGCGCCGCTTTGAATCGCCGGAGGCGCTGCGCCGCCAGATCGACGAGGATCGTCGGCAGGCACTGGCCTGTCTGGCCGCCGACGGTGATACCCTGCGCTCATAGCTGTCTCCAGCAGATGGAGTACCCGCTGGTAAATATACAGCCCGCCTGCATTTCGCAGGCGGGCTGTGTTGTGTGTTGATGTAGAGCCTTGGGGTGTCACACGGAGGCCCTCCTTTGCCGTTCAGCACCAGTTCCCGAAAATGAAACCGGCAAGCGTGGCCATGACGATGACAAGACCGACGTACGCGACGGTCTTTTTTGTTCCCAGTACGCTGCGGATCACCAGCATGTTCGGCAGCGAGAGCGAGGGGCCTGCCAGCAGCAGGGCCAGTGCCGGACCCTTGCCCATGCCCGAGGCGAGCAGCCCCTGGATGATGGGTACCTCGGTCAGCGTGGCGAAGTACATGAAGGCGCCCGTGAAGCTGGCCAGAAAGTTCGACAGCAGCGAATTGCCGCCCACGGCCCATTCGATCCAGCGGTTGGGGACGATGCCGGGGATGGCCGTATCGCCATGCGTGGAGCCGAGCAGGAATCCGGCCGTGAGGACGCCGGCACCCAGCAGGGGCAGGATCTGTTTGGCGAAACCCCACGAGGCCATGGCCCATTCGCGGTTCTCGGGGTTGCGGCGGTCGCCGAGCAGGATGGCGGCGAGGGTGGCAATGGCCACCGTCATCGGTACGAGCGGAGCCAACTGCGGGGAGGGGATGAACCGTTCGGCCAGCAGGGCGGCGGTGAGCGTGGCGAGGGCGCCGAGCGTCACCCACACGGCGCGCAGCCGCAGGATATGGACGAGCGACCAGCACAGCAGCAGGGCGAAGCCGCCGGTGATGTACCACTTGCAGGTGAAGATGGCGCGCCAGAGTCCCGTGTCGGATGCGGAGGGGGCGCCCCAGTTGGCGAACACGAGGATGAGTACCAGCGTGAAGAAGTGGAGGGCGGTCTGCCAGGCGGAGCGTGCCGCGGGGGGCGGGGTGAGGTTCATCTGCGCCTCCCGTCTGGCGCGTTCCTCCCTGCGGAAGAGGAGCGACATGAGCAGGCCGATCACCACCGCAAAGAGGACGACTCCCGCAATGCGGGCGATGCCCATCTCCAGTCCCAGGATGCGGGCCGTCAGGATGATCGACAGGATGCTGATCGCAGGGCCGGAGTAGAGGAAGGCGACGGCGGGACCCAGTCCTGCGCCCCGTCGGTAGATGCTGGTGAAGAGCGGCAGGATCGTGCAGGAGCATACGGCCAGGATGCCGCCGGAGAGGGTGGCCACCGTGTAGGAGAGCCACCGTTTGGCGTTGGCGCCGAAGTAGCGGATGACGGCTCCCTGGCTGACGAAGACGGCGATGGCGCCGGCAATGAAGAAGGCGGGCAGCAGACACAGCACGACGTGTTCCTGGGCGTACCATTGCGCCAGGTCGAGCGTGGCGCCGATGGCTGTCCGGAAGCGGGTGTCGTCCAGCGGCATGAAGAAGACGAACGCGAAGACGGCGATGATCCATCCCAGCGTTTTCAGTTCCTTGCGGGTTTCCATGGGCGTGGCGGGGTCAGAGTCCGAGCAGTTTTTCGATTTCGGCGGTGGAAGGCACATAGCCCTTCAGCCGCACCGTGCCGTCGATGACGATGGCGGGGGTGGTCATGACGTTGTACTGGAGCATCTCCATGATATCCTCCACCTTGGTCAGCGTGGCGTCGAGTCCGTGGGCGGCGATGACCTCGCCGATCCGTTCGTAGGTGGTTTTGCATTTGGCGCAGCCGGCGCCGAGAACTTTGATTTCCATGACGGGTAGTGTGTTACGGTTTTACAGAAAAATGAGCGTACAGTAATAGAGTCCGATGGCGATGAAGAGGATGCCGACGATGCGGTTCATCCATTTCCGGACGGTCTGTATCCGGCCGTAGAAGGTGCCGAGGCGGCCGATGCCGAATGCCAGCAGCCAGGCGACCAACAGGACGGGCAATGCGGTGGCCACGGCGAAGAGGGCGGGCAGCAGGTAGCCGGCCGGAACGGTGGCGGCCATCGGGATCAGCATGCCGAAGTAGAGGACCCCGCTCGTGGGGCAGAAGGCCAGGGCGAACAGCATGCCCAGCAGCAGGGCGCCCCAGCCTCCGCGGCGGGCGAGCCGTTCGCCGTTGCCGCGAAAACCGAACGAAGGGAGGCGCAGCCGCTCCCCGAAGAGCATGTAGAGGCCGACGAGCAGCAGCACGGGGCCGAGCAGCCCTTCGCCGCAGGAGGCGACGAACTTCTGGATGCCGAAGAAGCTGGCTCCCCGGTGCAGTACGGCGATCAGCAGCACCCCCAGCGCGGTGTAGGCTACGGTGCGGCCGAGGGCATAGAGCAGGCCGTTGCGAAAGATGCGGCGCCGGTTGTCGAGTTCCTTGCCGATGAAGCCGATCGCGGCGATGTTCGTGGCCAGCGGGCAGGGCGATATGGCCGTGAGCAGTCCCAGCACGAAAGCCGTCAGTACGGGAGCCGCTTCGCTGTCCAGCAGCGATTGTAACCATTCCATGGCGGCGGGGTGTTTAGCGGAGCCGTGAGGCGATGGTGTCCGCCAGCCCTTTCCGGAAGGTCTCGGGCGCCGTGCGGGCGTTGGCGAAGGCAAATGCGGTCAGGTTTTCCGATTGTGGCTGGCCGCCTTGCCATTCCGTAACGAAGAGCGACGACCAGCTCGCCTCGTAGCGGTCGGCAATCGCCTCGTTTCCGGCCTCGGTGATGTCGATGGAGCGGAAGACCAGCGCGCCCTCCGCCAGCGCATCGGCGAAATGCTCCTCCAGCGTTTCGCGGGTCAGCCTTTCGATTGCCATGCAGGTGGCGCAGCGTTGTTTGGTGTGGAAGTAGAGTACCTCCACGCAATCTTCGGCCGGAACGGCGTCCGGTTCGGCGGCGACCCGTTTGGCCGAAGTGCGGCCGCATGCGGCCATCAGCATGCATGCGGCCATCAGAAACAGCAGTCTTTTCATGGTATTTTTTGTGTTTGAAGCGTGTCGATTAGCGCATCGAAATAGATGGCTGCATCGAGCCATCCATTGGCAACCTTGCTGCGGAAAACCTCCTGTCCGTTCGGATCGAAAGCGACCCCATTGCGGAGGCATGATGACATTGCAGGCGCGAGCTACATCTCCATTCCGATCCATGATGACTTCCCAGTTCCATCCGTTGGCGCCAACCAGCGGACGGACGCGCGAGGCGGTGCGCTGGTCATCCAGCGAAACCAGTACGATCCGGATCGGGCAGCAGCTGTGGTTGTGAGCTGTCCATATCCGGTGCAGCTCCTCAAGCATCTCGATATTGTTCGGGCAGCATGTTTTCCAAAAGACGAACAAGGTGGTGCCGCTGTCGGCCGCATAGGAGGAGAGGGAACGGGGACGGCCGCCCATGTCCCGTACTGTGAGGGCGGGCCAGAGCGATTGGGCTGAGCCGGACGCGGCAAGGAGCATCAGCAGGGCGAGTATCGACAGTATCTTTTTCATGACTTTTGTTTGTAGTTCGCCGAAATACGAACATTGAGGGTAAAAAAACAGGTTATTCGCAGCAGTCGTTTGTCCGGTCGTTTTTCGGTGCGCACGTAGCAAACAGGTCGGCAAAGAGCCGACGGGCGACGGCCCAGTTCTCGCGGTTGATGCAGTAGCGCACCTTGGGCGGTTCGATGGATCCCTGGATCAGTCCGGCCTCCTTCAGTTCCTTGAGATGTTGCGAGACGGTAGCCTTGGCGATGGGAAGCACCTCGTGGATGTCGCCGAAAAAGCAGCAGCTCTGTCGGGCGAGGAAGTGGAGGATGGCGATCCGCGCAGGATGTCCCATCGCCTTCGCAAAGCGGGCGAGCTGTTCCTGTTCGGTCGGGTAGTTTCTGTTCTCCATACGAGGCTTCTTTGTTCGCAAATATACGAACAGTTATTGAAAAAACAAATCCGATGCGCATGGCGGCATCGGATCTGCGTGTCGGTTATTTCGAGGCGGCGGAGTCCGGTGAGTCCGGATAGGTTTTTCGCCGCGTCATGGCATAGGCCTTGGTGGGGAAGACGAACAGCACGAGGGTCGCTCCGATGGCCAGCAGGAAGACGACGCTGAAGGTCACCGTCGCATTGACGATCAGATGGTGCATGTAGGTTTCCGAGAGTTCGTAGTTGTTGATGCACTGCATCAGCTGGATCAGCGCATAGAAGCTGCGGTAGGCGTACATGCCGGGGATCATCGGCAGCAGGGCGGGGATGTAGAGTACCGTCAGCGGACAGCGGGAGAGGCGTCCGAACCACAGCGCCAGCAGACCGATGGTCAGCGAGGCGCAGAACGAAGCCGAGGCGATGTCCATGCCGCTGTAATTCATCAGGGCGAATCGGGTGGCATGGCCGGCGGCGGCCAGCATGGCGATGTATTTGAAGGCTCTGCGGGGCGGATTGGAGATGGCGCCGAATCCGATGGCGGCGACGGCGGCCAGCAGGCCGTCGGTGATAACGTCGAGAACGATCATAACAGATTCTTGGTGAAAAGCAGCAGCGGGACGGACAGGCCGGCTGCAATGCAGATGATGAGCAGAAAGGCTTGGATGAGACGCGAGGTGCCGGTCAGCGTGTGACCCTCGACGATGTCGATGAAACCGTTGATGAGCGGCACGCCCGGAATGAGGTAGAGGACGCTGGTACCGAGAGCGACGTTCGGCGTGCAGTCGAACAGCAGCGAGACGGAAGCCACCATCGAGGCCACGAAAGCCGATACGGTGAAGACGATGAAGTGGTTGTAATGGCGTTTCTGCATCTGCTGGCGGGTGAAGAAGCCCAGCAGGGTAGCCACGAAGACGATGGCTACGGCACCCCAGTCGCCGCCGAACAGCCGGCAGAACGAGGCGTTGGCGAAGCCGACCAGCAGCAGAACCAGATTGGAGGACATCCTGGGGCGGGACAGAATCTCCTCGTAGCGTTTCCGGATCTCTTCCAGCGGGAGGTGACGGTCGTAAATCTCCCAGCTGAGCGCGCTCAGTTCGGCGTTGTATTCAAACGAGATGGGAAGTGCGGGGATTTGGGCCACCTCCGTGTGGCTGTTGTCGTTGCCCTTGTCCGAGATGGTGATGACGATCGTCTTGGAGAGCGTCGTCATGTGGATCGAGACGCCGAATGCGTCGCCGATGCGGGTCGAGTTGCGCAGCACCCGCGAGGTGTGTACCCCTGCCCCCAGCAGGCAGGTGGCATACGAGGCGATGAATTCTGCGATCTGTTTCAGTTGTTCTGGCGTGTTGTTCATGACGCGGCCGGATTGCTTGTGTGGTCGCAAAAGTAATTTTTTCTCGGCGAACTTCGGCAAACGAAAACGGCTTTTTGCAGCCAGAATGCCGTAAAAAGCCGTTTTGAAAGGGGGTGCCTGTGGCTACCGCCGGTCGGGGCGGTGGGCGTCGAGGTTTTCGTCTTCGGGGAAGTCGGGTGCCTCGAACTCCGTCCGCCCTCCCAGCGAAAAGCGCAGGTAGGTGATCGGAAGTCCCTGTTTCAGGAATTTCGATTCGTAGGCCGTGCGGATCGACAGGTCGGCGTCGGCCATCCCCGTGCCGTAGATGTCGTCGCCGCAGGCGTGAAGCGGCAGCGCGTTGCGGGCGATGACCGCCTTGGTGTAGGCGTGCAGGTGCTGCGAGTCGGTCTTCAGGTGGATGACGCCCTCCGGTTTCAGCAGCCGGGCGTAGTAGGCCAGGAAAATGGGCGAGGTGAGCCGTTTCTTGACCCGCTGTTTCTTGAGCTGGGGATCGGGGAAGGTAATCCAGATCTCATCCACCTCCCCTTCGGCGAAGAGCGAGTTGATGAATTCGATGCGGGTGCGCAGGAAGCCGACGTTGTCCATGCCGGCTTCGGTGGCCGTCTTGGCGCCGCGCCACATGCGGGCGCCTTTGATGTCGATGCCGATGAAGTTGCATTCGGGGTTCTTTTCGGCCAGCGCCACCGTATATTCGCCCCGTCCGCAGCCGAGTTCGAGGACGATCGGCCGGTCGTTGCCGAAGAAGTCTTCATGCCACCGTCCCTTGAGCCGGTAGTCGCGCCCGAATACCTCGTCGAATTCGGGCTGTACCATATTCTTGAAGGTCAGATTCTCCTGGAATCTGCGCAGTTTATCTTTTCCCATGTTCCGTAGGGGTTATTTCCATGCCGATGGCCCGCAGTCCGTCCGTCGCCTGCGAAGGGACGAAGGAGAAGACATACTCGCCGATGTGTTTCAGTCGGGCGTGCGAGCGGTAGGGCGTATGCCATTCCCGGAAGTCGCCTTCGCCGTGGGCGGAGTCCTGCAGGCGAACCTGTTCGGTAAAACGCAGCGAATCGGGCGTGACGACCGAGATGCGGATGCCGACCGAGTCGTAGCGCATGGCGGCGATCCGGCTTTCCCAGGCGATGAAGAGTCCGATGTCGTATTTTCCCGTCGTGTCGGTGTTGGTGTAGGCGATCCGCACGGTGTCGTCCGGCTGCCAGCCGCGCGGATCGACCGGCGTCTGGAAACAGGCGGTGCGTGCCGGACGGCAGCCGGCGAGTCCCAGGCAGCAGAGCAGGACGAGTGCGATCCGGTTGGGCAGTTTCGGTTCCATGGCCTGTAGCATTCTCCGTCGGTGCGGGGTGCCGTTGCTATTCTTTGCTCTTTTTTGTGTTGTCCGGTTCGTTGGTGCGGCGTTCGTCTTTCCGGTCGCGCGGCTGATTCTGGTTCCGCTGGCGCTGGCGCGGACGACGGTTCTCGCCCTGCGGAGTGCTGGCGTTGTCGGACGGGCGCTCCGGCCGGTTGTCCGGCTTGCGGTTTGCCCCGCGCTCCCCTTCGGCGGAGGGCTGGGACGGCTGGCCTTCGGCACGCCCCTCGTTGCGGCGGTTGTTGCCGTTGCGGCGGCTGCCGTTCCGGTTGTCCTGCTGCTGGGGGCGTTCGCCGCGCTCCTTGCGCTCGCCGTTCTGCTGCGGCCGCTTGTCGGCCGACGGCTCCCGGTTCTCGGCACCCCCCGCATTGCGCGGCTCCTGCTCGGAGGCCGCTTTGCGTTCGCTGCCCTTGTTGCCGTTGTGGCGGTTGCCGTCACGCCGGTTTTCCGGACGTTCGCCGTTCTGCCGTTCGGGCTTGTTGTCCGGCTGCGCCTTCGGTGCCGGCTGTTCGCGGGTCTCGCCGCTCCGTTCCGGCTGGTCGGCGTTTTTCCGTTCGTTCCGGCCTCCGCGGCGGTCGCGTTTGTTTTCCTGCTCTTCCGCTTTGTTGCCGGCATTGCTCTCGCCCTCCGTGTTGGCGTTGCTCTGCCGCTCGCCGCGGTTCCGGTTGCGCTTGCGGCCGCCGCGCACCTTGTCGAAACGGGTGATGCTGTCCTCGCCGATCACATTGACGAAGCCGGGGTCGGTTTCGGTTGCCGCCGGACGGCCTTCGCCTGCCAGCCGTTCGGGGCGGATGCCCTTGGCGTTGAGTTTCATCACCTCGCGGACGCGTTCGATCGGAATCGTCACCAGTCCCTCCAGCGAACCCTGTACGGTGCTGAAGCTCATCGTGCGGGCGAGGATGTCGTTCTTGACGAAATAGTATTCGCCGTCGGCCACCTGCAGCGGGGCGTTGAGGCGCGGGAACTCGCGGCGCGCGTCCATGTAGTCGTCGTATTCGTACATCAGGCAGCACTTCAGTTTGCTGCACTGCCCGGCCAGTTTCTGGGGGTTCAGCGAGATGTCCTGCGTGCGTGCGGCATTGGTCGTGACGGACATGAAGCTGGAGATCCACGAGGCGCAGCAGAGTTCGCGTCCGCACGATCCCAGACCGCCGATGCGGCCCGCCTCCTGACGGGCGCCGATCTGCTTCATCTCCACGCGGATGTGGAACACCTCGGCGAAGACCTTGATGAGTTCGCGGAAATCGACGCGCTCGTCGGCGATGTAGTAGAAGATGGCCTTGATCTTGTCGCCCTGATACTCCACGTCGCCGATCTTCATGTTGAGGTTCATCTCGGCGGCGATCTGGCGGGCGCGGATCATCGTCTCGTGTTCGAGGGCGATGGCCTCCTGCCACTTGTCGATGTCGTAGGGCTTGGCCTTGCGGTAGATTTTCTTGAATTCGCCGTTCTGCGGGTTGAAGCCCACACGGCGCATCTGACGGGCCACCATGTCGCCCGTCAGGGAGATGATGCCGATGTCGTGACCCGGCGAAGCCTCGACGGCCACGATGTCGCCCTCCTTGAGCGAGAGACCGTTCACGTTGCGGTAGTAGCTCCGGCGGGTATTCTTGAAGCGTACCTCGTAGATGTCGGTCGGCGAACTGTCGGGATAGTCCTGCAGCCAGTCGGTGACGTGCAGCTTGTGGCAGCCGCCGCACACGTTTACGGAGACCTCCTCCGTGCCGCAGCCGCAGAATTCGCATCCGCGTCCCATGTCGAGGACGCACTCTTCTTTATCTTGTTTGTTCTGAAACGATGTCATTCGTATGGTGTCTATTCCTGCAAATATACGAAAACCCTGCGGATTTCCGATGCGGAGTGCCGTTTTCCCTTACCGATGTGCGGCGAAGGGGCGGCGCAGCTGGCGGCGCACCTGCATCCGGTAGCGGGTGTTGTAGAGGACGGCGGCGATGGCCAAGCCGATAATGAGACCCATCCACAGACCCGATGCGCCGACGGCGGTGTGGAAGGCCAGCAGGTAGCCGATCGGCAGGGCGAGTACCAGGTAGGAGAAGAACGAGATGCGCATGATGCACTTCACGTCCTGGATGCCGCGCAGGATGGCGACCGAGTTGGCCTGCAGACCGTCGGAGACCTGGAAGATGGCTACGAAGACGAGGAAGTGGGCGGCCATTTCCACGACGGTCGGGTCGGAGTTGAACAGCAGCGGAATCTGACGGCGCAGCGAGATGAACAGCAGCGCCGTGACGACGTTCCACATCAGCCCCAGCCGGTAGGCGGTGCCGGCATAGCGGCGGATCTCTGTCCAGTTGCGGCGTCCGTAGGCGTGGCTGATACAGATCGTGACGCTCGACCCGATGCCCAGGATAATCATGAAGGCGAAGTTGGAGATGACCATGGCGATCTGGTTGCCCGCCATCTCGCGGGTGCCTACCCAGCCCATCATGATGCCGGCCAGGGCGAATGCGCTGCCCTCCATGAACATCTGCAGGGCGATGGGGGAGCTGACCCGGATGAGGGAGCGGATCGTCTCCCACGAGAAATTGTCGCGGCGGAAGAGCCGGAAATAGCGGTAGAAACTGTCGCGCCGCCAGAAGTAGAGGATGATGAGGATCGGCGTGAGGATGCGCGAGATCAGCGTGGCGAGTCCGGCGCCGGCAGCGCCCATGGCCGGCGCGCCCCAGTTGCCGTAGATGAAGAGCCAGTTGCAGAAGATGTTGATGAGGTTCGAGGTGATGATGATCGCCATGGCCACGCGCGTGTTGCCGATGCCCTCCAGGAATTGTTTGAAGGCGGCGAAGATCATGAAGGGGATGACCGATACGGAGATGTAGCCGAAGTAGGGGATGGCCTGTTCGACGATTTCCGGCGACTGGCCCATGTAGCTCATGAAGGGGCGCACCACCATGGCCAGCAGGAAGATGGCGACTCCCATGCAGGTGTAGAACAGGATCGAGTTCTGGAGGAACGAGGCCGAGCGGCGGTGGTTGCCCACGGCATACATCTCGCCCACCAGCGGGGTCAGTCCGAGCGACATGCCCGTGCCGAGGACGAAGAGCATGAAGAAGACGGCGTTGGCGAAGGCGACGCCCGCCAGCGGTACGGCGCCCAGCTGCCCTACCATGGCGTTGTCCACCAGCTGGACCAGCATCTGGCCGGCCTGCGACAGGATGACCGGAAAGGCGAGGCGGAGAACTTTTTTGTAATACGGTTTCCGGTTGAATTTGCTTTTGAACACTGTAGTTTTCGGATTTGGCTGCGATCGGGGGTCGCGTGTCCCGTCTTTCCGGCGCCGGCATGCGAAAATCGGGGGCTTCGCACCCCCGATGGCCGGCTTCCGCCCGCAGCGCTGCAAAGGTAGGCATAAAATCCACTCGCACAACGCTACGGAATCGCCGTGCTGCCTGCCTTGTGCGGACGGGGAGGTGCGGTGTCGGTGCCTGGGTGCAGGGTGATGCGCCCGTCGCGGACGGCGATCGGCGCAAAGGCATGCCGGACGACACGCCGCATGGCAGGCGGCGACAGCGGTGCAAAGGGGACGATGCCGTCGGCCCGTTCCGGCAGGTCGGCCGGCAGTCGGCGGATGGCGGCATGCTGCCGGTTCGGCGCAACATCATCCGGCGCGGTGTCGGTACGGTAGCCGATCCGCTCCCCGTCGTCCTCCTGCGGGGTGTCGAGAGTCATGACGATTACCGTATGGCGGAAATCGGTACGCTGCCCGTCGTCGGAGACCAGCGTGCCGTTCTCGCAGATCTCCCGCAGCAGCGGGAAAAAGTCCGGATGCGCCCGATCGATATGTTGCAGCAGTACGACCGATGCGGGGCGCTGCCGGACGGCGTCGGTAAGTGTGCCTCCCCCGTCCGGATCCGAAGGCGGGGCGGTCAGGCGAGCGAGGCGGATGCGGTCGGCGTAGGCGGCCATGTCGAGTCGGATTAGCGCGTCCCGTGTGCCGAACAGCGTGGCAGCCAGCTCCTCTGCCAGTTTCCGTTTGCCGGAGCCGGCAGGCCCGACGAAGAGCAGGATGCTGGAGGGGCGGTCGGGGTCGTTCAGCCCCGTATGCATCCGGCCGACCGTGCGGATGACCTCCGCAATGGCCCGATCCTGTCCGAAAACCGCTGCCGTCAGCTGTTCCGACAGCGTTTGCATGGCATCGGCGCCGGTGTTCGGGAGCGGAATGCCGCTCATCTCTTCGGCGGCACGACGCATGGTGTCGGCCGTGACCAGGCGGGAGGCGGGTGCGGTTCCGGCTTCGGCCGGCGGGGAGGGGGTGACGGAGGCGTCCAGGCGCGCTCCGGCTTCGTCGAGCAGGTCGATCGCCTTGTCCGGAAAGTTGCGGCCGGTCAGGTAACGGTCGGCCAGCCCGACGCAGGCCCGCAGCGCCTCGTCGGTGTAGCGCACGCCGTGGTGTTGCTCGTAGCGGGGGCTGAGGCGGTGGAGAATGGTCTGCGTCTCTTCGGCTGAGGGCGGCCTGACGGGAACGCACTGGAAGCGCCGCGCCAAGGCATCGTCGCGGGCGACGGAGCGGCGGTATTCGACTGAAGTGGTGGCGCCGATGCAGGGGAAGGTTCCTCTGGCCAGCGCCGGTTTCAACAGGTTGGCGACATCCAGGCCGCCCTGCCGGACGGCGCCCGCCCCGACGATCAGGTGGATCTCGTCGATGAACAGGATAATGTCCCGATGGCGCTCAATCCATTTCAGCAGGGAGTGGACACGCTTTTCGAATTCTCCGCGGTATTTTGTGCCGGCGATCAGGGCGGCCATGTCGAGCGAAAGGATGCGCTTGTCGCGCAGGGCGGAGGGGATCTGTCCCGCCGCGATCCGGTTGGCCAGCCCTTCCACGAGGGCGCTTTTGCCTACGCCGGCCTCGCCGATCAGCAGCGGGTTGTTTTTCTTCCGCCGGCTGAGGATGCGGATCAGCCGTTCGATCTCGCGGTCGCGTCCGATCAGGGGGTCGAACGATCCGGCTGCTGCGGCACGTGTCAGGTCGGTCGTGAAAGTTTCGGGGGAGGCTGAGTCGTCGGGTTCGTCGGGAACCGGCACAGCCTGTTCGGCCTCTCCCTCCGGAAGGGGGGTTCCTCGGCGGGCAGCAGGCGGATCATGTCGCAGAGAGCCTCGCCGGATATGGCGTACATGGCGAGGGTGCGGGACGAGACGAATTGTTCGTTCCGGATCAGGTACAGCAACAGGTGTCCCGTGTGGAGCGGCGCCCCTGCGGAGGTGTCGCCGATCGTTGTCCGCAGCCGGTCGAGAGCCTGCAACAGTGCGTCGCGGTCGTTGTCGGCGGCCGGTTTCGACAGTGCCGGTTCGTGCTGGATGCGGGTTTTGATCTGCAGCAGTTCCCAGTCGCGGACAAAACCGCCCAGCAGGCGGACGGCGTGGCAATCCTTCCGGTCGAGCAGCCACAGGAAGGCCCGGTCGGCAAGATGGCCGCCCTCTTTCCGAACCGCGCGCAGGGCGGCGGAAAGCGCTTTTTCGAGTATTGCTGTCTGTTTGAAAATCATCGGGTATAGGTTGTTGTTTTACATAAAAAACGGTTATATGTGTCCGCGTATTTCGCAAGATGGTTTTTGTTTTGTGTAATCTGTTGGTATGCAGTGTGTAAGATAGTGCGGAATACGCATTTGTACTTAACCGGACGGCGGAATATGGCAGCAGACAAGCGGCCGGCCGTTCGCCGGAAAGGCAATTGCATCGCAGGCGGAGCAGTTTGCAGGCGGGGCGGCGCTCCCGGTCCGTCTGTGCTTTTTATTCGGGAAAGTATTTTTTCGGGGCGATGTTTTTCGTAACTTGCACTGAATTGATATTCATCTGATGCGATTCGTGTATGCAGGAGATCGAGCATAAGAAAAACAAAGTGTATTATACGATGGGCGAAGTGGCCGAGATGTTCGACGTGAATCCGTCGCTGCTGCGCTATTGGGAGCAGGAGTTCGACATCCTGAAGCCGCATCGGAACAAAAAGGGAAACCGCTTGTTTACGCCCAAGGATGTGGACAACATCCGGATCATCTACCACCTGCTCAAGGAGCGCAAGATGAAGATCGAGGTGGCGCGCAAGTACATCCGCGACTGTCGCAAGGAGGTCGATCGCGACGCCGAGATCACCGAGCACCTGATGCGCATACGGGCGATTCTGCTGGAGATCAGGCAGGACCTTTCCATGGGCGGCATTGTCGTCGACAACGGCGAGGAGGCCGACGAGGAGCCGGTTGGCTGCAGGGCGGCGGAGCCGGCGGCAGCCGAACCCTCCGCTGCGGAGGAGACGCCCGAACCGGCTCAGAAGGCCCCGGCCGTGACGCCCCGCCCCCCGTTCGAGGAGCAGATGCTGTTCGAGGTGGCCGTACCGCTCGAACTGCCGGCCGAGCCGGTGGTCGATGAGGGGTTTGCCTCGGCCAAAGCGGCTTTCGAGGGCAAGGCGGCTCCCCAGGAGACGGCCGAAGAGGAAACGGCGGTGAGAAGCCGTCCGCAAATCATCGAGCAGACGTTGTTCTGAGTCCTGACCGAATATTTGAGAGCATGAAGATACGGGAAATCGTTGCGCCGCTCGAGGAGTTCGCTCCGCTGGCGCTTCAGGAGCATTACGACAATGCGGGGCTGATCGTCGGCGACCCCGACGACGAGGCCGATGCCGCGCTGGTGTGTGTCGATGTGACCGAGGCGGTGCTGGAAGAGGCTGTCGCCCGGGGTATCCGGCTGGTGATCGCCCATCATCCGCTGGTGTTCCATCCGCTCAAGCGGCTCTCCAGTGCGACCTATATCGAGCGTGCCGTGCGGTTGGCTATCCGCGAGGGCATCGCCGTGTATGCCTGCCACACCAATCTCGACAGCGCGCCGCAGGGCATGAGCCATGCGCTGGGCCGTCAGCTGGGTCTCCGCGACATGGAGTTGCTGACCCCGTCCGATGCGGCCGCCGGAGCCGGTTTCGGTGTCGTGGGGCGTCCGGAGCGGGAGATGCCGACGGCAGACTTCCTGCGCATGGTACGCGAGCGGCTGGGGACGGGTGCTGTCCGCCACAGCGCGCTGGTGCGTCCGACGGTGCGCCGCGTGGCGCTGTGTACGGGTGCGGGCGCCTCGATGATGGCCGATGCGCGGCGGCGTGGGGCCGACCTGTATATTTCGGCCGATTTCCGCTACAACGATTTTCTGGATGCGGACAACGATCTGGTGATCGCCGATGTGGGGCATTTCGAGAGCGAATATTGCGCCATCTCGCTTATCTGTGAAATTATTAGAAAAAAAATAACTAATTTTGCGCTTCATAGGAGCGAACGATCGGTCAATCCTGTGAACTATTTGGTGTAAGCAAAGAACGACAGATATGGCAACAAGCAGAAGAACGACGGATGCCGTCGATTACTCGATGCAGGAGAAGATTATGGCGCTCTACGATCTCCAGAAGATCGATTCCAAGATCGACGCCATCAACAAAATCAAAGGTGTGCTTCCGACCGAAGTGCAGGATCTGGAGGATGAGGTAGCCGGCCTCCAGACCCGTATCGACAATATCAAGGCCGGCATCGACGACCTGAACCTGCGGGTAAAACAGGCCAAGGAGGATACCGAACAGGCCAAAATGCAGATCGCCAAATACAACGAGCAGCAGAAGAATGTCCGCAACAACCGCGAATTCGATGCAATCAACAAGGAGATCGAATACCAGGAGCTGCAGATTCAGCTGAACGACAAGCATATCAAGGAGTACACGGCCGACGTGAAGACCAAGAAGAAACAGATCGAGGAAGCCGAAGCCGTGCTGGCCGAGCGCAAGATCGACCTGGAGGCCAAACGGACCGAGCTGAACAGCATCGACGACGAGACGGCCGATGAGATGGCTCGTCTGAAGGCGGAAGAGGCGCAGGCCATGGCCAAGATCGACGAACGGCTGCTGGCCGCCTACTCGCGCATCCGTTCCAATGTGCGCAACGGTCTGGCTGTCGTGACGGTCAAGAGGGATGCGTGCGGCGGCTGCTTCAACCGGATTCCCCCGCAGCGTCAGTATGAGATCCGTCAGAACAAGAAGATCATCGTCTGCGAATATTGCGGCCGCATCCTCGTGTCCGACGAACTCTACGAAGAGGAGCATAAGGACATCGAGGCATAGGCGGTGGAAGGGGGCTTCCTGCCGGACACAGAGGAGGGCGACGGACAATCCGTCGCCCTTTTCTTTGGTGCGGCGCGGGGAGCGGCCGCTGCAATATCCGCCGGCCTGGCTGCGTTAGCCGGTCGGGGTCATGTGTCCGGCACGGCCTCCGGCCGCGGGCGGGGCGGAAAACGGAACGTTTCGTGCAGGAATGTTCCCGACATTCGCGGGACTGCCCGTTAATTTATTATTTTTGTGAATTGTTCGTTTACGATATGGAAAATCCGAGCGAGAAAGATCAGACGAAAAAAGGCGGGTTCCGTTACTGGGTGCAGCATTTCAATGAGAAGCACCGCGTCAGTGTGCGCAGCCGTCGCGAAGACCATGAAGTATGGCACTTCTACATCAGCCCCCTGCGGGCCACGTTGGCGGCGCTGGGTCTGCTGATCGTCCTGTTCGCCGTGGTCGTGACGGCCGTGGTCTATACGCCCGTATTGGACACGCTGCCCGGCTATCCTGGCCGTCAGGCGCGTAAACTGTTGATGGAAAACCTCGAACGGCTCGATTCGCTGGAGCAGAACGTGCGGATCATGCAGCGGTATGCCAATGACGTGTCGCTGATCCTGGCCGGCGAGGTGCCTCCGGTTGCGATGAGACGGTCGGCGGATACGGTGGCACACGAACGGGCGCTGGTGCCGCCTTCGGCAGCCGATTCGCTGCTGCGCGCCCAGATCGAGGGCGAGGGGCGTTATGCCCTCAATGTGCAGGGAGCCGAATATGGCGGCGAGGCGGTATCCCGTCGGGAACTGGCCGCTCCGGTTCGGGGCAGGGTGTCGGAGCCGTTCGACCCGTTGCACGGCATCTATGGCGTCGTAGTGGAGCCGGAAGGGGCGCAGCAGGTGCTGGCCGTCATGGCCGGTACGGTCGTGATGGAGCAGTGGACTCCGGCCGACGGCAACGTGATCGCCATCCAGCATGCGGACGGCTACCTGTCGTGTTACAAGCATGTCGGCGAGTCGCTGCGGCGCACGGGCGACCGCGTGCAGGCCGGTGAGGCTTTGGGATATATCGGCGGAGACGACGATCCCCATGCCGAGGAGGATTTCGTGTTCGAGTTGTGGATCGAGGGAATGGCTGTGAATCCGCAGAACTATATTATCTTTCAATAGACGTTATGAAGCAGAAGATCGCGTTGCTGGGATCGACCGGTTCGATCGGCGAGCAGACGCTCGATGTGGTACGCAAACACGGCGATCGGTTCGAGGCAACCGTACTGACCGCAGGGAAAAATTGGAAAAGGCTGGCCGAACAGGCTGTCGAATTCGGCCCCGATGCGGTGGTGATTGCCGACGAGCGTTTCTACGGCGATCTGCGTGATGCGCTGGCCGACCGTCCCGTGAAGGTGTATGCGGGAGCCGATGCCATCGAACAGGTGGTGCGCGGCGGCAGTGTGGACACGGTGGTCAATGCCCTGGTCGGCTATGCGGGCATGATGCCTTCGCTGGCGGCCGTGGAGACGGGCAAGAAGCTGGCGCTGGCTAACAAGGAGAGCCTCGTGATCGCCGGCCGGCAGATCATCGAAACGGCATCGCGTACGGGGGCGCCCATCCTGCCCGTCGATTCGGAGCATTCGGCGATTTTCCAGTCGCTGGTGGGCGAGACGACGCCTGCCCGCCGGCTGATCCTGACGGCATCGGGAGGCCCGTTCCGTACCACGCCCAGGGAGCGGCTGGCCGAAATGACCGCCCGCGAGGCGTTGCGACACCCCAACTGGAGCATGGGTGCCAAAATAACGGTCGATTCCTCGACGTTGGTAAACAAGGGATTCGAGGTGATCGAGGCGCACTGGCTCTTCGGCATGCCGGCCGAGCGGATCGACGTGCTGGTACATCCCCAGTCGGTCGTCCACTCCATGGTGGAGTTCGAGGACGGTGCGGTCAAGGCGCAGCTCGGCACCCCCGACATGCGGCTGCCGATCCAGTATGCGCTCACGTTTCCCGAACGTTTTTCGTACGGCGGCGACCGGCTCGACCTGGCGCGCACGGCGACCCTCACCTTCGAGGAGCCGGATCGGGAGAAGTTCCCCGCGCTGGACATCGCCTACGACTGCCTGCGGAAAGGAGGAACGGCACCGTGCGTGATGAATGCCGCCAACGAGGTGGCCGTGGCCGCTTTTCTGGACGGCCGCATCGGCTATTGCGACATCGTGCGGCTGATCGAGCGGGCGCTGGAGCAGGCTGCTTTCCTGGCGGATCCGACGGTGGCCGACTATCAGGCGTGCGACGCCCAGGTGCGGCGCATGGCGGCGGCCATGATCCGGTAAGACTACGCATCGGCAAAAGAAGATACGATGGACATTCTGATCAAGATACTGCAATTCATTCTGAGTTTTTCGCTGCTCGTGATCGTACACGAGCTGGGACACTTTCTCTTCGCCCGCCTTTTCGGCGTGCGGGTCGAGCAGTTCCAGCTCTTCTTCGGCCGTCCGCTGTGGTCGGTGACGCGCGGCGGAACCCGCTACGGTGTCGGCTGGATCCCGTTCGGCGGCTACGTGAAGCTGGCCGGCATGATCGACGAGAGCATGGATACCGAGCAGATGAAGCACGAGCCGCGCCCCGACGAGTTCCGTGCCAAACCGGCCTGGCAGCGGCTGCTCATCATGGTCGGCGGCGTGCTGATGAACGTCGTGCTGGCCTTCCTCATCTATGTGGGCATGAGCTGGAAGTGGGGCGACAGCTACCTTTCCACGGACGACATGCGCTACGGTTATGTCTTCAGCGAACAGGCCCGCGGGATGGGTTTCCGCGACGGCGACCGCATCCTGTCGGTCAATGGCGAGACCTATGACGACTTCCGCCTGCTGCGGATGGCGCTGCTGCTCGACCAGCAGGCCGACATCGTCGTGCTGCGCGAGGGCGACACGGTGCGTTTCCGGACGCCCGAAGCCTCGGTGCTGGCCATGGCGGAGGATCTCGCCTTCATTACGCCCCGCTATCCGTTCCTCATCGGCCAGGTGGTGCCGGGCAGCGGCGCCGAGGCGGCCGGACTGGCTGCCGGCGACCGGCTGGTCGGACTCGACGGCGAGGAGTTGCGCTACTTTGACCAGTATATCGAACGCTTCCCAGAGTTGAAGGGGCAGCAGGCCCTGCTCACCGTGGAGCGTGACAGCGCGGGGGTCGTGCTGCGCCGCGAGGTGCCGGTGGCAGTCTCGCCGGAGGGCATGATCGGTGCGGCGGTGGACATGCTGGCCGTCATGAATATCCTGCCTATTCCGGCACTGGATGGCGGGCATGTCCTCTTCCTGCTGGTGGAGGCGATTACGGGGCGGCGCCCGAGCGACAAGTTCATGACCTATGCCCAGATCGTCGGCATGGTGCTGCTCTTTGCCCTGATGATTTATGCGACGGGCAACGACCTGCAGCGGTTGTTGTTCCCGAAATAGAATAGAGAAAGCGATGGCCAAAGTCAAGAAAGCCTACTTCTGTTCGGCCTGCGGCTACGAGGCGCCCAAGTGGCTGGGCAAATGCCCCGCGTGCGGCGAGTGGAACACCTTCACAGAAGAGGTGGTTAGCCGCGGCGAGGAGGCGCGGCAGCCGGTCTCCTACGGACGGGTGTCGTCGCGTCCCGTACCGGTCGGCGAGATCGAGGAGGTGAACCATCGCCGGCTCGATCTGGGCGGTGCGGAGGTGAACCGCGTGCTGGGAGGCGGCATGGTGCAGGGATCGCTCGTGCTGCTGGGCGGCGAGCCGGGCATCGGCAAATCGACCCTCGCCCTGCAGCTGGCGCTCGGCAGCAACGGCCTCAAGACGCTCTACGTGTCGGGCGAGGAGTCGCCCCAGCAGATCAAGATGCGGGCCAACCGTCTGCCCGGCGGCGACGGCGAGTGCCTGATCTACTCCGAGACGCTGCTCGACGACATCATCCGGCAGGCGGAGGCGGTGCGGCCCGACCTGCTGGTGATCGACTCCATCCAGACGATCTACAGCCAGGCGATCGAATCTTCGCCCGGCAGCGTGTCGCAGATCCGCGAGTGCGCCGCCATGCTGCTCAAGTATGCCAAGACGACCGGCACCTCCATCCTGCTGATCGGCCACATCACCAAGGACGGCACCATTGCCGGTCCCAAGGTGCTGGAGCATATCGTCGATGTGGTGCTGCAGTTCGAGGGGGACGGCAACAACGTCTATCGCATCCTGCGCGGCATCAAGAACCGTTTCGGCGCCACTTACGAGATCGGCGTCTTCGAGATGCGCGGCGACGGACTGGCGGAGGTGGCCAACCCCTCCGAAATCCTGCTGACCCATTACGATGAACCGCTCAGCGGCATTGCCGTGGGTGCCGCAGCCGACGGCATCCGTCCCTATCTGATCGAGGTGCAGGCGCTCGTGGGCAATGCCGCCTACGGAACCCCCCAGCGGTCGGCGACCGGCTTCGACCTCAAGCGGCTGAACATGCTGCTGGCCGTGCAGGAGAAGCGCGTCGGGCTGAAGATGTACCAGAAGGATGTTTTCCTGAACTTCGCCGGAGGATTCAAGGTGGCCGATACGGGACTCGACCTGGCCGTCATGGCAGCGGTCATCTCTTCCTATTTCGACCGTCCGCTGGCGGGCGGCGTCTGCTGTGCGGGCGAGATCGGCCTTTCGGGTGAAGTGCGTCCCGCCCCCCGTACCTACCAGCGTATTCTGGAGGCGGCACGTCTCGGCTTCGACCGCATTGTCGTCTCCTCCTATTATAAGGACGCCTCGCCGCTGCCCAAGGGGGTGGAGGTGATCCGTATCGGGCGCATCGACCAGCTGCCGCCCGTCATCTTCGGCGCCGCGCGGGACGGCAAGTGATCCGTTCCGGTGAACCCATATACTGTTCGGGGGAGGTATTCATCGAATACCTCCCCCGAATGGTTTTCATGTCGTCCGCACGGACGGATCGTTCCGCCGGAGCTCTATGCCATCGGGCGGATGCGTACCTCCGTGCCGCTGCCCGTCAGCCGGTCGGCCAGCTGCTGCAGGTCGGTTTCAAATTCCGTCTGCCCCGTGTGGTAGGGGTAGAAGATGGTCGGGTGCATGGTGCGGATCGTGGCGACAGCCTGGTCAACGGTCATCGTGTAGGGCTGATTGACCGGCAGGAAGGCAATGTCGATGTCGCGCAGCGCCAGCATTTCGGGAGTCGGTTCACCGTCGCCGGCCACATAGATGCGCACGCCGTCCAGCGTGAGCAGGTAGCCGTTGTCGCGTCCCGTGTGGGGGTGGAAGCAGTCGCGTCCGGCCGTGGTGTTGTAGGCCGGTACGGCTTCGATGGTGAGCAGGTCGTCGATCCGGCGGATCTCGCCGTTGCGCATCGGGGTGCCGTAGCCGAGCTGGCCGACAACGGTTTCGGTGGCGATCACCTCGCCTTCGGGTTTGAGTAGCTGCTCGATCAGAGTTGGATCGCAGTGGTCGTCGTGGTGGTGGGTGACCAGAATCAGGTCGGCCTTCGGAGCCTCCGAGTAGTCGGCGAACATGCCGACGGGGTCGATGTAGAGGGTGCGGCGCATGCATTCGATGCACAGGCTGCCGTGGCCGAGAAAGCCGATATGCAGTTCGTGACCGTTCTTGGTCATCAGGGTATCCGTAGGAGTCATGGTCGTTTGTATTAAAAGGTATGATTACAAATATAGAAAAAGGCGGGCGGCACGGCAAATGAAAACCGTGTTTTCCACGGGGCGGGTGCATCCGGCAGGCCGGAGATGTACGGAAAAAGGCGGAACCGGACACGCGTGTCCGGTTCCGCCTTTGTGGCGCAGCGCCGTTGCGGGCTACTTCTTGAATACGAAATAGACGGCGAGGATCAGGCAGACGAATGCGGCGATGTGGTTCCAGCGCAGCGTTTCGTTCTTGAAGACCAGCAGGGCGAAGACCGTGAAGACGGCCAGCGAAACGACCTCCTGGATGACCTTCAGCTGGAACAGCGAGAAGGGGCCGCCGTTGTCGATGAAGCCGATGCGGTTGGCCGGCACCTGACAGCAGTATTCAAAGAATGCGATGCCCCAGCTCATCAGGATCACGATGAAGAGCGGCAGCGGGTTGCCGGTCCGGATCTCGTTGAGCTTCAGGTGGCCGTACCAGGCGACGGTCATGAAGGCGTTCGAGCAGATCAGCAGCAGAATGGTATAAAGTCCTCTCATGGGTGCTGTATTGTTGGTTGTGCGGCGCAAAGATAAGGATTGAACCGTGACGGTGCGTCGCGGCGCCTGCTTTTTCGGAACCGGCGGCCCTCCGGAGACGAAAAAAGGGAAACGCGGCGTGCGTTTCCCTTGTGCGGATGCGGCAGGTTCGTCCTATCCGAGGTAGGATTTCAGGAATTTGTTGCGCGAGCTGTGGCGCAGGCGGCGGATGGCCTTCTCCTTGATCTGACGGACGCGCTCGCGGGTCAGACCGAATTTCTCGCCGATCTCCTCCAGCGTCATCTCCGGACAGCCGATGCCGAAGAAGTAGCGGATGATGTCGCGCTCGCGGTCGGTCAGCGTGGCCAGCGCACGCTCCACCTCGGTGGAGAGCGATTCGTTGATGAGGCCGCGGTCGGCGTTCGGCGAATCGGTGTTCACCAGCACGTCGAGCAGGTTGTTGTCCTCACCGTCCGAGAAGGGGGCGTCCACCGAAACGTGACGGCCCGAAACACGCAGCGTATCGGATACCTTCTCCTTCGGGATGTCCAGCACGTTGGCCAGCTCCTCCGGCGAGGGGGTGCGCTCGTTCTCCTGCTCGAAGCGGGCGAAGGCCTTGTTGATCTTGTTGAGCGAGCCGACCTGGTTGAGGGGCAGGCGGACGATACGCGACTGTTCGGCCAGTGCCTGCAGAATCGACTGGCGGATCCACCATACGGCGTAGGAGATGAACTTGAAACCGCGCGTCTCGTCGAACTTCTCCGCTGCCTTGATCAGGCCGAGGTTGCCCTCGTTGATGAGGTCGGGGAGGCTCAGACCCTGGTTCTGGTACTGCTTGGCCACCGAAACGACGAAACGGAGGTTGGCCTTGGTCAGTTTTTCGAGCGCTTCCTGGTCGCCCTTCTTGATACGTTGGGCGAGTTCCACCTCTTCCTCGACGGTAATCAGATCCTCCTTGCCGATTTCCTGGAGATATTTGTCGAGCGATGCGCTCTCGCGGTTCGTGATCGATTTTGTGATCTTTAATTGCCTCATGTATATTGTCTCCTTTTCTTGTTGTTCGCACTCCGTCCGCGGCCGTCCGCAGAGCCGGCTCTCGGGAAAACGAAACCGGCCTCGCAGGGTGATGCGCTGCGCAGGCCGGGCTTCGTTCCGTTCGCTGGCCGATAGCCTTTTATCGTATCAGCGAGTAGCTGACGGCGCGTCCGTTCGGATAGATGCCGTCGATGTTCCGCACGGGTCCTTCGATCCGGTCGAGGTCGCGTACCGAGGAGATCGCCTTGCCGTTGATGTGGGTGATGACGAACCCTTCGCGTATCCGAGCCTGGGCCAATACGCCTTTCCCGTCAATGCGGGCGACCTGTATGCCTCCGTCGATTTTCAGCCCGCGGCGGGCCTTTTCGCTGATTTCGGTGAAGCTGCCACCCAGTTCGTCGGCTACTGCCATGTAGTCGCGCGGGAGCAATTCCGCTTTACCTGCTGTATTACGCAAAACGATCTCGAATTGTTTCACTTTGCCGTCTCTTTTTACCGACACGGTGATTTTGTCGTTCGGGCGGTAGCGCGACATCTGTTCGGCCAGGTTGGAGGCCTGTTTCAGTTCCGTGCCGTCGATGGCCGTGATGATGTCGCCGCGGCGGATGCCCGCTGCCTGGGCTGCGCCGCCATCCTGTACTTCGGCCACATAGACGCCACCGGTCTGGCTGATGCCGTACTCATCGCCGAAACGTTCGATGAACTCCTCGTTGATCTCCTGATAGGCCACACCCAGTAGGGCGCGCTGCACGATGCCGTACTCCTTCAGGTCGATCACCACCTTCTTCACGATCGCGCTGGGGATGGCGAACGAGTAGCCCATGTAGGTACCCGTCTGGCTCTTGATGAGCGTATTGATGCCCACCAGCTCGCCGCGCGTATTAACCAGCGCGCCGCCGCTGTTGCCCGGATTGACCGCCGCGTCGGTCTGGATGAACGACTCCACGCGGTACTGGTTCGGGATGGCACCCAGATTGCGCGACTTGGCGCTCACGATGCCGGCCGTGATGGTAGACTGCAGGTCGAAGGGGCTGCCGATGGCCAGCACCCATTCGCCCAGACGCAGGGCGTCCGAATCACCGAAGGCCAGCGTGGGCAGACCCTCGCCGTCGATCTTGATGAGGGCCACCTCCGTGGTGGGGTCGGAACCGACGATCTCGGCATCGAACGTGCGGCCGTCATACAGTTTGACCTTCACCTTCTTGGCGTTGTTGATGACGTGGTGGTTGGTGACGATGTAGCCGTCCTGCGAGATGATGACGCCCGAACCGCCCGCCTTCAGCTCGCGCGGCATCATGCCGCCCCGCGAGTAGCCCTGCGGAATGCCGAAGAATTCGAGAAACGGGTCGCTGCTGCGCATCTCCACTTCCTGGGTCACTTCGATATTGACGACGGCATTGACCGCGTTTTCGGCCGCGTAGGTCAGGTCGGGATAGTTCTGGGGCTGGTAGGAGGTGAACTGGGCGGCCGGAGCCGGCTCAATCGAAACGATTTTTTCCGAGACGCGCGGTTCCTGACCCGCGTTCCCTTTGGTCGCCAGCAGGGTGACGCCGCTGCCGACGATGACGGCCGAGGCGAGCAGTCCTGCGAAAATCCATTTTTTGTTCATAATATCCGATATGATGTTTTTGGTTATAGTCGGTTGCTGCGGGCTTGTCGCACCGCGCGTTCCGTAATCATAGCGGCGATATGTGTCATAGGCGATTCGTTATCCGATCCTCTTTCGGTTTTTGTAAGTGAAAAACGCAGGCTCCGGGGGCGATATTGTGCCGTTCCCCGTTTTTTGGGGCGGCGGCTTTGCGGCTGCTGCGGCGACGGACGTGCGAGAAATTCGTTAATTTTGTCGGACGAGTAAAACTGCAACATCATGTCCAATATGCCGCTTGCCGAAAGGCTGCGTCCCCGCACGCTCGACGATTACATCGGTCAGGAGCATCTGGTGGGGCCCGACGGTGTCTTCCGCCGGTTTCTGGAGACGGGCAACGTCCCCTCCTTTATCCTGTGGGGGCCTCCCGGAGTGGGGAAGACGACGCTTGCCCGACTGGTCGCCACGGCGCTCGACCGGCGCATGTTCACCCTCTCGGCCGTCACGTCGGGCGTGAAGGATGTACGCGAGGTGATCGAGCAGGCGCGCAAGCAGAAGTTTTTCAATACGCCCGCGCCCTTCCTCTTCATCGACGAGATCCACCGCTTCAACAAGGCGCAGCAGGATTCGCTGCTCGGAGCCGTCGAGCAGGGCGACATCACCCTGATCGGCGCCACGACCGAGAATCCCTCCTTCGAGGTGATCTCGCCGCTGCTGTCGCGCTGCCAGGTCTATGTGCTGCGGGCGATGGACGACGCCCAGCTGCAGGAGCTGCTGGACCGGGCGCTGACCACCGACACCGAACTGCGCGAACGCCGCATCGAGGTGCGCGAGACGAACGCCCTGTTCAGCTTTGCGGGGGGCGATGCGCGGAAGCTGCTCAACATCCTCGACATCGTGGCCGGAGCCACCGAAGGCGATCTGGTGATCGACGACCGTACGGTGACCGACGCCCTCCAGCAGAATATCGCCACCTACGACAAGAACGGCGAGATGCACTACGACATCATCTCGGCCTTCATCAAGAGTGTGCGCGGCAGCGATCCCAATGCGGCGATCTACTACCTGGCGCGGATGCTCAGCGCGGGGGAGGATCCCAAGTTCATCGCGCGGCGGCTGGTGATCCTGGCGTCGGAGGATGTCGGACTGGCCAATCCGAACGGCCTGCTGCTGGCCAACGCCTGCTTCGACACGGTGCATAAGGTGGGCATGCCCGAGGCGCGCATTCCGCTGGCCGAGGCGACCATCTATCTGGCCACCAGTCCCAAGAGCAACTCGGCCTATCTGGCCATCGACAAGGCGATGGCGTGGGTGGCGCGCGACACGAACAACCGTTCCGTGCCGCTCCACATCCGCAACGCCCCCACCAAACTGATGAAGGAGCTGAACTACGGCAAGGACTACAAGTACGCCCACGATTTCGAGGGACACTTCGTCGAGCAGGAGTTCATGCCCGCCGGACTGGAGGGACACCGCTTCTACGAACCCGCCGAAAACCCCAAGGAGGCGGAGCTGGCGCGCCGCATCGCCGCCCTGTGGAAAGGCAAATACTGACCTGCCTGCGGGGACGGCTGTTTGACGGACGGCCGAAAATCCGTATATTTAAAGGATATAGGATGCTCTTCGGCAGTAACAACTTCGTAAACCGTGTTTCCGATTTGTTACTGCTCTCGGCTTTCGCTATATTTGTTCTTCATGCGAAGCCTTTTCTGCGGGAAGGTTGCGCGATGGAAAACCGAAAAACTGCATGATGCTATGGAAATAACGAAAAAAATATTCTGGACGGAGGCGATGAAGGGCGGATCCATCATCGGACTCGTAACCGCTTCCCTGCAGCTGGTGCGGCTGTCGTTCGCTGTGCCGAGGTCGTGGATCGAGTGGGTGTCGATCCTCATCTTTGCCCTGCTGCTCTACGGCTTCACGCGGCGCCTGGCCGGTCGGGCTGCGGCGCGCGACGGCTTTCCCTACAGCCGCTGCATGGGCTTCGTGATGACCATGATGCTCTTCACGGGAGTTATCATGGGAGTTGCTACGGCGCTGATGTATAACTTTCTGATACCGGATCAGGTCGTCATGTCCATCGATGGGATAATGGGTGAGATGCGGGGAATGCTGTCCCAGGATCAGTTCGATACCACTTATGACAGCCTCTACCGGGCCATGTTCAATCCGTTGCTGCTGGTTGTGGCCGGTGTGATTACCTATGTCGTGCAGGGCGGACTGATCGGCCTGTTTACCTGTGCGCTGGCCCAGCGCAAACCCGAACCGTTCGCCTCGGCGGAAAAGAATGAAACCGACAGCAATGAAGCAGCCTGACTATCCGCTCGACATTTCCGTCGTCGTGCCGCTGTTCAACGAGCGGGAGTCGCTCCCCGAACTGACGGAGTGGATCCGCAACGTCATGACGGCCAACAGGTTCGCCTATGAGTTGATTTTTGTGGACGACGGCAGCCGCGACGGCTCGTGGGAGACGGTCGGTGCGCTTGCGGCGACCGATCCGGCCGTGCGCGGCATCAGTTTCCGGCGCAACTACGGCAAGAGCGCCGCACTCTACTGCGGTTTCGAGGCGGCGCGCGGCGAGGTGGTCATCACGATGGATGCCGACCTGCAGGATTCGCCCGACGAGATCCCCGAACTCTACCGGATGGTGCATGACGGAGGTTACGATCTGGTGTCGGGCTGGAAACGGGAGCGGCACGACCCGATCGGCAAGCGGTGGCCCAGCAAACTCTTCAACGCCACGGCGCGCCTCATGTCGGGCATCCGGCTTCACGACTTCAACTGCGGCCTGAAGGCTTACCGCTCCAAGGTCATCAAGAGCATCGAGGTGTACGGCGAGATGCACCGCTACATTCCCATCCTGGCCAAGAATGCCGGTTTCGACCGCATCGGCGAGAAGGTGGTCTTCCACCGCGCCCGCAAGTACGGACACAGCAAGTTCGGCTGGGAGCGTGCCGTGAAGGGTTATCTCGACCTGGTTACCGTCATGTTCCTGTCGCGCTTCGGGCGCAGTCCGATGTATTTCTTCGGCGGACTGGGGACGCTGATGTTCCTCTTCGGCGCCGTGGCCGTCATCATCATCATCGCACAGAAACTGAACCGGCAGGCGGCCGGACTGGATTTCCGTCCCGTGACCGACCAGCCCCTCTTCTTCCTCTGTCTGCTGGCTGTCGGACTGGGCGTGCTGCTCTTTCTGGCGGGATTCCTCGGCGAACTCATCAACCGCAACGCCACCGACCGCAACCGCTACCTGATCGACGACCGCATCGGTAACTGATGTGCGCCGGACGGGAACCGGAATGAAAAACCAAATTATCCGAACTATATGATTCAAAGAATTCAATCGCTCTATCTGTTCCTCGCGGCAGTGCTGTTGGGACTGACTTTCGCCATGCCGCTCAGTTCGTTTCTCGGCGGTACGGCGGAGATGAAACTGAACGCGCTCGGCTTTTTCGACGCGGCGGAGGGCAGTCTGGTGCTGAGCGCCTACGGCCTCACGATCCTGACCGGATGCGCCGCCCTGCTGGCGCTGGTCATCATCTTCCTGTACAAGAAACGGCTCGTGCAGTTCCGCCTGTGCGTGATGGAGATGGTGCTGCTGGCCGGTACGATCGTTTTCGAGATCTATTATGTCTGGGGCGGCGTGCGGAGCCTCGGCGGTTTCGATACGGCCGTCTGGCGCATGAATCTGGCGGCGCTGTTCCCGCTGTTCGCCCTGATTCTCTCCTATCTGGCGCTGCTGGGCATCCGGAAGGACATCCTGCTGATTCGTTCGCTCGACCGGATACGGTAGGCCGGCGGGACGGATACTGACAAAGCGAAAGCGCCGCAGCGGATCGATCCGCTGCGGCGCTTGTCTTTTTCGGCCGGAATGGTTCCGGTGGGGGAGGCGTCACTTCTCCGGCTTCTGTACGACCAGTTCGTAGATCAGCGGCGTGTAGGGTTTGATCTCTGCCATGGAGATGACGGACGAGGAGGACGAGGGCATGTAGAACGTGGCCGCGCCGAAATAGTAGTCCGTGTCGTCAATGGTGTAGTCGTCGTAGTCGTATCCCTTGTAGTTGTCGAATTTCGTGGAGGTACCCCATTCCGATTCACTCCGGTTCGGCGCCATGTATTCCGTGAAGTAGGCGTACTTCGCCGGTACGGCCACCCGCAGCGAGTCGCCGTAGCAGACATCCGGAAGGATCGAGTAGAAGACCTTGGCAGGCATCTGATAGGCGTTGGTCGCGGTAGTACCCGTGGCCATGCGCGTAACGGAGATGGCGGAGGTCACATCCGACGTGCGGACGCTGCCGAAACGGTTGACCAGCACCGAGTCGATGTTCGAGTCGATCATCTGGCCGTCCAGGAAGCTCACCTTGTAGTAGATCTCGGCCTGGCTGCCGACGGGAACGGTGTCCTGGGCGTTCCGCCGGTAGAGGACGTCCATGTACATGCCCGGACGGAGGGTGTCGTTCGGGTACATGCCCCATCCCTCCGGTCGGGCCGTGGTGGCCAGCGTGCGGATCTGGTCGTCGCCGAGCTGCTGGGGGTTCTCGATGATGTCCGTGATGCGGACCTGGTCGAGCATGACCGCCTTGTCCTCGTCCAGAGCGATCTGTCCGCCGTAGCCGTAGCCTCCCGTCATGTCGAAGCCGCTCGATGCAAAGGCCATGTCGGCCGGCATGTACACGCGCCATGTCGCTCCCGGAATGATCTCCGTGAAGGTTGTGTAGAGTCCTTTGGGCAGGCTGCTGGAGTCCCACGAACTGGCAATGTAGAACCGTTCGGGAACGTAGTGCGTATAGGCATCGTAGGTGCCGATCAGGCGTGCGGTCGCCTCGTCGCGGTTGTAGAAGATGTCGCCGTCGAGGGTACACATCCGGTAGTTGACATCGATCCATTTGCCGCGCACATCGACCTTGCCGGACGAGCTGTTGTCCGCCTCCTCCAGCACCTCGTAGTACATGCCCGTGTCGCCGAGCGGCATGGCCTGTGGGGCGTGGGCCTCGATCCAGGCTTCAAAGGATTTGCGCTTGATGGCTTCCGTATCGGTAGCGTTGTCGTGGGTGCAGGCGAATGTGGCGATGACGGAACAGCCGACCGCGAGCAGTGCAATGATGCGATTCATGTGTGTTCGGTTATCTATTCGTTTTTGATTACTTTTTCAATGTCGACATACCAGATGACCGGCGTGTTGGGAGGCAGCTGCTGCATCTGGATCTTGCCGTAGGCGTTGTTGGAGGTGAGGATGACGCTGACCGTGTCGCTTAGGGCGCACCCCTCCAGCGACTTCTCCACGCCGCGCAGCAGCGAGCCGTCGCCCAGCCGGATCTTCAGCACGTTGTCGTCCCACCGGATGTTGTCGGGCATCTTGGCCCGCTTGTTCGTGTAGATCGGCGTGGCGGCGGTGCGCGAGAAACTCGACGAGAAGGGATAGATCTCGTACCAGACGTAGAGGCTGTCTCCGCTGGCGATGGAAGGGGTGTTGCGGCCGTCTTCGGGGAAGAATACGGTGCGGTAGACACCGGAGGCCACCTCGCTGTACACGATGTTGTTGTTGAGCTGTCCGTCGGTCCACGAGCGGATCATCTCCAGCTGGGAGCTGATGATGGTCTCCTGCTTGGAGCAACCGGCAGCGAACAGCACCGTAGCCGATGCGATGGCCGTGACGGTGAAACTTCTGGTTCTGGCTTTCATAACTTGCGGAGCTTGGATCCCCGTGCGGCGATCAGGGCAAAGATAGCGAAAAAAGCCGTCGCCCGCACCCGATCGGGTTGTCCCTCCGCATAATATAACGGATCGGCCGGCCGTTCATTGTTTCGGAAGGGCGGCCGAGGGGCTTTTTCGGGCGATCATTCGCCGAAAAAGGTTACCTTTGCACCCGTCGGCTTTCGCGGGTAAAGCCGAAGCAGACAACGGAAAAACCGAATCGCGGATGAAAAGAATACTGGTTACCGGCGGAGCCGGATTCATCGGTTCGCACCTGTGCGAACGGTTGGTGAACGAAGGACACGATGTCATCTGTCTCGACAACTACTTTACCGGCAGCAAGGCCAACGTAAAGGCGTTGATGGGGTGCGGCAATTTCGAACTTGTCCGCCACGATGTCACCTCGCCCTATTATGCCGAGGTGGATCAGATCTATAACCTGGCCTGTCCCGCATCGCCGATCCATTATCAGTACAATCCCATCAAGACAACCAAAACCTCTTTCCTGGGGGCGCTGAACATGCTGGGGCTGGCCAAACGCGTCAAGGCGCGCATTCTGCAGGCCTCCACGTCGGAGGTGTACGGCGATCCCGACCAGCATCCCCAGACGGAGGCCTACTGGGGGCATGTCAATCCGATCGGCCTGCGTTCCTGCTATGACGAGGGCAAGCGGTGTGCCGAATCGCTCTTCATGGACTACCACCGCCAGAACGGGGTGGACATCCGCATCGTGCGCATCTTCAACACCTACGGGCCGAACATGAACATCGGCGACGGCCGCGTCATCTCGAACTTCATCGTACAGGCGCTGCGGGGCGAGGAGCTGACCATCTACGGCGACGGCTCACAGACGCGCAGCTTCCAATATGTCTCCGATCTGGTCGAAGGCATGGTACGCATGATGAACTGCGACGGTTTTACGGGGCCTGTCAATCTCGGCAATCCGCACGAATTCACGATCCTCGAACTGGCGCAGCAGATCAGGGAACTGGTCGGTTCCGAATCGCCCATCGTCTTCCGTCCGCTGCCGTCGGACGATCCCCGTCAGCGGCAGCCCGACATTTCGCTGGCGCGGCGGATGCTCGGCGACTGGCAGCCGTGCGTGCCGTTGCGGGAGGGGCTGGAGCGAACTGTCGCCTATTTCCGCGCCATCGTGTAACGAACCCCCTATTTTCGTACAACAATGTTCAGTTTTTGCAGCAAACACTATCATTTGGCCGATCTGCTCGACGGCTATTATGACATCCACTGCCACCTGTTGCCCGGAGTGGACGACGGAGCCGCTACGCCGGAAAAGAGCAAGGCGTTGCAACTGCGCATGCAGGGCATGGGCATGAAGGGCATGTACCTGACGCCCCACTTGATTCACGGTGCCTATGACAACCGGAGTGAAGAGGATCTGCGCCGCGAATTTGAAGCGTTCCGACCCGAAGCGGGACTGGACGTGCGGCTGGCAGCCGAATATTTCATCGACGACATGTTCGCCGAACGGATGGAGGGCAATCCGCTGACCATGGCGGGGCGTCACGTGCTGGCCGAATTTTCGATCAGCGGCTACAGCATCCATGCGTTCGACATCCTGTTCGAGGCGACGCTGGCCGGTTACGACATCATCCTGGCTCACCCCGAACGGTACGCATTCGTACAGTCCGACGGCAAAAACAAGGTCTTGAATCTGATCAAACAGTATAAATTGCAGTTGAATCTGCTGTCGTTGTGCGGATTCCACGGCAGCAACGCCAAACGGTGTGCCGAGTCGCTGCTGCGGCAAGGGCTTTATACGTTTGTCGGAACGGACACCCATTCCTCGGCATACCTCGATGTTTTGCAGCGGGGAACCGTATCCCGCAAGGTGTTCGATGCCGTGCGGCCGCTGGTGGAGAACAACCGGTCGCTGTTCGAATGATGCCGAACCGGCCGACAGAAAAACGAAAACAGGCGATCCTGCAAAGGATCGCCTGTTTTCATTGAAAGCTCCGGCCTCTTACAGGTAGATGACGTGCAGCCGCGCCACGCCCAACCGATACGCCAGGTCGGTGCGGAGGCGGGTTTCGAGTGTCTGGTACAGGGTGTCGAGTTCCGAGTAGTAGTCGATGATGTTCATCTGTCCCGATTCGAGCAGGCGGACCAGCACGCCGACGTAGTCGTTTGCGTCGGGCATCGAGACGAAGGCCTCCAGCAGGCGGCCGGCATAGTCGGCTTTGGTATAGAGTTCGGCCACCGTATTGCGCTTCTCGACGACGGCAGCCTCCGCCTCGGCCTGCGCTGCCCGCTCAAAAGCCTGCGCCCGTTTGACGTTGTGGCGGTTCGAGAAGAGCGGGATGCTGAGTCCGGCCGTCAGCCCGTTGTCGTATTCTCCGGCTCCGTAGGTGTATTTGTAGCCGAGGCCGATCCTGGGCAGCGCTTCGCGGCGGCTGACCTTGACATCGGCGCCGGCAGCTTCGGCCTGCAGGCGAGCGGCCGTCAGGTCGGGGGCATAGGCTTCCCAGTCCTGCTGCAGCACGTCGATCGGGGAGAGCGTCTCCTGCGGCGGCATGGCATAGGTACACTCCAGCGGCTGGCCGCCGTTGAGGGTCGTCAGCCGCTGCTCCAGTTCGATGATCCGCAGATCGACCGCCGAGAGGCTTTCGCGCAGCAGCAGCTCCTCGAATTCGGCGCGGTTCTTGTCGACCAGCGTCGCGTCGCCGCTCTGGTAACGGTTCTCGTAGAGGTTGGCCAGGTGCGTGGCGGCCTCCATGCGCGGGCGGTTGATGGAGGCGATAGCGTGCAGCGTACACAGTTCGAGGTAGACCTCCTTCGCCTCGAGCAGGGTCTGCTGGCGCAGGGCGAGGTATTCGGCCTCGTACTGCGAGGCGAGCGTGCGCGCCTTCCGGTTGCGTGCGGCGTAGAGCATCGGGAGGGCGAATTCCTGCGAGATCTCCATTTCGCCGGCCTTTCCTACCGGCATGCCCCCTTCGGCGACGGATTCGTACGACACGGAGAGCGGATCCAGCGAATTGCCCATGCGGGCTTCGTGGCTCCGGCCCTGTACCGCATACTGCTCGGCCTGCAGGGAGAGGTTGTTCTGTTCGACGCTTTCGAGGACGCGTTGCAGTTCGTTCTGGGCGGCGGCCGGCCATGCGAACAGCAGGGCGAGTGCGCATATTCCGAGTTTTTTATTCATGGCAGACGGATTTTTCGTTCGGATTCGGTAACGTGGGAACGACGGCGGCGCGTCGTCCGAAAATCAGGTACATGATCGGCATGACGAAGCCGTTGAGCAGTGTCGAGCTGACCAGTCCGCCGAAGATGACCTGCGCCATCGGGCTTTGGATCTCGTTGCCGGAGATCTCGCTGCCCAGAGCCAGCGGGATCAGTGCCAGCGCGGTGGTCAGCGAAGTCATCAGGATGGGGGTCAGTCGGTCGAGCGATCCCTGTACGACGGCTTCGCGCAGCCCCATGCCGTCGGCGCGCAGCTGGTTGTAGTGCGACACGAGCAGGATGCCGTTGCGCACCGAGATGCCGAAGAGCGAGATGAAGCCGATGATTGACGGGATGCTCACCACGCCCGACGTCAGCCAGATGCTGGCCACGCCGCCGATCAGCGCGAAGGGCAGGTTGATCATGATCATGGCCGAGAGCGGCAGGTTGCGGAACTCCTGATAGATCAGCATGAAGATCACCAGCAGGGCGATGACCGAGGCGAAGAGCAGCGTGCGCGAGGCGGACTGCTGGCTCTCGAACTGGCCGCCGTACTCGATGTAGTAGCCTTCGGGCAGGGTGACTTCGCGGTCGATGGTCTCGCGGATGGCTTCCACGGCACCGCCGAGGTCGCCGCCCACCACGTTGGCCGAGACGACGATCTTGCGCTTGACGTTCTCGCGGCTGATCGTGTTGGGACCCGCCGAGGAACGGATGTCGGCCAGGTAGCTCAGCGGCACCTTGCCGGTGGCGCCGTCCACGAGCAGGTCGCCGATGCGGTCCATCGTGTTGCGGCGGTCGTCGGATACCTTGACGGTCAGGTCGAACGCATTGTTGCCTTCATAGACCTGCGATACGGGCGTACCGGCCAGCGCCGTCGTCACGAACCGGTTGAATTCGGGCATTGTCACGCCGTAGCGAGCCAGCATGTCGCGGCGGGGCGTGATCTGCAGTTCGGCACGCTCGACCTGCTGCTCGACGCTCACGTCGGCGATCTCCTCCAGGCCGCCGATGGCGTTGCCGATGCGGACGGCGGTGGCATACAGCTGGTTCAGGTCATCGCCGAAGAGTTTGACGGCGATGTTGGCCTTCGTTCCCGACAGCATGGCGTCGATGCGGTGCGAGATGGGCTGTCCCACCTCGACGGTCAGGCCGCTCAGTTCGGAGAGCCGGTGGCGGACATCGGCCAGGAACTCGTCGCGCGACCGTTTGTCCAGCACGAAGGGCGCCTCCAGTTCCGAGGCATTGACGCCCAGGGCGTGTTCGTCCAGCTCGGCGCGGCCGGTCTTGCGGGCTACGGTCTGGATTTCGGGGACTTCGAGCAGGATCTCCTCCACCATGCGTCCCATGCGGTCGGACTCTTCGAGCGATACACCCGGCATCGTGGCAATGCCGATGGTCAGCGAACCTTCATTGAACGGGGGCAGGAAGCTGCTGCCGAAGGTACAGAACACGGCAATGGCGCCGACGAACAGGGCGATGACCGTTCCCAGCACGGCGCGGCGCCGGTCGAGTACCCAGTCGAGGGCGCGGCGGTAGTTGCGCTGGAAAAAGCGCACCACGGCCGACTCCTTCTGTCCGCGGCGCAGGGCGCGCGGGGTGGTGAGCATGTAGCTCGACATGACCGGCGTCAGGGTGACGGCCACCAGCAGCGAGGCCAGCAGCGACACGATGAAGGCGATGCCCAGCGGACGGAGCATGCGTCCCTCCATGCCGCCGAGGAAGAAGAGCGGCACGAAGGCCACGATGGTGATGAAGGTGGCATTGACGATGGAGACGCGGATCTCGCGCGAGGCGTCATAGACCACCCGCAGGGTGGGTATGCGTTCCTCGCGCGGGCGGGCGTAGTTCTCGCGCAGCCGCTTGTAAACGTTCTCCACGTCAATGATGGCGTCGTCCACGAGCGAACCGATGGCGATGGCCATGCCGCCGAGGCTCATCGTGTTGATCGTGTTGCCGGTCAGCCGCAGCACGATGATCGCGATCAGCAGCGACAGGGGCATGGCCGTCAGCGAGATGACGGTCACGCGGCCGTTCATCAGGAAGAAGAGCAGCACGATGACCACGAACAGGGCGCCTTCGACGATCGACTTGCGGATGTTGGCGATCGAACTGTCGATGAAGCGCTCCTGGCGGAAGATGTCGGTCTTGACCGTCACGTCCTCCGGCAGCGACCCGGACAGGTCGGCGAGCGTCGCGTCGAGCTGGCGGGTCAGGTCGATCGTACTCGTGTAGGGCTGTTTGGTGACGGTCAGCAGGACGGCCGGCTCGCCCTCCACCGAGGCTACGCCCAGGCGGGGCTGTTTGGCGCCGATGCGCACCTCGGCGATGTCGCTGAAAAGGATCGGCTCGCCCTCGTCGGAGAGACGCACCAGACTGCCGGCAATCAGTTCGGTGTCGGTCGTGGAGGCCATGCCGCGCACGATGTATTCATTGCCGTATTCATACAGCACGCTGCCCGAAGCGTTGCGGTTCATCTCCTCGGCCGCTTCCAGCACCTCGCCGAGGGTGACGCCCAGCGCATGCATGCGCTCGGGCGAGAGAAGGATCTGGTATTCGCGGATGTCGCCGCCCAGCACGGCCACCTGAGAGACGCCCGCCACCGAGAGCAGGCGCGGCCGGATGGTCCAGTCGGCCAGCGTGCGGAGCTGTTCGGGCGTCGTGTCGCCGTCAGCGGTCAGTCCGACGATCATCATCTCGCCGAGAATGGACGACTGCGGTCCCAGCGTGGGCTGACCCGCAACCGGAGGCAGCTGTTCGGCCACGGCAACCAGCCGCTCCGAGACGATCTGCCGGGCGATATAGATGTCGGTGTCCCAGTCGAATTCGACCCAGACCACCGAGAAGCCCGCCGTCGATTGCGAGCGTACGCGGCGCACGTCGGTGGCGCCGTTGAGCGATGTCTCGATCGGGAAGGTGACCAGCCGCTCCACCTCTTCGGCAGCCATGCCCTGTGCTTCGGTCATGACCACGACGGTCGGTGCGTTCAGGTCGGGAAAGACGTCCACCTCCATGCGGGAGGTCACCCACACGCCGGCCAGTGCGATCAGCACGGCGGCGATGACGACAACCAGCCGGTTGTCGAGTGAAAATCGGATGATGCGGTTCAGCATGGCAGGCGGCGATTAGTGGGTGTGACCATGCGGAATCGAACCCGATGCGGCGGCCATGCGGACATTCACCGCACCGCGCGTGACGATCCGTTCGCCGCCTTCGAGGCCGCGCAGCACCTCGACCCGTTCGCCGTCGTTGCCGCCGAGCCAAACCTGGCGGCGGCGGTAGTGGTTGGGGTCGAGTTGTTCGTAGACATGGAAGATGCCCTGCTGTTCGGTGACGGCCGACAGCGGTACGGTGACGATGTCGGCGCGCTCGTCGCCCAGCAGGATCACTTCGGCATAGGCGCCGTCGGGACAGCGCTGTTCGTCGTCGAACTCAAAGACGACGGGAACCAGCGAGGTGCCTTGCGAGACGATGCGGCCGGCCGTATATAACTCGCCGTCCAGCGAGCTGATACGTCGGAAACCCTCCTCCGAGGCCAGTCGGAAAGCGGCGTCGGAGAACGAGTCGATCCGGTCGAAATAGCGTTGCGATACCCAGGCGCGCAACTGCATGCGGCCCGATCGGGCAATGGTAGCCAGGGGCTGACCCATCTCCACATAGTCGCCCGGTGCGACGGAGAGCTGGCGCACGTAACCGGCGGCGGGCGCCTGGACGAGGGTACCCCGTTTGTCGGCTACCCGCACGGGGTCGTATTCGGCTTTGGTGCGCAGGTATTCTGCTTCGGCAGCCAGATAGTCGCGTTCGGTAACCAGTTTGTCCTGGTAGAGCGCTTCGATGCGGCGGTAGTCGGCCTCGGCCTGCTCGAAAGCGATGCGTGCCTTCTCTACGGCGTCACCCGATGCCAGGTGGCCGGACGAGATGCGGAACAGGCCTTCGCCGGCGCGTACGGACGAGTTTTCCATCACGCGGCCGTGTGCGAAGGTGACGACGCCCGCGATGGGTGCCGACACGACGGCTACCTCGCTCTGCGATACATAGATTTCGCCGCCGCAGGGCAGGGTCTCGCGGAACGGGCCGCGGCGTACGGTGTCTACTGCAAAATCGGTGCGGGCGGCCTGAGCCGGCGAAAATTCGATGAGGTCGGGATCCGTTTCCCCTTCGGTTTCGGAGGGGCAGGCAGTCGCCTCGGAGGGGCAGCTCTCGGTTTCGGGATGATCGTGATCTGCGGCGGCAGGAGCGGTGCGGCCGGCACAGCCCGCCAGGACGGCGCACGCGGCAACCGTCAGTAAGATATTCTTTTTCATGGATTGGTTTTGGCTTGTGTGCGTCTTGCGCGCTTTCGGTGCGGCAAGCCGGAAAACGTTGGTTACGGTTCGGACGGTACCGTCATCGGGGCGTTCCGTTCCGAAGGATCAGCAATGTGCAGCACAAGCCGGCGCACGCGAAGGGAGTGCGTCCGTAAAGTATTCCCGAAGATAGGGGGTGTGTCCCGCCAGGCGGGTGTCGTTGTCGTCCAGCGCCACGGCGGCAATGCGTTCCGTGAAGCCGACCAGCAGGTCGGGTGAGCAGAGCGGACAGCTGCAGCCGCCGTCGTGTTCGTGCCATACGGCTTCGGAAACGTGTTCGCGGGCAACCGGCGACGAAATGACGAAACGGTCGGTCGCACAGGCATCGGAGCCGTCGTTGGCATCCTTGCGGTCGGTGCAGGCCTCCTCGCAGTTCCGCGAAGCGTACAGATGGGTGTAGTCGAGACATACGGCCGTCGTGCCGTCGTGGTGATGGTGGGGTATGAGCAGCACGGACTGCATCATTACGCACAGCATCAGCACCATTTTGGCCAACAGATTATGTTCCAGTTGTCTCATGTGGCAGCAAAGATAGAATTTTTCGCGAAAAATCCGCTATTCCGCGACAAAGATCGTGCGGCATCGGAACAAATGGGGGCTGCCGGCAAAAACGAAGCGGGACGCCATAGTGCATGACGTCCCGCTTTTGTGTCGGTTGTCCGGCGGAGTGCCGGATCGTTCAGCCGGTCAACGACTACTTCGTAGCGGTGTATTTGATCAGCTCGACAACCTTGTTGGAGTAACCCCACTCGTTGTCATACCAGCTGACCAGTTTCATGAAGTTGCCGTTGAGGGCGATACCTGCATCGGCATCGAAGATCGACGTGCGGGCGTCGCCGAGGAAGTCGGACGAAACCACTGCGTCCTCCGTGTAGCCCAGGATACCCTTCATTTCGTTCTCCGAAGCGCGTTTGATCTCGGCTTTCACCTCTTCATAGGTAGCGGATTTCTCCAGACGTACCGTCAGATCGACTACCGAAACATCGAGGGTCGGAACGCGGAACGACATACCGGTCAGTTTGCCGTTCAGCGACGGGATCACCTTGCCTACTGCCTTGGCTGCGCCGGTCGAGGAGGGGATGATGTTGCCTGCTGCCGCACGGCCGCCGCGCCAGTCTTTCATCGACGGGCCGTCCACCGTTTTCTGGGTAGCCGTCGTAGCGTGTACCGTCGTCATGAGACCTTCGATGATGCCGAACTTGTCGTGGATCACCTTGGCGAGCGGAGCCAGACAGTTGGTCGTACACGAAGCGTTGGAGATGATCTCCTGGCCTGCATAGGTGTCGTTGTTTACGCCCATCACGAACATGGGGGTGTCGTCTTTCGAGGGAGCGGACATAACGACGCGTTTTGCGCCTGCTTTCAGGTGTGCGCTGGCCAGCTCTTTCGTCAGGAACAGACCGGTCGATTCTACGACATACTCGGCGCCGATTTCGTTCCATTTGAGGTTAGCCGGATCTTTTTCGGCCGTTACGCGAATCGTGTTGCCGTTTACGACCAGGTTGCCGTCCTTGACCTCGATGGTGCCGTCGAATTTGCCGTGTACCGTATCGTAGCGGAGCATGTAAGCCATGTAATCCACCGAGATAAGGTCATTGATGCCGACTACCTGAACGCCGCCCTGCTGCATTGCGGCACGGAAAACGAGACGTCCGATACGTCCGAAACCGTTGATACCAATTTTTATCATAACGTTGTTGTTTTGTGGTTTCCTTAATGCATTCTCCGGATGTTTCCGGATGTTACCGTCCGAAACCAACCTTCGCTACTACAAAGATAAGCAAAATCTTTAGCCGGAGGCAATATTGGTGAAGAAGAATGAGCGTTTGAAAATAATTCGTCCGAATGATGCCGGAAAACGGCCTACAGCGAGGCGGCGCGCATTTTCTGTGCCATGTGCGAGGCGAAGACAAAATCGTTCAGTGCGCGGTGGTCCGCACGCAGGATCTCCGACGAGGTGCCTTCCCACTCCTTGTGGCCGCCGTTGATGAAGACGATCTTTTCGCCGATCTCCATGACCGAGTTCATGTCGTGCGTATTGACGATGGTCGTGATGGCATACTCCTTGGTGATGTCGCGGATCAGACCGTCGATCACGTTGGAGGTTACCGGATCCAGGCCGGAGTTCGGCTCGTCGCAGAAGAGGTATTTGGGGTTCAGCACGATGGCGCGGGCGATGGCCACACGCTTGATCATGCCGCCGCTCAGTTCGGACGGGTAGAGGCCTTCGGCTCCCGTCAGGTTCACCCGTTCGAGGCAGAAGCTGACCCGTTTGCGCTTTTCGGCCATGCTCTGGTGCGTGAACATGTCCAGCGGGAAGCGGACGTTCTCCTCGACGGTCGAGGAGTCGAGCAGGGCGCCTCCCTGGAAAATCATGCCCACGTCGCGGCGGATGGACTTCCGCTGGCGGAAGTCGAGCGTCGAGAAGTGGATGTCGTCGTAATAGATGTCGCCGGAGTCCACCGGATAGAGGCCGGCGATGCTTTTGAGCAGCACGGTTTTGCCTGAACCGCTCCGGCCGATGATCATGTTCACTTCGCCGGGCAGGAATGCGGCGGAGACATCCTCCAGTACGGTTTTCCCGTCGAACGATTTGCAGATATGTTCGCAGCGTATCACAGGTAGGAGATTTGGGTGATGACGAGGTCCATCATCAGGATCAGCACCGAGCTGACCACGACGGCGCGTGTGCTGGCGCGACCCACTTCGAGCGAGTTGCCCTTGGCGTAATAGCCGAAGAAGCCCGATATGGAGGTGATGATGAGCGCATAGACGACCATCTTGATGAGTGCGTAAATGATCGAGAAGAGTTTGAAGTCCATCTTCAGACCTTCGATATAGGTGTCGGGCAGCACGATGCCCGTGGCGATCGTGATGACGTAGCCGCCCACCAGTCCCACGAAGATGCTCAGCACGGCCAGCAGCGGGAAGCTGAGCATCGTGGCGATGATCTTGGGCTGGATCAGGTAGCTGGCCGAATTGACGCCCATGATTTCCAGGGCGTCGATCTGTTCGGTGATGCGCATCGTGCCGATCTCGGAGGCGATGCTCGATCCCACGCGGCCGGCGAGGATCAGCGCCACGACCGTGGAGCTGAACTCCAGGATCATGACTTCGCGTGTGGCGTATCCCATCAGGATGCGCGGGATGAAGGGCGACTCGAAGTTGATGCACATTTGCAGCATCAGCACCGCGCCCATGAAGACGGACACGAGCGACACGATGCCGATCGAGTTGAGACCCAGCGTGACGAATTCGGTCAGCACGCGCCGGTAATAGACGCTGGTTCGTTCGGGACGGGAAAAGACCTTTCCCATCAGCATGAAATAACGTCCTATTACTGCAAACAATTTCATCGCAGAGCAATTATTTCGTGGTCTCTTCCGCGTGTTCCTCGTGGATGTCTTCGTATTCGACGTAATCGCCGACCTGGTTGCTGACCACTTTTTCGGCCGAGTTGCGGGTTTGTTGCACCGTCACTTCGCCGTCCTGTTTGGCGCGCCATTCGGCACGGGTTCCCCACGTGTAGGAGCGGGACGATGCGGCGTTGCCGTTTTCACGCATCTGGCGGCGGATGCGGTTGATCTTGTATTGCAGGTAGATCAGGCAGCCTGCAACCAGCACGATGAAGCCCAGCAGGATATAGAATACGACGCTGAGGACGTCGCCTATGGAGATCAGTCCGAAGATCAGGAGAATCAGGATCGTGACGAGGATGTATGTGCCGATTCCGGTGGTTTTCATGTTATTGCGGATAGTTGGTGATTGATAGATACAAAGGTAATTCTTTTTGCCGATAATTTGTACGGTTTCGTCCCGCTGCAGCGGGACGACTGCATTCCGAACGGGCAAACGGGAAAATTATTTTGTCTCCGGTGCTGCTTGTGGCAGCGCTTTTGCATCTCTCAACAAAAACGTGCGGCGATGAAAGCCGTCCTTAATATCATATCGCTATGAAAAAATATGTTTGTTCCGTATGCGGATATGTCTATGACCCCGCAGTCGGCGATCCCGACGGAGGCATTGCGCCCGGTGTCGCCTTTGAGGATATTCCGGACGACTGGGTATGTCCCGTCTGCGGTGCCTCGAAGGATCAGTTTGTCCTGAGCGAGGAGTAGCCCGTGCGGTGAACGCGCCGGAAAGGAAAGGGAGCGGAGTCGGTGCTGTCCGACATCCGCTCCCTCTCTGTATGCGGGAACGCTGAAGCCGCGGCGGGGAACCGCCCCTGCGGCTATTTGCGGTCGTTCGAGGTGTCCTGGTTCTCCATGAACGACCGCTGCGACTTGAGGATGTTGCGCGATTGCAGCACCATCGTCTTCGTTTCGTTGAGGATCGTCAGGTAGAGCATGCTGGCCTTGGTGCTGGTTGCCTTGGTCTTGATGCGGCGCAGCTGGTTCTTGACCGCCTCGTCGATCATGCCGAAGAGTTCGTCGCGCATCTCCAGCACGACGTTGGTGTCGGAGTAGTCGTTGTTCTGCAGCATGACCCGAATGTGGGCGTAGATCTCCGACACGCGGTCGTTGATCTTGAGCAGATCCTCGACCTGCTCCTCGCTCATGCCGCGGTGGTTGTTGTCGATATGTTCAAAGCAGGGGCGGGTGATGTGGATCAGCGCCTTGGACATCTCGCTGACGTAATCGACCACCTGCACGTAGAAGTAGCCCGCCTCGATGTAGTGGTCGTGCAGCTTCTGCAGGGTGGGCAGCATGGCGTATTTCTGCTCGCGGGCGTTGTAGAACAGGTCGTTCGACTCGCGCACCATCTGGCGCAGCGTCTTGCGATCCTCCTCCAGCGTCGCGCGGATCGTCTTGCTGTAGATTTCGGTCGTCTGGGTCATGATGTCGCTGATCTCTTTCACGATGTTGTTCATGACCTCCTGCGTATTGTTGCCCGAAGCGGATACCAGCGATTCGGTTTTGTTCTCCTTGTCGGTGCGGCGTTTGTGGGTGATCGAGCTTTGGATGAACATGCCCACGCACAGCAGCGAGATGACGATCACGGCCCAGGTGCCGCCCCACAGCAGGGCGTAGGTCACCAGCAGGGCGATGATGAAGGCGATCAGCGCGGTGACGAACCAGCCTGTGATGACCGTGATGACGCCCGTGATGCGGTACACGGCGCTTTCGCGGCCCCATGCCTTGTCGGCCAGCGAGCTACCCATGGCGACCATGAAGGTCACGTAGGTGGTCGAAAGGGGAAGTTTCAGCGAGGTGGCCGAGGCGATCAGGATCGAGGCGACCGTCAGATTGACCGTTGCGCGGATCAGGTCGAAGTGGGCGTGCGCCCCTTTTTCGGTGGCGCGCAGCGGGATGAACCGCTTGCGGATAGCCCGCTGGAGCGATTCGGGGGCGTGGTCCTCGTACCAGCCGTTGAACGTCAGCGCGCCGCGTACCAGCGAACGCGAGAAGAGCGTCGAGCCGAAGCGCTCGGTGCCTTCGTCCTGCTTGGCGAGGTTGATCTCCGTGTCGCTGACGCTGCGCGCCTTCTTGGAGGTCCACAGCGTGACGATCATGATGGCGCCCGCAATCAGCAGGTAGAGCGGATTGACGATGACGGGTTCGCTCAGCTTGCCCATCAGCATCGTGTCGTCGCCGCCGCCGGCAGCGGCTATGCTGTACGAGTCGAGGCCGGCGATCGGTACGCCGATGAAGTTCACCAGGTCATTGCCGGCGAAGGCCAGCGCGAGGGAGAAGGTGCCGGCCAGAATCGTCACTTTCAGGATGTTCACCTTGGCCAGCTGCAGTAGGAACATGACCAGCGAGCTGACGGCCCAGAAGCCCAGCAGGGCCCAGCCGATATGGGACGAGAGCATGTCGAAGAATTCGGGACGGATGACGCCCGAATCCTTCAGACCCTTGAACAGGGCGAAGTAGGCGATGGCCGTGAAGGCGATGCCGCACCATACCGCGCCGAAGCGGCTCAGCACCTTCTGGTAGCGGAAGGTGAAGATCAGGCGGCTGATGAACATCACGATGGCGCCCACGACAAAGGCTATGACCACTGAAGACAGGATGCCCGATATGATGACGAGAGCCTTGCCTGAGTTGATGTAGCGCGACATGTCGGCGGCCGTGAGCGACGGATCCTCGTGGATCTTGACCGAGGCCACGGCGACGGCGGCTCCCAGCAGGCCGAATACCAGCGATACGGTGGTCGAGGTGGGCAGGCCGAAGGTGTTGAACAGGTCGAGCAGGATGACGTTGGCGAACATGACGCCGAGGAAGAGCATCATGACGTCTCGGAACGTGAACATTTCAGGGTGGAAAACTCCGCTGCGGGCCACTTCCATCATGCCGCTGGAGGTCATGGTACCCAGCAGGATGCCGACCGAAGCGACCGTAAAGATGACGCGGCGCGAGGCGGCTTTGGAACCGATGGCCGAGTTGAGGAAATTGACGGCGTCGTTGGAAACTCCTACGACCAGGCCGAGAATGGCCAGAATTAAGAGAATGATGACAATGACGGTGTAGATAGTCTCCATGGTCCTGTCAGATTAAGGTGTAGATGGAAAAATTTGGAACAAAGTTAAGCGATAATTTTGAATGGCAACCATGCTTTTCTGCAAATATTAAAATTTTATTCGTCTGTTTTCCGTTCCTGTTTAATGGCATGAACGGCACCGCCGGTGCAATAAAAGGCCGCGGCACCATCATGCGGGAAGCGAAGGGCGCCGGGGGCGATATTTCGCCGATAAATTTTGTGTGCTGGGTCGAGTTGCGTACCTTTGCACCCTAATACAGTACGAAAGAATCTGTTTGACAGCTATGGAAGACAGCAACAAACTGTTGCGGGACATTACCGAACAAGAATACAAATACGGCTTTACGACCGACATCGACACGGAGACCATTCCGCGCGGACTGAGCGAGGAGATTGTCCGGATGATCTCGGCCAAAAAGGGGGAACCGGAGTGGATGACCGAATACCGACTCGCCGCCTACCGCCAATGGCAGAAGATGAAACTGCCCACCTGGGCGCATCTCGATATTCCCGAAATCGATTTTCAGGACATCATTTATTACGCCGCCCCCAAAACGGCCAAAAGCAAGGGCGAGGGCAAGGTCGAGGAGATCGACCCCGAACTGAAGAAAACCTTCGACAAACTGGGCATTCCGCTTGAGGAGCAGCTGGCGCTGAGCGGTGTGGCGGTCGATGCCGTGATGGACTCGGTATCGGTCAAGACCACCTTCAAGGAGACGCTGGGTGAGCTGGGCATCGTTTTCTGCTCGATGAGCGAGGCGATCCGCGACTATCCCGATCTGGTGCGCCGCTACCTGGGTAGCGTAGTGCCGGCCACGGACAACTTCTACGCCGCCCTCAATGCGGCCGTCTTCTCCGACGGATCGTTCTGCTACATTCCCAAGGGGGTGCGCTGCCCGATGGAGTTGAGTACCTACTTCCGCATCAATGCCGCCGGCACGGGCCAGTTCGAGCGTACGCTGATCGTGGCCGACGAGGGGGCCTATGTGAGCTATCTTGAGGGCTGCACCGCACCCCGCCGCGACGAGAACCAGCTCCATGCCGCCGTTGTGGAGATCGTGGTGATGAAGGACGCCGAGGTGAAATATTCGACCGTCCAGAACTGGTATCCGGGCGACAAGGAGGGCAAGGGCGGCATCTACAACTTCGTGACCAAGCGAGGCATCTGCCGCGGCGAGAACGCCCGCCTGTCGTGGACGCAGGTGGAGACCGGTTCGGCCATCACGTGGAAATACCCGAGCTGCATCCTGGCCGGCGACAACTCCTCGGCCGAATTCTACTCGGTGGCGCTGACCAACAACTTCCAGCAGGCCGACACGGGTACGAAGATGATCCACCTGGGGCGCAACACCCGCAGCCGGATCGTCTCGAAAGGCATCTCGGCCGGCCGCAGCCAGAACAGCTACCGCGGTCTGGTGCAGGTCAATCCGAAGGCGGAGCATGCGCGCAACTACTCGCAGTGCGACTCGCTGCTGATCGGCGACCGCTGCGGTGCGCACACCTTCCCCGTGCTGGACATCCGCAACGAGAACGCGGTGGTGGAGCATGAGGCGACCACCTCCAAGATCAGCGACGACCAGCTGATGTACTGCAACCAGCGCGGCCTGGATACCGAGGAGGCTGTCGGCCTGATCGTGAACGGCTATGCCAAGGAGGTGCTGAACAAACTGCCGATGGAGTTTGCCGTCGAGGCGCAGAAACTGCTTTCCGTCAGCCTGGAGGGTACCGTAGGTTAGCGGCTCCGGACGGTTCGACAGAGATAACGGCCGCCGCCCCCGATTCGGGGCGGCGGCCGTCGTCTTTTTGCGGCTGCGGGGTGTCTTGGATGGTCGGGAATGGTAGGATATGTTATTTTTTTGCTATCTTCGGGTTAAAATCGACGGCGGGCCTGCTGCGGGTGCCGCGGTCGGTACAACCTAAACCTGACTCACCATGAACCCTCACATCTGCCTTTTTGCCGCCGCGCTGCTGGCGTCGGCGACCCTGCAGGCCCGCACGCCGGAGCTGCCTGCCGTTTCTGATATGCCTGCCGCACCGACCCGTTCTGCGTGGCTGGAGGTGACGCAGCTGCCCGAGCCTGTCCGGCTGCAGGAGGAAACGATTCCAGCCGTACAGCCGCAGCCTGCGGCCGACCGGCTGGTTCTCAAACCGCTTGTCACCGATACGCGTCCCCGCCATACCGTGTTCGGCAACGTGGGGGCGGAGACCGGTATGTTCGGCGGCGGCACGTTTTGGTCGCTGGGTTATACCTACCGGCTGCAGGGCGATTTCTGCATCGGCGGCGTGGTGCAGACAACCTACCATTACGGCCAGAGTGCCAACTTCAGTATCCGATTGCTGGAGATGAACTATTAGGAGATGGAACTTAAAAACTGGCTCGCGATCCGCGTCGGCGTCGGTCTCGGACTGTCGGTTCTCGCCATGGACAACGAGACGGATCTGGTGCCGGTAGGGCGCCTCTCGGTGCAATGGGTCGTGCGGCTCGGCAGACTGGTGGCGCTGACCTGTTCGCCCTTCGTCTTGGGGCCGTCCAACATCGATTTTGTCTACGATTGGTTTGAGGTCAGTCCGCTGGCTGTCTGCTGTGAATACGGCCAGCTCGGCCTCTCGTTCCGGTTCTGATGCAAGAAACGGACGCACCTGTTGCGGAACCCTTATGACTTTTAGAGCAACCTGATAATCCGATCGGCTATGATTGCCCGAATGCCCCTTTTTGCCGCCGCGCTGCTGGCGTCGGCGACCCTGCAGGGTCGCACGCCGGAGCTGCCTGCCGTGAATGATCCCGCCGCACCGGCCCGCGTTATGGAGCTGCCGGCTCCGCCGGAGAAACCGGTGCTGGAGGAGGTGCAGCTGCCGCCAACGGCCGAACCGTTGGTACTCGATCAGCTGCCGGGCCGCCAGCCCGCCGTGCAGGAGGTAGTCGATAACCGTCCCCGCCAGACGATCAGCCTGTCGGCCGGCATGGAGCTGAGTACATTGAACTACGGGGTGTTCGGTTCGCTGGGTTATGCCTATCGGGTGAAAGGTAACTTCTGGATCGGCGGCATGTGGCAGGGGATGATTGGCTTCCCGTTCCTCTACAGCGACAAGCTGCTGGAGCAGAACTATTGGGAACTGCCGCTCTGCAGTTGGCTTGCCGTGCGTTTCGGTGTAGGCCTTGGTGTCTGGCTGTATAACAGCGACGGCCGAACCTGCTGCTGGGGTATCGGAAGGCTCATGATGCAATGGGTGGTGCAACTCGGCAGGACGGTGTCGCTGACCTGCTCGCCCTTTATCGTGGGTCCCTCCTATCTGGACTTCATGTTCGGAAAGGACGACTGGCAAAGGTTCGCCATGGGCGGCGAGTATGTGCAGCTCGGCCTTTCGTTCCGGTTCTGACGAAGAGGCGGGTGCCCCGCTGCGGGGCTGTCCGTACGATCATTGCATGGTGTAACCGAATAATCCGATCGGCTATGATTACCCGAATGACCCTTTTTGCCGCCGCGCTACTGGTGTCGGCGGCTCTGCAAGCCCGCACGCCGGAACGGCCTGCCGTAAACGATTCCGCCGCACCGGCTCTCGGCATCGAGCTGCCGGCTACGGCAAAGCATCCGGCGTCGGAGGCGGTGAAGCTGCTGCCTCCTCCGGTCGATCCGCTGATCCTCGATCCGCTTCCTGTGGAAAAGCGGCCGGCACTCGCCCCGCTCCCGTCCGTAGGAACCGTTGCGCCGGTTGCGGCCGATGTCCCGGCCCGCCACACGATCAGCTGGTCGCTGGGGCTGTCGACCACCACAATGGAGCTGGGGCCTTTCGTTTCGCTGGGTTATGCCTACCGTATGACGGGCGACTTCTGGATCGGCGGCATCGCGCAATATGAACTACTCCGCTATCTGAAGCCCTATCGGTGCGAAATCAAGTTGCTGGAGATGAACTACTGGGAACAGCCCCTCTGCCGGTGGCTCGCACTGCGCGTGGGAGCCGGCATCGGCGTGTCGATCTATCAGGAGGGGACGAGCGCCTACAGCAACGTGCTGGGGCGCATCATGATCCAGTGGGTGGTGCGGCTCGGCAGGGTGACCTCGATGACCTTTTCGCCGTTGCTTGTCGGTCCCTCCTGGCTCGACATCCGAGCCGGCGCGATGGCCATGGATCCCGTCGAGGTGTGTTGCGACTACCTGCAGCTCGGCTTTTCGTTCCGTTTTTGACCGGCGGACAGACGCTATTTTGAAAGCGTGCATACGGCATGTCCGAAAAAAAGCGTAACTTTACGAGGTATGGCTAAGAATCGAAATAACGATTAAATCATAAGAACCATGTTCTCGAAAGAAACTTACATCAAACGCCGCGAACTGTTGCGCGAACGCGTATCCCGCGGCGGCATCATCCTGTTGCCCGGCAACAGCGAGGCTCCCCGCAACTATCCGGACAATGCCTATCATTACCGTCAGGACAGCAACTTCCTCTATTTCTTCGGCATCAAGCAGCCCGATCTGGTCGGCCTGCTCGACATTGACGCCGGCGAGGACTGGATGTTCGGCGACGACCTTTCGATGGACGACATCATCTGGACCGGCCCCCAGCCGACCGTCAGCGAACTCGGCGCAAGCGTCGGCGTGACCCGCACCGGTTCGCTCGCGCAGCTGCAGGAGGCGCTGACGCTGGCCATCCGCAAGGGACGCCACATCCACTTCCTGCCGCCCTACCGTGCCGACAACAAGCTGAAACTCTGCTCGTGGCTCGGCCTGTCGCCCGACATGGTCGCCCACCGTATCTCGGTGGAGCTGGCCATTGCCATCGTCTCCCTGCGCGACAAGAAGTCCGACGAGGAGATCCGCGAGATCGAGGAGGCCTGCGAGATCGGCTACCGCATGCACACGACGGCCATGCGCATGTGCCGTCCGGGCGTACGCGAGCGTGACATCGCCGGAGCCATCGAGGGCGTGACGCTCGAAATGGGCGACGGCGTGTCGTTCCACTCGATCGTGACGCAGCACGGCGAGACGCTGCACAACCACAGCCACGACGGCGTGCTGGAGAGCGGCCGCATGCTGCTGGTCGATGCCGGTGCCGAGAACCTGATGAACTATTGCAGCGACTTCACGCGTACCTATCCGGTGAACGGCAAGTTCACCCCCATGCAGCGCGACATCTACAACATCGTGCTGGCAGCCAATGCCCGCGCCTTTGAACTGGCCCGTCCGGGCATTCTCTACCGCGACGTTCACTTTGCCGCCGTGCGGGTGATCCTCGAGGGACTCTCGTCGCTCGGACTGGTGAAGGGCAACATCGACGATGCCGTCGAGAAGGGCGCGCATGCGCTGTTCATGCCCCACGGACTGGGTCACATGATGGGTCTCGACGTGCATGACATGGAGGACATCGGCGAGAAATACGTGGGCTACGACCTCGAAACGGAGCGCAGCAACCAGCTCGGCGTCAGCAACCTGCGCATGGCGCGCCGTCTGCAGACGGGCATGGTGATGACCGACGAGCCGGGCATCTACTTCATCCCGGCCTACATTGCCAAGTGGAAAAACGAGGGACTCAACAAGGAGTTCATCAACTTCGACAAACTCGAACCCTACATGAACTTCGGCGGCGTGCGCATCGAGGATGACCTGCTCATCACCGAGACGGGCAACCGCATCCTCGGCAAGCGGCGCATTCCGGTGACGGTCGAGGAGATCGAGGCCTTCATGGCCGGCAACTGATCCGGTCGGTTGAGCCGATAACACGCGGGGCGGACTTCGCTGAGAAGTCCGCCCCGATTGTTTTCCGAGCGGCAGGCCGTGCGCAGGCATCACCGGCGTTCGGCGGCTAGCCGCTCCAGCCACTCCTGGCGGGAGAGGCTGCTGATGTGGATGGTGCGGAAGGCGTCGATCGTGGCGAAGTAGCGGTTGGCCTCCGTGCGGCGGTGGCGGAAGCCGCACTTCTCCTGTACGCGGCGCGAGGGTTCGTTGCCGTCGAAATGGCCGCACCAAAGGGTCGCCATGCCCAGGTCGGCAAAGGCGTGGCGGATCAGAGCCGCAATCGCTTCGGGAGTCAGTCCCTGACCCCAGTAGGGAACGCCGAGCCAGTAGCCCACCTCCGCTTCGCCCTCTTCCAGCGGCATGTTGCTGCCGTCGCCCGTCTGGAGGCCGACGCAGCCGATCGGGCGGTCGTCGCCCCGCAGGGTCACGGCGTAGGTCTCCGGTGCGGAGAAGATCGTGCGGATGACCCGTTCGCTCTCGGCTACGGAGGTGTGGGGCGGCCATCCCGCCACGGGGCCTACGCGCGGGTCGCTGGCGCAGGCATATAGCGATTCCGCATCCGTGACGTGCCACGGACGCAGAATCAGCCGTTCCGTATAGAGCTTCATCGGGGGCGCGTTATGCCTCGCCCATGTTGAAGCCGCCCTTGCCGCCGTCGCGGGGCATGCCCTGACGTACGGCGATCGGGCCGAAGGTGTTCTCGTAGCGGGCGATGTTGTCCTGTAGCGAGAGCAGCAGCCTTTTGGCGTGTTCGGGGGCGAGGATCACGCGGCTGCGCACCTTGGCCTTGGGCAGGCCGGGCAGCACGGAGGCGAAATCCATGATGAACTCCGTCGCCGAGTGCGAGATGATGGCGAGGTTGGCATAAACGCCGAGGTTGGTCGGCTCGTCGAGCGAGATGTCGATGTGTTGGGGTTTTTCGTTTGCCATAGCGGTCGTAAGTCTTGGCGTGCAGTGTGCCTGCGGGCGCTCTGCACGGATGGTTATGTTACAAAGATAAGCGTTCGGAGCGAATGGCGGCAACGCCTGCGTGCCGGAGGCGGGGAGCGGCGGCAGGGGGATGCGTCGCTACTCGCGGTTGCGGGAGTCGATCCAGATGGTCACCGGACCGTCGTTCACCAGCTCCACCTGCATGTCGGCGCCGAAGCGTCCCGTTGGTACGGGGCGTCCGAGAGCCTCCGCGAGCGAGGCGACGAACCGTTCGTAGAGGGGGACGGCAATCGCTTCGCCCGCCGCATGGATGTAGGAGGGGCGGTTGCCCTTGCGGGTGGCGGCCATCAGCGTGAACTGGCTGACGACCAGCACCTCGCCGCCCATTTCGCGCACGTCGCGGTTCATGACGCCCGCCTCGTCATTGAAAATGCGCAGCTGGACGATCTTTTTGGTCAGCCAGGCGATGTCCTCGTCGCCGTCGTCGTGGGTGATGCCTACCAGTACGAGCAGACCCGCCCCGATGGCGGAAAGCTGTTCGCCTGCCACCGAAACCGAGGCGCGGGCGACGCGTTGGATCAATACTCTCATGTCGTTTGGAGGGTTGATGGGGTTGTGTAGGGGGTTAGTGGGCTTCGAGCCAGTTGGCGCCGATGCCGCACTCGGCAATCAGCTCGACGCGCAGTTCGGCGGCATGCTCCATCTCTGTGCGCACGATCTCCGTGACCCGTTCGCGTTCGCTGCGGAGCAGGTCGATGACCAGTTCGTCGTGAACCTGAAGGATTACCTTCGAGCGGATGCCCTCCTCGCCGAAGCGGGCATGGATGCGTGCCATGGCGATCTTGATGATGTCGGCTGCGCTGCCCTGGATGGGGGCGTTGATGGCGTTTCGCTCGGCCAGCGACCGCACCACCGAGTTGGCCGAACGGATGTCGGGCAGGTAGCGGCGGCGGCCGAAGATGGTCTCCACATACCCCTTGTCGCGGGCGTCGGCCACCACGCGCTCCATGTAGGCCTTCACCTGCGGGTAGGCGCGGAAGTAGCCCTCGATGATCGCCTTGGCCTCCTCCAGCGTGATGTTGCCCATCCGCTGCTTCAGCCCGAAGGGCGATATGCCGTAGATGATGCCGAAGTTGGCCGTCTTGGCCTTGCGGCGCTGTTCGGCGGTCACTTCGTCGAGCGTGATGCCGAAGAGTCTGGCTGCCGTGGCGCTGTGGATGTCCTCCCCGTGGCGGAAGGCCTCGATCAGCGCCTCGTCACCGCTCAGGTGGGCCATCAGGCGCAGCTCCACCTGCGAGTAGTCGGCCGAGAAGATCAGGTGGTCGTCGTCCGAGGGTATGAATGCCCGCCGGATCTGCCGCCCCTGCTCGGTGCGGATCGGGATGTTCTGCAGGTTGGGGTTGGTGGACGACAGGCGTCCCGTGGCCGTGACGGCCTGGTTGAAGGAGGTGTGGATGCGGCCCGTGACGGGATTGACCAGCTGCGGCAGCGCCTCGATGTAGGTCGAGAGCAGCTTCTTCAGACCGCGGTATTCGAGGATCTTGTCGATCACCGGATGGCGGTCGGCCAGCGAAGCCAGGTACTCCTCGTCGGTGCTGTACTGTTTGGTCTTCGTGCGTTTGGGTTTGTCCGTGATACGGAGCTGCTCGAACAGCACCACGCCCAGCTGGCGCGACGAGTTGATGTTCAGGTCGGGAACGCCGGCCATCGTGCGGATCTCCTCCTCGATGGCAGCCATCTGGCCGGTCAGTTCGCGCCCGTAGGCGGCCAGCTGTGCCGTGTCGATCTTCACACCGGTCAGCTCGATGTCGGCCAGCACGTCGATCAGCGGCTCCTCGATCCGGCGGTAGAGCTCGGTGAAGCCCTGCTGCTCGATCTGCGGCCAGAGTACGTTGCGCAGGCGCAGCGTCACGTCGGCATCCTCGGCGCCGTATTCGGCAATGGCGGCCAGCGGCATCTTGTCCATCGTGAGCTGGCGGCTGCCCCGTCCGATGAGCGTCTCGATCTCGATGGGCGAATAGTCGAGGTAGTAGCGCGCCAGGTGGTTCATGCCGTGGCGCGATTCGGGGTCGAGCAGGTAGTGGAGGATCATCGTGTCGTATTTGAATCCCGCCACCCGGATGCCGGCGACGGCCAGCGCCATGATGTCGAACTTGATGTTCTGCCCGATCTTGGCGATCCGGGCATCCTCCAGTGCGGGACGCAGCGCCTCCAGCACCCCGTCGGGATCGCCCTCGGCCACGGGAACGTAGCAGGCTTCGCCTTCGGTCAGGGCAAACGAGATGCCTACGATGCGGCTGGTGTGGCAGTCGATGCCCGACGTCTCGGTGTCGAAGCAGAACTCTTCGGCGCGGGCGAGCCGGTCGGCCAGTTCGCGCAGCGCCTCGGGCGTATCGACCGTGTGGTAGGTATGGGGGGTGTCGGCGACGGTGTGGTAGCCGCCGGCTTCGCTGTCGAAGAGCAGGGCGTCCTGCGGAGTCGGTTCCGTGCCGGCCACGGGAGCGCCGAAGAGGTCGCGCTGGACGGGCTGCGGTGCCGCTGTTTTCGCACGGGAGGCCGTTGCCGGTTGTGTTTCCGCCGTCTCGGCCGCCTTGCGGAACGGCGAGGGGCGCGTGCCGTCCATCTCGCGCAGAAACATGCCGAAGTCGAGTTCCGTATAGACGGCGCGCAGGGCATCGCAGTCGGGTTCCTCGACGGCGAGCGCCTCCGGATCGAACTTCACCGGAGCATCCGTCTCGATGGTGGCCAGCCGCTTGGAGAGCAGCAGCTGCTCGCGTCCGGCGGCGATGTTCTCCTTCTGTTTGCCTTTCAGCCGGTCGAGGTTGGCAAGGATGGCTTCCACCGTGCCGAACTCATTGACCAGCTTCACGGCGCTCTTCTCGCCGATGCCCGGAACGCCCGGTATGTTGTCGGCCGCATCGCCCCACAGCGCCAGGATGTCGATCACCAGTTTCGGGTCGTCGATGCCGTACTGTTCGCGCAGCCGGTCGCAGCCCACGATCTCGATTCCTTCGCCGTTCTTGCGCTGCTTGTAGATATAGACGTTCGGCTGGATCAGCTGCCCGAAATCCTTGTCGGGCGTCACCATGTAGACTTCATAGCCTGCGTGGGCCGCCTTGACCGAGAGCGTGCCGATCACGTCGTCGGCCTCGTAGCCGGCCACTTCGAGGCACGGGATGCGCATCGCTTCGAGAATGCGCTTGATGTAGGGAACGGCCGCGACGATGTCCTCGGGCGTCTCGCTCCGGTTGGCCTTGTAGGCGGGGAACAGTTCGTTGCGGAAGGTGCCTCCCTTCGGGTCGAACGCCACGCCGAGGTAGCGGGGCTGCTCGCGCTGCATGATGTCGCGCAGGAATTTCGTGAAGCCGAAGACGGCCGACGTGTTCAGCCCCTGGCGGTTGCGCATCGGGCGGCCGATGAAGGCATAGTAGGCGCGGTAGATCAGCGCATAGGCGTCCAGCAGATAGATTTTCTCCATGGCGGAATGAAGTGGAAAAACGGAACCTGCCGCGGTTCCGGCGATACGGTTATCGGTTGTCCGAGGCGAACCACTCGGCATAGGAGGTGGCCGTCTCGTGCAGGCGCAGCGAGAAGAGCGAGACCCCTGCCGGCAGTTCGGGGGCGATCAGCGCCGCAAAACGGGCGACCAGATTCTCGCACGTGGGCTGAAAATCGACCGTCTGCATCTTCTCGAAACGTTTGCCCAGCAGGGCGGTCAGCTGGTCGTTGCTCTCCGTGCGGCGCACCACCAGACTGTGGTCGTACACATCGACGATCTGCCGGCCGACGATCCGTTTCAGGATGCCGAAGTCGATCACCATGCCGTATTTCGGGTCGGCCGGATCGGTACAGGGGGTGCCGGCCACGGTGACGAACAGCCGGTAGGAGTGGCCGTGGATCTCGCGGCACGGGCCGTCGTAGCCTTCCAGCACGTGCGCCATCTCGAACGAGAACTCTTTGGTGACTCTGATGTAACTCATGGAACGGTTTTACTCTTCTTCAAGATATTTGACGTCGATCGGGCGGCTGAACGACTGGAGAAGCGAGAGGAACGTCTCGGTTTTCAGTACGCCGTCGATGGTGAGGATTTTCTCGAACAGCACCCGCATGAGGTGTTCGTTGTCCAGGCAATAAACCTTGATCATCATGTTGTATTCACCCGTGATGAAGTGGCACTCCACGATTTCGGGCGTGTTTTTGAATATCTCTACGGTCCGATCGTATTTCGACGGATCGGAAACCCGTATGCCGATCAGTGCGCAGACATCGAATCCCAGTTTCTTGGGGTCGATCTCCAACCGCGAGCCGAGGATGACGCCCATGGCGTCGAGCTTGCGGACACGTTGGTGGATGGCTGCGCCCGAAATGCCGCATTCGCGGGCGATTTCGAGAAACGGCATGCGCGCATTCTTGATGAGATGCTGAAGGATCTTGCGGTCGATCGCATCGAGGACTGCTTTTCCCATAGCTGTCTTTGTTTGAGTGCGCGGCGGCGGAGGCAACGACCTTCGGCAGGTCGCCCAGCCGCGCGAGGGTTGTGGGTTTTAAAAATCATTCCCGCCTATGCGGGCGGGAATGATTCGTGGTTGCATGGTCGCCCGGACGGGGACTATTTCAGTACGCCGAGTTCCTTGCCGACCTTGATGAATGCCGTTACGCACTTGTCGAGGTTCTCGCGGCTGTGGCCGGCCGAAACCTGTACGCGGATACGGGCCTGACCCTTCGGAACTACCGGATAGTAGAAGCCCGTTACATAGATGCCTTCGTCGATCAGCTTCTTGGCGAATACCTGCGACAGCGGAGCGTCGTAGAGCATCACGGCGCAGATGGCCGAACGGGTCGGTTTGATGTCGAAACCGGCGGCGATCATCTTCTCGCGGAAGTACTCCACGTTCTCGACGAGTTTGTCATGCAGCGCGTCCGACTCCTTGAGCATCTTGAAGACCTCGAGGCTGGCGCCGACAACGGCAGGCGGAATCGAGTTCGAGAAGAGGTAGGGACGCGAACGCTGACGCAGCAGGTCGATGATCTCCTTGCGGCCCGTGGTGAAACCGCCGATCGCACCGCCGAAGGCTTTGCCCAGCGTGCCGGTGATGATGTCCACCTGGCCGCGTACATTGTAGAGTTCGGTTACGCCGCGACCCGTTTTGCCTACGACACCGGCCGAGTGGCACTCGTCCACCATAACCATGGCATCGTATTTGTTGGCCAGCTCGATGATCTTGTCCATCGGAGCTACGTTGCCGTCCATCGAGAAGACGCCGTCCGTCACGATGATGCGGAAGCGCTGAGCCTGAGCCAGCTTCAGCTGTTTCTCCAGATCCTCCATGTCGGCGTTGGCGTAACGGTAGCGGACTGCCTTGCACAGACGCACGCCGTCGATGATCGAAGCGTGGTTCAGCGAGTCGGAGATGATGGCGTCCTGATCGGAGAGCAGCGGCTCGAATACACCGCCGTTCGCATCGAAGCAGGCAGCATAGAGGATCGTGTCTTCCGTGCCGAAGTAGTCGGCGATGGCACGCTCCAGCTCCTTGTGGATGTCCTGCGTACCGCAGATGAAACGTACGGACGACATGCCGTAACCGCGCGCATCCATGGCTTTCTTGGCGGCTTCGATGAGTCGCGGATTGTCGGACAGGCCGAGGTAGTTGTTGGCGCAGAAGTTCAGCACCTGTTTCTCCCCGCCGACCTGGATCTCCGCCCGCTGGGGCGAGGTGATGATCCGCTCCTCTTTGTAGAGGCCGGCCTCTTTGGTACCTGCAAGCTCCTGCTGCAGGAATTCTTTGATTTTTCCGTACATGACTATTTTGTTTGTTTGGAACTTTTCGCGATGTTTCGCTTACAGAGTATTAGCAAAAGTAGCGTATCCGTGCCAAATTTCCAATAAACCTTCCCAGAAAGTATGCGTTTTTTTGGCCTGCGGAGCATTCCGGATACGCCGGCCGGTCGGGGAGCATTTTTTCGCGAACAATCCCGGCGATTCGTTGGGGAAATGGCGGAGTGTTTCCTATCTTTGTTATGACGGAGCCGCCCCGCGCGGCGGCTCCATAACAGCAAGAACCACCAAAACTTCAAAATAGTTATGAATACGATCGACAATTACGATTTCCGCGGCAAGCGCGCCATCATCCGTGTGGACTTCAACGTGCCGTTGGACGAGCAGGGCAACGTGACCGATATGACCCGTATCCGTGCCGCAGTCCCCACCATCCGCAAGGTGCTGGAAGGCGGCGGTTCCGTGATCCTGATGTCGCACCTTGGCCGTCCCAAGAAGAACAACGACATGAAGTTCTCGCTGAAGCAGATCGTGCCGGCCGTCGAGCAGGCGCTCGGCTGCAAGGTGATGTTCGCCGGCGACTGCATGGGCGAGGAGGCGGCACGCATGGCCCGCGATCTGAAGCCCGGCGAGGTGATGATGCTGGAGAACCTGCGCTTCTATGCCGAGGAGGAGGGCAAGCCGCGCGGTCTGGCAGAGGACGCTTCCGACGAGGAGAAGAGCGCAGCCAAGAAGGCCGTAAAGGCTTCCCAGAAGGAGTTTGTCAAGAAGCTGGCCTCCTATGCCGATGTCTACATCAACGACGCTTTCGGTACGGCACACCGCGCGCACGCCTCCACGGCGCTGATCGCCGACCTGTTCCCCAACGACAAACTCTTCGGCTATGTGATGGAGAACGAGCTGAAGGCCATCGACAAGGTGCTGGATGCTCCGCAGCGTCCCTTCCTCGCCATTCTGGGCGGCTCGAAGGTTTCGACCAAGATTACCATCATCGAGCGGCTGATGGACAAGGTAGACAAGCTGATTCTCGGCGGCGGCATGACCTACACCTTCATGGCGGCGCAGGGCGGCAAGGTCGGCCGTTCGATCTGCGAACCCGATCAGTTCGATACGGCGCGCGCCATTCTGGAGAAGGCCAAGGCCAAGGGCATCGAGCTGGTGCTGGCCGAGGATGCGCTGATCGCCGATGATTTCAGCGAGAAGGCCAATACGAAACAGGTGCCGGCCAATGAGATTCCCGACGGATGGGAAGGCGTCGATATCGGCGACCGGACGAAAGGCATCTTCCGCGACGTGATCCTCTCCTCGAAGACGATCCTGTGGAACGGACCGGTCGGCGTCTTCGAGATCGACAAGTTCGCTACGGGTACCCGTGCGGTGGCCGATGCGATCGTCGAGGCAACGGCTCAGGGCGCTTACTCGCTGGTAGGCGGCGGCGACTCCGTGGCTGCGGTCAATAAGTTCGGCCTGGCCGACAAGGTCAGCTACGTTTCCACCGGCGGCGGTGCGCTGCTGGAGTACATGGAGGGCATCGAACTGCCCGGCGTGGCTGCCATCCGCAAATAGGTGGGGTTCTTAAAATTATTAAAAAAGGCTCGGAATTTTCCGAGCCTTTTTTGTTGTGGTGTGTGCCGGCGGCCTATTCGATGGAGAGGCGCTCCGTGGCGATGACCTGCTGATCCAGATTCATCAGTTCCAGATCGACCCACGTATCGCCGAGGATCGGCAGGTCGAGGGCTTCGATTGTTTGCTCGAGCGTGACAGCGAAGGATTTGAATGCGCTGATGGCCTCCTTGTCGGGGCGCACATTGTACATTTCGATGGCGTTGTACTCCTCGATGGCTGCGTTGACGGCTGTCTGTACGAGCAGGTTGGCCGACATGTTGCTGCTCATTTCGCCTACCTGCACGTAATGGCCGCTGGAAACGGTCTCTTTGCAGGAGGTGAAGGCAAGCAGGATGCCGAGCGAGAAGAGAGCGAGAATCAGACTTTTTTTCATGATGTGTCGTTTTTGGTTTCCGGCGGCAAATATAGCGGGATTTTTTTCGGAACGGCGTTCCCGAAAAAACATTTTGCGCCGGTCAGATGGCGACAATGCCGTTCTTGATGGCCCAGACAACCAGATTGGCCGTATTCTTGCAGCCGGTCTTCTCGAGAATGTTGGCGCGGTGTTTGTCCACGGTGCGTTTGGAGATGAAGAGCCGGTCGCCGATCTCCTGGTTGGACAGTCCCTTGCAGATGAGCAGCAGGATCTCCTTCTCGCGATCCGACAGCAGGGCGGGCTGCTCCTGGCGGGAGGTTTTCAGGCTGCCGACCAGATGCTGCAGCAGCTCCTGAGAAAAGAAACTGCCCCCTTCGCAGACGATGCGGATGGCGGCCACCACTTCGTCCAGGTCGGCGCTCTTGAGAATGAATCCCTTGGCACCGGCTTCCACCATGCGGAAGTAAAAGGCCTCCTCGGCATGCATGGAGAGGGTGATGATCTTCTCCTCGGGGTTGTCCGCCAGAGCCAGTTCGGTGGCCTGGATGCCGTCCATGACGGGCATGTCGATGTCCATCAGCACCACATCGTGCGGCACGGTGCGGATCAGTTGCAGGCACTCCGCGCCGTTGGCGGCCGTGCCGACTACTTCGCATTCAGGCCGGCGGGACAGCAGGCCGCTCAGCCCCGACAGGAAGAGGGCGTGGTCATCGGCCAGCAGAACCCTATATTTTTTTGGCTCGCTCATCGGTATGTTTGACATTGACGCTGATGTGGGCGTGCATGCCCTGCGTGCGGACGCTCTCGATCGTGATGGCTCCCTTGAGCGACTGGATGCGGGAGGTGATGTTCGAGAGTCCCATGCCCGTATCGATCACGGCTTCCGGGTCGAAGCCCTTGCCGTTGTCCGTATAGTCGATGGTGATCGTGTCGTCGGCGTACTGCATGTCGAGGGTCAGCTGGGTGGCGCCCGAATGTTTCAGACTGTTGGAGATCAGTTCGCCGATGACGCGGTAGAGGATGACTTCGATGTTCGGATCGAACCGCTCGGTGCGCAGGTTGGTGCGGAAGTCGATCGCGATGCCCCGCTGGGAGTTGATCGAGAGGGTCGTGTTGATGAAGCTGCCGACCGCCTTGGCCAGACCGAACGTGTTGAGCGTATGGGGACTGAGTTTGTTCGATATTTCGCGGATGCTGCGGATCGCCTCCTCGATGACATAGGAGGTGTTGGCGATCAGCTGGGCGTCCTTCTCGGAGGTGCAGCTCTTGGACAGTTCGCCGAGGGACATCCTGGCCGAGGAGAGCAGGGGACCCAGTCCGTCGTGCAGCTCTTTGGAGAAGTGGAGCCGCTCTTTCTCCTCCGTGCGCAGTACGGTGTTCAGGATGCGGCGTTCGGTCAGCTTGCGCTGGTAGTTGAGGCGCCGGACGGAGGTGATGATCTTGTTGATGTAGAACAGGCCGACGGCCAGACACAGGGAGGTGACCGCACCGATCCACGCCATGAAGTAGGGGGGCAGCTGCCATTCGCGGCCTGCGGTGACCTGAATGAATTCGTGGAGGCGGAACATGCACATCATCAGCAGCGCGAACGAGAAAAGCATCCACGCGACATTGTATTTGGTGGCGCGGGTGAGCCGGATGGCGATGACGACGGCGATGAGCTGCAGAATGATGGAGATGATGATGAGTGTTTTGAGTACCATGGCGCGGATATGTCAATAGATAAGCAAATATAACGAAATCCGCCCGATATGCGGATACGAAGCGGCGCGAAAAACGCGGCAGCGGGCGATACCCATAAAAAAGCATGTCGCAACCGTTCGGCTGCGACATGCTGCGTATCTGGCGTATGGACCGGAGACTATTCCTTGCCTGCGGTGAAACGCTGTTTCTCTTTGATGCGGGCCTTTTTGCCGGTGAGGTCGCGCAGGTAGTAGATTCTTGCACGGCGAACGACGCCCACTTTGTTTACCTCGATGCTGTCGATGTGCGGGGAGTAGAGCGGGAAAATACGTTCTACGCCGACACCGTTGGATACCTTGCGGATGGTGAACATCTTGGTGATGCCGCGACCCTTGATTTGGATCACTACGCCGCGGAAGCTCTGGATACGCTCCTTGTTACCCTCGATGATGCGGTAGGATACGGTGATCGTGTCGCCGCTTTTGAAAGAGGGAACCTCTTTCTTGGTCCACATCGCGTCTTGCGCGATTTTGATCAGATTGTCCATTGTGTTGTTGCCTTAACGTTTATGCGCGGAATATTACGGACTCCTGTGTTCTCATAAGAGATTCCTGACGCTTCAGGCTGCAAAGATAGGTCTTATTTTCCGAACTGCAAAATCATTGCAACGGATTGTCCGGCCGCAAGATGAAAAAACGACCGGAAAGGGCGGGGCGGGCTGAGGGTGGCATGGGCGTTGGGCGGCCGTTTTTTTGTGACAAGGACTGGTTATGGCATGGATTTTGTTGAATTTTCGGGTAACCTAAAAACATATTCACATCATGAAGAAATTTTTCTTTGCTTTGGCTTTGTTGGTAATGACCGTAGCAGGTACGGCCCAGGCTCAGTGGTATATCGGCGGCGGTATCGGATTCAGTACGAACAATGCCAAGAACGCCAACGGTCTGGTGGAGAACAAGGGTTCGCAGTTTACCTTTACCCCGCGTGTGGGTTATGTAATCAACGACCGTTGGCTGGCCGGCGTGAAACTCGGTCTGACGACCGGAACGTACGGTTCGTGGGGTAATACGAAAGGCACCAGTTTCATGGCTGCGCCCTATGCCCGTTACAACTTCGCCCTGGTTGGCCGTTTCGCTTTTGCAGCCGAGGCTTCGATCGAGTTCAGCACCTACGGCACTGCCGAGGCTCCGGAGGTTACAGGCTTCGATTTCGGCCTGCATGTTGCGCCGGTAGTCGCTTTCGACATCAATGAACACTGGGGATTGGAAACGACCGTCAATCTGTTCCGTTTCGGCTACCAGTATACGAGCCAGAAGGTCGGTGATGAGAAATCCAGCGTCAATTCGTTCGGCATCGGTGTGGACGGCGACGATATTTTCAATCTCGGCGGCCTGACCTTCAGCGTGATCTATCGCTTCTGACATCGGAGCGTTTTGCAACCCTATCCCCGTACCGCCGCGTACGGGGATTTTTTGTTTCGGCCGGTGTCGTGGCGCCGGCACGGGATGGATTTTGGCGGCGTTTGCGTATCTTTGCCTGCCAATCATTGCGATTATGAAGAAGCCTCTCATATTTATTACGAACGACGACGGCGTGAATGCCCGCGGCCTCAACCTGTTGATCGATGCGGTGCGCCCGTTCGGACGAGTTATCGTGGTCGCCCCCGAAACCGTACAGTCCGGCATGGGGCATGCAATCACCTCCAATACGCCGCTGTTTCTGCGGACCGTCAAACAGAGCGAGGAGCTGTCGATCTATGCCTGCTCCGGAACGCCGGTCGATTGCGTGAAGTTGGGCTACGACCTGATCTTTGCCGACGAGCGTCCCGCGCTGAATCTTTCGGGCATCAATCACGGCTCCAACTCGGCCGTCAGCATCCTCTATTCGGGTACGATGGGGGCGGCGATCGAAGCCAGTTTCTACGGCGCACCCTCCATCGGACTGTCGCTGACCGACCACAGCGAGGATGCCGATTTCGACGCTTCGCTGGAGTTTGCACGCAAGCTGGTGGGGGACGTGTTGGCGGCCGACATCCGCGAGCCGCTCTGTCTGAATGTCAATATTCCGGTCGGCCGGCCCGAACAGATCCGCGGCTGGCGCGTATGCCGTCAGAACGGCGGCTACTGGAAGGAGACATTCGTATGCCGCAAGGCGCCTCACGGCAAGGATTACTATTGGCTGACCGGCGATTTCTGCAATACCGAACCCGATGCCACCGATACGGACGAATGGGCATTGGCGCACGGTTACATCTCGATCGTCCCCGTCCATATTGATCTCACCAATTACCGGCAGATGCCGCTCCTGGAACGGATCATCCGGTAGGGCAACCGCCTTCCGAGATACTGTCGCCCCGTAATCGTTTTCGATTGCGGGGCGTTTCGTTTTTCCGACAGGTTACAGGGGGTGCGGCCGGTTACAGGATGCGCAGGGCAATGGCGGCGCAGGCTTCGGCGTCGGCCAGCGCATGGTGGTGTTCGTGGAGGTCGTAGCCGCAGGCGGCCGCTACGGTGGGCAGCCAGTGGTCGGGCAGGGCGCGGCCGAAGGTGCGGCGCGAGGCGCGGCAGGTGCAGTGGAACGTGTAGTCGGGGTAGGGCATGCCGTAGAGGGCAAAGACGGCGCGCAGGCAGCCCTCGTCGAAGGGGCTGTTGTGGGCGACGAACGGCAGACCTGCGCAAAGCGGGGCGATCTCCTCCCATACCTCCGGAAAGGAGGGTGCCTCGATCGTGTCGTGGTAGGTGAGACCGTGGATGCGGGTGCAGAACTCCGAGTAGAAGTTGGGGCGCGGCCTCACCAGCCGGTAGATGCGGTCCGCAATCTCTCCGTTGCGGACAATGACCAGGCCGACGCTGCAAATGCTCGTCCGTTGGCCGTTGGCCGTCTCGAAGTCGATGGCTGCAAAGTGCTGCATGGCGGGATGGAAAGTCAGTTGGATCGGTTTCGGACAAAGGTACGGTTTTTCCGGAGACGGGGAACCCCCGGCCGGCAGCCGCCGGTTCCGGCTCATGAACCGGTGGGGGTGAAAAAAAGGAGGAGAACCCTGTGCGGGTCTCCTCCTTTTCGGGTTTTTGTCCGAGCGTCGGATTAGAGTTCGATGATCGTGTTCCAGTTGTGCGTATCTTCGATTTCGCCGTACTGGATGCCCTGCAGGGTCTTGTAGAGTTTCTGGCTCCACTCGCCTGCGGTCTTGCCGTCACCGTAAACGACCGTCTTGTCGGTTTTCGGATCGTAAACGCTGCCGATCGGGGAGATCACGGCAGCCGTACCGCAGCAACCTGCCTCGCTGAAAGTCGGCAGTTCGTCCACGTTCACCTTGCGCTGCTCCACTTTCAGACCGAGGTCTTCGGCGATCTGACGCAGGCTCTTGTTCGTGATCGAAGGCAGTACCGAGTGCGAATCCGGCGTGATGTATTTGCCGTCGCGGATGCCGAAGAAGTTGGCTGCGCTGCACTCGTCGATGTACTGTTTCGTAGCCGGGTCGAGGAAGATCACGCTGGCGAAACCTTTGTCGTGTGCGATGGCACCCGAGTCGAGGCTGGCTGCATAGTTACCGCCGACCTTGACGTGACCCGTTCCCTTGGGGGCAGCACGGTCGTGGTCGTAGTCGATGATGACCTTGATGCAGTTGAAGCCGTCCTTGAAGTACGGACCTACCGGCGTAACGAAGACGATGAACATGTAGTCTTTCGACGGGTGTACACCTACCTGCGGGCCTACGCCGATCAGCATCGGACGGAGGTAGAGCGATGCGCCCGATCCGTAAGGCGGAATGTAGTCTGCGTTGAGTTTTACGGCCTCGATGCAGGCTTTGGTGAACATCTCAACCGTCGGAACTGCCATTTTCAGGTAGTTGCCGGAGTTGATCATACGTTTGGCGTTCTCCTCAACACGGAACAGACGAACCTTGCCGTCTTTGCCGCGGAAGGCCTTCAGACCCTCGAACACCTCCTGTCCGTAGTGGAGACAGGTCGATGCCATGTGGATGTTAACGTTTTCGTCCTGCGAGGAATAGAGTTCACCCCATTTTCCGTCTTTGAATTCGCACCGTACGTTGTAGTCGGTTTTGAAGTAGCCGAATCCGAGTTTCGACCAATCGATGTTTTTCATTTCCGTTATAAGATTTGAAGTTTATAACTAACGTTTCATTCGTTTCGTAGTGTGTGCGGCGGGCGGTTAACCTACCGTTGCGCCGTTCATGATGTCGCCTTCCGGACCGATCAGCGTCAGCTTGCCAGTCGGATCGGCCGCCATGAGGATCATGCCGCGCGACTCGATGCCTTTCAGCTCGCGCGGAGCGAGGTTGACCAGCACCAGCACCTGCTTGCCGATCAGCTCCTCGGGCGTATAGTGTTCGGCGATGCCCGACACGATCACGCGCGTGTCGATGCCCGTGTCGATCGTCAGTTTGAGCAGCTTCTTGGTCTTGACCACCTTCTCGGCCGCAATGATGCGCGAGACGCGGATGTCCATCTTCTGGAAATCGTCGAACGAGACGGCGTCCTTCTGTGCATCGACCGTGGCGTTGGCTGCGGCGTTGGCCGCCTTGGCAGCCTCCAGCTTGCGGAGCTGTTTCTCGATGACCTCGTCCTCGATCTTCTCGAACAGCAGTTCGGGCTTGCCGATGCGGTGGGCGGGGGCCAGCAGGTCGGCGCGGCCGAGCATGTCCCAGCCCAGCGGCTCCAGGTTGAGCATCCGCCACATCTTCTCCGCCGAGAACGGCATGAAGGGTTCGATGGCGATCGCCGTGTTGGCCGTGATCTGGAGGGCGATGTTGAGGATGGTGGCTACCCGGTCGGGGTCGCTCTTGACCACCTTCCAGGGTTCCGTGTCGGCCAGGTATTTGTTGCCCAGACGGGCGAAGCCCATGGCGTCCTTCAGCGCTTCGCGGAAGCGGAACTGCTCGATGTTGTTCTCCAGCGATTCGCGCAGGCGGGGCAGTTCGGCGAGCGTCTCGCGGTCATAGTCGGTCAGCTCCTGCGTGGAGGGGACGATGCCGTCGAAATACTTGCCGGTCAGCACCAGCGCGCGGTTCACGAAGTTGCCCAGCACGGCAACCAGCTCGTTGTTGTTGCGGGCCTGGTACTCTTTCCAGGTGAAGTCGTTGTCCTTCGTCTCCGGCGCATTGGCGGTCAGCACGTAGCGCAGTACGTCCTGTTTGCCGGGCAGGTCCTCGAGGTATTCGTTCAGCCAGACGGCCCAGTTGCGCGAGGTGGAGATCTTCTCGCCCTCCAGGTTCAGGAACTCGTTGGCCGGCACGTTGTCCGGAAGGATGTACCCGCCGTGGGCTTTCAGCATGGCGGGGAAGACGATGCAGTGGAAGACGATGTTGTCCTTGCCGATGAAGTGGATCAGGCGGGTGTCCTCGCTCTTCCAGTATTTTTCCCAGTCGGGGGTCAGCTCTTTGGTGGCCGAGATGTAGCCGATCGGGGCGTCGAACCAGACGTACAGCACCTTGCCCTCGGCGCCCTCCACCGGAACGGGGATGCCCCAGTCCAGGTCGCGGCTCACGGCACGCGGCTGCAGGCCGCCGTCGAGCCAGCTCTTGCACTGTCCGTAGACGTTGGTTTTCCACTCCTTGTGTTCGTCGAGGATCCAGCCGCGCAGGAAGGCCTCGTGGCGGTCCAGCGGCAGGTACCAGTGTTTCGTCTCGCGCAGGACGGGCTGCGTACCCGATACGGTGCTGCGCGGGTTGATGAGGTCGGTGGCGTTCAGCGTGCTGCCGCACTTTTCGCACTGGTCGCCGTAGGCGCCTTCGTTGCCGCATTTGGGACAGGTCCCCGTGATGTAGCGGTCGGCGAGAAAGATGCCGGCCTCCTCGTCGTAGTATTGCTGGGTGGTCTCTTCGGTGAATTCGCCCTTCTCGTACAGCGTACGGAAGAAGTCGGATGCGGTACGGCTGTGGACGGGCGAGGTCGTCCGCGAGTAGATGTCGAACGAAATGCCCAGACCGGCGAACGAATCCTTGATGATCTGATGGTATTTATCGACGATGTCCTGCGGCGTTACCCCTTCGCGGCGGGCCTTGATGGTGATCGGCACACCGTGTTCGTCCGATCCGCAGATCCAGATGACGTCCCGTCCCCGTTTGCGCAGGTAGCGCACGTAGATATCCGACGGGATATAGACGCCGGCGAGGTGTCCGATGTGGACGGGGCCGTTGGCGTAGGGAAGTGCGGAGGTGACCAAATATCGCTTGTATTCTTTCATATTGCGTTTCAAACGAATCTAATTGCTACAAAGTTATCGTTTATTTTTGAATTTGCTTACACAATGCGGTTTTTTATGCCGCCGGCCGGCTCTGTGGGGAGAAATGAATATGCCGCGTCGGTTGTCGGCGCGGCATATCGTGGCGGTTCTCCGGAGAGATTATTTGCGGAACGTGTCGAAACCTTCGCCGTAAACGCCCCGGACGCTGCCCATCGTGATGAAGGCTTTGGGGTCGAGGGTCTTGATCTTGTTCAGCATGTAGGTCGATTCGTTCTTGCGGACGGCCACCATCAGCACTTTCACCGGCTTCTTGGTGTACCAGCCCATGCCGTCGAGGATCGTGACGCCGCGGTGCAGGTCGCTCGTGATCAGGTCGGCGATCTGCTCGTAGTGTTCGGACATGACGAAGATCTGGGCCGACTGCTTGTTGCCGTCCAGCAGCGTGTTGGCGACGATGCTGAAGATGATGGTGAAGACGATACCGTAGATGATCGTGCGGATGTTGGATACCTCGGGGTTGTCGATGAACAGACACGATGCGATGATGATGCAGTCCGTAATCAGCACCACGCGGCCGTAGCTGACGTTGCGGTATTTGTTTACGATCATGGCGACGATATCCGAACCGCCCGTGCTGCCGCCCTGCATCAGCACGAGGCTGACGCCGAAGCCGGCGAAGGCTGCGCCCAGAATGGCGGAGAGCAGCTTGTCATCGGCCAGACCCAGGATGTTGTCGGGAATGAAGCCCTGCATGACACTCATCGTCAGCGACATGAGGATGATTGCGTAGATGGTCTTGATACCGAACTTCGCACTCAGGATAATGACGGCCGCAATGACGAGGATCGCATTGATGATGAAGTAGGTGATGCCGACCGGAACACCGCCTTCGACGGCGCCCTGCGTGGCATAGTTGATAAGGAGGGCCAGACCGGTTGCGCCGCCGCCGACACCGTCGGCCGGCATGATGACGCCCACCCATGCGAACGAATACAGAATCACGCCGATGGTGATCATGACCCATTCCTTGATCGTCTGTTTGACAGATGGCTTTGCAATGTCAAGTTTGTTTGCCATAGTACGTTAGGATTATTTTTTTGGTATAGATAATTCGTATTCCCGCCGCAAAGCTAATATAATTTCGCGTAGATAGATTCGTTGGCTTGCCAAGAAGCGCTGATTTTTTGATTGCGCGCCTTATCTTTGTATATTCACCTTGGCCTGTCGGAGAGACCTGGTTGTGGAAAAATATGCAGACATAGTGGTGCCGCTTGCCCGGGGCGTCTTTACGTTCCGGGTGGACGGCGTGCGGCCGCCCGAACCCGGTGCGGGGGTCGAGGTCGTCGTGGGGGCGCGCAAACGTTACCTGGGGATCGTGTGGCGCGTCCATGACCGGCGTCCCGATTTCCGGACGAAGCCGGTCGAGCGGGTCGTCACCGCGCAGCCGCTGCTGACCCCGCTGCAGATGCGGCTGTGGGAGTGGGTGGCGGACTACTACATGTGTTCGCTGGGCGACGTGATGCGCTTTGCACTGCCCGCGGCGCTGAAGCCGGCCGGACTGACGGCCGAGGAGTTCCGGAGCGGCGAGTACCGCCCCGTGACGGTGCGGTGCGTGCGGCTGGCGGAGGAGCTGGCCGGCGTACCGAAGCCGGTAAAGATGGGCGAAAAGGTTGTTGCCAACGTCATCTACCGCGACGGCACCCT
>CASEGL010000003.1 GCA_949287525.1 uncultured Rikenellaceae bacterium
TGGCACGGTCGATGCAGGTGTTGGCGCCGATCTCCACGTTGTCTTCGATGACCACGTTGCCGATCTGCGGAATCTTGGAGTATTCGCCGGCCTCGTTGGGGGCGAATCCGAAGCCGTCCGCGCCGATTACGGCACCGGCGTGGATGATGACGTTCGAGCCGATCCGGCACCCTTCGTACACCTTTACGCCCGCATAGAGCGTCGTGTTGTCGCCGATGCGCACGCCGTCGCCCACATAGGTGTGCGGGTAGATGCAGACGTTGTCGCCGATCACGGCGCCTGCCTCGATGACGGCAAAGGCGCCCACGTAGCAGTTGTGGCCGAGGGTGGCTTCGGAGCTGATCTCCGCCCGCTGGCTGATGCCCGTCTTGCGGGGTTTGTGGGCGGCGTAGAGTTCCAGCAGTTTGGCGAACGAACCGTAGGCATCCTCCACCTTGATGAGCGTGGCATGCACGGGGTGCTGCGGCTCGAAGGAGGCATTGACGATGACGATGGACGACTGCGTGTCGTAGATGTAGTGTTCGTATTTGGGATTGGCAAGGAACGAGAGTGCGCCGGCGTGTCCCTCTTCGATCTTGGCGAAGGTGGAGACGGTGGCCTGCGGGTCTCCGACGACCGTACCTCCAAGGTAGGAGGCAATCATTTCTGCGGTAAATTCCATAACGTTTTGGGGGCGTTTACAGATAGTTTTTAATGTCGATGTTGTCCGGCATCAGGTCGGTCGGATCGCCGCCGAACTGAAGCAGTTCCCGGATGATGCTCGACGAGATGGCCACGTAGCGCGGGGGCGTGAAGAGCAGGACGGTCGTGATCTCCGGAAAGAGCATCTGATTGACGACCATCATGTTCCGTTCGTACTCGTAGTCTACCGTGTTGCGCATGCCGCGCAGCAGGAAGCTGGCGCCGATCTGGCGGCAGAATTCACCGGTCAGCTCCGAGTAGACGGCCACGCTGACGCGCGGGTCGTCGCCGTACAGGTCTTCGATCAGCCGCTTGCGGTTGGCCACGGTGAGCAGTCCGTTCTTCTCCGAATTGGAGCCGATGCCGATCACGATGCGGTCGAAGATTTTGAGGCCGTCCTCCACGATGGCCTGATGACCCAGCGTGAACGGGTCGAACGATCCGGGAAAGAGCGCGGTTCTCATCGGGTGATGCTTTGTTTGTCGAGCAGGGCGCGCATGCCGGCCTGGCTTTTTACCAGAGCGGGCAGTTCGTCGATGGCGATGCGGTGCTGTTCCATCGTGTCGCGCTCACGCACGGTGACGGTGTTGTCCTCCAGGGTCTGGTGGTCCACCGTGATGCAGAACGGGGTGCCGATGGCATCCTGGCGGCGGTAGCGTTTGCCGATGCTGTCCTTCTCGTCATACTGGACGTTGAAGTCGTATTTGAGCATGTCCTTGATGCGGTGTGCCACTTCGGGCAGTCCGTCTTTCTTAACCAGCGGCAGAATGGCGGCCTTCACCGGAGCCAGCGGCGCGGGAATGGCCAGCACGACGCGCTCCTCGCCGTTTTCGAGCTTCTCCTCCTTGTAGCCGGCCGAGAGCACCTGCAGCACCATGCGGTCCACGCCGATCGAGGTCTCGATGACATAGGGGATGTAGCTTTCATTCGTTTCGGGATCGAAATAGCGGATCTTCTTGCCGGAGAACTCTTCGTGGCGGCTGAGGTCGAAGTTCGTGCGGGAGTGGATGCCCTCCACCTCCTTGAAGCCGAACGGGAAACGGTATTCGATGTCGGTGGCCGCGTTGGCGTAGTGAGCCAGTTTCTCGTGGTCGTGGAAACGGTAGCTGTCGTCACCGAAGCCGAGGGCGCGGTGCCAGTTCATGCGGGTCTCTTTCCATTTGGCGAACCAGCCCAACTCCTCGCCCGGACGGACAAAGAACTGCATCTCCATCTGCTCGAATTCGCGCATGCGGAAGATGAACTGGCGGGCGACGATCTCGTTGCGGAACGCCTTGCCGATCTGGGCGATGCCGAAGGGCAGTTTCATGCGGCCGGTCTTCTGTACGTTCAGGAAGTTCACGAAGATGCCCTGAGCCGTTTCGGGACGCAGGTAGATCGTGTTGGCGCCTTCGGCCACCGAACCGATCTTGGTGTCGAACATCAGGTTGAACTGGCGCACCTCCGTCCAGTTGCGGGTGCCGGAGATGGGGCAGACGATCTCGGCGTCGATGATGATCTGGCGCAGCCCTTCGAGGTCGTTCTCGTTGAGCGCCTTGACCATGCGGGCGTCGATCTCGTCGCGGCGAGCCTGCAGCTCCAGCACGCGCGGATTGGTGGCGCGGAACTGGGCCTCGTCGAAGTTTTCCTTGAAACGTTTGCGGCCTTTTTCGATCTCCTTCTCGATCTTTTCGTCCTGTTTGGCGAGCCAGTCTTCGAGCAGCACGTCGGCGCGGTAGCGTTTCTTGGAGTCCTTGTTGTCGATCAGCGGGTCATTGAATGCGCCGACGTGACCCGAAGCCTCCCATACGCGCGGGTGCATGAAGATGGCGGCGTCGATGCCCACGATGTTGTCGTGGAGTTTGGTCATCGAGTCCCACCAGTAGCGCTTGATGTTGTTTTTCAGTTCGACGCCCATCTGGCCGTAGTCGTACACGGCGCTCAGGCCATCGTATATCTCGCTCGACGGAAAGATGAATCCGTACTCCTTGCAGTGGGCGATCAGTTTCTTGAAGAGTTCTTCCTGTGTCATGGGTATGGTGTTGTATTGTTTTTTCTGTCGTCTTTGTAAACGTACAAAGATAGTAAAAGAATCGATAGATATATACAACTTGGGTGGGTGCGTTCCGGGGGTGTCCGCAAAGGGTAACAGTATTGGCGGATAAGTCGGCTTGGAACCATGCAACCCGAAAAGGATGTATTGGTTTTGAATGGGCAAATGCCGGTTGCGCGTTTTCTCGATCGGAGGCGGATATGAGAGCCTGACGGGCGGCATTTTGGGGTTGAGGAGGCATGCCGTTGTCGGGAAAAAGAGCGGCGGGCGGCTGCGGGCATACGAAATGTCGCCGAAAAGCGTACCTTTGTGGCGCTTATGGGAAGGATCATAGCCATAGATTACGGTACCAAACGGACGGGAGTTGCCGTGAGCGATCCGCTGCGGATGATTGCCGGCGGTCTGGATACCGTACCCACCGCACAGTTGACCGACTGGCTGGCGCGCTACATGGCGGCCGAGCCGGTGGATATCATCGTGGTGGGGCGCCCTACGCGGACGGACGGCTCGCCGAGCGACACGCTGGCGGCGGCCGAGGCATTGGTCGGCAAACTGCAAAAGAGCTACCCCGACAAGGTGGTGACCATGTTCGACGAGCGGTTTACCTCCGTGTTGGCTCACCGGGCCATGCTCGACGGCGGCATGAAGAAGATGCAGCGGCGTGACAAGGCGGTGGTGGACAAGATCAGTGCCACGATCCTGCTGCAGGACTTCATGGAAAGTCGGGCCTATGCCATGTTGAACGATCAAAAACAACAGTCATGATATATCCTATTTATATATACGGTTCGCCCGTATTGCGCAATGAATGCGAAGAGATCGGCCGTGATTTTCCCGATCTGAAGAAGCTGATCGAGGACATGTTCGAGACGATGTACGCCTCCGACGGCGTGGGTCTGGCAGCGCCTCAGATCGGCAAGAACCTGCGCCTGTTCGTGGTGGATACGGAGCCTTTCGCATCGCAGGATCCTACGGCGGCCGGCTACAAACGGGCCTTCATCAATCCTGAAATCGTTGAGGAGTCCGAGATGGAGGTGCTGATGGGTGAGGGGTGCCTGTCGCTGCCTGGCCTGCACGAGGAGGTGTACCGTCCGGAGAAGATCAAGATCCGCTATTTCGACGAAAACTTCGTCGAACACGAGGACGAACTGGAAGGGTGGCCGGCTCGTGCCGTGCAGCACGAATACGACCACATCGACGGCATCGTGTTCACCGACCGGCTGGCTCCGTTGCGCAAGACGCTGATCCGCAACAAGCTCAATGCAATGGCCAAGGGCAAGTACGAGGCGTCGTACCGTACCAGGCAGACGAAGAAGTGATGCACGGAACCCCGTCGGAGGGGCAGGGAGTTGAATCGGTGAAAAAAACGGAGCGACAGGATTTTTTCTGTCGCTCCGTTTTTTGAAGGAAACACTCCTCTAAGCTTCGGTTTTTGCCGGTTCGAGGTAGGCCTGATAAACGTTGAAGTGGCGGATGATAGCGCGGCGGTAACCCTCCTCGTCGCCTGCCTTGATCAGATTGAGCAGCGTACTGTGTGTTACCAGTTCGCCGGTTTTGGCCAGTTGCTTCATGGTTGCCTCGAATGCCTCCTGGTGCTGTGCGACAATGTAGTCGATTGCCGGCGAGATCAACTCTTGAAATTCGCTCAGGATCTTGTTGCCGACGCTTTCATAGAGTTTCTTGTGGAATTCCGTGCGGCGGGCTACGACGAAGTCGTTGCCGAGGCGCTCTTCATCGGTGACGATTTTTTCCAGTTCGGCAATCAGCTGCGGCGTAATGTTGCGGAAGAGTGCATGCGACATGCCCAGGTCAAGGGTGATGCGCATTTCGAACAGATCGTACAGCGTGGACTCGCTCATCAGGAGCGGGTTGATGCTTCTGCGCATGCTGGCCAGCAGCGAAGGTTCGGCGAGCGTCATGCCGCGTTTGGTGCGCGACTGGATCATGCCGGTCATTTTGAAGCGGCTGAGCGCTTCGCGGAGTACCGTGCGTCCCGTGCCGAGCGATGCCGATAATTCGTTTTCGTTCGGAATGCTGCTCCCCGGGCGGAGACCCTGTTCTTTGAAGTACTGGATCAGTTTCTCTTCAACCTGATCGACGAGCGTATACCCGTTTCTGTCTATACGAAGGCTATCCATACAATAAAATAAATTAAAAGGGTGTTGTCTAACGCAGGAGGAAATGCATCACAAATATATGCATTTTTGCAACGCTGCCGTGTATAGAAAACGTTTTTTACGATCAATTATTTTATGAGATACTTAGTGTTTTCGGGGAGCCTGGACATGGGGCTGCGGGCGGCAAATATGCGGAGGGACGGCGGTGGGTGTTGTCGCTTCGGAATAATTTGCTATCTTTGAAAGATTCAAAAAAACTACTACGAAAGATCCAAAAAACTACTACGCAATCATGAAGAATACGCTTATCGATCCGAATGTGGTGGAAGAAGCCATGCGGCAGCTCGACGTTACGGATCTCAATACGGCCGCGATCCGTCAGATCTGCGGCATTGTGAAATATATCGAGAACAAGACGGGCGAAGAGTTCGTCCATTTCGAAATGGGCGTACCCGGCCTGCCGCCTTCGCGTGTCGGCATCGAGGCCGAACATCGGGCGCTCGATGCCGGCGTGCCGGCCATTTATCCGGAGATGCCGGGTATTGCCGATCTCAAGCGGGAGGCTTCGCGTTTTCTGAAGGCCTTTGTCAATACCGACGTTTCGCCGGAGGGATGCATCCCGACGGTCGGCTCCATGCAGGGCGCCTATGCCATTCTGACGCTGTGTTCTCAGATCGATTCCAAAAAGGATACGATTCTGTATATCGATCCGGGTTTTTCCGTGCAGAAGACCCAGGCCGACGTGATCGGCGTCAAACGCGAGTCGTTCGATGTCTATGATTATCGGGCGGAGAAGCTGGGGCCGAAACTGGAGAGCTACCTCAAGAAGGGCAATATTGCCGCCATCCTGTTCTCCAACCCCAACAACCCGACCTGGATGTGTCTGTCGGACAGCGAGCTGAAGACGATCGGCGAGCTGGCCACCAAGTACGATACGATCGTGATCGAGGACCTGGCCTATCTGGGCATGGACTTCCGCCGTGATCTGGGCAAGCCGTTCCAGCCGCCCTATCAGGTCAGCGTGTCGCATTATACGGACAACTACATCATCATGATGAGTGCGTCCAAGATCTTCAGCTATGCCGGCCAGCGGATTGCCGTAATGGCTATTTCCGACAAACAGTTCCATCGCTATTACGAGAACCTGATGCAGCGCTACGGACTGGGACGTTTCGGACCGGTCATGATCCAGCGCATCCTCTACTGCATCTCGTCGGGTACGTCGCATTCGGCGCAGTATGCCCTGGCGGCCATGCTGAAGGCGGCCAGCGACGGTACGCTCGATTTCGTGGAGGAGGTGAAGGAGTACGGCCGCCGTACCGAGAAGCTCAAGGCGATCTTCCGGCGCAACGGCTTCCACATCGTGTACGACCACGATCTGGACGAACCGCTCAGCGACGGCTTCTTCTTTACGGTTGGCTACAAGGATGTCGAGGGCGGCGAACTGCTGCGTCTGCTGCTCCACTACGGCATCAGTGCGATTGTCCTTTCGACGACGGGCAGCGACCAGCAGGGACTGCGCATCTGTGCCTCGACGGTCAAGCCCCATCATTATGACATGCTCGACCAGCGGCTGCGTCAGTTCAACGAAAGTTACGGAAACAAGTGATGCCCGGCCATGTTCCTGTCGGTCGAAACAAAATAGAGAAACGAAACATGATCAACGAAAAACTTTTCAATCCGTCCAGCGTCGTTGTCGTCGGCGGTTCGGACGATGTCAATAAACCGGGCGGCGCCGTGCTGCGCAATCTGATCCAGAGTCCGTTCCGGGGAGCCAAGTATGTCGTCAATCCCAAGGCGGACAGCGTGCAGGGCATCAAGGCATGCCATACGGTCGAGGAACTGCCGCAGGTGGACTGCGCCATCCTGGCCATCGCCGCCAAGTTCTGCCTCCACACGGTTGAGGTGCTGGCGCGCGAGAAGGGAACGCGGGCCTTCGTGATCCTTTCGGCCGGCTTCGGCGAGGAGAGCCGGGAGGGTGCCGAACTGGAGCATCGCATCGTGGAGATCATCGACTCGGTGGGCGGTGCGCTGATCGGCCCCAACTGCACGGGCTTCCTGACGACCAACTACAACGGTTCGTTCACCTCGCCGGTGCCGCAGCTCGACCCGCAGGGCATCGACTTCATTTCCGGATCGGGTGCTACGGCCATTTTCATTGTCGATAACGGCATGCGCAAGGGACTTAAGTTCAACAGCGTGTGGTCGGTGGGCAACTCCGCCCAGATCGGCGTGGAGGAGGCGCTGGAGTATCTGGACGAATCGTTCGACCCGCAGCACAGCTCGCGGATCAAACTGCTGTATATCGAGAGCATCAACAAACCGGAGAAGTTCCTGCGCCATGCGGCTTCGCTGACGCGCAAGGGCTGCCGCATCGCGGCGGTCAAGTCGGGCAGCTCCGAGGCGGGCGGCCGTGCCGCATCGTCCCATACGGGCGCGCTGGCCAGTCCCGACATCGCGGTGGATGCCCTGTTCCGCAAGGCGGGCATCGTGCGCTGCTACGGACGCGACGAGCTGACTACGGTGGCGGGCATCTTCATGTATCCCGAACTGCGCGGCAAGCGGATCGCCATCGTCACCCATGCGGGCGGTCCGGCCGTCATGCTGACCGACGCCCTCTCGAACGGCGGGCTGGAGATTCCCCACATCGAGGGAGAGAAGGCGCAGGAGCTGCTGGCCAAACTCTTCCCCGGATCGTCGGTGGGCAACCCGATCGACTTCCTGGCTACCGGCACCGCCGAGCAGCTCGGCGCGATCATCGACGCCTGCAACAATGATTTCGACATGATCGACGGCATGGCGGTCATCTTCGGCAGCCCGGGTCTGTTCCCCGTGTACGACGTCTATCGTCTGCTGGCCGAGAAGATCCGTACGTCCAAAAAGCCGATTTTCCCCATCTTCCCCTCCTACGGCTGGGTGAAGGACGAGGTCGATGAGTTCGTGCGCAACGGCGGCGTCTATTTCCCCGACGAGGTGCTGTTCGGCAATGCGCTGACGAAGGTGTACAATACCCCCCGCGTGCTGCCGGAGGATACGCTCTTCCCGTGCGTGGATGTGGAGCGCATCCGCAGCGTGGTGAACCATGCCGAGAACGGTTATCTGAATCCCGACCAGATCCACGATCTGCTCGATGCCGCTGGCATTGCGCGAGCCAAGGAGGGTACGGCCGACAACGAGGCCGACTGTCTGGCGCTGGCGCGCGAGATCGGATTTCCGCTGGTAATGAAGGTGGTCGGCCCCGTGCATAAGTCCGACGTGGGTGGCGTGGTGCTGAATGTCCGCGACGAGGAGACCGTCGTGCGCGAGTTCCGCCGCATGATGCAGATCAAGGATACCTATGCGATCATGCTGGCGCAGCAGCTGCACGGCACCGAGGTGTTCATCGGAGCCAAGCGTGAGGGCGGTTTCGGCCATGTCGTCATGTGCGGTCTGGGCGGCATCTTCATCGAGGTGCTGAAGGACGTGCGGGCCGGTCTGGCTCCCATTGCGCCGCAAGAGGCTACGGACATGATCCGCAGCCTGCGTTCCTATAAGATCATCCAGGGCGTGCGTGGTCAGGAGCCGGTCAATGAGGAGCTGTTCGCCGAAGCGGTCGTACGGGTGTCGCTGCTGGTGAAAACCGCCCCCGAAATCTTCGAGATGGACCTGAATCCGCTGCTCGGCAACAAGGATCAGGTCGTGGCGGTGGATGCCCGCATCCGGATCGAGAAATAGACCTTCCGGAACAGCGTATTATGACAGGCAGGGTGCCAATGCACCCTGCCTGTCTTTTGTTCCTGCGGGTGCGTGCCGGCGGCCATAACAATAGCTGCGGCCTGTGGGGTGTTTCCCCATAGACCGCAGCTGTTCGGTTATTTTCGGGCTGCGAAATCAGGCCTCGCGGGGCTGCAGGGTGGCCAGTGCGTAGTCGAGACGGCGGAGCGTCTCTTCTTTGCCCAGCACCTCGCACATTTCATACATCGAGAAGCCTTTGCTTTCGCCGACGATGGCCAGACGGAAGGCATTCATGATCTGCCCCATTTTGTAACCGTGTTCCTCGATCCAGGCATGGCAGATGGATTCGGTGTTCTGGTTGGCGAAGTCGTCGATGCCGGCCAGTACGTCGCGCAGTCCGGCGATATGGGCGGGGTTGTCGCCTTTCCAGTATTTGTCGGCCACCTTCAGGTCGAAGGTCGTGGGCGCGTTGAACAGGAAGTAGGAGAGTTCCCAGAAGTCGCTGACGAACGTGGCGCGGCTCTTGATATAGCCGGCAATGCGTGCGGCCTGCTCGTGGGTGATCTCCACGCCGTGTTCGCGCAGCAGGGGCAGGTAGGCGTCGGCCAGTTCGTCGTTGTTGCGTTCGTGCATGTAGTGGGCGTTGAACCAGCGTGCCTTGTCGGGGTTGAAGCGTGCGCCCGATTTGCTGACGCGGTCGAGCGAGAACTGCTCGATCAGCTCATCCATCGAGAAGATCTCCTGTTCGGTGCCGGGATTCCAGCCCAGCAGGGCGAGCATGTTGATGAAGGCTTCGGGGAAGTAGCCGTCCTCGCGGTAGCCGCGCGACACCTCGCCGGTGGGCGATGTCCACTGCAGCGGGAACACGGGGAAGCCCATCTTGTCGCCGTCGCGCTTGCTCAGCTTGCCCTGTCCGGTGGGTTTGAGCAGCAGGGGCAGGTGGGCGAATTCGGGCTGCGTGTCGCTCCATCCGAAGGCGCGGTAGAGCAGGTAGTGGAGCGGCAGCGAGGGGAGCCACTCTTCGCCGCGGATGACGTGCGAGATCTCCATCAGGTGGTCGTCCACGATGTTGGCCAGGTGGTAGGTCGGCAGTTTGTCGGCCGATTTGTAGAGTACCTTGTCGTCGAGCGTGGAGGTGTTCACCGTCACGTCGCCGCGGATCAGGTCGTGCATGTGGACCTGATCGTTCTCGGGCATTTTGAAACGGATAACCCACTGGTCTCCACGGTCGATGCGCCGCTTGACCTCATCGGCCGGAAGAGCCAGCGAGGTGGCCAGCTGGCCGCGTACCTTGTAGTTGTAGGCAAAGGCGTCGCCGCGGCTTTCGGCCTCCGAACGCAGCCGGTCGAGCTTCTCGGCCGTGTCGAACGCATAGTAGGCGTTGCCCGACTCGACGAGTTGCAGGGCATACTGGAGGTAGATTTCGCGCCGTTCGCTCTGGCGGTAGGGACCGTGGGGGCCGCCTTCGCGCACACCCTCGTCGGCTCGGATGCCGCACCATTCCAGCGCGTCGAAAATGTAGGCCTCGGCTCCGGGGACATACCGGTTGGAGTCGGTGTCCTCGATGCGGATGATGAAGTCGCCGCCGGCACGGCGTGCGAACAGGTAGTTGTATAAAGCCGTTCGGACGCCGCCCATGTGAAGCGGTCCCGTAGGACTCGGTGCGAAACGAACTCGTACTCTTCTCATTGTATTGTTTGAATTCTTGTTGTTTTTTTATTCCGGTTTAGCGGACGATGTATTCCAGTCGGATGGTGATGCGCGCCTTCTTGTTCTTGCTGGAGGTGTTGAAGTTGCCGCCGGCCGAGAACTCCTCGTTCGTGTTGGCTCCGGTGATCTGGAAGACGCCCATGCGGCCGCTCTTCACTTTCCGGAGTTTGGCACCCGATTCCGATGCGATCTCCTCGGCGCGCGCCCGGGCGTCAGCCGTTGCGCGTCCGATCAACTCCAGTTTCAGCCCGTCCAGTCCGCTGTAATAGTAGTCGGGCTGGGTCGATTCGATCTGGATGCCCTGGGCGAGCAGCGCCGAAATCTCGCGCGAGATGTTCTCGATCGCCTCGACGTCGGTGCTTTCGATCGTGAAGGGCTGGCGGAGCGTGTAGCCCGTGAAGCGCTGTCCGACATAGTTGCCGTTCTGGTAGAGGGGTTCCGTGTTCTTGTAATTATCGACGAACTGGAATACCACCTCTTCTGGTTTTACTCCGTTTGATTCGATGAATTTCAATACTTTATCCTTGTCTGCCTCAAGTTGCGCATAACCTTGGGCAACCGACGGGTTGTCTACCACGATCCAACCGCGCCACACGATCATGTCGGACGTGAACTCCTGTTCGCCGAGACCGGTGACCGTGATGGTCTGCTGCTCGCGGTACTTGTATTTGTAGGCGTCGCCCAGAATCATGCAGCCGACGATTATGGCAAAGAACAAGATGGCGTATGCGGTGTTTTTCATGATTTTATGTCGTGTTATGTGTTACTCCGGTAGAGCTGGGTCAGACGTTGAACAGGAAGTGCATGATGTCGCCGTCCTGCACGACGTAGTCCTTGCCTTCGATGGCGATCTTGCCGTTTTCGCGACAGGCCTTCTCGGAGCCGAGCGTCACGTAGTCGTCGTATTTGATGACCTCGGCACGGATGAAGCCGCGCTCAAAGTCGGTATGGATAATTCCCGCAGCCTGAGGCGCTTTTGTGCCTCGTGTAAATGTCCATGCACGCGACTCGTCGGGGCCGGTGGTGAAGTAGGTCTGCAGGTCGAGCAGCCGGTAGGCGGCCTTGATGAGGCGGCTGACGCCCGACTCGCTCAGCCCGATGTCGGAGAGGAAGGCCTGGCGTTCCTCGTAGCTTTCCAGTTCGGCGATGTCGGCCTCGGTGGCGGCGGCCACGATCAGCAGCTCGGCATTCTCCTCCTTGATGGCCTCGCGCACGGCGTCCACATATTTGTTGCCGTTCACGGCGCTCGCTTCATCCACGTTGCAGACATAGAGGACGGGTTTGTCGGTGAGCAGGTTGAAGTCGCTCATGAACTTGCGGTCGTCCTTGTCGATCTTCACCGTGCGGGCGGCCTTGCCGGCTTCGAGCGCCTCCTTGTAGCGGAGCAGCACTTCGTACTGGCGTTTGGCGTTCTTGTCGCCGCCGGTCTGAGCCTGTTTCTGCACCTTGCCCAGCCGGTTGTCCACCGTTTCGAGGTCCTTGATGAGCAGCTCGGTGTCGATGATCTCCTTGTCGCGAACGGGGTCGATGGAACCGTCCACGTGGGTGATGTTGTTGTCCTCGAAGCAGCGCAGTACGTGGATGATGGCGTCCGTGTTACGGATGTTGGCCAGGAACTTGTTGCCCAGGCCTTCGCCCTTGGAGGCGCCTTTGACCAGACCGGCGATGTCTACGATCTCGATGGTGGTCGGGATGACTTTCTTCGGGTTGTCGAGACGGGCGAGTTCGACGAGCCGCTCGTCCGGTACGGTAATCACGCCCACGTTGGGTTCTATTGTACAGAAAGGAAAGTTGGCGGCCTGCGCCTTGGCGTTCGAGAGGCAGTTGAAAAGCGTCGATTTGCCCACGTTGGGCAGGCCCACTATTCCGCATTGGAGTGCCATGATGTGTTGTGTTGTTGATGAATTGGACTGCAAATATAAGCAATTCTTGTCGGTAGATCATGCTAAAATCATCCTTTGCTATTTGTATTATCGGAGCAGTCGGCGTATCTTTGAAAGTTAAATCGGCGCTCCGGCCGCGTGTCGGGCGTCAAAGCGGAAAATGGGACTATGAATCACAGTAAAGCCGAAGAGGATTTGCGGGTCATTACGGGACTGTTGCGCGATTGGTCGCACAGCCGTCGGATCAGCGGGTTGGAGTATGACCTGCTGCTGGACAAGCTCAAGGAGTTGTATGAAATCGTGCGGTTTGCCGACATCGCCGACGGTGGGGCGGGGAGCGAGGCAGCTACCGGACCGGAACCTGTTGCGGCGGCTGAACCGAAGCCGGCGCCCGTTGCGGAAGAGGAGCGGCAGCCGGCCTGTCCGTCCGAACCGGAGCAGCCGGCAGCCTGCAGGGAGCCGGAGCCGGCCATCAGGGAGAATCCAGTGCATCGCAAGACGGTACGTGCGCTGTATGACGACGAGCGGCCCTTCTCGGAGGACGATGCCGCCGATGCGCTCCGCATGATGAGCGATGCCGTCGGCGCCGTGTGCTGTGCGTCGGAGCAGCGGCGTGCCGTGGCCGAACAGTCGCAGTACGGCGCGGATGCGGCCGAGTCGGGCGAGAGCATGGTGCGCTCGGCGATTCTCGGCGAAACGATCGGACACGCCGGACCTACGGTGGCCGACCGTTTGCAGGCGTCGGGACGGCGGACAACGGCGGATGTGTGTCGGGGACATGCCGCATCGCTGCGGGAAATGATCGGACTGAACGACCGCTACCTGCTGATGAACGAACTGTTCGGCGGCGACCGGTCGGCCTATGAGGAGGCGATCGGCCGGTTGGACGAGATGACAACGATCGAGGATGCGCTCATCTGGCTCCACGACCGTTACCGTTGGAACGGGGAGAGCGAGGCGGCGCAGCTGCTGTCCGAGCTGCTGACCCGCAAACTGATGTAACGGGGCATGGGCAAACTCTATATTGTGCCGACTCCGATCGGCAATCTGGAGGATATCACGCTGCGGGCGGTGCGGATACTGCGCGAGGCGGACGTGGTGCTGGCCGAAGATACCCGCACCACGTCGGTGCTGCTGAAGCATCTGGGACTGGAGAAGCGGATGTTCCCGCACCACAAATTCAATGAACACGCGGCCGTGGAGGCGGTGGCCGAACGGATTGCTGCGGGCGAGACGGTGGCGCTGGTGTCGGATGCCGGTACGCCGGGCATTTCGGATCCGGGCTTTCTGCTGGCGCGCACCTGCATCGAACACGGGCTGGAGATCGAGACGCTGCCGGGGCCGACTGCTTTCGTGCCGGCGCTGATCCAGAGCGGCTTTCCGGCCGACCGCTTCTGCTTCGAGGGCTTCCTGCCGCAGAAGAAGGGGCGCAACAAACGTCTGGAGCAGCTGAGGGGGGAGAGCCGAACGATGATCTTCTATGAGTCGCCTTTCCGGGTGGTCAAGACATTGGAGCAGTTTGCGGAAGTGTTCGGGGCGGAGCGTCCCGTATCGGTTTCGCGCGAGCTGACCAAAAAATTCGAGGAGACCGTGCGCGGTTCGCTGGCCGAGGTGATCGACCATTTCCGGGCAAAGGAACCCAAGGGCGAGTTCGTGATCGTCGTGAACGGAATACAGGGCAAACATAAATCGAATATCCAACAAGAGGAGGAAGAAGAATGAAAGATGAAAATCAGCAGAAAATAAACCGGCGCCGATTGTATCGGACGGCGCTGGGACGTTTCTTCGGCAGCATTCGGGAACGTTTCGATTTGGGCGAGGACAGCGCCACGCAGACGGAAGTCGTGGCCAGCATCACCAAAAGCGTAGAGTTTAAGGGGACCAACCTGTGGGTGTTGATCTGTGCGACCTTCATCGCGTCGCTGGGTCTGAATGTCAATTCCACGGCGGTCATCATCGGCGCCATGCTCGTGTCGCCGCTGATGGGTCCGATCATGGGTATCGGCCTGTCGCTGGGCATCAACGATTTCCAGCTGCTCAAGAAATCGCTCCGCAACTTCCTGTGGATGTTTGTCGTGAGCATCGTGACCTCATCCGTTTTCTTCATGTTTTCGCCGTACAGCAGCGCCCAGAGCGAGTTGCTGGCGCGCACCAGTCCGACAACCTACGATGTGCTGATCGCCTTCTTCGGCGGTCTGGCCGGCATGCTGGCGCAGACGCGCCGCGACCGCACGGGTACGGTGATCTCCGGTGTGGCCATCGCCACCGCCCTGATGCCGCCGTTGTGTACGGCCGGTTTCGGCATTGCTTCCGGATCGCCGCGCTTCATCTTCGGAGCGTTGTATCTGTTTCTGATTAACGCCGTCTTCATTGCGGTAGCCTCCTATCTGGTGGTGGCGTTCCTGAAATACGAGAAAACCGTCTCGATGGATGTCGCGGCCAGCAAACGGATGAACCGCTATGTGCTGTGTGCCGTGATTATCGTGTTGGTACCCAGTATCGTGATGACATTCAATATCTTCCGCAAGACGCAGTTTGAATCCAATGTGGATCGGTTCGTGACCAGCGTCTTCCAGTTCAACAAGACCATGCTGGTGGACTATTCGAGCCGCTATCGGTATGACGGCGTGCATTCGGCCGTGGAGGTCAGCCTGGTCGGCGAACCGCTGTCGCAGAACGTGATCGAAAGCGTACAGGCTCAGATGGCCGTGTATGGATTGGAAAATACGGAATTGTCGGTTCGGCAGGCGGATGAAGCGGCACAGGTCGATCTGACGAAGATTCAGAAAAGCTATTCGGAGATCATCGACGAGAAGAACCGCACGATCCGGAGTCTGGAGTCGCGGCTGGCGGCCGTGCGGGTGGTGGATACCATCGCTGTGGCCGACATCTCGCGCGAGATGCCGCATATTGCGGCAGGTGTTGGCTCGGTGTCGATGGCCAAACACATCGCTTACGATGCCAACGGCGTTGCCTGCGACACGACGGTGCTGGTGACGGTGACGCCTGCTGCGGCCAATGGAACGATCGATACCGGTCGGATCCGGAACTGGCTGCGCACCCGACTGAAAAACGATAATATTGTCGTCTATGTCGCAGAGCCGCAGAGAAAATAGTAAGGCCGAGAAGGGGGCTGGCCGGTGGCTGATGTTCCGATTCTGGCTGTTGTACGGCTTCTTCGGACTGATCGGGCTGCTGCCGTGGTGGATACTCTATTACCCGTTGGCGGAACTGATCTATTTTCTGCTTTATTATGTCGTGCGGTATCGGGTTGCGGTGACGCGCAACAACCTCACGCAGGCTTTCCCCGAAAAAAGCACCGAGGAGCTGCGCCTGCTGGAACGCAAATATTATCGCCAGCTGGCCGAGGTGTTTGTCGATACGATCGACCTGACGAGCATCTCGCCGCGTGCGCTGCGTCGGCGCATGGTGTTCCGTGACGAGGAGGCGCACCGCAAACTGACCGAGGGGAAAGACTGGATCTCGGCTATGGCCCACTACGGATCGTGGGAGTATGTGATGTCTTATGCCCTCGGCGACACGCCGGATCGCTCGACGGTTGGTGTGTATAAGCCGCTGACCGACAAGGTGATGGATATGGTCTATCGCCGCATGCGGTCGCGGGTGGGCATGACGCCCGTGCCGAAGGCGGTGTTCCTGCGCCACATCATCGAGTCGCGCCGCAAGGGCATCCACATGACCATCGGCATGATTGCCGACCAGGCGCCGCCCCGTATGCAGACCGATTACTGGATCGACTTTCTGGGCAGGCCGACCGCTTTCTATGACGGCATGGAGACGATTGCCGTGCGGTTCGGTATCCCGATCTATTTCATGTATGTCGCCAAGACGCGGCGTGCGCACTACGAGGCGTGGTTCGAGTGCATCTATGACGGCAGCGAGCCGGTGGCGCCCCACGAGATTACCCGCCGGTATGCGGCCCGTCTGGAGCGGATGATCCGTCAGCGGCCGGAACTGTGGGTGTGGTCGCACAAGCGGTGGAAATACCTGCCCACGCAGGAGCAGCTGGAGCGACAAAATCAGGCGGAGTCATGTCCCGAACACTTGTAGTCATTCTCAACTGGAACGGCCGGGAGCATCTGCGGACCTTCCTGTCTTCGGTCGTGCGCCACACGCCGGCCGGGGTGGGGATTGTCGTGGCCGACAACGGGTCGGACGACGATTCGGTGGCGATGCTGCAGCGCGACTTCCCGACGGTCGGCATCGTCCGGCTGGATCGGAACTACGGGTTTGCCGAAGGGTACGACCGGGCGATCGCGCAGTTGGATGCCGATTACTATGTGCTGCTCAACTCCGATGTGGAGACGCCGCAGGGGTGGTGCGAACCGTTGGTTGCGGCACTCGATGCCGATCCGCGGCTGGGCGCCGTGCAGCCGAAGATGCGGTCGTGGCTCAGGCCGGACTACTTCGAGTACGCCGGAGCGTGCGGCGGCTTTCTGGATCGGCTGGGCTACCCGTTCTGCCGGGGGCGCATGCTCTCCGAAGTCGAGCGCGACGAGGGGCAGTACGACACGTTCCGCCATTGTCTGTGGGCGTCGGGCGCCTGCATGGCCTGCCGGCGCGAACTGTTCACGGAACTGGGCGGCTTCGACGGTTCATTTTTCGCCCACATGGAGGAGATAGACCTTTGCTGGCGCGCTCAGCTGGCCGGTTTCCGGATCGCCGTCGAACCGGCATCGGTGGTCTATCATCTGGGCGGAGGCACCTTGCCGGTCGGCTCGCCGCGCAAGACCTATCTCAATTACCGGAACAATCTGGCCATGCTCTACAAAAACCTGCCTGCGGGACAGCTGTGGTGGATATTGCCGCTGCGCATGGCGCTCGACGGACTTTCGGCGCTGGCCTATCTGATTACAGGCAGGGAGAAACTGTTCGGCAGCGTATGGCGCGCCCATGTCGATTTTTACCGGCAACTGCCGGAGCTGCGGCGCAAACGGGCAGCCGTCCGGAGCATGACGGTCGGTACGCCGGAGGGAATCTACCGCGGCCTGATGCTGTGGCGCTTCCTTACGGGACGACGGACATTCGGCCGGCTGATGTGACGGCCTCCGTCCGGCCGAAACAGGTGAAAACAACATCGCCCTGCAGGAAGGTTCCTGCGGGGCGATTCGTTTGTGTGGCGGAGTCGTTCCGGGAAGGTCAGATTTCGGCCGGAAAGGTTTTCATGTACTGCACACGCTCGAGCAGCGGGTCGCCCGGACGCACCTTGCGGTTCATCAGGCCGCGGAAGTCGTCGATGCGGTCGAAGCAGTTGCGCTCCATCCAGTCGCTGATGAAGGAGTTGATCTCCTTCATGACCTGCATGCCGTGGATCAGAATCGTGCTGCACAGCTGGACGGCATTGGCTCCGGCCAGAATGGATTTGACCGCATCCGCACCGCTGTGGACGCCGGTGGAGACCGAGTAGGCCATATGGGGTACTTCGGCCGAGGCGATGGCGACATAGCGCAGCGAGCGGTGGAGTTCGGCAGGCGAACTCAGGTCGCCCGCCGGTATGTAGGTCATGTTGTCGATGTCGATGTCCGGCTCAAAGAAACGGTTGTAGAGGACTGCTCCTTTGGCTCCGCGGTTGCAGGCCTCCTGGATCATGTGGAAGATGTTCGTGAACCGCATGCTGAACTTGATCGATACGGGGATCGACACCTGGCGGACAACCCCCTCGATGATCTCCAGATAGCGTGCTTCGATATCGGAGGAGGAGAGGGTGCGGTCGGGCGACAGGAAGAAGATGTTCAGTTCGAGGGCGTCGGCGCCGGCTTCGGCCATCTTGACGGCATAGTCGATCCATTTGCCGCGGCTGGAACAGTTGATGCTGGCAATGACGGGAATGTCGCTGCACCGTTTGGCGTCGGCGATGAGGTTCGTGTAGCGGTTGAGGTTGTCCTCGTGGACATAGGCGCGCAGGTAGTCGGCCGCTTCGGGATAGTCGTGGTAGCGGTCGAGCATGGCCGTTTCGCCGGTGATCTGCTCCTCGAAGATGGATTTCAGCACGACGGCACCGGCGCCGTGGGCGGCCAGCTCGCCGATCTGGGCGGCCGAAGCGGTGAGGGGTGAGCTGCTGACAATCAGCGGGGTCCGCAGTTTCAGACCCATGTATTCGGTGGAAAGGTCTTTCATAACGGTTCTCTGTGTTTTATCGGGCCGTCTGGCCGTAGTCGCGGGCGCCGAAAATTTTGCTGCCGATGCGCACCATCGTCGCGCCGCATTCGATGGCGATCGGGTAGTCGTGGGTCATGCCCATCGACAGCGTGTCGAACGTCGCGTCGAAATAGCGGTCGCGCAACTCGGCCAGCAGGTCGCGCACCGTCGTGAACTCGCGGCGGATCTGAGCCTCGTCGTCGGTCTGGGTGGCCACGGTCATCACGCCCCGATAGCGGATGTGGGTGTAGCTGCGCCAGGCGCCGCTGTCGAGGTAGGCGCGCAGTTCGTCGGGTTCCCAGCCGCTCTTGGTCTCCTCGTCGGCCACGTGGATCTCGAACAGGACGTCGATCATGCGATCGTTTTTGGCGGCCTCCTTCTCGATGACGGCCAGCAGCCGGTCGGAATCGACCGAATGGATCATTTCGACGAACGGGGCGATGTATTTGACCTTGTTGGTCTGCAGATGGCCGATCATATGCCAGCGGATGTCGTGGGGAAGCAGGTCGTATTTTTCCTTGAGTTCCTGCGGGCGGTTTTCGCCGAAGATGCGCTGTCCCGCGTCGTAGAGTTCACGGATCATCTCGGCCGGATGGGTTTTGGAAACGGCGACCAGCGTCACGCCTTCCGGCAGGGAACGCTTTACGGCCTCGTATTGAGCTGTGATTGACATGATGAATATCTTTGTCGTTTCAACAAAAATACGCATATTTTTTATACGGCGAGTCGGAAAAGGAGGGTTTCGGCGCAGTTCCGCCGTTTGGCGGGGCGGTTTTCGATAACGTGTTGAAAACCTCTCCGGCCGGCGGGGCGCAGAAGCCGGAAATTTCCGTATATTTGTTCGATATGCCGAAAACCTGCAACATAATATGAACCTTAGCATGAGAAGATTTCTGTTATCGACCGTACTGTTTGCGACGCTCGGGATCGGGGCGGCGCAGGCATGTACCAATTTCATCATTACCAGAGGCGCCTCGACCGACGGTTCGGCCATGGTGTCCTATGCGGCCGACTCGCATGTGCTGTACGGAGCGTTGTACAAATACAATGCGCCGAAGAAGGATTACAAACCCGGCGAGCTGGTGCCGATCTACGAGTGGGATTCGGGGCGCTATCTGGGCAAGATACTCCAGGTGCCGCACACCTATTCGACGGTCGGCAACATGAATGACCGGCAGCTGGTCATTGGCGAGACGACTTTCGGCGGACGTCCCGAGCTGGTCGATCCCGAAGGCGGCATCGACTACGGCTCGCTGATCTACATCACGCTCCAGCGTGCGGCCACTGCACGCGAGGCGATTGCGACGATTGTCGATCTGGCCAATACCTACGGCTATGCCTCCAGCGGCGAATCGTTTTCGATCGTCGATAAGAACGAGGCGTGGATCTTCGAGATGATCGGCAAGGGCAGCCGCATCGTCGATGGCGAGAACGTGAACAAGGGCATCGTATGGGTGGCCCGCCGCATCCCCGACGGCTACATATCGGCGCATGCCAACCATGCCCGCATCACGCAGTTCCCGCTGGATGATCCGGAGAACTGCCTCTACGCTCCCGACGTCATCTCCTTTGCGCGCGAGATGGGGTACTACGATGGGACGGACGAGGACTTCTCCTTCAGCGATACCTATGCACCGCTCTATTTCGGCGCCATGCGCGGCTGCGAGTCGCGCGTGTGGGCGTTCTTCAACACGTTTGCTTCGGGTATGGACGCCTATCTCGACTATGCGCTGGGACAGAATCCCGATAACCGGATGCCGCTGTGGGTGAAACCCGACCGGAAGATCTCCCCGAAGGAGGTGTTCGATGCCATGCGCGACCATTACGAAGGGACGCCGATGGACATGACTACCGACATCGGTGCCGGAGGCAATATGACGCCGTATCGTTGGCGCCCGATGGAGTTTGAATGGGACGGGGAGACCTATTTCAACGAGCGGGCTACGGCGACGCAGCAGACCGCATTCTGGTTTGTGGCGCAGACGCGGGCCGATCTGCCCGATCCGATTGGCGGCGTGCTGTGGTTCGGCGTGGACGATGCGGGAACTTCGGCTTTGACGCCCATCTATTGCGGAACGACCGAAGTACCCTGGTGCCTGGATGAGCGCAACGGCGACTTGCTGCACTATTCGGACGAGTCGGCCTTCTGGATCTTCAACCGGATCGCCCAGTTTGCCTACCTGCGTTACGATCTGGTCGGCGCTGCCGTGCGGAAGGTGGTCGATGCATGGGAGAATGACATGCTGCTGGCCGTGCAGCAGTTCGACGAGCGGGTCATGCACAACAACTTCCCGGAGCGGAAAATAATCCGCGAGGCGACGGAATTTTCGGTGGCTCATGCCGACGAGCTGTTCCGTAAATGGGTGGAACTCGACAGGTACCTGCTGGTGAAGTATATGGACGGCAATGTCAAGGTTGAGGATGCCGATGGCTTCAAGGACAACGGCCACGACGAGCGTATTCCCGTCATGCCGGAGTTCCCGGGCTATTCCGAAAAATGGAAAGAGGCGGTGGCAAAGGACCACGGCGATGTGGTGCGGATGCCGAAAGCCGAGTAGGGAGGGCTTCGATATACGGCTATGCCATGCGGGCGGCAGGATCTGTTTCCTGCCGCCCGTTTTGTTTGGCGGGCGGACTTTATTGCGGACAGGGGCGGATCGTTGATCGCGGGACTGCGTCGGGGGTGCGGGCGTGCAGCAGCCGGTGCGGGCGTACGGATGGGGAGCGGTTGCTGTTGGGGAGGCGCCGGAGTTCCGTTTGTGTGCGGTTTTTGTGCGGAGAGGTGCGGGGCGCCGGCTGCAGGCTGTGGAGGCTGTGGTCGTGCAGCAGCCGGTGCGGACATTCGGACGAGGGGGTCCGGTATTTTCCCGCCCCGCTGTCCGTGCTGTTTCGTTGATGCCATGCCGGAGTTCTTCCGGCATGCGGTCGGGGCGGGAGGCTGGCGCATGACCATCGACCGGAGGTATAATAAAAATCCCCGACGTCTCGCGTCGGGGATTTTTGTGTGAAGGGCAGTTGGACGCGCTATGCGTCGATCTTGGCATAGCGGGCGTTCTTCTCGATGAACTCGCGGCGGGGCGGAACGTCGTCGCCCATCAGCATCGAGAAGATACGGTCGGCCTCGGCGGCGTTTTCGATCGTGACCTGACGCAGGATGCGGGTCTCGGGGTTCATGGTCGTCTCCCACAGCTGCTCCTCGTTCATCTCACCCAGACCTTTGTAGCGCTGGGTGTGAACGCCTTTTGCGCCGAATTCGGCAATGGCGACCTCGCGTTCCTCTTCGGTCCAGCAGTAGCGCTTCTGCGTGCCTTTGCGCACCTGGTAGAGCGGCGGGGTGGCGATATAGACGTGACCCAGTTCGATCAGGGTCTTCATTTTCCGGAAGAAGAAGGTCAGCATCAGCGTGGCGATGTGGCTGCCGTCCACATCGGCATCGGTCATGATGATAATCTTGCCGTAGCGGAGCTTGTCCAGGTTGAGGGCCTTGCTGTCCTCCTCGGTGCCGATCGAAACGCCCAGTGCGGTGAACATGTTCTTGATCTCCTCGTTCTCCCACATCTTGTGTTCCTGGGCTTTCTCGATGTTCAGGATTTTGCCTCGCAGCGGCATGATGGCCTGGAACATGCGGTCGCGACCCTGCTTGGCCGTTCCGCCTGCCGAGTCACCCTCGACGAAGAAGATCTCGGTCTGGGCGCGGTCGCGCGAGGAACAGTCGGCCAGCTTGCCGGGCAGTCCCGATCCGGAGAGTACGGTCTTGCGCTGCACCAGTTCACGGGCGTGGCGTGCGGCATGGCGCGCCGTGGCAGCCAGGATCACCTTGTTCACGATGGCGCGGGCATCCTTCGGGTTCTCCTCCAGATAATTGACCAGCGCCTGCGAAATGGCCTGATCCACGGCACCGGCCACCTCGTTGTTGCCGAGTTTCGTCTTGGTCTGTCCCTCGAACTGCGGCTCGGCCACCTTGACCGAAACCACGGCGGTCAGACCCTCGCGGAAGTCGTCGCCGTTGATGTCGAACTTCAGCTTGGAGAGCATGCCCGAATCGTCGGCATATTTCTTGAGGGTGCGGGTGAGGGCGCGGCGGAAACCGGTCAGGTGCGTACCACCCTCGATCGTGTTGATGTTGTTGACGTAGGAGTGGACGTTTTCCGAGAAGCTGTCGTTGTATTGCATGGCCACTTCGACCGGAATGCCGTCTTTTTCGGTGTCGATGTAGATGATGTCCTCGGTGAGGGGCGTGCCGCGATTCTCGTCAAGGTATTTGACGAACTCCTTGAGGCCTTCGGTCGAGTAGAACGTTTCACTGCGGAAGTTGCCGTTGTCGTCGCGGTCGCGCCGGTCGGTGATGCTCAGCCGGATACCCTTGTTCAAGTAGGCCAGCTCGCGCAGACGCGCCGACAGCACGTCGTAGCTGTACTCTGTCACCGTGAAGATGGAGGCGTCGGGCAGGAAGGTGATCTTCGTACCCGTGTCCTCGCAGGTGCCGATGATTTCGATCGGGGAGGTCGGGGCGCCGATGCTGTAGGTCTGGCGGTGGATCTTGCCGTCGCGTTTGACCTGCACCTCGAACTCGGTCGAGAGGGCGTTCACGCACGACATGCCCACGCCGTGCAGACCGCCCGACACCTTGTAGCTGTCTTTGGAGAATTTGCCGCCGGCGTGCAGCACGGTCAGCACCACCTCCAGCGCCGATTTGCCCTCCTTCTCGTGGAAGTCTACCGGGATGCCTCGGCCGTTGTCCTCGACGGTGATCGAGTTGTTCTCGTTGATGGTGACTTCGATGTCGGTACAATAGCCGGCCAGTGCCTCGTCGATCGAGTTGTCCACGATCTCGTACACCAGATGGTGCAGACCGCGGATGCCGATGTCGCCGATGTACATGGCGGGACGCTTGCGCACCGCTTCGAGGCCTTCGAGAACCTGGATGCTCGATGCCGAATATTCTTCCTGAGGTTTGTTGGTTGCTTTTATCTCTTCGCTCATAGTGTTTCTTCTTGAGTTGTAGTTCGTCGTTTAGGCTCCGAGTACGGAGGCGATGTCGATCTCCTCGATCTTGCCCTTGCTGAACCGGATCGTGCGGGAGGGGTACTGTTCGATGTTGGCCACGTTGTGGGTGGACATCACGATGGAGCAGCCTCCCTCGACGATGCGGCGGAAGACCTCCATGATCTCCTCGGCCGCCCAGGGGTCGAGGTTGCCTGTCGGCTCGTCCGCAAGGATGACCTTCGGGCTGTTGACCAGCGCGCGGGCGATGGCCAGACGCTGCTGCTGGCCTCCGGAGAGTTCAAACGGCATCTTGAAGGCCTTGTTTTCCAGCCCTACTACAGCGAGTACCTCGGCGATGCGTTTGCGCATGGCCGTTTCGTCTTTCCAGCCGGTGGCCTTCATGACATAGTGCAGGTTGCCGAACACGTCGTGGTCGGTGAGCAGCTGGTAGTCCTGGAAGACGATGCCGATGCTGCGCCGCAGGCGGGAGATGTCGCGGCGTTTCATGTGCCGGAGGTCGAATCCGACGATGCGGCCTTCGCCTTCGAACAGGGGCAGTTCGGCGTATAGTGTTTTGATGAGCGAACTCTTGCCGCTGCCGACCTTGCCGATGAAATAGACCATTTCACCTTCGTAGACGGTCAGATTGACGTCCGATACGACCATCTCGCCCCGCCGTTTCGGGCTTGTGCTGCCCGGTTTGGACGAGTGGAAAACGGCGGCGTTCCGCAGTTCGATAACAGGATTTTTCTCCATGACAGGTGCGTTGCAAAAATCAAACAAAGATACGAAATCCGCCGAAGAAAACCTAATCCGCAGCGGGTTTGTGGCGTGAAAAAACACCTTTCGCCACGCTGCCTTGACCGGAGGAAAGCTGGACGGCGCTGCCGCACGGTGTGCCTCGCCGCACACGGCCCGTATGGCGGGCGAACGGCAGAACTTCGTATATTTGCCGTGTTTTGAAACCCACAGGGAAGGAGAGGCATGGTATTGATTGGACTGATCGTATTTCTGGTGATTTCTGCCTGTGCCGAATATGCGTTGTGGCGCTGCGCGATTGCTTCGGCGCGCCCTCGAACGAAAACGGTATATGTGGTGGCGTCCGCGCTGGTCTGGGCCGCTTTCTGGAGCCTGGCGGTTGCCATGTGGTGCGGGGGGCTCGGCACGGAGGCCATGCGGGTGTTCGGCCTGGTGCTGGTCGTGTTCCTGTTTAACGGCATCGCCAAGATCCTTGCGGCCGTTTGCCGGATCATCTGCCGGCGGACGAGGCACGAGGTCGCCGGCCGCGTGACGGGTGCGGTGCTGGTCGTGGCGCTGGCGGCGGTGATGCTGTACGGCATGACGGCGGGGCGGACCCGTTTCCGGCTGGAGTATGCGGCGGTGGCTTCGGAGCGCGTGCCGGCGGCATTTGACGGCTACCGGATCGCCTTTTTTTCGGATGTCCATGCCGGTTTCCTGGCCGGCGGCGAACGGCAGCTGGAGCGGCTGGTCGCCCTGTTGAACGGCGTACAGGCCGATCTGGTGGTCTGCGGCGGCGATCTGGTGAACAACGACTGGCGTGAACTGGATCCGGCGACTGTGACGATCCTCTCCCGCATCGAGGCGCGCGACGGTGTGGTCTCCGTGCTGGGCAATCACGATTTGGGTATCTACATGCGCGATACGGTGACCGTGTCGCGTGAGGAAAATATCGACCGCATCGTGGCGGCCGAACGGGCCATGGGATGGTGCGTGCTGCGCGACAGCTCGCTGTTTGTCGTGCGCGGCACGGATACCCTGTCGGTCACGGGAGTGAACTATCCCGACGAACTGCACCACTGGAGCCATGAACGGGTGAACGGGGATTTTGCCCCCTCGGCGGCCTATTGGGGCGTGTCGCCGCAGACATACAACATCACCGTGTCGCATGCCCCGCAGGTATGGGATCGGATTCGGGCTGCGGGACGCGGCGATCTGACTCTTTCGGGGCATGTCCACAGCATGCAGATGAAGGTGCGCGTGGGGCGGTGGCGGTGGTCGCCCGCGGCATGGATGTACGACCGCTGGAGCGGCCGCTACGATGAAGAGGGGCGTACGCTCTACATTACCGACGGCATCGGCTGCGCCCTGCTGCCGATGCGGATCGGTGCGCGTCCCGAAATAACGGTATTGGAATTGAAAAGGAACTTATGAAAGTGATAGCTTCGGTGGCCGTCTCGCGGGACGGCTGTATGGATGACTGCACGCCGCAGCGGCTGGTGCTGTCGTGCGAGGAGGACTGGCAGGCGGTGCATGAACTGCGTGCCGCGTGCGATGCGATTCTGGTCGGCGCCGAGACGGTGCGGCGCGACAACCCCGCCCTGATGATCCGCGATGAGCGCCTGCGTGCGCAACGGCGTGCTGCGGGCATGTCGCCCGATCTGGTCAAGGTGGTCGTCACGCGGAGCGGGCGGCTCGATGCGGGGCTGCGTTTCTTCACGGAGGGCGAGGGCGTGCGCAAGGTGGTCATCGCCTCCGCGGAGGCCGATCCGGAGGCGCTCCGGCGGCTGGTGCGGGTGGCCCGCGTCATGGTGCTGCCCTGGGTGACGGCTCGCGGTATCCTCGATGCGCTGGAGACCGAGGGGATCCGTTCGGTGCTGGTCGAGGGCGGTGCGCAGATCATGCGGATGTTTATCGAACAGGATGCCGTCGACCGGTTGCGGATGGCCGTTGCGCCGATTGTGGTCGGCGACGGGGCGGCACCCCGCATGCCCTGGTTCGGCGAACGGTTTCCGTTTGCCGGCCGTGCGGAGGAGCGGGTCGAGACGGTGGGCAACATGGAGGTGCATCACTATGCGATCCGCCATACGCTGACCGGAGGGGAGCGCCGCCACATCGAACGGGCCGTGGCATTGGGCTGGCGGAGCGAACCCTGTCCGACGGCCTATCGGGTCGGGTGTGTGCTGGAGACGGCGGACGGCCGGCTGTTCGAGGGCTATACCCACGAGACCGATCCGCGTAACCATGCCGAGGAGGAGGCGATCGCCAAGGCCGAACGGGCCGGAGCGGTGCTTGCCGGTGCGACGATCTACACCTCGATGGAACCCTGCTCGACGCGCGCCTCGAAACCGGTCAGCTGCAGCGAGCTGATTATCCGCCACCGGATGGCTCGTGTGGTGTACGCCTATGCCGAACCGGACTGCTTCGTGCGGTGTGAAGGAACGCAGTGCCTGCGCCAGGCGGGCATCGAGGTCGTCGTGGCGCCTGAGTATGCGGCTCGCGTGATCGAGACCAACGCCCATATCATCGGCCGGGCATGAAAACGGAAACAACGGCTCTGTGGGGTGGCGGCATACTGATCGTGTGCGGTCTGGTATGGCTGGTCGGTGCCGTGTGCGGCTGGCGGTGGCTGCTGGAGGGGAGCCGTAATGTGTTCGGCATCGCCTGGATTGCCGAAACTTTCGGTTCCGGTCTGGCGCGCTGGCTGGTCGGCATTGTTGGCCTGGTGGTGGCTGCGGTCGGCATCGTGTGGATCGCGACCTCGGCCGGAATGGATTGAATGAAATGTAAAAACAACAGCTTTATGAAATATACGGAGTGCAGCGGCGGCATGTGGAACCGTTCGCACGAGGCGACGGTCGCACGGTTCGGCGCGCTGGGTGACCGGCTGGCCGGATTCGGCACTACGGAGGCGACGCGGGAAGTGATCGCCGGAGCCGTGTCGGCCAATCCGTGGTTTACCGGGACGGATGTCGTGTCGGCCGTAGCGGCCATACGGGAGCAGATGCTCGACCGCGACCGGCTGCGGGCGTGGCTGGCGGCATACGGCGAACCGGAGGGCGAGCCGCTGCGGGTGGCGGTCATCATGGCCGGCAACATCCCGCTGGTGGGCTTTGCCGACCTGCTCTATGTGCTGGCTGCGGGTCATGTGCCGTATGTGAAGCCCTCCTCGAAGGACAGCGTGCTGATGGCGTATGTGATCGGGCTACTGCGCGGGGCGGAACCTTCGCTGCCGGTCGGCGTGTACGGCGAAGGGGAGGAATACGATGCCGTCATCGCCACCGGAAGCGACAATACGGGGCGCTATTTCCGCTCCCGCTTTGCGGAGATCCCCGCCATCATACGGGGCAGCCGCGGTTCGGCGGCCGTGCTGACGGGCGACGAGACGGAGCGGGAGCTGGTCTTGCTGCGTCAGGATATGCTGCGCTACGGCGGATTGGGATGCCGCAACGTGAGCCTGCTCTTCGTGCCGGAGGCATGCAGCCTCGAACGACTCGTCGGCATGCTGCGGGTGCAGCGCGCCGACGTGCATCCCAAATACTACAACAATTACCGCAGCCTGAAGGGTAAGCTGGCCGTGTCGGGCGAGCGGTTTGTCGATTGCGGCAGCTTTGTGCTGACCGACGGAGAGGAGTTTCCGACCGAGTTGAGCCGCATCGTCGTGTGCCGTTACCGTACTCCGGAGGAGGTGTGTCAATGGTTGGCGGCTCACGATGACAAAGTGCAGTGCGTGGTCAGCCGCGATGGCGGGTATGTGCGCGGCGTGCGGTTCGGCGAGGCGCAGTCGCCTGCGCTGGCCGACTATCCCGACGGCGTGGATGTGCCGGCTTTCCTGGCCGGTGTGAGCCGCCTCAGAAACGCTTGACGCGCAGGTGGCAGTACGGGACGGTACCCCGCAGGTCGTAGTGGTTCTGGTGGTACGCTTCGGCCGGCCAGAAGACACCGGCCGGGGTCAGCCGCGTGGCCACGTCGTAGCCCCTGGCCGTCAGCCGGTCGGTCAGTGCATCGGCCGTGAGGCGCTGGTCCTCGGATGTGTAGAAAATTTCGGAACGATACTGTTCGCCGATGTCGGGCCCCTGGCGGTTCACCTGGGTGGGGTCGTGAATCTCGAAGAAAAGACGGGCCAGTTCCTCGAAGGAGACGATCGCCGGATCGAAAACGACGCGCACCGTTTCGGCGTGGCCGGTCGAGCCGCTGCACACCTCCGGATAGGACGGCGCGTCGGTGCGGCCGCCCATGTAGCCCGACGTGGCCGACACGACACCTTCGCGATGGCGGAAATGGTACTCTACGCCCCAGAAGCAGCCGCCCGCGAAATAGGCCGTCTCGTAGCACTTGCCGTGAGCCGCGCGGTCGGCGCCGGCAGGCAGAAACTCCATCGACAGGGAATTGACACAGTGGCGGGTCTGTTTTGGGGTGAAGCCTTCGCCGGTGAAGACGTGACCCAGATGGCCTCCGCAGCGGGCGCAGAGAATCTCCGTGCGGCGGCCGTCGGCATCGGACTGGCGGCGGACGGCTCCGGGAATCTCGTCGTCGAAACTCGGCCAGCCGCACCCCGCGTCGAACTTGTCGTCCGAACGGTAGAGCGGGGCGCCGCATCGGCGGCAGAGGTAGGTGCCTGTGCGGCGTTCGTTGAGGAGAGCGCCGCTGAAGGGCGGCTCGGTGGCCTTGTCGCAGATGACGCGGCGTTCGGCGTCGGTCAGCGGGCGGTATTCCATAAGCATATCCGGTTGCATGTTATGCGAAAGTAACGGTTTTGTCGGGCGGGTTCGCATGCGGCTGCGGATTTTTGCGTAAATTTCGAACCGTTATGAAAAGCGGACATGCCGATCTTCCCCTGCATTACGGGACCGTTCCCGCATGGCTGGCTCAGCGCATGAGCCTGCTGGGCGGAGCCATCGTCGAGGCCATCGTCATGGAGTATGGCCGATCGGAACTGCTGCGCCGGCTGGGCGATCCGTTCTGGTTCCAGTCGCTGGGATGCGTGCTGGGCATGGACTGGCACTCGTCGGGCATCACCACCTCCGTCATGCACGCCCTGAAGAAGGCGGTCAATGTCCGGTCGCAGGAGCTGGGCATCTACATCTGCGGCGGACGCGGCCGTTCGTCCCGCCAGACGCCGGACGAACTGCTGCAGGTGGCCGAGCGGACGGGACTGGACGGGCAGGCGCTCGTCCGGAGCAGCCGGCTGGCCGCCAAGGTGGACAATACGGCCGTGCAGGACGGCTTCCAGCTCTATCTGCACAATTTTGTCGTGACCTCCGAGGGCGAATGGGCGGTCGTGCAGCAGGGCATGAACCCCTCGACGCGCATGGCGCGCCGCTACCACTGGCTGTCGTCGTCGCTGCACTCCTTTACCGAGGAACCCCATACGGCGGTGTGCGGCCGCAATCAGGGGCTGATTCTGAACCTAACCCACCACGATGCGGCGCCTACCAAGGAGAGCCTGCTGGCGCTGACCCGCCAGCAGCCCGACAGGATGCTGCGGGAGGCGGCGCTCGTCATGCCCGCCCACCACGAGGTTCGGGCTGCGGATGTCGATCTGAAGCGTCTCGGCGCGGCGCTCCGGCTGGCGCACGAGACCGATGTGCGCAATATGGAGGAACTGCTGCTGTTGCAGGGGGTCGGACCGCGCACGCTGCAGTCGCTGACGCTGGTGAGCGAGGTGATTTACGGTACGCCCTCCCGTTTTGCCGATCCGGCGCGTTTTTCGTTTGCCCACGGCGGCAAGGACGGCCATCCGTTTCCCGTGCCGACGCAGGTTTACGACGAGACGATCGCCCTGTTCGACGACGCCATCCATCGTGCGCGGCTGGGCGATCGGGACAAGGCCGACGCCCTGCGCAACCTGTCGCAGATAGCTGCCCGCATGGAGGAGAACTATACTCCCTCGCCGTTTCTGGACGACTGGATCGCCCGCGAGCGTGCCAATGCGTGGCGTTGGGGCGGGCGTACCGTTGCCGGAAAGGCGCAGCCGCCGAAAAAATCGGAAACGGAGGAGCAGGCGGCAACAAGACCCTGTCAGTTATCGTTATGGGAATAGTGAAATAAACGGGAAAGTGGATATTTTCGCGGTGGCGAAAAAACAGGAATTTTTTATGGAATCGATCAGAGAATTATTCAGAATATGCAATGGCCCCTCGAGCAGCCATACCGTAGGTCCCAAGAAGGCGGCGGAACAGTTTCTGGCCCGTCATGCCGATGCCGACCGTTTTCGGGTGACCCTCTACGGATCGCTGGCCGCCACGGGCAAGGGCCACTTGACCGATGCGGCGATCCTCTCGGTGCTGGAGCCGGTGGCGCCGACCGAAATCGTGTGGAAAGCCGAGATCGTGCTGCCCTTCCATCCGAACGGCATGCGGTTCGAGGCCTTCCGGAATGACCGGTTGCTGGAGGAGTGGACGATCTACAGCATCGGCGGCGGTGCGCTGGCCAACGAGACGACCCGGCAGGCCAAACCGGCCGACATCTATCCCCTGACCACGATCGAGGAGATCCTGCGGTGGTGTCAGGATGAGGGCAAGGCCTTCTGGGAGTATGTCGAGGACTACGAGGGAAAAGGCCTGTGGGAATATCTGGCCGAAGTGTGGGAGACGATGTGCGACACCATCGAACGCGGACTGAACCACGAGGGCGTGCTGCCAGGCGGGCTGAAGGTGCGGCGCAAGGCCAGCACCTACATGGTGAAAGCCAAAAGCTACAACGATACGCTCGGCAGCCGGGCGCGGCTGTATGCCTATGCGCTGGCCACCTCGGAGGAGAACGCTTCGGGCGGCGTGGTGGTGACGGCTCCCACGTGCGGGTCGAGCGGCGTCGTGCCGGCCGTGCTGTATCATATCTACACTTCGCGCAACGTGCAGCCCGTGCGGATCCTGCATGCGCTGGCCACGGCCGGCCTGTTCGGCAACATCGCCAAGACGAACGCCTCCATTTCGGGTGCCGAGGTGGGGTGCCAGGGCGAGGTGGGCGTAGCCTGTGCCATGGCGGCTGCGGCAGCCTGCCAGCTCTTCGGCGGCACGCCTTCGCAGATCGAATATGCGGCCGAGATGGCGCTCGAGCATTTCCTCGGACTGACGTGCGATCCGGTGTGCGGACTGGTGCAGATCCCCTGCATCGAACGCAATGCGGTGGCGGCAGCGCGTGCGCTGGATGCCAACCTGTATGCCACCATGTCCGACGGCAACCATATGGTCAATTACGACAAGGTGGTCAAGGTGATGAACGAAACGGGACTCGATATGCCGAGCCTCTATCGCGAGACGGCCGGCGGCGGTTTGGCAAAAAATTACGCCCATAAGCGCTCTTAATGGCTCGGGGCGGGGTGCAGGACTTGGCAGTATCTTCGTTTTTGCGTACTTTTGACAACGGGTCGTGCAGGATACGAAAGGAGAGGAAACCTTTTTCCGTCGCGGAGATGTACGGAAATCGGTTTCTTTTCGTTAGCGTATCGGATAAACGACAAACGGAATATGCGAAGAATTGAAACATATATAGCTGCGGCCGTGTGTCTGCTGGCAGGGGTTGCGTCGGGATGCCATCGCGACTTCCGGCGTTCCGAGATAGCGGCCACGGCAGGCGACAAGGTGCTGACAATCGAGGAGGTGACAGCCTCCGTTCCGGCCGGACTCGCTCCGGAGGACAGCCTGAAGGCCTGCTCGGCCTATGTGGAGGCATGGGTGCGCAAACAGGCCAAGCTGCAGGAGGCGGAGCGGATTCTGGTCGCCCAGCAGGCGGACATCGACGCCATGGTGGAGGAGTACCGCAATTCGTTGCTTACTTATCGGTTGGACCGCTACTATATCGACCGCATGGTCGATACGGTGATGAGCGATTCGCTGGTGAGCCGTTACTACGACGCCCACCGCCAGGAGTTCAAGCTCAACCGTGACATCGTACAGGGAATGATCCTGAAGGTGCCGGCCTCGTTCCGTCAGCGTACCCGCATTCGGGAGCTGATGGCGTCGGACGGAGAGGAACGGCAGCAGGACTTCCGTGACATGGCTGCCAAAAACCACCTGCCGCTGACCACCTTCGATGCGTGGACGTCCTACGACGAGTTCTGGAAAAAACTGCCTGCCGCGACCGATACCGAGGAGAACAGGAAACGGCTGCTGGAGACGAACAAGGTCGTCGAACTGAAGGACGGCACCGACCTGTACTATGTGCGCATCCTGCACTATCTGCCCAAGGGCAGTACGGCGCCGCTGGAGTGGACGGCCGACGTCATTCGGAACATTCTGTACAACCAGCGCAGCGGGGATCTCCTGCGGGAAAAGGAAGACAGCCTGTTTCGCACGGCGTTGGAAAGCGAACAGGCAACAATCTATTGGGATAAACAAAAATAACATATGGGGAGAGGTAAAACGATAACGGCGGCGTGCCTGCTGACGCTGGCAGCCATCGGCGGCCGCGCACAGGAACGTTACATGGTGGACAAGGTGGCCGCCGTGGCAGGCAACTCGGCCATTCTCTACTCGGAGCTGTACGAGGCGGCCGAGTATCTGCGGCAGGAGCAGCTGGCTCAGGGCTATACGCCGGAGAAGGATCCGATGGTGCAGTCGCTGGAGTTTCTGCTGACGCAGAAGGTACTCTACAACCAGGCACTCGTCGATTCGGTGCAGATCAGCATGGAGAGCGTGCTGGCGCGTACCGATCAGTACATGGAGATGTTGGAGGAGCAGGCAGGTTCCGTCACCGCGCTGGAGGAGCAGATGGGGAAGCCTTCCTATGAGATCCGCCAGCGGATGAAGGAACGGTTCGAGGAGCAGGAATATGCCCGTGCCATGCGTCAGGAGATCGACTCCAAGGTGACGGTGACCCCCGGCGAGGTCGAGCGATTCTACCGCACGATCGACAAAAACGACTTGCCGCTCGTCCCCCAGCAGTATGTCTATGCGCAGATCGTCCGGTTCCCGACCTCTTCGACGGCGGCCAAGCAGCGGGTGCGCGAGCAGTTGCTGGATATGCGCGAGCGTATCATCAACGGCACCCGTTTCGACCTGTTGGCGCGGATGTACTCGATCGACGCAACGGCCATGCGCGGAGGCGATCTGGGCTGGATGCCGCTGCAGGCGTGGGTGCAGCCTTTTGCCGATGCGGTGGAGAAACTGCAGCCCGGTCAGATTTCCGAGGTGGTGGAGACCGAATTCGGCTTCCACATCATCGAACTGCTCGAAAAGAAGGGCGACAAGTACCATGCACGCCACATCGTGCTGCGTCCGGTCTATACGCCTGAGGAGCTGGCGGCCGACGGCCGTTTTCTGGACAGCCTGGCGCAGGAGATCCGTAACGGGAAGATCACATTCGAGGCCGCGGCGCTGCAATATTCCGATGACCGGTATTCGCGTCAGAACGGCGGTGTAGTGACCAACAGCGAGCAGCTGGAGCAGCAGGGCGCCGGCGAGTTGCCCAAAAGCAAATTCATGCGCGAAGAGCTGCAGAACGACTATCCGGCGCTGAGTACCCTGAAGGCGGGGGAGATCTCCTCTTCCTTCCAGTCCTACGACGGTTACGGCAACGTGCTGAACAAGATCGTCAAGCTGGTCGAGATCATACCGGCCCACACGGCCAATCTGAGCGACGACTATGCGACGATCGAGGCGCTGGCGTTGCAGACCAAACGCGAGGAGGAGTTCCAGAAATGGCTCAGCAGCAAGATCGACGGCCTTTATGTCCGCATCGAGCCGGAATTCCGGAATGCCGATTTCGACAATAAGGACTGGGTTAAATAGTAGTTGGGGTGATGAGAGTTCGCAATGCGATCGTTACGATGGCCGTAGCCGGTCTGTTTCTGGGCGCCCTGGCGCAGGAACCGCAGCGGCCGGCAGCCCGCACCGGACAGCGTCCGGCCGCGCAGGAGGATGACAAGGCGATCGTCAATATCAAGTCCAAACGCATGTTCCCGATCAAGGTCGCCGATTCGACGGTCTATGCCTTCGTGGGCGACGTGGTGGCCTATCACAACGGTGCCGTGCTGCTGTGCGACAGTGCGGTGCGGTACGGGGAGAACCGGATCGAATGTTTCGACAACGTGCTGATCAACAAGGACAGCACCTATGTGTACGGCGATCGGGTGGAGTATGACGGCACGACGAATACGGCGCAGGTCTTTTCGCCGCTTATCAAGATGATCGACGGACAGGCCGTCCTCTATACCTATCATTTCAAATACAACACGCTGAACAATATCGGCGAGTTCTACGGCGGCGGCACCATGTCGCAGGGACAGATGCTGCTGGAGTCCAAGCGGGGCTATTACTATGGCGAGACCCGCGATGCCGTGTGCGTGGGCGATGTCGAACTGCGCGACTCGACCTACCGGATCGCCTCCGACTCGCTCGGCTTCAACATGGATACCGAGATCGCCACGTTCTACAAGCGCACCTACATCTGGAACGACAAGAACGAGATTCTGAGTGCCAACAGGGGGTGGTACGACACGCGTACCGAACATTACCACTTCATGTCGGATGCCTATGTGCTGACCGAAGATCAGGAGGTCTGGGCCGATGACATGGACTACTATTCCACGACCAACGACGTGGAGATGCGGCGGAACATCCAGATCCTCGACCAGGAGCAGGCCGTGCTGGCCTTCGGCGATTATGGCCGCTACTGGGGGGAGTCGGGCAATGCCATGCTGACGGAGCAGCCTTCCGTTATCAGTTTCTATGATACGCAGGCCGATTCGCTCTACATGCGTGCCGACTCGATTTTCATGTATGTGATCGACAGCACCAGCATCTACAGCGCCGATTACATCGGCAACCGGAAACCGGCCGTTCAGGAGGATGCGGAGGAGAAACTGTTGGTTGAGGAGCCGCTGCCGAGCCAGACACCGGCATCCGAACCCACGGAATCCACGGAATCCGCCGAGCCTTCCGCGTCTGTGGAGACGCCCGCGGTGGACGGAGCAGACAGTGACGCAACTGCTCCGGCGGCCGATGCACCGGCTGCAGAGACGGTTGCGGCATCCGATGAGCGGACTTCCCCCGGGGAGGAAGCGGGGTCGGAGACGGTCGGTGTGGCGGACGCAGCGGGGGCGGCGCTTGACGTGGCCGACCTGTCGCCGCGCGAGTTGCGGAAGATGCAGCGCGAGGAACGCCGCAAGGAGCGCCAGGCGCAGCGTGAGGCCCGCCGTCAGGCGCGCGAAGAGGCCATCGCCCGGCGTGAGGCCGAACTTGCGCCGGTTCAGGATACGACGGCCGTGACCGATTCGCTGCCTGCCGCCGACTCGCTGCTGACCGAACTGCCCGTGCAGGACACGCTGACGACGGCTCCGCCGGCCGAAGAGGAGCCGGAACGGGTGATTCTCGGTTACCGCAACGTGAAGATCTATCGCAGCGACATGCAGGCCGTGTGCGACTCGCTGATCGGCTTCTCGCGCGATACGACGATCCACCTCTACCGCGAACCGGTGATGTGGAACGGAAACAACCAGATCAAGTCGGACACCGTGGTGGTCTATGCCAAAGGCGATGCCATCGACCGTGCCGTCTTTACCGGCGGCGAGGCGCACGGCAACCCGATCATGAGTGCCGAACTGGACCGCTCGCATTACAACCAGATCACCGGCAAGGAGATCGTCGCCCTGTTCCGCGACAGCGAGATCTACCGGACGGATGTGAAGGGCAATGCACAGACATACTATTACATGCAGGACGAGGCGACCGGCGCCTACCAGGGATTCCTGGTGATGGAGTGTTCGGATATAACGTTCCTGATCCACGATCGGGACATCGAATCCATTACCTTCCGGGGCAATCCGGTCTATTCTATCTTCCCGATGGATAAGATTCCCGAATCGCAGGAGCAGCGGTTCCAGAACTTCGTATGGGAAGGGGAGCGGCGTCCCGCAAAGCGGGATGTGTTCCGGCGGCGGATACGTCCCTCGCAGCGGCGCGACTACGAAGGCTTCGTTCCGCCGCGGTTTCCGCTGACGCAGGCGATCGAGGCCTACCGGCAGCGTATCCTGAAGGATGGCATCTGGCGTGACCGTTCGGATGAAATTACGCCTGACGCCCGCGAATATATCCGTCGTGTGGAGGCTTCCCAGCCGGTTCAGCTGAATCAATCCACGCAACCTGCGCAACCGGTTCAGCCCGCTCAACAGTAAAACCGGTTGGCTCTCCGATACGGAGGAGAAGCACAAACCCGTGCTTCCCCTCTTTTTTGTTTGTCTGTGTGTCCGGTCGGTTCCCACGGGCAGGCGGAGGAAGAACGGATGGATCGGTGCGGCGGCTGCCGGCAGGAGGGAAATGGAAACGTAAAAGAGGGCGGAACGAATGTCTCGTTCCGCCCTCAGGGATGGTTTGCCGTGCTGCCGGCCGTTTATTCGGCAGAGGCGATCTGCGGGTGGTAGGTGGCCAGAATCTTGTCGATCCGCGCGCCGTCCATGTCCACGACCTCGAAATCGAAGTCGTGCCAGTGCAGTTTCTCACCCGTGGAGGGGATGTGTTCCAACTCGTCGAGCAGCAGTCCGCTCAGCGTGTTGTAGTCGTGTTCGCGGTAGAGGTCCTCCAGATCGAAATGTTCGAGGAAATTGTAGAACGAGCATTGTCCGTCCACCAGCCAACTGCCGTCGTCGCGGCGCACCATATCCGCCTCTTCGCCCTCCTCGGGTACTTCGCCTACCAGGGCTTCCATGATGTCCTTCAGCGTGACGATGCCTTGCATCTCGCCGAATTCGTTGATGATGAGGCCGTATTTCGAGTTGGTCTGCTTGAATTCCTCCAGTGCGGAATAGACGCTTTGGTTCTCGGGCAGGAAGTTGGGCTGCCGTACCAGATCCTCCAGCCGGAAACCCTCTTCGTAGATGCGGCCGAACAGATCCTTCATGTAGACCACGCCGATCGGCTCGTCGGGCTTGCCGGCCGAGACGGGATAGACGTCGTGCATGTCGCCGCAGACCTTCTCCATGATGGCGGCCGGAGAATCCTGCACGTCCAGCCATACCAGTTCGCTGCGGTGGGTCATGATCGACTCGACGGCGCGGTCGCCCAGGTTGAACACCCGCTCGACGATTTCGTGTTCGACTTCCTGCACTTCGCCCGTGTCGCAGCCCTCCTTGACGATGGCCTTGATTTCATCTTCCGTGATATGGTTGTTATCGTTGTGGTTTAGGCCGATCAGTTTGACGACGACGGCCGTGCTTTTGGACAGCAGCCATACGAACGGGGCTGCGATCCACGACAGCAGGCGCATGGGGCGGGCTACCGATTTGGAGACCGCTTCGGCGCGTCCCAGACCGATCCGCTTCGGCACGAGTTCGCCGAATATGAGGGTAAGGTAGGTGACGACGATGACGATGATGCCCTTGGCAATGCCCAGCGCATACGGTGCCAGCACATCGATCCTGGCGATGACGACGGCAAAGTCGGCGGCCAGCGTCTCTCCGGAATAGAGACCTGTCAGAATGCCGATCAGCGTGATCCCGATCTGCACCGTAGAGAGGAACCGGTCGGGGGCGGTAGAAAGCGACAGAGCCGCTTTCGCTGTTTTGCTACCTGCTTTGGCTTCCGATTCCAGCCGTGTCTTGCGGGCCGACACCAATGCCATTTCCGACATGGACAGGATGCCGTTGAGCAGAATCAGAAGCAGAATAATGACAATTTCCATTTTTTTGTTAAACGTGATTGAATGGGTATATAACAATACGGGGCATGGCGACCCTGTCGAGGTCAGCCGTGCCCTGCATTGATTTCATGGCGAAAAGTATGTTGTCTCGCGGTTTTGCGGTCGTAGAGGTTTGGTCAGAACTTTACAAAGATAAGCCTAATTTCGGAAAAGTGCGTATGCTTCGGCCGTTTTTTCCGGTCGGAGGAGGGCGGAATCAGCGTTTGCGGGCGCGTTTGCCGAGCGGGTGGAACTCGTTTACGGCGGAGTGGAGGTGTCCCGTATCGAGGTGGGTGTAGATCTCGGTCGTCGTGATCGATTCGTGGCCGAGCAGCGCCTGCACCTGCCGGATGTTGGCGCCGCCCTGCAGCAGGTGGGTGGCGAAACTGTGGCGGAAGGTGTGGGGGCTGACCTCCTTGGCGATGCCGGCCGCCGCAACGGCAGCCTTGATGATGTTGAAGACCATGATCCGTGAGAGGGGGCGTCCGCGCCGGTTGAGAAACACGGTGTCGGCCGATGCCGCGTCGGCGGGCTGCCGGCGCTCGTAGCGGAGGTAGTTGTCGATCTGTCTGCGGCAGGCCTCCCCGACGGGGATCAGCCGCTGTTTGCTGCCCTTGCCGCGCACCCGCAGGTAGCCCTCGTCGAGAAAGAGGTCGGAGATGCGCAGCGAGGTGAGTTCCGAGACGCGCAGCCCGCAGCTGTACAGCGTCTCGATGATGGCCCGGTTGCGGTAGCCCTGGGGTGCCGAGAGGTCGATGGCCTCCAGAATGGTGTCGATCTCGTCGATCGTGAGCGTATCGGGGAGGTATTGGCCGGTCTTGGGATGTTCGATGAGTGCCGTGGGCGACTGGGCGATCGCCTCGGTACGCACCAGGAAATCGAAGAAGCTGTTCAGTCCGCTCAGCATGCGGCTCTGTGACCGTTTCTCCATGCCCTCCTCGAAGAGTTCGGTGAGGTAGGCCTCGATCGTGTCGGGCGTGATGTCGGCGGGTGCGGTATCCGGCGCATGGGAGGCGACAAACGATGCGAACCGTTCGACGTCGTGGCGGTAGGCCTCGACCGTATTGTCCGACAGGCCGCGTTCGAGCTTGAGGTAGATGGCGTATTGCCGGATATGTTCCTGCCAGATGTGTTCCATGCCGATCGGTTGCCGGCCGCTTCCGGTTCGTCCGGAAACCGCCTCTCAAAATTACGTCGCTTCAGCCGATTTTGCAACGGTGCCGTTTGCCTTGCCGGACGGTTTTTCGGATCGGTTGTCGGGAAAATGTCGTAAATTTGTCCGTTTCCGCAACGAACCTCATGGCAGTCTCTTTTATCACATTGTCCCAGCTGCAGCAGGCCATCCGCCAGACGCTGTGCGGCGCCTTCACGTCGCCCGTGTGGATTACGGCCGAGATCGGGGAGATGAAGGTAAACGCCCGTTCGGGGCATTGCTACCTGCAACTGGTCGAGAAGGGCGGCCGCAACGGTGTGCCGCAGGCGCAGGCTTCGGCCGTCATCTGGGCAGGGCAGTACGGCATGCTGTCGTCGTTCTTCCGGGGCGCCACGGGGCGCGAACTGGAGGCGGGCATGCAGGTGCTGCTGCAGGTGCAGGTGTCGTACCACGAGTTGTATGGCCTCTCGCTGCGGGTGACGGACATCGATCCGCTCTATACGCTGGGCGATCTGGAGCGTCAGCGCCAGGAGACCATCGCACGGCTTCGGGAGGACGGCGTCTTCGACCTGAACGGTTCGCTCGAACTGGCGCTCGTGCCGCAGCGGATTGCCGTCGTGTCATCGCCCCAGGCGGCCGGCTACCGTGATTTCATGAAGGAACTCGGCGGCAGTCCGTACCGTTTCGACACGGAGCTGTTCGATGCCGTCATGCAGGGTCACGGAGCCGAGGCCTCCATCATCGACGCCTTGGGGTGCATTGCGGCGCGCGCCGACGAGTTCGATGCGGTTGTCATCATCCGCGGCGGCGGTTCGCAGAGCGACCTCAGCTTCCTCAATTCGTATCTGATCAGTTTCCATATCGCCCAGTTTCCGCTGCCGGTGATCGCCGGCCTGGGGCATGACAAGGATCAGAGCGTCGTGGATATGGTGGCGGCCTTCTCGCTCAAGACCCCGACGGCGGCCGCGGCTTTTCTGGTCGATCGGGCTGCTGCATTCGATGCGTCGCTGGAATCCATGGGGCAGGCGGTAACGTCCAGGGCGGTGCAGGTGCTGGAGCAGCGGCGCAAGGAGGTGACCATGGTAGGCACCCTGCTGCGCGAGCGCATTGCCGGTGTACGCATGCGGGTCGGCTGGCGGCTGCAGGCGGCTGCCGACACGATGACGGCGCAGGTCCGGCGGCTGATGCGGGAACAGGCAGCGCGGCTCGATGTGGCCTCCGTACAGCTGCACGAACGGACGGAGCGGATCTTTGCCGCGCAGCGGCTGCGGCTGGAGCAGGCCGGGCGGCTGGCGGACATTGCCGATCCGCAACGGATTCTGGCGCGCGGTTTTGCGGTCGTGCGCCGAGGGGGGCATGCGCTGACCGATGCGGCATCGGTGCAGGTGGGCGAACGGTTGGAGGTGACCCTCCGGAAAGGAAAGCTAACAGTAGAAGTAGTCGATCATGAAAAAGAGTGAACAACAGATGACCTATGCGGCGGCCATGGCCGAGCTGGAAGCGATTTTGACGAAAATGAACGAACCCGATCCGGACATCGATTCCCTGGCACAGCAGGTGAAGCGTGCCGGTGAATTGATCCGCTACTGTCGGGAGCGGCTGCACAAGGCCGAGGAGGAGGTCGCCGATGCCATGAAAGGCGATGACGGGAAGGCAGAGAAGGCAGAATAGCGGCCGTGCTGCGCCGCATCGCCGGTGTTGTCCGGCACGGTCTTCGGTGCAGAGTATAAAAAAGCCATCGTAGTCGAAAGAGCAGGACTACGATGGCTTTTTTTGTGGGGTTGTCTCGCGTATGGTTATTTCGAGGCTTCGATGGATACCTTGCGGAATTCCTTGAGCATCTTTTCCAGTTCGAGCGATGCTTTGCGGGCGCGCATGCCGGCAGCTTTGTTGCCTTTCTCGGCCTGCAGGTCAGCGTCCTTGATGAATTCCTCTACTTTAGCTTTGATGTCGTTGAGCAGTTTTTCCATGTCTTACGTTGTTTATGTGATTCTTTACAAATGTAGTAAAAAAATTTTTGATTGGAACAATATCTTTCGCCGATAACTTCATGTCACCCTGCGATTTTCCCCGTTCCGGCATCGCGGCATGTGCGGCGGACGGCCGTGGACTGCCCGCGAGGGCGGTGTCGGCGCTCCGATCGGCTGGAGCCAATGGCTGTCAGCGCGAAACGGCCAGCAGGTTGGCTCTTGCTTCGGGAGCGTGGCGCAGCACGGCGTCGAGCGTCGGGCATCCCTCCATCTCCGGACAGGAGCCGCACGTTGCATGACCCCGTTCCGAGGCACATTGCCGGATGGCGCACAGGGTGCAATAGGCGAATTTCGCCCCCTCCGTCCGGCAGCCCGTGCAATGGATGGTGGCGGCCGTGATCTCCGGCGCGTGGTTCATCGCGCTCCAGCGGCGGGCGGTCTCCTCGCGCAGGGCGTCGTTGCCGGTCATGGTGGCGATGCGGGCGTCGCACCGTTCGCAATCCAGTCCGCAGCAGGCTATCAGGCTTGTCATTGGTCTTTATTTTGCCGGTTAAGTTTACTTTAAATATACGCAAAACATCCGGTTGTCGGATCGCCTGCCGATCGAAAAAACAGGGGACGGGGCAAAGGAAAAGCGGCCGCAAGGCTGCGGCCGCTTTTGTCGTGGATGCTGTCCGGCGGACTACCAGGCGAAGAGCGGGTAGTTGGCCATCAGTTTGTGTACCTCCTCGCGAACGGCGGCAATCGTGTCGGGATTGTCGATGTCGGAGAGGACGCGGTCGATCAGGCTGACGATGTAGTCCATCTTGTCCTCTTTCAGGCCACGCGTGGTGATGGCCGGCGTACCGATGCGGATACCGGAGGTGAGGAACGGCGAACGGGTGTCGAACGGCACCATGTTCTTGTTCGTCGTGATGTCGGCCTCGACGAGCGTACGCTCGGCCTTCTTACCCGACAGTTCCGGGAATTTGGTGCGCAGGTCGATCAGCATCAGGTGGTTGTCCGTACCGTCCGATACGAGTTTGTAACCGCGTTTCATGAAGGCTTCGGCCATGGCGGCGGCGTTCTTCTTCACCTGAGTCTGATACTCCTTGTATTCGGGCTGGAGAGCCTCGCCGAAGGCAACGGCTTTGGCTGCGATGACATGCTCCAGCGGACCGCCCTGGACGCCGGGGAATACCGACGAGTTCAGCACGGCGGACATCTTCTTGATCTCGCCCTTCGGCGTCTTGATGCCCCAGGGGTTGTCGAAGTCCTTGCCCATCAGGATGATACCGCCACGCGGGCCGCGCAGGGTCTTGTGGGTCGTGGAGGTGACGATGTGGGCGTATTTTACCGGGTTCTTCAGCAGGCCGGCAGCGATCAGACCGGCTGTGTGAGCCATGTCGATCATCAGCAGGGCGCCCACCTTGTCGGCGATGGCGCGCATGCGCTCGTAATCCCACTCGCGGCAGTAGGCCGATGCACCGCCGACGATCAGTTTCGGTTTGTGTTCCATGGCCAGTGCCTCCATGGCGTCATAGTCGATCGTACCGGTTTCGGGGCTGACCTGATAGCCTACCGCTTTGTAGAGGATACCCGACATGTTCACGGGCGAACCGTGCGACAGGTGACCGCCGTGTGCCAGATCGAGACCCATGAAGGTGTCGCCCGGTTTGAGAACGGCCATGAAGACGGCCATGTTGGCCTGAGCGCCGGAGTGGGGCTGTACGTTGGCGTATTCAGCGCCGTAGAGTTCGCACAGACGGTCGATGGCGAGCTGCTCGACCTTGTCCACTACCTGGCAGCCGCCGTAGTAGCGGGCATTCGGATAACCCTCTGCGTACTTGTTGGTCAGTACCGAACCCATGGCCTGCATGACTTCGTCGCTGACAAAGTTTTCGGAAGCGATCAGTTCGATGCCGTGGAGCTGACGCTGTTTTTCCTGTTCGATGAGATCGAACACCTGAGTGTCTCTTTTCATGGAGATGTGTTATTGTTTTTATGTGTACGTCCGATTGTCGGCTGTGCATCCCGAATGGATGTCGTATCTATGCAAAGTTAAGATTTTTTCCGAGAATGTTGCTTGCAGGGGCGGTTTTTTTACCCCGTTCTCGCTCTTTCGCTGCGGGTTTTGGAGGTTACCGGCCGGTGGGCGTCAGAAACGGATCTCCAGACCGAGCGACAGGAAATGGTACAGGGCGAACGTATAGACACTCTTCACGTCGCTGCCGCCTTCGATGAGCCGGTAGCCGGCCAGGACGCCGATATTGGGATGCACGTCGTATTTCACACCGGCGAAGATGTCCTCCGCACGGCCGTATTTGGAGACCAGACCGTCACCGTAACTGTACACGGAGAGGGCGGGCAGGGGATACCAGCCGATGTAATAGGAGATCAGCGGCACCACGCCCAGATTGGTGAAGGCGCTGCTGGCGCCGCCGCCCGTCATGGCCACCATAGCGTCGCGGAGCAGTACCGTCGCGCCCAGTTCGAATCTGAATTTGGGACGATCGACCAGTCCGTAGCGGTAGGAGAGGCGGTAGGTGTCGAACCGGTACAGGGCGTCGATCGTACTGCCCGTATCGAAGAGGGTGTTGTTGAACCGGACCGGTTCGGAGGCGCGGCCGGTGAAGTTCTCCCGTACGAATACGGCCGCGAACATGACGTGGTGCCGTTTGTAGGCGAATTCCAGTTCGGCGCGCGGAGCGAAGACGGCGGTGCTGGTGCGGTTCAGGTCGTTGGGGAGCGAGAGACGCGTCCCCTCCTCGTTGTTGGGGCAGCGGATGTCGTTGTAGGCGCCGAAGGCGATCTGCGGGTAGAGGCGTAGACTGAAGCGGGATTGGGCCGGAAGCTGGAGCGCCAGGGCGAACAGAACGGCGCCCGTAAGAAGAAATTTTTTCATAATCAGCAGGTTATGTTGGGTTAAATGGCCGACACGCAGGCGGCGTGCGGTTGTATGATTAAAATAACAAATTTCGCGCCATACGTGTGGCCGGGCAGGCTGCGGTGCGGCTTTTGTGTGCGATTATCCAAAAAAGTGTATCTTTGTCTTATAGTAATTACCTAAACTTTCGATTATCATGAAATTACTTGAAGGAAAAGTTGCCGTGGTTACCGGTGCTGCACGCGGTATCGGCCGTGCGGTCGCTCTCTGTTTCGCACAGAACGGCGCCGACATCGCATTTACGGATCTGGCCATCGACGACAATGCCAAGAATACCGAAAATGAGATACTTGCGTTGGGTGTCCGTTGCAAGGCTTACGCATCCAATGCCGCCGATTTCCAGCAGACCCACGAGGTGGTCGATCAGATCATGAAGGACTTCGGCCGCATCGACGTGCTGGTGAACAATGCGGGTATCACGCGCGACGGCCTGATGCTCAAGATGGACGAGAAGCAGTGGGACATGGTCATCAACATCAACCTCAAGTCGGCCTACAACTTCATCCACGCCGTGACGCCGATCATGATGCGTCAGCGCGGCGGCAGCATCATCAACATGTCGTCCGTAGTGGGCGTACACGGTAACGCCAGCCAGGCCAACTACTCGGCCTCGAAAGCCGGCATGATCGGTCTGGCCAAGTCGATCGCCCTCGAGCTCGGTTCGCGCGGCGTGCGTGCCAATGCCATCGCTCCGGGTTTCATCATGACCGAGATGACCGACAAACTGCCCGACGCCGTCAAGGAAGAGTGGAACAAGAAGATTCCGCTCCGTCGCGGCGGCACGCCCGAGGAGATCGCCAAGGTGGCGCTGTTCCTCGCCAGCGACCTCTCCAGCTATGTCAGCGGTCAGGTAATCCAGGTGGACGGCGCAATGAATTCGTAGCCTCCGCACACGATTTCGGAAACAAAGCAGAAAGGGTTCGGCCATTGGCCGGACCCTTTCATGTTATACGGTTCCGCGGAAACTATTCGGCGGCAGGCGGAGCCAGCAGCCGGTCGTAGGCGGCGGGGTCGTCCAGCAGGGCGATGGCCAGATCATATACCGCGTCGTCGGAGGTATTGAGAATGCGGAAGTAGGCGGGCGTACCCCATATCTTGCGGGCGATGAGTGCCTTGAGCGATGTTTGCGCATCGGGCAGCTGGTCGAGCGTGTCGCCGGTCTGGTAGACGATGCCGCGCCGCTCGCCGAGGGCGGTCAGTTCGTCGAGCATGGCGGGCGTGACGGTAAAGCCGTCAGCGAACTGTTCGGCGGTCGGGAACGAATCCAGCAGCTTCTTCCGGTTGTCATTCAGGTAGGCGTTGGTGTATTCATTTAGTACACCGTTGCGGATCAGTTCGTTCCAGTAGGCATAGTTGCGCGTGGTGTCCACCGGTACGGTGCGGTCGGGGCGGATGCCTCCTCCGCCGAATACGGTGCGGCCGGTGCGGAGCGTCCGGTACAACGGGGCGTTGGCATTGAGCGAGTCGGCATAGCGGTCGTCGTAGGAGCGGCGCAGGTGGTCGATGTAGTATCCTTCGGCGTCACCGGCCGTAAAGGGGCGTTGGATGACGCGCCCCGAGGGGGTGTGGTAACGGGCCACCGTAATGCGGACGGCCGATCCGTCCAGCAGCGGCAGCTGACGCTGCACGAGCCCTTTGCCGTAGCTCGGCTGGCCGATGATGACGCCGCGGTCCCAGTCCTGGATGGCGCCGGCCACGATTTCGCTGCCTGAGGCGGACGAGGAGTCGATCAGCACGGCGAGGCGGTCGTCAAAGCCCTCGGTACGGTGCGACCGGTAGCTGGTGGGGCGGACGTTGCGTCCTTCCGTGGAGACGATCTCCATGCCGGCGGGCAGGAAGAATTCGCTCAGCGCAATGGCCTGGTCGAGCAGGCCGCCGGCATTGCCGCGCAGGTCGAGGATCAGCCCGCTCATCGGCGGCAGCGAGCGGAAAGCCTCTCTGAATTCCTGCATGGTGGTGTGGGCAAACCGGTTGATGCGGATGTAGCCGATGCCCGGAGCGGCCATGTAGGCCGCATCGACCGTGTGGATCGGAATATCGTTCCGTTTGACGCGGTAGAGCAGGATGTCGCGTTCGCCCCAACGGACAATGCCCAGCGTGACGACCGAACCCTTGTCGCCCCGCAGCAGTTTCGGTACGTCGCTGCGGTCGATGCCGATGCAGGATTTGCCGTCCGTGGAGACGATCCGGTCGCCGGGCAGGATGCCGGCGTTTTCGGACGGGCCGTTCGGAATGGTATTGACCACGAAGATCGTGTCGGCGATCACATCGAATTCCACGCCGATGCCGCTGAAGCTTCCCTCGAACGATTCGGTGATGGACTTCATCTCCTCGGCCGAGGAGTAGGTGGAGTGGGGGTCCAGATCGGCCAGCATGCTGACGATGGCCTTCTCGATCAGTTGTTCGTTGTTCAGCGTATCGACGTAGAGCGTGTTGAGGGCGTCGTAGAACTGCTCGAACTTGACTTTTTGGTAATTGACGTCGTAAGAGAGCCGCTGCTGGGCGGTGCAGATGCCGGCCGAGGCCAGTGCGACGAACAGTAAAACGGAAATCTTTTTCATATCGGGTTGTAGAGACAGTCGGGGGAAAATGACCGGCGGCGGGAGATGGCGCGGATGACGCCTCTCCCGCCGCCGACAGCGTGCAGTTCCGGTTATTGGCTCAGCCGGGACGTCAGCCGGTCGAACGGCACGGCCTCCTGTTCGCCGCTGCGCATGTCCTTGACCGTAGCGGTGCGCGAAGCCAGTTCGTTCTCGCCGATGAGTACCACGTAGGGAATGTCGCGGCGATTGGCGTAGTCCAGCTGTTTTTTCATCTTGGCTGCTTCGGGATAGATCTCCGACGGGATGTTCGCATCGCGCAGCTGCTGCAGCAGGGGCAGGGCGGCGCGCTCCTCGGCTTCGCCGAAGTTGGTGAACAGCACCTGGGTCGTCCGGTTGGCCTCCTCGGGGAAGAGGTTGAGCGCCAGCATGACGTCGTAGATGCGGTCGGCGCCGAACGAGATGCCCACACCCGACAGGCCGGGCGTGCCGAAGATGCCCGTCAGGTCGTCATAGCGGCCTCCGCCGCAGATGCTGCCGATGGCGTGGTCTTTGGCCTTGACCTCGAAGATGGCCCCCGTGTAGTAGTTCAGGCCGCGCGCCAGCGACAGGTCGAGTTCGATGTCGAGCTGCGAACCGGCCGCGCCGACGAGCAAGAGGATCGTTTCCGTCTCGTCGATGCCGCGCAGGCCCGTCTCCGAGCCGGCCAGCAGGTTGCGCATGACGGCGAGTTTCTCGGCATTCGTGCCGCTCAGCTGCAGGATCGGGCGCAGGCGGGCGATGGCTTCGGCGTCGATGCCCTTGGCGGCCAGCTCCTCCTCGACCTTTTCGAGTCCGATCTTGTCGATCTTGTCGATGGCCACGGTGATGTCGATCATCTTGTCGGCATGGCCGATCGTCTCGGCAATGCCGAAGAGGATCTTGCGGTTGTTGATCTTGAGGGTCACGGCAATGCCCAGATCGCCGAAGACGCGCTCCACGATCTTCACCAGCTCGAATTCGCACAGCAGGCTCCGCGTGCCGATCACGTCCACGTCACATTGGTAGAATTCGCGGTAGCGTCCCTTCTGCGGCCGGTCGGCGCGCCACACGGGCTGCACCTGGTAGCGGCGGAAGGGGAAGACGATCTCGGCCTGGTGCTGCACCACATAGCGGGCCAGCGGCACGGTGAGGTCGTAGCGGAGGCCCTTTTCGCAGATGCGGGCGGCCATGCCGTTCACGGAGCCTTCGGCCGTTTCGGCGGCCGAGGCGATGCGGCGCCGGTCCTCGTCCGAGAAGCCGCGCGTGAAGTCGCCCGAGTTGAGAATCTTGAAGAGCAGTTTGTCGCCCTCTTCGCCGTATTTGCCCGTCAGCGTGGAGAGGTTCTCCATGGCGGGGGTTTCGAGCGGAGCGTAGCCGTAGGCGCGGAACGCCCGCTTGATGGTGTCGAACATGTAGGTGCGGCGCGTCATCTCCAGCGGGGAGAAGTCGCGCGTGCCTTTCGGTATGGACGGTTTCTGTGCCATGATCCTGTATGTCGTTAAGCCATGAGTTTGCGGTACTTCACCCGTTTGGGAGTGGTATCCTCACCCATCTGGCGTTTGTGTTCCTCGTATTCGCTGTAGCTGCCCTCGAAGAAGACCACCTGCGAGTCGCCCTCGAAGGAGAGGATGTGCGTGGCAATGCGGTCGAGGAACCAGCGGTCGTGCGAGATGACGACGGCGCAGCCTGCAAAGTTCTCCAGACCCTCCTCCAGCGCACGGAGCGTGTTCACGTCGATGTCGTTGGTCGGCTCGTCGAGCAGCAGCACGTTGCCGCCCTCCTTGAGCGCCATGGCCAGGTGGAGGCGGTTGCGTTCGCCGCCCGAAAGGACGCCTACCTTCTTCTCCTGGTCGGCGCCCGTAAAGTTGAAGCGGGCCACGTAGGCGCGGGCATTCACGCTGCGGTTGCCGAGCTGGATGATGTCGCTGTTCTGGGCGATGGTTGCATAGACGGTCTTTTCGGGGTCGATCGAGGCGTGCTGCTGATCGACGTAGGCCAGCTTCACCGTCTCGCCCACACGGAACGAACCGCTGGTAGGCTGCTCCAGCCCCATAATCATGCGGAAGAGGGTGGTCTTGCCCGTACCGTTCGGGCCGATCACGCCCACGATGCCGGCGGGCGGCAGCGAGAAGTTCAGGTTCTCGTACAGGATGCGGTCGCCGAAGGCCTTGGTGACGTTCTGCGCCTCGATCACCACATTGCCCAGACGGGGACCGTTCGGGATGTAGATTTCGAGTTTCTCCTCTTTCTGTTTCGTATCCTCGTTGAGCATCTTGTCGTAGGCAGACAGACGGGCCTTGCTCTTGGCATGGCGTGCCTTGGGACTCATGCGCACCCACTCCAGCTCGCGTTCGAGGGTCTTGCGGCGTTTGCTCTCCTGTTTCTCCTCCTGCTCCAGACGTTTGGTCTTCTGGTCGAGCCAGCTCGAATAGTTGCCCTTCCACGGAATGCCCTCGCCGCGGTCGAGTTCGAGAATCCAGCCCGCCACGTTGTCCAGGAAGTAGCGGTCGTGGGTGACGGCGATCACCGTACCCTTGTATTGCTGCAGGTGCTGTTCGAGCCAGTCGATGCTCTCGGCGTCGAGGTGGTTGGTCGGCTCGTCGAGCAGCAGCACGTCGGGCTGCTGGAGCAGCAGGCGGCACAGGGCCACGCGGCGCCGCTCACCGCCCGAGAGATGGGCCACCGACTGGTCGGGGTCGGGACACCGCAGGGCATCCATGGCGCGCTCCAGCACGCTGTCCAGCTCCCAGCCGTTCACATGGTCGATTGCCTCGGTCAGCTCGCCCTGGCGCTCGATCAGTTTGGCCATCTGGTCGTCGTCCATCGGCTCCATGAATTTGGCGTTCACCTCCTCGTACTCCTTGAGCAGGGCGACCGTGGCGGCGCAGCCCTCCTGTACGACCTCCTTGACGGTCTTCGTGGGGTCGAGCTGGGGTTCCTGTTCGAGGTAGCCCACGCTGTAGCCCGGAGCGAAGACCACTTCGCCCTGGAAGTTCTTGTCTAGACCGGCGATGATCTTCATTAGGGTCGATTTACCCGATCCGTTCAGACCGATGATGCCGATCTTGGCTCCGTAGAAGAAGGAGAGGTATATGTTGTTGAGTACTTTTTTCTGGTTGTTGAACGTCTTGCTGACGCCCACCATCGAGAATATGATCTTTTCGTCCGCCATGTGATGTTGTTTGGTTTTCGTTCGTAGTGCGCGCACCCGTGCGGATGCGGTCTGCAAAGATACTCAAATCGCACCGATTATCCGTATAGTTTCCTCGAATGGCCGAATAAAAAGATATGATGCAACTTGTCTTCCGAAAATTAGGCCGCGCCGATCGGAATGTTTATCTTTGTCCCGTCGAATTAACACAGAAATGGCTATTATGAAATCGATCAAAGGAACCAAAACCGAGCAGAACCTGCTCAAATCGTTCGCCGGCGAATCACAGGCACGTTCTCGTTATACATTCTTCGCAAGCGTTGCCAAGAAAGAGGGCTTCGAGCAGATCTCCGCTATCTTCATGGAGACCGCCGAACAGGAGAAGGAGCACGCCAAGAAATTCTTCAAATACCTTGAGGGTGGCATGGTGGAGATTACGGCCTCTTATCCGGCCGGTGTGATCGGCACCACGCTGGAGAACCTGAAGGCTGCCGCCGATGGCGAGCTGGAGGAGTGGAGCGAACTCTATCCCGAGTTTGCCAAGGTTGCCGAGGAGGAGGGTTTCCCGGCCGTAGCCCAGACGTTCCGTGCGGTTGCCAAAGTGGAGGCCGAGCATGAGGATCGTTACCGCCGCCTGCTCAAACGTGTTGAGGAGGGTTCGGTATTCGAGCGCGAGGAGGAAATCGAGTGGCAGTGCCGCAACTGCGGTTACGTTCACAAAGGCAAGAGCGCTCCCGCTGCCTGCCCCGCTTGCCAGCACCCGCAGGCTTACTTCGAGGAGAAGAAGAACAACTATTAGAGTCCGTCTCCGATCGGAGAACAGCATGTACAGAGGCGATCCGCGGCGCGGGTCGCCTCTTGTTGTCGGATGGGATGCCCGCCCTGCCGGGGCTGGACGGCGGCGGGGGCGCGATCTGGCCTGCAACATGCGGCGCAAGGGTCGTTTTTGGACGCTCCGTGTGACGGGGCTTACGGTTTTTCGCTATCTTTGTGACTGCTAAAAATCTAATGTATGGCTTGCAATATTTCTCCTACCGAGCGTCAGGCAATTATTGCGCTGATTCACCGCGAGGTCGTTCCCGCCATCGGTTGTACCGAACCGATCGCCGTGTCGCTGTGCGTGGCTCGTGCTGCGGAAACGCTGGGGCGTCGTCCCGAACATATCAATGTTTCGCTGAGTGCGAATATTCTCAAAAACGCCATGGGCGTCGGCATCCCCGGAACAGGCGGCATGATCGGTCTGCCCATCGCCGTCGCTTTGGGCGCGCTGTTCGGCAAATCGGAGTACGGACTGGAGGTGTTGCGTGACGTGACGCCGGCCGACGTGGAGGAGGGTTGCCGCTATATGGACTCCGGCGCTCTGCACATCGGACTGAAGCAGGGTCCCTGCGACATTCTGTATATCGAGGTGGAGGCTACGGCAGGCAACGATCGCGCCCTGACCGTAATCGAAGGCAGCCATACCCACTTCTCCCGCATCGAACGCAACGGCGAGGTGCTGCTCGATGCCCGCAAGGGCAGTGCCGCCGCACACGGTGAGGACGATGTCGTGCTGACGCTGAAAAAGGTCTATGAATTTGCCGACACCGCTCCGCTGGAGGAGATCGAGTTTATTCTCGAGGCGGCCGAAATGAATAAGAAAGCGGCCGAGAAGTCGTTTACCGGCCCTTACGGCCACTCGCTCGGCCGTCTGCTGCGCAAGGACGAGGAGCGCCGCATTTTCGGCAACGGCATCCTTTCCGAGATCCTGTCCTATACCTCGGGTGCCTGCGACGCCCGCATGAGCGGCGCGATGATTCCCGTGATGAGCAACTCGGGCAGCGGCAACCAGGGCGTGTCGGCAACCCTGCCGGTATGGGTCTATGCCGAGCAGACGCATGCCTCGCGCGAGCAGATGATCCGCGCGCTGATGCTGAGCGCCCTGACGGTGATCTACATCAAGCAGAGCCTCGGCCGTCTGTCGGCTTTGTGCGGCTGCGTGGTGGCTTCGACCGGATCGAGCTGCGGCATCACCTACCTGATGGGCGGCAAATATACGGAGGTCTCCTACGCCGTGAAGAACATGGTGGCCAACCTGGCCGGCATGTTGTGCGACGGTGCCAAACCGAGCTGCGCGCTGAAGGTGGCTACGAGTACCTCGACGGCGGTCATGTCGGCCATGCTGGCCATGGAACACCAGTGCGTGACGGCCAACGAAGGCATCGTGGACGAGGATGTGGATCAGTCGATCCGCAACCTGACGCGCATCGGCCGCGAAGGCATGCAGCAGACCGACAAGCTGATTCTGGAAATCATGACGACCAAGAAACATTAGGATTCGGGGTCGCAAATCTTTGTCGGGCGGATAGGGTGGCAGCATCGTATCCGCTCGATTGTTTTGACGAGCCTGCGGACGGAGCGTATGGAACGGCAGGGTGAATGTATGGAGCGGACAGCCGATTTGTGGACCGGGCGGCTGGTGCTGTGCCGCTGGTTGGCCGGCGAAGAGGAGGATCTGGCGCGGCTGTGCGCCGACCGGCAGGTGATGCGTTATTTTCCGAAACCGCTGTCACCGGCCGAATCGGCGGCTTTTCTGGAGCGGATCATGGCGGAGTTCGAGCGGTGCGGATATGGATTGTGGCAGGTGCGGCGTCGGTCGGACGATCGTTTCCTGGGATTCGTCGGACTGCACGGTTTCGATTTTCCCTCGCTCGGCCTGCGGGGTACGGAGATCGGCTGGAGACTGCTGCCGGAGGCCTGGGGCTGCGGGTATGCCACCGAGGCGGCGTCGGCCGTACTGGCTTATGCCCGTTCGCGGGCGGAGATCAGTGAGGTCTATTCCTTTACGGCCGTTGTCAATACCCCTTCCGAACGGGTCATGCAGCGCCTGGGTATGGAGCGGGTGGGCGAGTTCGACCATCCGGCGCTGCCTGTCGGGGACCGGCTTCGGCGGCATGTATTGTACCGTATCGGTGTCGGGGAATGTGCGTTTGCCGGCATCGGCCGCGCCGTACTGTAGGAAGCGGTGGGCAGGGGCGTCATGCAACAGAGGCTGGGACTCTGAAATCCCAGCCTTTGTTGTCTTGTCGTCCGGACGGTAGATGGAAAACCGCACGTTTATTCCGTTGCAATCTTGCTCGCGGGCAGGTATTTGCATTTGCCTGAGCAGCACTCGGCGGTCAGGCGCAGGATGGCGGTGCGGTGGAACGATCCCTGCGCATACTTCATGCCCGTCTCACGAAACTGCGGGGCGTATTTGCCGACGATGAGCGACAGGGCGTGCATGCGTTCGTCGTCATCGGTGACACGTTCCAGCCGACCCGTCAGCAGCACGCTTTCGTATTCCGTCGTGAAACGCTCGGGGCAGGGAGCGGTGTGTCCGACCACGCAGAATGTGACCTGCGGGTTGCGTGCCATCCAGCGCAGTTTTTCGCCTTCCGGCGCACAGTGGAAATAGCAGCAGCCGTCGTCGCAGTAGACATAATTGACGGGGATGCCGTAGCCTCCCGTTTCGTTGCCGAAGGCAAGAAAACCGTATTCGCCTTCGCGGAGGATCTCCAGGGCGCGATCTTCGGCAAGCAGGCGGTCCTGCCGCCGGACGGATGAGTTGTCGTATTGCATGGCTTTTGAAAATAAACTGTTCGGGACGGCCGGAACTGCCATGGCTTTCCGTGACCTGCGCAGCGGATCGGCCGGATTCGGAGAAACAAAACAGGCACATACTTCACGTATGTGCCTGTCGTTCGTGTTGAAGAAAACCGGAGATTAGCGAACCTCCTTGATGATCTCCATACCGATGCGGATAGCTTCCTCGTTCATCGGGAGCGATTTCCAAGCACGCTCGGGGAGCGATTTCTTCAGACCCTTGTACACGTTCTCAAGCGTTACGATCGGGCGAACCTTCAGGTAACCGCCGAGGATCAGCGTGTTGAAGATACGGGAGTTGCCACGTTTTGCAGCCTCTTCCGTAGCGTCGATCGTGTAGATCTTGATGTCGGTACGCTGCGGGTGACGGGTGATACCGTTCGTGTCGTAGATCAGTACGCCGCCCGGTTTCACCTGACTCTCGAACTTATCCATACTCTGCTGGTTCAGAATGATGGCCGTATCGAACTCGTGAAGGGTAGGCGAGCTGATGCGTTTGTCGCTGATGATGACCGTTACGTTGGCCGTACCGCCACGCATCTCAGGTCCATAAGACGGCAACCACGAAACTTCGTAGTCCTGCATCACACCCGAATAGGCCAGAATCTTACCGGTGGAGAGGACACCCTGTCCGCCGAATCCTGCTATAATCAACTCTTCTTTCATTGTTCTTCTGCGAATTTTGTGAATTAACCTTTGATGTCGCCGAGCGGATAGAACGGGATACAGTTCTCTTCCATCCATTTGTTAGCGGCAACAGGAGACATCTTCCAACCGCTGTTGCAGGTGGCTACGATCTCTACGAACGAGAGACCCTTGCCGGCCATGGCGTTCTGGAAAGCTTTCTTGATGGCGTTCTTGGCTTTGCGGACATTTGCGGGGGTGTGTACCGACTGACGGGTAACATAGCATACGCCGGGCAGCGGAGCGATCATATCGGCGATCTTGTAGGGGAAACCGTTCAGCTTCGGATCACGACCGTAGGGAGTCGTGGCCGTCTTCATACCGATCAGCGTCGTCGGGGCCATCTGACCGCCGGTCATACCGTAGATGGCGTTGTTGATAAAGATAACGGCGATGTTCTCACCACGGTTGCAGGCGTGGATCGTCTCGGCCGTACCGATGGCTGCAAGGTCACCGTCGCCCTGGTAGGTGAAGACCATCTTGTCGGGGTTGGTGCGTTTGATACCCGTTGCTACGGCGCAGGCACGACCGTGAGCGGCCTGCGACCAGTCGATATGCAGGTAGTTGTATGCGAATACCGAGCAACCTACCGGCGATACGCCGATCGTTTTATCCTGAATGCCGAGTTCCTCGATTACTTCTGCTACGAGATTGTGTACGGTACCGTGGCTACATCCCGGGCAGTAGTGCATTACCTTATCCGTGAGGATAGGGGATTTGCGGAATGCAAGGTTTTCTTCCTTGATTTGTACTTCGAATTCAGCCATATCTTTATTTCCTGTTTATTATTTTCGTTAACAATGCCTGATATACTTCATCCGGCGAGAAGACGGCACCACCGCTGCGGCCGAAGTGTTCAACCGGAGCCAGTCCGTTAACAGCCTGACGTACGTCTTCTACCATCTGACCGTGGTTCAGCTCGGCGGAGAGGAAACCTTTGACGCCGCGCTCTGCCAGTTCGTGGAGAACTTTGGTCGGGAACGGATAAAGCGTTACGGGACGGATAAGGCCGACTTTGTGACCTGCTGCACGAGCCATGTCCACCGTCATCGAGCAGATACGCGATGCGGAACCGAATGCGACGATGATGTAGTCGGCATCCTCGGTCATGTACTCCTCGTAACGAACCTCGTTTTCGCGGATACGTGCGTATTTCTCGATCAGTTTGTTGTTGAAACGCTCCTGTGCATACGGATCCAGTTCGAGCGACGTGATGATATGCTCGTTTCTGTCAGCCGTTTTGCCGGTCAAAGCCCAATCTTTCTCGGCAGCGAGGATTTCGGCCTCGGTGCGACGGGGACGCTGGTCAGCGAGAACGACTTTCTCCATCATCTGACCGATGACACCGTCGGAAAGAATCATGACAGGGTTGCGATACTTGAAGGCCAGGTCGAATGCATCGAATACGAAGTCGTGCATGTCCTGTACCGAAGCTGGAGCCAGTACGATGAAGTGGAAGTCACCGTGCGCACCGCCTTTGGTTGCCTGGAAGTAGTCGCTCTGCGACGGCTGAATCGTACCCAGACCGGGGCCGCCACGGGTAACGTTGATCACGACGCAGGGAAGTTCAGCGCCGGCCATGTAGCTGAAGCATTCGCTCATGAGGCTGACGCCCGGGCTCGACGAGGAGGTCAGTACCTTCTTGCCGGTTCCGGCAGCACCATACACCATGTTGATGGCTGCAATTTCGCTTTCTGCCTGAAGAACGACCATTCCGGTAGTTTCCCACGGTTTGAGTTCCATGAGAGTTTCCATTACCTCCGACTGGGGGGTGATAGGATAGCCGAAATAACCGTCGGCACCGCAACGGATAGCCGCCTCAGCGAGTACCTCGTTGCCTTTCATCAATCTTACCTCTTTCTTCATAGCTTACTCGAATTTTTGCTTGTAAACTGTTATGGCGCTGTCGGGACACATGATCGCACAGCTTGCGCAACCGATGCAGGCGTCGGGGTTAGCCATATAGGAGTAATTGTAACCTTTGCCGTTTACATGGGGCGAAAGGGCCAGCACATTGCTCGGACATGAAGGCACGCAAACGCCGCATCCTTTGCAACGTTCGATGTCTACAATGATAGTTCCTTTGATTTTAGCCATAATAGATTATGATTTATCAAGCCTTCGGCTCTTTATGTTTACAAAAGTAAGCGTTTTTTTTCGTAACTAAAAATAGGTAGCCTTTTTTTTTAACGGGAAAACGATCGGAGCTGCAAATCGTCCCGCAGAGGGGGCTGAAAAGGGTTTTGGAGCCTGTCTGGGGTGCGGGCGATCGGTTCCGGAGTCTGCGCTGTCGGCGGCGGTCGCCGGCAATCGGGTACGCCTTATCGAGCGGTTTTGGGCAGACTGTCCGTCAGGCTTAGCGTGTCGGCGGAGGGTGCGGCGGCGTTGCGCAGCGAATCGTTGCGTTGTTCCATGATGTCGTCGTAACGGAACCAGATGCCGGCCTTGCTGCGGATGTTGTCCCAGCGGAGGATAACGCCGATGAGCAGCAGGACGATCAGCAACAACATGATTTTGCCCTGTCGGGTGAGGGAGCGGAACCATTTTTTCATAACCCGGATGTTTTATGCGAGAAGAATGAGGCTGAGTGCCATGATGGCCATGCCGGCCACGAGGCCGTAGATCACCAGATGGCTGTGGCCGTATTGGTGGGCGGCGGGTAGCAGTTCGTCGAGCGAGATGTAGATCATGATGCCGGCGACGATGGCAAAGGTACACTCCATCAGCATCGGACTCAGGAACGGCATCAGCAGCAGGTAGGCGAGCAGGGCGCCGACCGGTTCGGCCAGGCCCGATGCGAATGAATACCAGAAGGCTTTCTTGCGGTTGCTGGTGGCATAGTAGATCGGCACCGAGACGGCGATGCCTTCGGGAATGTTGTGGATGGCCACGGCAATGGCTACGGCGATACCGATTTCGATCGATTCCAGCGCCGAAACGAAAGTGGCGATACCTTCCGGAAAGTTGTGGACGGCAATGGCCAGGGCGGTGATTACCCCCATGCGTTTGAGGCCGTGGATATGAGCGGCCTCCTGGGAGCCGCCCATCTCTTCGAGGCTGTGGAGTTCGTGCGGGTTTTCGGCGTCGGGGATGAATTTGTCGATGATGCCGGCGATCAGGATGCCGCCGAAGAAGGCAGCGGCCGTAATAAGGTGGCCTTTCGTGACGTTGCCCGTAATTTCGCCCAATGCGAGGCGTGCTTCATAGAGCAGTTCCATGAAAGAGATGTAGATCATCACGCCGGCAGAAAGGCCAAGCGAGAAGGAGAGGAACCGCGTATTGGTTTTGCGTGCGAAAAAGGCGATGGCGCTGCCGATACCGGTTGCGCATCCGGCGAACAGGCTGAGCAGAAGTGCGTATAGGACAGGTGTCATGGCGTAGGCGTATTGGGCAGGTTTCGGGGTGTGACAAGGCGATCGGCCGGTTGTGTAGTGGCCGCACCTTTACAAAGATAGCCAAAATCGCTTTTCCCAGACGTTTTCTGCTGTGTTTTATGACGGAGAGATCGCTTGTGTTGTCGAGAAATGAAAATGCATTTGCGGAACGACATTTTTCGACGGCGTTGCGGTCGGAGGAAACGGTTCAGATAAACGAGGAGCAGAGAGCGGATAAGGCTCTCTTTGGTCGGTTTTCTGCGTGACGGATTTTTGGGGGGGCGACGGCTTCTGCTGTATTTCCACGAACTCCGCAGTTCTCGATTCGTGACAGATTTTCACGGAAAATGGTTCTCCATTCGGTCGCCATTTGCATCTAAGTCACTGATAATCAGTGCGTATTTGTGATTCCACCAGGAATCGAACCTGGATCTACAGTTTAGGAAACTGTCGTTCTATCCGTTGAACTATGGAACCGCATATTACCGACAACTGCCGAAACGCCTCTGTCTGCAGATACCGCATCGGTTGTCGTTGTATGCATTGCCGTTCCCATGCGGCATTTTGTACGGATGCGGCGCTTGAACCAATAGGGCTGGCGCCGACCGTTATAGTTTGATCAGCAACAGATTCCTATTTAGAGAAATCGCCGCCGTTATAGGCCCACTTGAGGTAGATCGAACCCCACGTGAAACCGCCTCCGAAAGAGGCCAGAATCAGGTTATCTCCTTTGCTCAGGCGGCTTTCGTAATCCCACAGACACAACGGGATCGTGGCAGCCGTCGTATTGCCGTATTTTTCGATGATGAGCATGCACTTCTCCTGCGGCAGGCCGATGCGTTTGGCGACGGCATCGATGATACGCAGGTTGGCCTGATGAGGAACCAGATAACGGATATCTTTGGCCTCCAGGTTGTTGCGGCGCATGATCTCTTCCGTGACATCGGACATGTTGGTTACGGCTGCCTTGAAGACGCTCTGACCGTCCTGATGGGCGTAGTGCCAGCGGTTGCGTACCGTTTCCTCCGTGGCCGGGCAGGCCGAGCCGCCGGCTTTCATGTAGAGGTGCTTGCCTCCGTTGCCGTCGCTGCGGGTGATGGAATCGATGACACCGTAGCCGGACGTGCTGGGTTCCAGCAGAACGGCTGCTGCGCCGTCACCGAAGAGCGGCAGGGTGGTGCGGTCGGTCGGGTCGATGATGGACGACATCTTGTCGGCTCCGATGACGATCACCTTTTTGTTGCGTCCGGTCTCGATGTATTGCGAGGCCGTAACCAGCGCGAAGATAAATCCGCTGCAGGCGGCCAGGATGTCGAATCCGAAAGCGTTTTTCAAGCCGCATTTGGCGGCAGTCAGGTTGGCCGTGGAGGGAAAGAACATGTCGGGCGTCACCGTTGCGCAGATGACCATATCGACATCGAGCGGATCGGTATTGGTCTTTTCCAACAGGTCATTGACCGCCCGTTCTGCCATGTACGACGTACCGAGTCCTTCTCCTTTCAGGATGCGGCGGGTTTTGATGCCCACGCGCGTCATGATCCATTCGTCGGACGTATCGACCATCTTACTCAACTCGAAGTTGTCGAGAACGTAATCAGGCAGATATGCTCCGACTCCGGTTATTGCTGCTGTAATTTTCTTCATCAGAAATTACGAAAAGTATCCTGTAATTTGGTAATCAGTCCGCTGCGGATCGTCTTTTCGGTTTGGCGGATCATGTTCTGAATGGCTAGGGAGGAAGAACGTCCGTGTCCGATAATTACGGTTCCGTTGATGCCCAGCACGGCCGTGCCGCCAACGAATTCGTAATTGAGCTTGTCTATATAGGCGTCGGAAAGGCCGCGCTGGCGGGCGATTTCGTAGAAGCCTTCCGTCTGTTTGAGGATGGTGTTGCCTACGAAGCCGTCGCACACGACGACATCGGCTTTCCCGCCCGAAAAGATTTCGTTGGCCTCGATGTTGCCCACGAAATTATACTTTCCGTTTTCGGCCATCAGTTCATAAGCGGCCTTGGTCGCGAGATTGCCCTTTTCCTTTTCTTCGCCGATATTGAGTAAGGCGATCCGTGGGCGTTGCCGGTTCAGTACGGCCTCGGCATAGGTACTGCCGAGGAGTCCGTATTGATCCAGAACGTCGGGTTTACAGTCCACGTTCAGACCGACGTCGAGCAACAGGAAACTGCCCCCGTCGAGCGTAGAAATTTGCGCGGAAATGGCGGGACGGATGACGCCCGCTATCGCGCCGACGGAATACATGGCTCCTACGAGCATGGCTCCCGTCGCTCCTGCGCTTGCAAAACCGTCTATTTGCCTCGTTTTGAGATGGTCGTATCCTACCCGGATGCTGGAGTCCGTCTTTTGGTTGTAGGCTTTGGCCGGATGGTCGTTCATACCGATTACCTCGGTCGTAGACACAATGTCGAACGGGTCGTGCGAAGCGCCGCGAGCATCCAGTTCGTGCCGGATAGCCTGTTCGTCGCCGAACAGCACCAGGCGGCAGTCGTCGCCGATATGTTCGCGGGCAGCCAATGCGCCTTCTATTACGACTTTGGGGGCATAGTCGCCGCCCATGGCGTCAATACCGATCTTCAGCATGAGGGGGTAAGATTAGACCGACTCACGGTCGATTATTCCGACTTTTTCTCGATAGCGAGTTTTCCGCGGTAGAAGCCGCACTCGGGGCAAACCCTGTGGTACTGTACGGCTGCGCCGCAGTTCGAGCAAACGGCAACAGTCGGAGTTGCGGCTTTGTAGTGCGTTCTTCTCTTATCACGTCTCGTCGAGGAGACCTTGTGTTTGGGATGTGCCATGGTGTTTTATGTATTAATTGGTTATTCGTTATTTCGTTTTTTGTTCAGCTTCTTCCAGTTGTTCCTTGAGCTGTTGGAGCAGTTCGTTGCCTTCGGCCTTGGACAGGGTTTTGCTTTCCGCCTCGATGGCATCGAATTCGGCTTCGCTGACGATCCGGAAACGTTCCAGCATGCCGGCGTCGCACAAGGCGTGTCCCTGTTCGTCTTCACCGTGAATCCTGCGGTAGGGCAGACTCAGGACGATGCTTTCGTACAGATACTGGGACAGATTCAGCTCGCCGTCCGCCGGATGGATCCACATGATGTCTCCGTCGTAATCCGTGATTTCATCGGAGAACTTGACGGTCAGTTGGCCGTCGTAGCGGACTGGCAGAGCCAGGTCGGCCAGGCACCTGTCGCATGGAACGGTGACTTCGCCTTCGAGGTGAACGTCCAGCACCAGCATGGAGGCCGACTTTTGCAGATCGACCATTGCCCGTACCGAGCCTTGCGTGATGTCGGTCTCCTCGAACGCAGCGAAGAAAGGCGTATCCATCACGAAGTCGAAACGGTGGTTGCCGTTCGACAGACTTTTCCACGGGATGCTGTATGTTTTCAGTATATCCATGTCCATTATCAGCCCGCAAATTTAATAATTTTAATTGAATCGCAAAGGATTCTTCCGATTCTTTCGATCGGGGGCATCTGCAGGAGGGGGTATGGGCGGGTTAGCCCCTTCGGAGCGACAGATCGGCCAGTGCGAGGGCCAGTGCCGCTTCGGCGACGACGGCGCCCCGCAGGGCGATGCAGGCATCGTGCCGCCCCTGTATGACGAGCGGCGAAGGTTGCCCCGTGCGGGCGTCGAAGGTCTCCTGCGGTAGGGCGATACTGGGGGTGGGCTTGAAGGCGACGCGCAGGATGATGTCGTTGCCGTTGGCTATGCCGCCGTTGATGCCGCCGTCGTTGTTTGTGAAGGTGTGGCCTGCGGCGTCGGCGATCCGGTCGTTATTGGTGCTTCCCGTACGGCGTGCTGCGGCGAATCCGGCGCCGAATTCCACGCCCTTGATGCCCGGAATGGCGAACAGCAGGTGGGCGGCCACCGATTCGACCGAGTCGAAGAAAGGTTCGCCCGTGCCGCGCGTCACGCCCTGTGCGGCCACCTCGACGATGCCTCCGGCGGAGTCGCCCCGCCGGCGCAGGTCGGCGAGCAGTTCGTCGAAGCGGTCAGGGTCGGCGGTGCCGCCGATTTCGGTCAGGCGGGTGGTAAAGGTGATGCCCGGCAGCAGCTTCTTGGCAATGGCTCCGGCGGCGACCAGAGCGACGGTCATACGTCCGGAGAACATGCCTCCTCCGCGCGGGTCGTTGTATCCGCCGTATTTCGCCGCCGCAGTCATGTCGGCGTGGGAAGGGCGGCAGTGGTTGCGGAGCGCGTCGTAATCCTGCGGGCGGAGGTTGCTGTTGGCAAACAGCAGTGTGACGGGGGCGCCGGTGGTGCGGCCGTTCAGCAGGCCGGAGACGATGGCCGGGCGATCCTGTTCGGTGCGGGGGGTGCTGCCGATCGAGGAGCCGCCCCGTCGGCGGGCCAGGTCGGGCAGCAGATCCTCTTCCGACAGGGGCGTGCCGGCAGGAATACCGTCGATGACGATCCCTACCTGCGGGCCGTGCGATTCGCCGAACAGGGTCAGACGGAGTGCTGTGCCGAAGGAGTTCATGCTTGCTGTGCGGTGAGGCGTTCGAGGTCTTCCCAGAAACGGGGGTAGGATTTGGTGACCGCCTGGGCATTCGTGATTGTCACGGGGTTTTCGGCGGTCAGTGCGGCGACGGCGGCGGCCATGGCGATGCGGTGGTCGCCGCAGCTGTCGGCCGTGCCGCCGGTCAGCTTGCAGCCGCGCACGGTCATGACGTCGTCGTCGAACGAGACGTCCATGCCCAGTCGGGTGTATTGCGTGTGGATGGCTTCGGCACGGTTGCTCTCCTTGTAGATCAGCCGGTTGACGCCGCGGATGTGGCTCTCGCCCTCGCAGTTGGCGGCCAGTACGGCCAGAATCGGGAAAAGGTCGGGCCGCTGGGTCGCATCGAAGTCGAATGCGGAGAGTTCGCGGTGGCGCACCGTGATTTCGTTCGGCGTGGTGATGATAACCGCACCGGCCTTGGTCAGTGCCTCGATGATGGCCAGGTCGGCCTGCAGGGACAGGGTGTTCATCGGCTTGGCGGTCACCTCGCCGGCGATCGCTCCCGCCACGAGCATGAAGGCCGCGCTGCTCCAGTCGCCCTCGATGTGCAGCCTGGTCGGCACGTAGTGCTGGCCGCCGGGAATGAAGAATTCGCGGAAGTTGTTATGCTCCATCCGGATCTTGAACTTCGAGGCCAGATCGACCGTGACGGCCAGATAGGGCAGGCTGTTGGGCTGTTCGACGTGCAGGATAGTGTCGCCTTCGGCCAGCGGCAGCGCCATCAGCAGGCCGGTCAGGAACTGCGAGCTGACCTGGGCATCGACATCCGTCTCGCCTCCGCGCAGCGGTCCGCGTACGGCGATGGGCAGGTAGCCGTTCGAGACGACCTCCACGCCCAGATTGCGCAGCGGCTCGATCATCATGCCGATCGGGCGCCGCAGCATGGAACCGTGGCCGGTGATCGTGATCGAGTGGTCGCACAGGGCGGCGACGGGGGTGAACAGGCGGGTGGCCAGACCCGATTCTCCCGTGTTGAGCAGCGTGGTCCGCGGGGCGAGTCCGCCCCGGATGACATATTCGGCGGGCCCCGTCTGGCGGAGTTCCGCACCCAGGTGCATGATGACATCCATCGCGTAGCGGGTGTCGTCGCACAGTTCGATGTTGCTGAGGGTCGTTTCCCCTTCGCTCAGCAGGGCGGCGGCCAGGGCGCGCTGGGCGTAGCTTTTGGAGCAGGGCGGACGGACTTCGCCCGACACGTGCGACGGCGATATGGTCTTGTCCATGATGACGGAAATTTTTAGACGGGGTGACGGTTAGCGGAGTTTGAAGTCCTGTCCCAGATAGACCTTGCGCACCTGTTCGTCGTTGGCGAGGTCTTCGGCGGAACCGGCTTTCAGCACGCGTCCCTCGAAAAGCAGGTAGGTGCGGTCCGTGATGCTGAGCGTCTCGTGCACGTTGTGGTCTGTGATGATGACACCGATGTTCTTGTCTTTCAGCGTGCGGACGATGCTCTGGATGTCCTCCACGGCGATGGGGTCCACACCGGCGAACGGTTCGTCGAGCAGGATGAATTTCGGGTTGATGGAGACGGCGCGGGCAATCTCGGTACGCCGCCGCTCGCCGCCGGAGAGCTGGATGCCCTTGCTTTTGCGGACTTTCTGCAGGCGGAACTCCTCGATCAGGTTCTCGACGCGTTCGCGCTGGTACTCTTTCGAGTAGTTGGTCATTTCGAGTACGGAGCGGATGTTGTCCTCCACGCTCAGGTGGCGGAATACGGAGGCCTCCTGCGCCAGGTAGCCGACGCCGAGCTGGGCCCGCTTGTAGACGGGCAGTTTGGTGATGTCCTGAGTCTGGCCGTCCTCTTCGAGGAAGATCTGCCCTTCGTTGGGCTTGATCAGTCCTACGATCATGTAGAACGTCGTCGTCTTGCCGGCTCCGTTGGGGCCGAGCAGTCCCACGATTTCGCCCTGATTGACGTCGATGGAAACATGATTGACGACGGTGCGGGCTTTGTATTTTTTAACCAGTCCGGAGGTGTATAGTCTCATTGGCTTTCCGAAAAACTTTTGCACAAAGTTAGGTAAATATTGGAAAAAGGTTATATCTTTATGTTGCGAAAGATTGCTGCCGAAGGCAGTTTTCTTGCCATCGCGGTGTCGTCCGGCACGCGGTGTGGATGTATGACAAAATCAGGAAGCGAGGCGGAAATGAACGATCTGCATGACATGTTGCATGAAAAGCTGAAGGCCTATTTCGGTTTTTCGACTTTCAAGGGAAATCAGGAAGCGGTGATCCGCAATGTGTTGGCCGGTAAAGATACGTTCGTACTGATGCCTACGGGCGGAGGCAAGAGCCTCTGCTACCAGTTGCCGGCGCTGCTGATGGACGGTGTGGCCATCGTGATCTCGCCGCTGATCGCCCTGATGAAGAATCAGGTCGATGCCATGCGCACGTTCAGCCAGCACGAGGGAATCGCCCATTTCCTGAATTCGTCGCTCAACCGCGCCGCGGTCAATCAGGTGAAGGAGGATGTGCTGACCGGCCGTACCAAATTGCTCTATTTCGCTCCGGAATCGCTTACCAAAGAGGATAACATTTCGTTCCTGCGCAAAATAAAGGTGTCGTTCTATGCGATCGACGAGGCGCACTGTATTTCGGAATGGGGTCATGACTTCCGTCCGGAGTACCGCCGCATCCGCCCGATCATGAACGACATCGGCCGTGCGCCGCTGATTGCGCTGACCGCTACGGCGACGCCCAAGGTGCAGCTGGATATTCAGAAAAACCTCGGCATGACCGATGCGGCCGTCTTCAAGTCGTCGTTCAACCGGCCGAATCTGTTCTACGAGATCCGTCCCAAACACGACGCGGCCCGCGACATCATCAAATACGTCAAGCAGAACCCCGGCAAGTCGGGCATCATCTACTGCCTAAGCCGCAAGAAGGTCGAGGAGCTGGCCGAACTGCTCGTGGCCAACGACATCCGTGCGCTGCCTTACCATGCGGGTATGGATGCCGCTACGCGCGCCCACAATCAGGATGCTTTCCTGCAGGAGGAGGCGGACGTCATTGTGGCCACCATCGCCTTCGGCATGGGTATCGACAAGCCCGACGTGCGTTTCGTGATCCATTACGACATACCGAAAAGCCTGGAGGGATACTATCAGGAGACCGGCCGTGCCGGACGTGACGGCGGCGAGGGGCGTTGTATTACCTTTTATAGTTATAAGGACATTCAGAAGCTGGAAAAGTTCATGCAGGGCAAGCCGATTGCCGAGCAGGAGATCGGCAAACTGCTGCTGATGGAGACGGTTTCCTATGCCGAGAGTTCCATCTGTCGCCGCAAGACGCTGCTGCACTATTTCGGCGAAGAATATACCGAGGACAACTGCGGCTGCTGCGACAACTGCGTGAATCCCAAACCGAAAGTGCGCGCCAAGGACGAGATGGCTCTGATGCTGGAGGCGCTGAAGGCAATCGGCCCCCGTTTCAAGATGGACTACCTCGTCAGCCTGCTGGTCGGAAGGACGACGGCGATGATCAAATCCTATGGACACAATACGACGGAGTGGTTCGGCGCCGGCCGCGATCACGACGACAAGTTCTGGGGGGCGGTGATCCGTCAGGCGTTGATCCTCGGACTGGTGGACAAGAATATCGAAAACTACGGCCTGCTGTCGATCAATGAGGCGGGCGAGGCGTTTCTCGAAAAGCCCTATGACATCAGCATTACGCTCGACCACAATTACGACGAGGAGGAAAACGAGGCTGTCGTGGCGGCGATGGGCGGCAAAAGCGGCGACGGAGCGGCCGACGGCGAACTGTTCGCCATGCTGAAGGATCTGCGCCGGCAGGTGGCCAAGAAACATGGCCTGCCTCCGTTTGTCATTTTCCAGGATCCTTCGTTGGAGGATATGGCCATCCAGTATCCGATCACGCTGGACGAGATGCAGAACATCACCGGTGTCGGCGCGGGCAAGGCGCGCAAGTTCGGCGCGGAGTTCGTGAAGCTCATCAAGAAGTATGTCGAGGAGAAGGACATCGTCCGTCCGCAGGATATGGTGGTCAAAAGCGTCGTGAACCGGAGCGGCAACAAGGTGGCCATCATCCAGAGCATCGACCGCAAGATGGATTTCGAGGACATCGCTCAGGCGCGCGATTTGACCTTCGAGGAACTGCTGACCGAGATCGAGGCAATCGTCAATTCGGGAACCAAGTTGAATATCAACTATTATATCGAGCAGACGATCGACGAGGACAAGGCCGAGGATATTTATCTCTATTTCAAGGAGGATGCCGAAACGGACAGTATTGAAGAGGCGATCAAGGAGCTGGGCAGCGACTATACGGAGGAGGAAGTCCGGCTGATCCGCATCAAGTTCATCTGCGAGCAGGGCAACTGATCCCTCAGGGGAGGAGGTTGGCTCATGGTCGGTGCGGCCGCATGTTCCGCCGTGTCCGGCGTGCCTCGGGAACGGCGGACGGGCATTCGGGGATTGTACCGATGAGTCCGTTTTTCAACTCGTTCCGTGTGTTTCGTTCCGTTTTTTAACGGAATATAGAAAGTGTAAATACAGAATCGGTTACGATGAAATTTATTTTGGGCTGATGCTTGCAGGTGCGAAAAAATTTTTTCAAATTTGTCAAGCCGTATTAAAATTTTATTAACCGATAAGATCGAAATTCATATAACAACCTTTTAAAAAACAACACTATGGAACTGCCATTCGCAGAATCTTGGAAAATCAAAATGGTTGAGCCGATCCGCAAAAGCACCCGCGAGGAGCGTGAGCGCTGGATGAAAGAGGCTCATTACAACGTATTTCAGCTGAAAGCAGAGCAGGTTTACATCGACTGTATCACCGACTCCGGTACGGGTTCCATGAGCGACCGTCAGTGGGCTGCCATGATGATGGGTGACGAAAGCTATGCCGGTGCATCGTCGTTCTTCCGTCTGAAAGACACCATCACGCGTCTGACCGGTTTCAACTACGTGATCCCGACCCACCAGGGCCGTGCTGCAGAGAACGTTCTCTTCAGCCACCTCGTAAAGGCCGGCGACATCGTTCCGGGCAACTCGCACTTCGATACGACCAAAGGTCACATCGAGAGCCGTAAGGCCGTAGCCCTCGACTGCACGATCGATGAGGCTAAGGACACCCAGCTGGAGATCCCGTTCAAAGGCAACGTTGATCCGAAGAAACTGGAGAAAGCCCTGGCAGAACACGCCGACAAGATCCCGTTCATCATCGTGACGATCACGAACAACACGGCCGGCGGCCAGCCCGTATCGATGCAGAACCTGCGCGAGGTGCGTGCCATCGCTGACAAATACAACAAACGTGTCGTATTCGACTCCGCCCGTTTCGCAGAGAATGCCTACTTCATCAAAACGCGTGAGGAAGGCTATGCAAACAAGACCATCAAGGAGATCACCAAAGAGATGTTCGCCCTGGCCGACGGTATGACCATGAGTGCCAAGAAGGACGGTATCGTAAACATGGGCGGTTTCATCGCTACCCGTTGGGAAGACTGGTACGAGGGTGCAAAACGTTTCTGCATCCCGTTCGAGGGCTATCTGACCTACGGCGGTATGAACGGCCGTGATATGGACGCTCTGGCTGTCGGTCTGGACGAGAACACCGAGTTCGACAACCTCGAGACCCGTATCAAACAGGTTGAGTATCTGGCAAAACGTCTCGATGAGTTCGGTATTCCCTACCAGCGTCCTGCCGGTGGCCACGCCATCTTCGTCGATGCTGCCAAGATCCTGACCCACGTTCCGAAGGAGCAGTTCCCGGCTCAGACCCTGACCGTAGAGCTCTACCTGGAGGCCGGTATCCGTGGCTGCGAGATCGGTTACATCCTCGCTGACCGTGACCCGGTAACGCGTGAGAACCGTTTCGGCGGTCTCGACCTGCTCCGTCTGGCTATCCCGCGTCGTGTTTATACGAACAACCACATGGACGTGATCGCTGTCGCTCTGAAGAACGTTTACGACAGAAGAGAGCAGATCACCAAAGGTGTGAAGATCGTTTGGGAAGCCGAGCTGATGCGTCACTTCACCGTACAGCTTGAGCCGGTAAAATAATTCGGGATACGTCAGTTTCCCGTAAGGACGAGCCGGAGTGGACAGCCACTCCGGCTCGTTGCGTTTGTGCTGCCGCTGTCGGTGGAAAGGCGGACACGGCCATGGGACACGTGGTGAGAGTTCCCGAACACAATTAAGTGGAGTGCGGCTTTTTCCGGACACAGCCACGGGGCAGGGGCTTTGCCTGTCTTGAGGGAAGTGCGGGTGGCATGGGAAGATAAAGGCCACCGGCTTTCCGGCGGCCGATTCACGTGTCGGCAAGGAGACGACCGTCCGTCGGCAGATCGGCCGTGGGAAGCGGTGCGGATGCATGGGGTTCGGACAGGCGTATGAAGGTCGCACCGCGGCATGGACGGGGACAGGCGCGGCGATGTGCAAGGGTGAAAAGAGACGGGATGAAGCGTCAGTCGAACGACTGCATGCCGCTGCGGGCAATGCGGATCAGCTGGCGGTACTGAGCCGGCGTGAGTTCCAGGAAGAAGTAATGGAGCGGATCGACCGGTTTTCCGTCGCGGATCACTTCATAATGGAGGTGAGGCAGCAGGGACAGTCCCGTGTTGCCCGACAAGGCGATGATGTCGCCCCGATTGACCGCCTGTCCTTTGCGAACCAATGTCTTGTCAAGGTGGCAGTAGCGTGTTTTGTATCCGTTGCCGTGGTCGATGGTGACGGTGACGCCCGACGTAGACAGACGCGACACGTCGCTGACCCGTCCGTCGGCCGTGGCGAAGACGCGCGAGTTTTCCGGCACCGTGAAATCGACGCCGTTATGCTGGGTCAGGCTGCGGTAGAAGGGGTGGATGCGCATGCCGAAGGAGGCGGTCAGAAACGTCAGGTTGTCGTTGATGACCGGCTGGATGGCCGGTATGCGGTTGATGTAATCCGTGCCTCGGTGCGCTGCCGTATCGGCCGCGGCGGCCAGCGTGCGGTAAAGGGTCTGGGCGGCCTGAGCCAACCCTTCGGTGCGGGTGGTGACGGAGACTCCCAACTGGGCGTTGGATGCGGCCAGCCGGCGGGAAAGTTCCCGCTGCGAGCGGACGAGGTCGGTTGTGTCGGGATCGGACTCGAACATGATGTTGAATACGTTTCGGTCACGCGATTCGACATTGGCGAGAACCGTTTCGATCTCGTCCAGCCGTGTTTCCAACTGCTCGTAGTTGCGCTGCAGGGCGCGATTGGCTTCGCGTTGGCGGTATTCCTGCGGGGTGTCGAACAGTGCTGCGAAAACAAAATAATAGAGTGTGCCGGCTCCAAGCAGTACCAGCAGGTTGATGATATTGCGAACAATCCTCTCCTCTTTCGGGGTGCGGGCTTTGCGGCGGGAGGAACGGTTTCTGTTCATGGCCTAATCGAGCGGTTCGTAAGTGGTTTCACGCGCCGAGCGGATGATGCGCTCGAAGTCTTCGGTACTCATGTCGCGGCGGAAATAGTTGATCGGATTGACCGTATGCCCTCGATAGATTACTTCGTAGTGGAGGTGCGCACCGGTCGAACCGCCCGTGTTGCCGACGCAGCCGATCTGTTCGCCGCGGCGAACCACCTGTCCAGGTTGCACGTCGATACGCGACAGGTGGGCATAGCGGGTCTGGTAGCCGAAGCCGTGGTCGATCAGTATCTGCTGGCCGTAGCCCCGACTGCGCAACCCTTTGTCGGTCGAACGTACGACACCATTGCCCGTTGCATAGACCGGATCACCGATATGGGCAGGCATGTCGAGACCTTCGTGTTTGATATACCGTTTATAAATAGGGTGGAAACGTCCGCCGTAGGATCCCAGGCTGTTGCGCAGGTTGCGTTTGTCGATCGGCCAGATAGCCGGTATGGCTGTCGCCATTTTTTCTTTGTCGGCGGCCATGAGCTGCAGCGTGTCCAGCGAACGGGACTGCAGGTAGAGCCGTCGGGTCAGGGCATCCAGTTTTCTCCAGCTGGTGACGATGCGTTCGCCGAACGGCTGGGTCTTCATGGCACGGTAGGTCGAGTCGGGATAGGGGGTGTAGATGCCTGCGATGTGGAGCGAATCCACGCCGAACAGCGGGCGGTAGACATTCAGGTCGCGGGCGTGGAGTTCGTCGAGCCGCGTCTCAGCCGCACGGATGCGGTTGTCGAGCGCTTCCAGCCGCAGCAGCAGATCCGAACGTTCGGCGGCGATGCGGTTGGCTTTCGGGGTATGGAAGACAAACGAGAAGATCAGGTTGATGATGCATACCACGATAATGACAACTAAACCTTTTCGCAGCAGGCGGTAAAGGCGCAGACGCAGCGGTTCTCCCTGGGCGGGACAACCGGCAGCCAGCTTGTTGGATCTGAATGCGAAGCGTATCATGTCTCGTGTGACGTCCGATTTCTTTTTAAAGAAAGCCTATTATACAAAATTAAGCGAAATTGCCTACTTTTACAACCTCTTAGCGCAAACCGTAGCCCGGAATGCGTTATTGCAAGAACGGAATTAAAATCGAAAAAGTATATATACACATGGAATCGAACAAGATAAGGGAGACCTTTCTGGAATTTTTCAGGAGCAAGGGACACACGATCGTGCCTTCGGCTCCGATGGTTGTGAAGAACGATCCGACGCTGATGTTTACCAATGCCGGCATGAACCAGTTCAAGGACATTTTCCTCGGCAACAGTCCGGCCAAATATCCGCGTGCGGCCGATGCGCAGAAGTGTCTGCGCGTGTCGGGCAAACACAACGACCTGGACGAGGTGGGACGCGACACCTACCACCATACCATGTTCGAGATGCTGGGCAACTGGTCGTTCGGCGACTATTTCAAGAAGGAGGCCATCGAGTGGGCGTGGGAACTGCTGACAAAGGTTTACGGTCTGCCTGAGGATCGTTTTTATGCCACCGTGTTCGAGGGCAACGAGGAGGACGGCGTGCCGTTCGACAGCGAGGCCTACGAGTATTGGAAACGTTTCCTGCCTGAGGACCGCATCCTGAAGGGCAACAAGAAGGACAACTTCTGGGAGATGGGCGACACCGGTCCCTGTGGCCCGTGCAGCGAGATCCACTACGACCTCCGTTCCGAGGAGGAGCGTGCCGCCAAGCCCGGCCGCGAACTGGTGAACCGCGACCACCCGCAGGTGATCGAGATCTGGAACCTCGTCTTCATGCAGTTCAACCGCAAGGCGAACGGTTCGCTGGAGGAGCTGCCCCACCGTCATGTCGATACGGGCATGGGCTTCGAGCGTTTGTGTATGATCATGCAGGGCGTGCAGAGCAACTACGATACCGACGTATTCCAGCCGCTGATCGGCCGGATCGCCGAGATGTCGGGCAAACGCTACGGCGAGGATGCCATGTGCGACGTGGCCATGCGTGTGGTAGCCGACCACCTGCGCGCCATTTCGTTCTCGATTGCCGACGGTCAGCTGCCCTCCAACGTGAAGGCCGGCTATGTGATCCGTCGTATCCTGCGCCGTGCGGTGCGGTACGGTTACACCTACCTCGGCTTTAACGAACCTTTCATCTGCCGTCTGGTCGATACGCTGGCCGCTCAGATGGGCGGACAGTACCCCGAACTGCTGGCCCAGAAGAACCTGATCGTGAGCGTGATTCAGGAGGAGGAGACCGCATTCCTGCGTACGCTGGCTACGGGCATCAACCTGTTGGACGGCGTGGTGCGCCGCTCCAAGGCAGAGGGTGTCACCGAGATCAGCGGCAAGGATGCCTTCCTGCTGTACGATACCTACGGATTCCCGATCGACCTGACCGAACTCATTTCGCGCGAGAACGGCATGACGGTCGATATGGCCGGTTTCGAGAAGGAGCTGGCTGCGCAGAAGGCTCGCTCGCGCAATGCCGCCGCAGTCGATACGGACGACTGGGTGGAACTCTATCCGATCGAGCAGAGCCGTTTTGTGGGTTACGATACACTGACGGCCGATGTACGCATTTCGCGTTACCGCCGTGTGACGACCAAGGGCAAGACCTTCTATCAGCTGGTCTTTGACCAGACCCCCTTCTACGGCAATTCGGGCGGTCAGGTGGGCGACTGCGGCTACATCGAGAGCGAACAGGAGCGCATCGCCATCGTCGATACCCAGAAAGACAACAACCTGACGGTGCATATCGCCGAGCGTCTGCCGGAGGATCCCTCTGCGGCTTTCGTGGCCGTGGTCGATGAGAAGCGCCGTACGGCATCGGCCAACAACCACTCGGCAACCCACCTGCTGCACCATGCCCTGCGCAAGCTGCTCGGTACGCATGTCGAGCAGAAGGGTTCGCTCGTCAATCCCGACTACCTGCGTTTCGACTTCTCGCACTTCCAGAAGGTGACGCCCGAACAGCTCCGCGAGGTGGAGCGCATGGTGAACGCCATGATCCGCGCCAATGCACCGCTGGAGGAGAACCGATGCAGCACCATCGAGGAGGCTCGCTGCCAGGGTGCCATGATGCTCTTCGGCGAGAAGTACGGCGATGTGGTGCGTACGATCCGCTTCGGTTCGTCGATCGAGCTTTGCGGCGGTACGCATGCTTCGGCAACGGGTAACATCGGTTACTTCCGGATCGTCTCCGAGAGCGCCATCTCGGCCGGCGTGCGCCGTATCGAGGCCGTGACCGGTGAGAAGGCCGAGGAGATGGTCTATCTGCTGCAGGATACGATGCAGAGTGTCCAGCAGTTGCTCAACAGCCCGTCGATCGTGCAGTCGGTCAAGAAACTGTTCGACGAGAATGCCGAGCTGAAACAGCAGACCGAGGCTCTAGTAAAGGAGAAGATCGCCGGACTGGCCGATCGGATGATGGACGAGTTTGCCGCATCGGCCGATCATGGCGATGTGGTCGTACATGCGCTGGAGGTGCCTGTTGCGCCGGAGTATCTGCGTGACATCGCCTTTGCGCTGCGTTCGCGTCTGAGCAATATTGCCATTGTGCTGGGAACGAAGGCCGACGGCAAGGTCAATTTGGCCGTCATCCTTGGCGACGATGTGGTGGCACGTGGCCTGAATGCGTCGCAGATCGTCCGCGAGGCAGCCAAGGCCATTCAGGGTGGCGGCGGCGGTCAGCCGTTCTTCGCCATGGCCGGCGGTAAGAAACCCGAAGGTCTGGCCGAGGCGATGGACGTTGCGCTGCGCGCCATCAACGAGCAGCTGGCAAAATAAACGGCGGATGCCGGACGTTAGACAATCGACGTGTATTGTAAAAAAGAGAAGTTTATGGAACACAATAAGGTATTGCTGATGATCCTCGACGGATGGGGTAAAGGCAATCATTCCAAAGGGGATGTGGTGTGGAGCGCCCATCCCGACTACCTGAATGCGCTGGAGGCACATTATCCGCATGCCCAGTTGCGCACCGATGGCGAGAATGTCGGTCTGCCCGACGGCCAGATGGGCAACTCGGAGGTGGGACACCTCAATATCGGCGCCGGCCGCGTGGTCTATCAGGATCTGGTGAAGATCAACCGTGCCATTCGCGACAATTCGATCATGGAGAACCCGGAGATCAAGGCCGCTTTCGGCTATGCCAGGGAGAAGGGCGTGCGGGTTCACTTCATGGGACTGGTGTCCGACGGCGGTGTACACAGTTCGCTCGACCACCTGTTCAAACTCTGCGACATCGCACAGGAGTACGGCATCCGCGAGGCGTTCGTACACTGCTTCATGGACGGCCGCGATACCGACCCGATGAGCGGCAAGGGCTACATCGAACAGCTGCAGCGTCACATCTACGGCACGAACGTGAAGATCGCGTCGATCATCGGCCGTTACTATGCCATGGACCGCGACAAACGCTGGGAGCGTGTGAAGGTGGCCTACGACCAGCTCGTGAACGGCGTGGGTGAGAAATCGACCGATCTGGTGGCTACCGTGCGCAAGTCGTACGACAACGGCGTGACGGACGAGTTCATCAAGCCGATCGTGGCGGTGGACGACCACGACGAGGCGATCGGTACGATGCGCGAGGGGGATATGGTGATCTTCTTCAACTTCCGTAACGACCGCGCCAAGGAGCTGACCATCGTGCTGACGCAGGAGAACATGCCCGACGCCGGCATGCACACCCTGCCGCTCTACTACTGCACGATGACCCCCTATGATGCCAAATTCAAGGGGCTGCACATCCTGTTCGACAAGGAGAATGTCAAGAATACGATCGGCGAATATGTCGCTTCGCTGGGACTGACCCAGCTGCGCATCGCCGAGACAGAAAAATATGCCCACGTGACCTTCTTCCTCAACGGCGGCCGTGAGGACAAGTTCGTGAACGAGGAGCGCATCCTGATTCCTTCGCCGAAGGTCGATACCTACGACCTGAAGCCCGAGATGAGTGCCTACGAGGTGAAGGATGCGCTGGTGGGCGCACTCAATACGGGGAGGTTCGACTTCATCGCCCTCAACTTCGCCAACGGCGACATGGTGGGCCACACGGGCGTGTACGATGCGATCGTGAAGGCCGTGAAGGCTGTGGACCAGTGCGCCGGCGAGGTGATCGAGACGGCCAAGAAGAACGGTTACGAGGTGGTGGTGATCGCCGACCACGGCAATGCCGACAATGCCATCAATCCGGACGGTTCGCCCAATACGGCCCATTCGCTGAATCCGGTGCCGGTCATCGTCGTATCCGACCGCGTACAGTCCGTGGAGAACGGCGTGCTGGCCGATGTGGCACCGACCGTACTGGCGCTGATGGGGCTGCCGCAGCCGGCTGAGATGACCGGACATTCGCTGGTGACGTTCAAGTAGGACGCCCTGCAGCGTAAGCAACGGAGGGAATTCCCGCAGAGGGGATTCCCTCTTTTCGTTTCCGCGGGTGAAGCAAGGAGCCGGTTTGCGGAGGCGGTTTGCCGAGGAGCGGAACGGTTTGTCGGGGATTCGGCACCATCGGTCGGGGATTCGGGGCGATTCGTCGATTTCGGTTGCACGGGTGTCGCACAGGGCGTAAGTTTACGGCAAATCCGAAAGACGATGAAACGAATATTGCTCATAGGTTGCGTCCTGTTGCTCGGCTGGCCGGCAGGGGCGCAGAATCTTGCGAAAAGGTGGACCCTGCAGGAGTGTCTGGACTATGCGCTGGAGAACAATATCCAGCTGCAGCAGAGCCGCAACGACTACCTGTCGGGTCTGGAGGATACCGAAGCGGCCAAGGCGGCCCGTCTGCCTTCTCTCTCGGCCTCGACCACGCAGGGGCTGACCAACTATCCGTCGGCCGAGGCGCCGGACAACAACAGCTATGCCGGAACCTACGGACTGACGGCCGGCCTGACGATTTTCGAAGGGGGGCGTCTGCAGACGGCCGTCAAACGGCAGCAGACCCAGAACCGTATGGATGCCCTGGCGGTGGACGAGACGGCGAACGACATCCGCATCGCCATTGTGCAGGCCTACATGCAGACGCTGTATGCGGTGGAGTCGATCGAGGTGGCCCGGAGTACGGTCGAGGTGTCGAAGGCCCAGCGCGATCGGGCGGCGCAGATGCTGGCGGCCGGTTCGATCAGCAAGGTGGACTTCGCCCAGCTGGAGAGCCAGCTGGCTTCGAACGAATATCAGGTGGTGGTGGCGCAGACGACCTTCGAGGATTCCAAATTGCAGCTGAAGCAGCTCCTCGAACTGGGCATTGCGGACGAGATCGAGGTGGTGGCTCCAGACAAGGATGTGGCGGACGTGATGCGGCTGCTGCCCGACAAGGCGGCCATCTATGACAAGGCGCTGGAGACGATGCCGGAGATCAAGCGCGGCGCACTGGCCGTGGAGGCGGCCGAACTGGATGTGAAGCAGGCACAGGCGGGCTATTATCCTTCGATTGCGCTGACGGCGAGCGTCGGCACGGGGCATGTCTCCGGAGAGGCCGCGCAGACGGGCAGCCAGGTGTGGAACCGGTTTAACGAAAACCTCGGACTGACCATCAGCATTCCGATTTTTTCCAACCGGGAGAACCGGACGGCTGTCAACAAGGCGCGTCTGGCCGTGTCGAACAGCCGGCTGTCGCAGCTCGATCTGGAGAAGACGCTGCTCCGCGAGGTGGAGTCGGCTTATCTGGATGCGGTGTCGGCTCAGTCGCAGTATGTCGCGGCGGCCGAGAAGCAGCGTTATGCACAGCAGAGCTACGAGCTGACCGACGAGCAGTTCCGGGTGGGCATGAAGAATACGGTCGAGCTGATTACGGCGCAGAACGAATGGACCTCGGCGCGGCAGGAGGTGCTGCAGGCCAAATATATCGCGCTGATGAATCTGAACCTGCTCGACATCTATCAGGGAAACGAAATCCAATAAAACATATCATACAACCATGACTAAGAGACAGAAAAAGACGATAGGCGTCGTTGTGGGCATCGTTGTGGCGGCGGTTGTGGCGTGGCTCGCATTGCGCCCTGCCAAAAAGGACGACATCATGCTGGAGATCGCGGTGGCCGAACGGATGACCGTACGCAACTCGGTGACGGCAACCGGTACGGTGGAGCCGGTGACGGAGGTGGAGGTCGGTACGCAGGTGTCGGGCATCATCGACAAACTCTACGTCGATTACAACGACGTGGTGAAGGCCGGACAGCTGATTGCCGAGATGGACAAGGTGACGCTGGAGGCCGAACTGCAGTCGTCGCAGGCCGATCTGGCCAGCAGCAAGACCGAATACGAGTACCGGCTGAAGGAATATACGCGTACCAAGACCCTCTATGAAAAGGATCTGGTGAGCGATTCCGAATACGACCAGGCATTGTATATGTATGAGACGGCGCTCAATACCTACCTGCGCAACCAGGCCGACATCGTGCGGGTGCGGCAGAACCTGGAGTACGCCACCATCACCTCGCCGATCGATGGCGTGGTCATCAGCCGTGCCGTGGAGGAGGGGCAGACCGTGGCGGCCGGATTCGAGACACCTACGCTGTTTACCATAGCGAACGACCTGACCCAGATGCAGGTGATCGCCGATGTCGATGAGGCCGACATCGGGCAGGTGGCCGACGGGCAACGGGTCGATTTTACGGTCGATACCTATCCCGACGACATCTTTACGGGAACGGTCAAACAGGTGCGGCTGGAGGCGACGACCGAATCCAGCGTGGTCACCTACGAGGTGGTCATCACCGCCTACAATCCCGACCTGAAACTGAAACCCGGACTGACGGCCAATGTGACGATCTATACTTTTGAACAGGACGATGTGCTGACCGTTCCGACCAAGGCGTTGCGCTACGTTCCCGATGCGGAGCTGCTGGCCGAAATCGGTCTGACCCTCGAACCCGATACGGCGCCGGCCGTTTCCGGCACACGCAAGGTGTGGGTGAAGAACGATTCGACGCTCACGGTGCGCAACGTGCGCTGCGGCGTGGCGAGCGGCGACCGTACGGCCGTGCTGGAGGGATTGTCCGACAACGAGGAGGTGGTGGTCGGACTGACGGCTGTCCGGCAGCCTGCCGCTGCGCAGTCGGCCGAGCGCAGTCCCTTCATGCCGACGCCTCCCGGCGGCAATAACAAGAAATAGCCATGAAAGAGGTCATTCGTTTGGAAAACATCGGGCGCGATTTCCGGGTCGGAGACGAGATCGTCCATGCCCTGCGCGGCGTTTCGTTTACGATTGCCGAAGGGGAGTTCGTCACCATCATGGGAACTTCCGGTTCGGGCAAGTCCACCCTGCTCAATACGCTGGGGTGTCTGGATACGCCTACCTCGGGCGAATACTATCTCGATGGCGTGGCGGTCCGCACGATGGACAAGAACCAGCGCGCCACACTGCGCAACCGCAAGATCGGCTTCGTCTTCCAGAATTACAACCTGCTGCCCAAGACGACGGCCATCGAGAATGTCGAACTGCCGCTGATGTACAATTCGACCTACTCGGCGGCCGAGCGGTACGCCCGGTCGGTCGAGGCGCTCAAGGCGGTGGGGCTGGGCGACCGGCTGCTGCACAAGAGCAACCAGATGTCGGGCGGCCAGATGCAGCGTGTGGCGATTGCCCGCGCGCTGGTGAACGATCCGGCGGTCATCCTCGCCGACGAGGCGACCGGTAACCTCGATACCCGCACCAGTTTCGAGGTGCTGGTGCTTTTCCAGCAGCTCCACGCCCAGGGGCGTACGATCATCTTCGTTACACACAATCCCGAAATTGCCCAGTACAGCAGCCGCAACATCACCCTGCGGGACGGCCGCATCACGGCGGACGTGCGCAACGAACGGGTGCTGAGCGCGGCCGATGCGCTGGCGCAGTTGCCAAAACCGGAGGAGTAGAACATGAATTTTGCCAATTTATTCAAGATAGCCGTCAAGGCGCTCAGCAACAACAAGCTGCGCGGGTTCCTGACCATGCTGGGCATCATCATCGGCGTGGCCTCGGTCATCACGATGCTGGCTATCGGACAGGGTTCCAAGAAGAGCATCCAGGCCGAAATCAGCGAGATGGGTTCGAACATGATCATGATCCATCCGGGCGGCGACATGCGGGGCGGCGTGCGGCTCGATGCCGACGACATGGAGTCGCTCAAGCTGCAGGACTTCGAGGATATCCGCGACAAGACCCGCTATGTCAGCTATGTGTCGCCGGCCGTGAACAGCGCCGGTCAGGTGGTGTACGGGGCGAACAACACCCCTACGTCGGTCTATGGCGTCAATCTCGACTATCTGGAGATCCGCCGCTACAGGGTGGCCGACGGCGAACCGTTCACGGAACAGGATATCCACGTGGCTGCCAAGGTGTGTCTGGTGGGGCAGACGGTGGTCGATGAACTCTTTCCCGACGGCGAGAACCCGATCGGCAAGGTGATCCGTTTCGGTTCCATTCCCTTTCGCATTGTCGGCGTGCTGGAGAACAAGGGCTACAACAGCATGGGCATGGACCAGGACGACCTGATTATCGCTCCCTATACGACCGTCCAGAAGCGTATTCTGGCCATTACGCACCTGCAGGAGATCATCTGCTCGGCGCTGAGCGAAAGCTATACCGAGGAGGCGATCGACGAGATCTCCAAGATCCTGCGCACCAACCACCGGCTGAAGGTGACCGACGAGGACGATTTCTCGATCCGCTCGCAGCAGGAGCTCTCCTCGATGCTGACCTCCACGACCGACATGATGACCGTGCTGCTGGCGGCCGTGGCGGGCATCTCGCTGCTGGTCGGCGGCATCGGCATCATGAACATCATGTATGTTTCCGTGACCGAGCGTACGCGCGAGATCGGCCTGCGCATGTCGATCGGAGCCAAGGGGCGCGACATTCTGGCGCAGTTTCTGATCGAGTCGATCCTCATCAGCGTGACGGGCGGCCTGATCGGTGTGCTGCTCGGCATCGGGGCGGCCGTCGTGGTCAATATCGTTGCCGCATTCCCGATCTACATCCAGCCCTGGAGCGTGATCCTGTCGTTTGCCGTCTGTACGCTGACGGGCGTCTTCTTCGGCTGGTATCCTGCCCAGAAGGCGGCCATGCTCGACCCGATCGAGGCGATCCGCTACGAGTAGGGGTCGTCGGCATGTTCTGTGTCCAGTTTATGAATCCGGCTCGGCGCAGTCCGGTCTGAAAACGAGGTTTTTGTTTGCCGCTGCGCCGGCCTTTCGCTATATTTGTCATATGGCCGCTTTACAGAAATCATCGGGATGGCTGATCCATCTGACGGCATGGGCCGTGGTACTCGGCATGCCGCTGTTCGTCATGGGACCCGACCGCTCCATGATGGGAGGCGGAGACTACCTGCGTGCGCTGCTGGTACCGTTCTCCTTCATTGTCGTCTTCTACGTCAATTACTTCGGGCTGATCGGACGCTACCTCTTTTCCCGGCGCATCGGCCTGTTCCTGCTGTGCAACCTGGTGCTGATCGCCCTCGTCATGTGGGGGGTGGGGCTGCTGCTCCACTATGTGTTCGTGCCGCCCGACGCTCCCGCTCGGCCGGCACCCGCCGGCTGGCAGGGGCATGTCCGCTTCTTGATCCACAATGCCGTACTGTATATGCTGGTCGTGGGCGCCAGCGTGGCGATCCGCATGACGGGCAGCTGGTATCGTACCGAAGCGGCCCGCCAGCAGCTCGAACACGCCCATACGGAGGCCGAACTGCAGAATCTGAAGAGCCAGCTCAATCCCCACTTCCTCTTCAATACGCTCAACAACATCTATTCGCTGATCCAGATCGATGCCGAGCGCGCCCAGCAGGCCGTGCATGATCTGAGCTGCATGCTGCGTTACGTGCTGTACGACAGCAGCCAGTCCACCGTGCCGCTGAGGGAGGAGATCCGTTTCCTGCGTGATTATATCGAGCTGATGCGGCTGCGGCTTCCGCGCCATGTGGAACTGGAGGTTGCGCTGCCCGAGGAACCCTCGTCGGCGCCGATTGCGCCACTGCTGTTCATCTCGCTCGTCGAGAATGCCTTCAAGCACGGCGTCAGCAACGAGCAGCCGTCGCGCATAGCGATCGACATTGCCGAGTCGGAGGGGCGTTTGGTGTACCGCATACGGAATACGTCGTTTCCCAAGGCGGGCGATTCGGACCGCAGCGGTTCGGGCATCGGGCTGCAGAACCTTTCCAAGCGGCTGGAGATGATTTATCCGGGGCGCTACAACTTTGTGTACGGACCGATTGGAGAGCAAGATTATCAGGCAGAGTTGTCCATTGACCTTTACGAAAAATGAAACTGAGTTGTGCCGTAATAGACGATGAGCCGCTGGCCGTCGAATTGATGGAGGGATATGTGCGGAAAACCCCTTTTCTGGAACTCTGCGGTTCCTATGGAAGTGCGGTGGCCGCTTTCGACGCGTTGAGGGAGCATCCCGTCGATCTGATCTTCTGCGATATTCAGATGGCCGGCCTGAACGGCATGGAGCTGGCCCGCATGCTGCCTGTCGGAACGCGCGTGATCTTCACGACGGCATTCAGCCGCTATGCGGTCGAGGGGTTCCGGGTCAATGCCATCGACTACCTGCTCAAGCCGATCTCCTATGCCGATTTTCTGGAGGCGGCCGAAAAGGCGCTGGGGTGGTTCGAGATTCGTGACCGTGCAGGGAAGGTCGGCGAGGCGGACGGACAACCGGCTACGGCTGCGGCACCACCGCGCGCCATCTTTGTCAAGACGGAGTACCGGCTGCAGCAGATCGAGTTCGACCGGATACTGTATGTCGAGGGGTGGCGGGATTATGTGAAGATCCATGTCGAGGGGGAGTCGCAGCCGATCCTGTCGCTCATCAGCCTCAAGGCAATGGAGGAGCAGCTGCCTGGCGCCGAGTTCGTGCGGGTTCACCGTTCGTATATCGTCCGCCTGAATGCCATACGAATCATCGAGCGCAACCGCATCGTTTTCGGCAAGGAGTATATTCCGATTTCGGAAAGTTATCGGACTGCGTTGTTCGAGCGGCTTGCGCAGCATGCGCTGATGCCCAAGACGGATCGGGAAGGATAGGGGGCGTGTGAATAAAAAGCAAAAGGCCGATATTACGCTGCGTAATATCGGCCTTTTTTGGCGGAAAGAGGGGGATTCGAACCCCCGGTACAGGTATTCCCGTACGTCAGTTTAGCAAACTGGTGGTTTCAGCCACTCACCCATCTTTCCGGGCTTGATTGCCAAATGCGAATGCAAATATAGAAAAGAAAATCGGTTCTCCAAAATTTTGTCGCGCCGCGTGGCGGAAAAACTGCAAAAAAGGCTCGCGAAAGCAGGGTGCGGAGCGGGTGCCGTGCGGCAGGAAAAGGCTCAGGGCGTGCGAAAAAGGGGTGTGGCGGCGGCCGGCGGGGAGCGGGATGCGAAAATATTTGCAGAATTGAATCCGTGAATGGACGGAATCCGAGGCGAAAGTGGTATCTTTGTATCCTGTCAAAACAATGCAGTTATGATTGAAAGATACAGCAGGCCTGCCATGCGGGCCGTATGGACCGAACAGAAGAAATTCGAGGCTTACCTGAAAGTCGAGATCCTCGCCGCCGAAGCGTGGAGCGAACTGGGAGTCATTCCCAAGGAGGATGTCGCCAAACTGTGGGAAAAGGCCTCGTTCAGCATAGACCGGATCAAGGAGATCGAAGAGCAGACCCATCACGACATCGTGGCCTTCACGCGTGCCGTCAGCGAAACCCTCGGCGAGGAGCGCAAGTGGGTGCATTACGGTTTGACCAGCACCGACGTGGTCGATACGGCCAACGGCTATCTCATCAAACAGGCCAACGAGATCCTGCTCAAGGATATCGAAGCCTTCATCGAGATGCTGCGCAAACAGGCGCTGCGGTTCAAGGATACCCCCTGCATCGGCCGTACGCACGGCATCCATGCCGACATCACCTGCTTCGGTCTGAAATGGGTGTTGTGGCACGAGGAGATGATGCGCAACCTGGCCCGCTTCAAGGAGGCCGCCCGCAACATCGAGGTGGGCAAGCTGAGCGGTGCGGTGGGCAACTTCGCCAACATCCCTCCGTTCATTCAGGATTACGTGTGCGAGAAACTGGGCATCCAGAGTGCCAACGTCTCGACGCAGGTGATCCAGCGCGACCGCCACGCCTACTACATGGCTACGCTGGCCGTGATTGCCGCTTCGCTGGAGCAGATGGCGTTCGAGGTACGCAACCTGCAGCGTACCGAGGTGCATGAAGTGGAGGAGGCGTTTGGCAAGGGTCAGAAGGGTTCGAGCGCCATGCCCCACAAGCGCAACCCGATCAGCAGCGAGAACATCACCGGCTGCGCCCGTGTGATGCGCGGCTACATGGTGACCTTCTACGAGAACGTGGCACTATGGCACGAGCGTGACATTTCCCACTCGGCTACCGAGCGTATCATCCTGCCCGACGCGACGATGCTGCTCGACTACATGCTCAACCGGTTCCGCGGCGTGCTGGAGAACCTGACCGTTTTCCCGGACGTGATGCTGGAGAACATCTACCGCACGCGCGGCGTGATCTTCGCCCAGCGTGTCATGAATGCGCTGATCGCCAAAGGCCTCTCGCGCGAGCAGGCTTACGATACGGTGCAGCCGATCGCCATGCGCGCCATGAGCGAGCGCCGCGATTACCAGGAACTGCTGCGCGAAAGTCCGGAAGTGATGCAGCGGCTCACGCCGGAGGAACTGGACGGATGCTTCACGCTCGACTACTACATGAAAAACGTGGATTACATCTACAATCGCGCGGGTGTCAAATAACAAATCAACGGAGACTACACAACATTCGATATGAAGAACAGGTTGGTTGTCGTCGGAACCCAATGGGGAGACGAAGGAAAAGGCAAAATCACCGACTATTTTGCCCAGCAGGCCGATGTGGTGGTGCGTTACCAGGGCGGTAACAATGCCGGTCATACGATCGAGTTCGGAGGCCAGCGCTATGCGCTGCAGAGCATTCCGTCGGGTATCTTCAACCCGCACATCAAGAATGTGATGGCCAACGGCATGGTAATCAATCCGGTGAGCGTTGTAAGCGAACTCGAAACGCTGGAGTCGCGTGGCGTGACGGACTACAAGTTGTTCATCTCCGACCGTGCGGCCGTGGTGATGCCTTACCACTCCGTGCTGGACGGCGCTGCGGAGTCCCTGAAGGGCGGCAAACAGATCGGAACCACCAAGAAGGGTATCGGTCCGGCCTATTCCGACAAATACGACCGCATCGGCATCCGCATGGGTGACCTTCTCGACGGCGATTATTTCGCAGCCCGTCTGCGCGACGCGCTGGAGGTCAAGAACCGCGAATTGGCCATGTACGGCTGCGAGCCGATGTCGTTCGACGAGATTTATGCACAGTACATGGAACTGGGACGCCGGCTCGGCAAATATATCTGCGATACGTCGGTACTCATCAACGAGGAGATCGAGAAGGGGGCGCGCGTGCTGTTCGAGGGCGCGCAGGGTGTGATGCTGTGCATCGACCACGGCACCTATCCGTATGTGACCTCGTCCAGCCCCACGGCGTCGAGCGTGCCGCAGAATACGGGCATCGCGCCCCGTTATGTGGACAACGTGATCGGTGTCTGCAAGGCCTATACGACCCGCGTGGGTGAAGGTCCGTTCCCGACGGAGCTGGACGGCGAGATTGCCCATACCATCCGCGAGCGGGGCCACGAGTACGGCACGGTGACGGGACGTCCCCGCAGGGTGGGCTGGCTCGATGCCGTCGTGCTGAACCACACGCGTCGCGTGAGCGGTATTGACTACCTGGCGCTGATGCTGTTTGACGTGCTGTCGGGACTCGATACGGTGAAGATCTGTGTGGCATACGAACTGGACGGCCGCCGCATCGAGACGATGCCGCCGACGATTCCGCAATTCCAGCGCTGCAAGCCGATCTATGTGGAGATGCCCGGCTGGAAAGAGGACATTTCCGGTATCCGGAGTTTCGACGAACTGCCCGAAGCCGCCAAGAATTATGTGCGCAAGATCGAGGAGCTGACGCGCATCAAGGTGGCCGTGCTGTCGGTCGGTCCGGATCGTACGCAGACCGTTCTGCTCCACGAGGTCTTCTGACGGGGGCGGATCCGAACATGGAAATAGACGGCTGTCGGCGCCTGCCGACAGCCGTCTTCGTTGTTTGAGTGGGTGGTAACTGCGGAGAAAACATTACATTTGTGTAGCCGTCACGGAGAGGGCGGCGCAAGAATCTTCAAAACAGCATAGCGATGATTTTCAAACTGAGAATGTTGAGCGACGAATCCGACACCTTCGTGCGTGAGTACGAGGTGGCTGCCAATACGGATCTGTTGCACCTTCACGATACGATCTGCCGGGATCTCGGCCTCGACCGGTCGAATTTCTGTTCGTTCTTTACGGCCAACGAGCGGTGGAACAAACTGCAGGAATATACGCTGACCGACATGTTCGACGACGAGGAGAGCGTGGATGCCCAGCCAATGGAGGATGTGCGGCTCGACGAGCTGGCTGCCGCCGGTGTGTCGAGGCTGATCTTTGTCTTCGACCTGCTTTCCGGCCGGTCGCTCTACCTGACGATTGCCGATTTCGGCCGCGAGGCGGAGGGGGTGGCGTATCCCCGTGTCCTGCTGTCGGAGGGCGAACTGGCAGCCGATGCGGCGGACGGTCTGCTCGACGAGGAGGGAGAGGATCCCTTCGGCGATATGATGGCCGACTTTGCCGATTTCGAGGGAACGGAAGACGACAACTATTCGGATGACTTCTGATCGGAAACCGACGCTGGTCGTCATCGTGGGCCCGACCGGATCGGGCAAGACGGCGGTGGCTGTCCGGCTGGCGCAGCTGCTCGATGCGCCGATCATCTCGACCGATTCGCGGCAGGTATTCCGCGGCATGGCCATCGGGACGGCGCAGCCTACGGCCGAGGAGCTGGCGGCGGCCACGCACTATTTCATCGCCGACCGAGAGGTGTCTGACGACTACAATGCGGGACGCTTCGAGACCGAAGCGCTGACCCTGCTGGAAAGACTGTTTGCGGCACACGATTATGTGATCGCCGTGGGCGGTTCGGGACTGTATGTGGATGCTCTCTGCAACGGCTTCGATCCGTTGCCGCAGGCCGATCCGGATCTGCGCCGCACGTTGGAGGAGCGGCTCCGGCAGGAGGGGCTGCTTGCTCTGGTGGCCGAACTGGAACGGCTCGACCCGGCCTATTGGGCGGAGGTCGATCGTAGCAATCCGGCACGGGTGCTGCGGGCGCTGGAGGTGTGTCTGCTCACGGGCGAACCCTATTCGGCCCAGCGCAGGGGCGAACAGCGGCAGCGGCCGTTCCGCATCGTGAAGATCGGCATCGAGGTGCCTCGTGAGGAGTTGTATGACCGGATCAACCGCAGGGTGGATGGAATGATGCACGACGGCCTGCTGGCCGAAGCCGAACGGCTCTTTCCGCTGCGCCATCTGAATGCGTTGCGCACGGTGGGGTATCAGGAGCTGTTTGCCTTTTTCGAGAGCAGTTGTTCGCTGGAGGAGGCGGTGGAACTCATCAAGCGTAACTCGCGCCGGTATGCCAAAAGGCAGCTGACATGGTTCCGGCGCGACGGTGAGATCCGCTGGTTCGGCCGGGATGAGGTGGAATCGATGAAAAATTATTGCGAAAAGTTTGCAGAAACGTAAATCCTGCTTATCTTTGCACTCGCAAACGGGACAGGTGTTCCGGTGAATGCGGAAATAGCTCAGTTGGTAGAGCACAACCTTGCCAAGGTTGGGGTCGCGAGTTCGAGTCTCGTTTTCCGCTCTCAGAAGGCATCAGCGATGACTGCCTTTTTTGTTTGTGTCGGTGGCAGGCTGCCTGCTGAGGGTATTGAAGGGGCAGGGGCGGTTTGTAACAAACAATCCTCCTGCCGCAATCATAAACGGCAGGAGGATTGTCGTTTCGGATAACAGGGGTAGCCCTATTTCTTCGGTTTCTCGGCGAAGAGTTTCCATACGCCGGCACTCAGGGCGGCGCCGACAAACGGAGCTACGATGAACAGCCACAGCTGCGACAGCGCCTGGCCTCCCTCAAACAATGCCGGACCGATCGAACGGGCCGGATTGACCGAAGTACCCGTAATCGGGATGCAGACGATGTGAACCAGCACCAGGGTCAGACCAATGGCCAGGCCTGCCAGATTGCCGGCACCGTGTTTGGAATCCGTAGCGCCCAGAACAGCCAGTACGAAAATAAAGGTAAAGACCGCCTCGGCGATGAACGCCTGCAGCATGGTGCCTTCGGGGAAACTGTTGGCTCCCGTTGCCGTAGGGCCGCCGTGCATGCCGGTCGATACGAGTGCATAGAGGATGGCCGAGCCGAGAATGGCGCCTATTACCTGGAAAATCATGTATCCGGCTGCTTCTTTGCCGGACATGCGGCCTGAAAGGAAAACGCCGAGGGTGATGGCGGGGTTGATGTGACAGCCTGAAATGTTGCCGATGGTGTAGGCCATGGCAATGACCGAAAGTCCGAATGCCAGTGCCACGCCGATTGTGCCGACGCCGGCTCCTACCGTGCCGGTTACACTTCCTGCGAATACGGCGCTGCCGCATCCCATCAGGACGAGAACCATTGTCCCGATCATTTCTGCAATGTACTTTTTCATTTTCAGACAGATTTAGTAAAGTGGTTCAATAACGATAATAAAATTAAGCATAAAAAAAGGAATCTGCAAGATCCGGATACGGCGTGCAGGTGGTGCGGACAGATTGTGGAGGCCGTAAGTCACCTTTCCGCGTGCTGCCGGAAGGAAGCAAGGGACGAGGCGGGACGATCGTGGTGTCTGTTGTTCTTTGTGACAAGGGCTGACCGGCCTGTGGCGTCTGCTTAAGGAGGTGATGGCGTAGGCCGTAATGCAATCGTTACGGAAAAGAAGCGGAAATGTTATGCGTATCCGCTTCTTTTGTCATTAAAACAGCATCGGACATGGAATGGTTTTTTCCCTTATGGCGTCACCGGACGGTCTGTGCGTCCCAAAGCAGCTGCCTGTTTCCCGCTCGCGGCGGGGCAGGAGGTCAAACCGCCCAGATCAAAAACGGTTGCCGCAAGCGGTTGTTTGTAAAGTTAGTAGGGTTATCCTGTCTGTTGCTGCTGGCAGGGATGCCGGAGGTGCATGCCCAACAGATTCGTTTCGTATTCATGTCCGATCCCCACTATGGGCTGGAGTGTGAATTCCGCGGCCATGAGGCCAGCGCCGAGGAGGTGAACCGGATTATGGCCGGGACGGTCGGATCGCTCGATTTCATCGTCTGCGGCGGCGACATCGCCAACCGCATGGAGGACGGAGTGCAGCCGGCTGCCGTGTCATGGCAGCAGTTTGCCGCAACCTGGCTCGTGCCGGACATGCCGCCCGTGCGGCTGCTGGCGGGCAACCACGACCTGTCGAATGCCATCGGCTATGTACGTCCCCTGTCGCCGGAACGGGATGCGACCTGTGCGGCCGAAATCTACAACCGCACCATGCAGCCCGATACGTTGCGCACGGGCGCGACGTTCGATTATGCGACCGACAAGGTGATTATTCGTTTGTGCTGTCGGGTGTCCGGTTTGCCTTTGCCGGTATGTGGCCCGACGCGGCTGCCCGCCGTTGGCTGGCCGATGAATTGGCCGGTGGCGAGATGCCCTGCCTGCTGTTCACCCATTCGGAACCCGATGCCGAGGCCAAACAGTTCATCAATCCGTATGGCGACCATTCGATCAATCGGACGGACGGTTTCGAGAATCTGAGCGGCGACACCTGCAGCGTAGGGCGGAAAGGCGTGCCTGTGCGGGAATACCGCCGCTTGGCCGATTTCCTGCATACCCAGCCGACGATTCGGGCATGGTTTCACGGCAACACCAACTACAATGAGTTTTACACCTGGCAGGGACCTGACGGCGATCTCGATCTGCCCGTATTCCGGGTGGACTCGCCCATGAAGGGTGAGGTGTCGGGCGATGACGAGACCCTGTTGTCGTTCCAGGTGGTGTGCATCGATGTCGGCGCCCGTACGATGACGGTACGCGAATATTTCTGGAATCGCACACCTGCGGTCTGGGGCGATTCGGCAACCGTAACGTGGGCGTAAGACGATCGGAAAACTGCCGACCGGCCACTATAGAGGAGATGTCCGTTCTGACGACGACGGGCGTCTCCTCTGTTGTTTGGGGCGCCTGGTGCCTTGGGAGGAGCGGAGCCGCGATCGGCGGGCGCGACGGTGCCGGGACAGGGCATCTGCGTTTCGGGCGGGATGGCCGGATCGGGTGAAGGATTGTAAAGAGATGGTTTGAAATCAAACTATTTTATCTGTCTTTGCGGCTCGATTATAGTACCTGTCCGTGTTATGACCACCCGTTTAGTCCCCGAATTGTTCCATCAGATATTGAAGGTGCACTCCGCCTTCCGATCCGCCATGGGCAAGGCCCTCAAGGAGCATCATATCGACTTGTCGTTCGAGATGCTTCAGATCCTCTACAAGCTGTGGCAGAAACAGGGGGTCAGCCAGCAGGCGCTGGCCGTCAGCACGGTGCGGGACAAGGCCAGTCTGACCAGCCTGCTCAACAACATGGAGCAGAAGGGGCTGGTGGAGCGTCGGGCCATTGCCGAGGACGGGCGCAGCAAGCTCATTTTCCTGAGCAGTTAGGGTGAGGCGCTGGCCCGGCAGGTGAAACCGTTGATCGACGAGGTGTATCGTTATGCCGAGGAGCATGTAGGGAGCGAGGCTACGGCAGCCGCAATCACCCTGTTGGAGGAGGTGTATGAGACGTTGGAGCGCTATTAGCCTGTTGCTGCTGTGTGTTGTAGGCGGAGCCGGAGCAGTTCAGGCGCAGCCGGCGGATACCATTCGCCTGACCGTCGAACAGCTGTTCGAGCGGGGCACGACCTGCAACCTGCAACTCCAGGCCGACATACTGAACGAACGGATTGCCGAGGAGCGCAAGCGGGACGCCCGCAAGCAGGCCTATCCGGATGTCGGGATCGAACTGGCGGGCGGAGTGATCGGCCAGCCGGTCGTGTTTCAGCATGGGCTGACCGATCCGATCTATCCGGAGACGCCCGACTGGTCGCAGAACTACGGTATCGTATTCCGGCAGCCCATTTACAATTCCGGCAAGATCACCCTCGGCATTCAGAAGGCCGAGCTGGAGCGGCAGATTGCCGAACTGCAGACGGCCGAGGACGATGCGTCCGTGAAACTGGGGCTGCTGCAGCAGTATCTGAATCTGTTCTGCCTCTACAAGCAGCAGGAACTGCTGACCTATAAGATCAGGGAGTCGGAACGCCGGCTGATCGACATCCGCCAGATGAAGCGCGAAGGACTCATCACCAACAACGATGTGCTGCGGAGCGAACTGCAGCTTACGGACGACCAACTGGCTCTCACGGAGGTGAATGACGGGATCCTGCTCGTGTCGCAGCAGCTGACCATTCTGCTGGCGCTGGACGAAGAGGCGGTGATCCGTCCCGACGAACGGTTTCTCGATTGCGAACTGCCGGAGGTGGCCGACTACGAAGAGTATGTCTCCTCGGCCTACGTTTCCAATCCCTCCATGCAGGCGCTCGGCAAGAGGATCGAACTGTCACAGAACAATATACGGTATGTGCGTTCCGACAACCTGCCTTCGCTCTATCTGGAAGGCGGCAATACGTTCGCCCGACCTATTACGCGCACGATGGTGGACATGTACAACAACGCGTGAAAAATCGGCCTGACGCTGAATATTCCGGTATCGTCTCTCTACAAGAACCGCCACAAACGGGTGGTGGCCGAGCAGCAGCTCCGGCTGGCGGTAAATCAGGAGGCGCAGGGGCGGCAGCAGATACGGATGCAGATCCGGACCGCCTTTCTGAAACACAAGGAGGCGCTCGAACGGGTCGCCCGCATGAAGTTGTCGATTGAGCAGGCGCGGGAGAACTACCGGATCATGCAGAACCGCTACATGAACCAACTGGTGATCCTGACCGACCTGCTGGATGCCAGCTCGCTGTATATGAATGCCGAACTGCAGGCCATCACGGCGCGCACGCAGGTGATCTACACCTACTACGAATTGCAGAAAATCTGCGGAAATCTTTAGCAAACGATATGACAAGGACACACGACAAACGATACATCGCACTGAAGCGGCAGCGTAACCGGAATATCATACTCAACTCCGTATGTGCGGTGTTTTTCCTGTCCGGCGCACTATGGTTCTCGCGCTTTTTCTGCGGTACGAGATCACCAACAATGCCTATGTCGATCAGTATATTGTTCCCGTCAATATCCGGGTGTCGGGTTATATCCGCGAGATCTGTTTCTCGGAACACCAGTATGTCCATAGGGGCGATACGCTGCTGGTGCTGGATGACAGGGAGTACAAGATCCGCCTGCAGGAGGCCGTTGCCGCGCTGATGGATGCGGAGAATACGAAAGAGGTGCTGAATTCGGTGGTCAATACGGCGCAGATCAACGTGGCCGTGCAGGATGCAAATATGGCGGAGGCGGAGGCTCAGCTCTGGCAGACGGAGCAGGACTACCATCGTTACGAGCGGCTGCTGGTCGATGAGGCGGTCTCCCGACAGCAGTTCGAGCAGATGAAGGCCTCCTACGATGCGTCGCTGGCGCGCTTCGAGGCTTTGAAGCAGCAGCGCGAGACGGCCCGCTCGCAGAGCGACGAAGCCGCCAAGCGGGCCGCCGGTGCCGATGCGACGATCCTGCATTGCGAGGCCGAACGGGACATGGCCGAACTGAACCTGTCCTATACGGTCGTGACGGCGCCGTTCGACGGCTACATGGGGCGGCGTTCGCTGGAGGAGGGGCAGTATATCCAGGCAGGGCAGAGCATCTCCTATCTGGTTCGGGAGAACCAGAAATGGGTGACCGCAAACTACAAGGAGACCCAGATCGGAAATATCTACCTCGGACAGAAAGTAAGGATAAAGGTGGATGCCTACAAGGACAAGAAAATCACCGGAATAGTTACCGCCATATCGGAGGCGACCGGATCGAAGTACGCCTTGATCCCGACCGACAACTCGGCCGGCAACTTCGTGAAGATCCAGCAGCGCATTCCCGTGCGGATCGATCTGGTGGATGTGGACAAGGAGGATCTCGACCTGCTCCGAGCCGGCATGATGGTTGAGGTGGCTGCGATCAAGCGATGAGACGGTACGTGTTGGATGTTCCGGTCAGGCCATGGGTGCCGCAGTGGCTGGCACTGGGTGTCATGTTCCTGATCCTGCTCTCCGTGCTGATGCTCAACGGCGCCTATGTGGGCAGCAGCATCGACGTGTCGGGCGCGCTGGGAACAACGCGCGAGGATGTCATGATGGCATACTATGCCTGTTCGGTCGGCATGGTGGTGGCCAATCCGTTTGTGCAGAAGATCCGGCAGATGCTGACCTCCAAATCGTTGATCCTCGCCGATATGGGGGTGCAGGTGTGCCTCGCCTTGATCTGCGCGCAGAGTGACGCTATCGAAATCATCATCCTGTGCAGTTTTCTGATCGGTGTGTTGAAAACCTTCCTGCTGCTGGAGTTCATTATTCTGATGACGCCTTTTTTCAGTCCGAACAAGGTGCGCAGCGAGAGCTACTCCTGGTTCTATCCGATCGTATTCGGCGGCGGCCAGCTGTCGGTGCCGATCACGGCATGGCTCGCCAGCAATTACCACTGGCAGTATACCTACTATTTCGTGATCGTGCTGCTGTTGTTGACAATGACCTGCGTCGTCGTGTTTTTCCGCAACGCGCAGAAGCCCCGAACCGCTTATCTGAAGGAGATCAACTACCGGAGCCCCTTCCTGCTCAGTGCAGCCTACCTGATGATCGTCTATGTCTGTACCTACGGCAAGAATGCCGACTGGTTCGCCGACCGGTACATCACCTGGTTTACGGTACTCGGCATCGTGACATTGCTGCTGTTTGCCGTCAGCCAGCGCTATGCGCGCAGACCGTACATCAGTTTTCAACCGTTCCGGCATATCAATTCGGTGGTGGGGTATGTGTTTACGTTTTTCTGCATCTTTCTCAACAGTGACACCACGCTGGTGAACAGTTATGTGCAGAATATTCTGAATGTGGATAATGTGCATGCCAATCTCCTGGGATTGTTCACCATACCCGGTTATGTCATTGCCGGCGTGATCGCCTTCTGGTGGTTCCGCTGGCAGCGCTGGCGCTTCCGCTATCTGATTTCGGCGGCCATGGGGCTGTTTGCCTGTTATTTTGCCACCATGTATTGGGGCGTGGGGCCGGACAGCCGCTATGAGGCACTCTTCCTGCCCATGATTGTCAAGGGCATGGGTATGATGCTCTGCGTGATCGCATTCGGTGTCTATACGGCCGAGAAGCTGGAACCCCGCTATCTGGTTTCCAACACGTTTTTCATGATCTCCGTGCGTTCGGTGCTGACGCCGGTTTTCGCCGCCTCGTTTTACAGCAACATGTTGTATCATGTGCAGCAGCAGAGCATGGGGCGGCTGGTGGAACACCTGACGCTGACCGACCCGCAGGCCGTGCAGCGTTATGCACAGTTGATGCAGGGCGGCCAGGGGGGCGGTTATCAACAGGCCGAGCAGATTGCCAACAGCAGCCTGTATGCCCTTCTGCAAACCCAGGGGCTGCTGCTGAGTCTGAAGATACTGTTCGGATACCTGCTGCTGGCCGCCGTGATTCTGGCTGCAGTCTCCGCCCTGATTCCGTTCCATCAGACGGTGCGGGTACCTGTGGTCAAAGCGGGTGCCGATATAGCGTGACGCGGTCTCTGCGGCCATGGGAAAAAATGGTGCGGAATGCTGGTGGCAACATGGAATGTATTATCTTTGCGAATGGCCGGTTGAACGGTCGATCACACATTTACCTAATTTTACGACAAATGAAAAAAACGATCTCTTTGGCGGCGATCCTGACTCTGACCTGCGGTTTCATGGCCGAGGCGCAGTCCATTTCGGAGGCCGATATCAGGCAAATGCGTAACAACTTTCAGCGAGACAATGCGACCGTCGCAGCCCAGAATGCGCTGATTTCTACCGCAGACATTCAGTCGTTGGTGAAGAATCACGAACTGGCGGGCAAAATCGACCATTATTTCAAATACCGCGTCGATGTGCAGGGTATTACCGACCAGAAACAGTCTGGCCGCTGCTGGATGTTTACATCCATGAACGTGCTGCGTCCGTCGGTCATGAAACGGTACGGACTGGCCGATTTCGACTTCTCGCACAGCTATCTCTATTTCTGGGATATTCTGGAAAAATCGAATCTGTTTCTCGAAAATGCGATTGCAACGGCTTCCCGCGATATGGACGACCGGGAGGTGGCACGCTATTTTGCCGCTCCGGTGGATGACGGCGGCGTGTGGAACCTCTACTATAACCTGGGCGGAAAATACGGCGTCGTTCCGGCGTCGGTGATGCCCGAAACGCCCCATTCCGAGAATACGAATCAGATGATGGCGCTCATTAAGGAGAAACTCCGCAGGGAAGGCTATGCGTTGCGCGAGACGGTAAATGCCGCAAAGGGCAAACGGACGAAGGCCGTGGAGCAGCAGAAGGCGGCCGCGTTGAGCGACATCTACCGGATGCTGGCGCTCTGTCTGGGTGAGCCGCCCGTCGAGTTCGAGTGGCGTTACCGCACGCAGGACGGCCAGCTGGTGACCAGGCACTATACGCCCCAGGAGTTCTATGCGGAAATCACCCCAGGGGACTATTCGCCGGAGAACTACATCATGATTATGAACGATCCCACGCGCGAATACTACAAACTGTACGAAATCGCCAACTACCGCAATACGGTGGAGGGTGTGAACTGGGTCTATCTCAACCTGCCGAACGATGCGATCAAACGGGCGGCGCTGGCTTCCATCAAGAACAACGAGGCCATGTATGCTTCGTGTGACGTAAACAAGTATTTGGATCGGGTGGCGGGCATCATGGATCCCGATCTGTACGATTACGAGGCGCTCTTCGGCGTGGAACTGTCGATGGACAAGGAGGTGCGCATCCTGACCCGCCAGAGCGGTTCGAGCCATGCCATGACGCTGATCGGCGTGGATACCGACGAGAACGACGTTCCCGTCAAGTGGGAGTTCGAGAACAGTTGGGGAACGACGTATGGTAATGACGGTTATCTGACGTTTACGGATGACTGGTTCGACGAATATATGTTCCGTCTGGTGATCCATAAGAAATATCTGGATCCGCAGGCTGTCGAGGCACTTGCACAGGATCCCGTGCAGCTGCCCGCCTGGGACTATATGTTCTGACGGAGCGGAATACGCTGAAATGACAGCAGGGACAGGATCGGTACCGATCCTGTCCCTGCTGCATATATAGGGGGCGTGTGCGTCAGAAGTAGTCCGAGAAGTAGGGCTGGCCGTCGGGGATGATCTCCTCCAGCAGGCGCAGGGTGCGGCGGTCGGTCTTGATACGTTCGATTTTGGCCAGATAGGTGGGGCGTTTGTAGCCCATCAGCATGGTAGTCAGCGTCTGGATGTCCAGTTCGACCGGTTTGCCGACCGGCTCGGCGGAGATGGCGATGCCGTTCGGTGCGGTTTTGTCGGCCGAGATGCCGAAAACGCCGTTGTTCCACCGGGCCATCGGGTCGGTGACGACGAAATGGAACGGGCGGATCGTTCCCTCGAACGGGTAGGCCTGCAGGAACCGCTCCACATCGACGATGCGCGCCATGAAATAGGGTTCGATGGTCTCCTTGATCTGACTCTCGTCGAGCAGGAAGGCGAGCGGCTCGCTCGAATAGATGTCGCCGCGCACGGCGTCGATCATCGAGTAGTGCGCCCGGATGAAGTTCCACAATCCCTTGCGGGCCTCCTGTGTGAGGTAGACCATCTCGCGGATGTGGAAAATGTCGTCCTCCACCCAGTAGAGCAGGAATCCCTGCGGAACATTCTTGGCGTCGTGATAGATGGCGGCAATGCGTTCGTCCTCGTTCTCCCAGCGCCAGTATTCCACCCATTCAAAGTCGTTGCGGATCAGGGCGCCGTGGGTGGTGCGGGCAAAACGGTCGTAGATTTCGCGCACGATGGGATTGCCGACCGAGGTCCGTTCCACGTGACCGGGAACATCGATTGCCTGGGGTATCTCGGTGTCCTTCAGCTCGAAGGTGATGTGGTCCGACATGATCTCCCAGCCCTTGCGCCGGTAGTAGGGAATGGAGTAGGGGTACAGATAGGAGATGTATTGGCCGGCCTTGCGCATCTTGTCCAGGGCGCGCCGGATCAGGTCGTTCATCAGCCCCATGCCGGCGAATTCGGGGTAGGTTCCCACACCCGTCACGCCGCCCATCTTGAAGATGCTGTTGTGGATGTTCACTTCGCACGGGTAGATGCAGATCTGCGACACCAACTGGTCGTCCGGCGTAAACCAGCCGAAGACCTCGGCCTCCTGAAGTACGGGACGTTTGGAGCGTTTCAGTTCGCCGTCTTCGTAGCCGCTTTCCTCCAGCTCCCGGTCGGTGACCTGAAAGACGTAGCGTAACAGTTCGTTGTACTGGTCGAGGTATTTCAGCCCGACGGGCTTGATCTTGAGTGAGTCTTTTATCTTGTGATCGGACATTGCGCGATGCTTTGAGACGGAGAACAAAAATAGGGAAAATAGCGTAACGGTAGGCTGTGCGGCGGCTGGCGTCGGCGAGAAAATTGCGCGGGGCATGAAAAACGGCGGCATTGTTGGTGCCGCCGCATGGCTGCTGCGAGCCGGAAGGGGATTCCGGCTCGTGATGCACGGAGGTAACAGGCGGCCTATCGATCCGCGCGGAGATCCTGCCATTCCGGATGGCGGTTGAGATACGAGACGGCGAAGCTGCAGAGCGGCACGATGCGCCGCCCGTCGTTGCGGATGGCCGTCAGTGTCTGTTCGATCAGCAGACTGCCGATGCCCTGGCCTTCGTGGCTTGGCGGTACTTCCGTGTGGGTGAGTACAACCGTGCCGTCGGGGCGGAGACTGTAACAGGCCAACGCCCGTGTGCCGTCCAGCAGGTCGAGTTCGTAACGCTGTTCGGCTGTGTTGTGGGTAAAGGGATAGGTTGCCATAGTGCGTGTTTTCATTAAAGATACAACAATAATCCTGCCGCGGCCGACAGTGCGATGATAAGGATTGGATTGACCTTCTTGATCGAGGCGATGAAGCTGACGGCGAGGATCACCCAGCTTTTCCAGTCGATGAAGGTGTCGGGTGTCAGCAGCAGCAAGGCCGCGGCGATAATCATGCCGATCATCATGGGTTTCATGCCCTCCATGGCGCCTGAAACGTAGGCGTTGGCGCGCAGCTTGATGTAGAAACGGGTGGCGGCGAGCATCAGGGTAAGCGAGGGGATGCAGACCGCCAGTGTGGCCGTGACGGCTCCCCAGATCGAGCCGGTAACGGCATAGCCCACATAGGTGGCGCTGTTGATGGCGATCGGGCCGGGGGTGACCTGCGAAATGGCAATGATGTCGGTGAGCCGTTCGGAGGAGAGCCAGCCCCGCTGTACGACAATCTCGTTATGGATGAGTGACAACATGGCATAGCCGCCGCCGAAGCCGAAGAAGCCGATCTTCAGGTAGGACCACAGTAGCTGCAGGTAGATCATCGCTTCTCCTCCTTTCCGCCGTTTGTGTCGGCCGGCATGCCCTTGCGGTTATGGAAGGCGTACAGGATGCCGCCTGCGGCACCGACCATGATGAACCAGATGGGCGATACGCCGAGCAGCCATACGATCAGGGCGGCTACGGCGGCCAACCCGATCTTCCACCATCCCATGCCCCGTGCCAGCCCGAAGACGGGGGCGGCGATCAGAGCGACCACGGCCGGACGCATGCCTTTGAAGGCGGCATCGACGTAGCGGTTGTCGCGGAAGTTGGTGAAATACATGGCGATCAGCAGGATGATGATGAATGACGGCAGCACGACACCGGCCACGGCGGCCAATGCTCCCCGGTAGCCGGCAATCTTGTAGCCGACGAATACGGCCGCGTTCAGGGCGATGGGACCCGGAGCCGACTGAGCTAGGGTGAGCAGTTCCAGAAAATCTTCGCGCTCGATCCATCCGCGGCGGTCGATCATCTCGCGCTGGATGAGCGGGATCATGGCAAAACCGCCGCCGAAGGTAAAGGCGCCGATTTTCAGAAACGAGGAGAACAGGGCGCGGCAGGCTCGTCGTCTGTCGGTCGGCACACCGGCAGGGGTGTCGGTGCGGGGAACAGGTCGGTTGTTCATGTTGTGCATGGGAAAAGCGACCGGACGGTCAGCGGCCTTGGTTGATGAACGAGACGATGGCGACGGACGTCAGCGCGGCCGTCTCGGTACGTAGCCGGCTTTCGCCGAGCGAAATCTCCGTAAATCCGGCGGCGCGTGCCGCTGCGATCTCCTCGTCCGAGAAGTCGCCTTCCGGCCCGATAAGGATCAGCACGGGGTCGCCTGCGCCGATTGCATCGCCGATAAAGGTCCGCCGACCGTCCGCAGCGCAGTGTGCGATCAGTTTCTTGCCGTGGAACGGCATGGCGATCACATCCTTGACTGGCGTCATTTCATCCACTGCGGGACGATAGGCCTTGAGCGACTGCTTCATGGCGCTGGTGACGATCCGGTCGCCCCGGTCGCTGCGCAGGGTGCGGCGCTCGCTGTGGCGGCATTCGATCGGAATGATGCGGTCGATACCGATCTCGGTCGCCTTTTCGAGAAACCACTCGTAGCGTTCCGTGTTTTTGGTGGGGGCGACGGCTACGGTCAGTTCGTAGGAGCGGTGGCCGAATGCCGGAACGGTCTCTTCGATCCGGACGGTGCAGTGTTTCGGGTGGGGCTGCTCCAGAACGGCGCGGTAGAGATTGCCGCGGCCGTCGGTCAGGTGGAGTGTGTCGCCCGCCGTCAGGCGCAGCACCTTCATGCAGTGGGCCGATTCCTCTTCGTTGAGCGTGTAGGCCGGCAGGGTGATGTCGGGTGCGTAAAATAATTGCATATTACGATGTAAATCGGTATTTTTGTACGTTTTCAAAAAACGGAGAATCGTTTTAAAAACATGTAAAAATATGAAAAAAATCGGATTGATATTAGCCTCCTGCACGGTGATGACCCTCGTGTCGTCCTGCGGAGGCAATGATGGCGGCAACCGCCAGAATGTCCTGCTCGGCGAGTGGACGACGCCTTACGGGGTGCCTCCGTTCGATCAGATCAAGACATCGGATTACCTGCCGGCCTTCAAAGAGGCCATGAAGCAGCATAATGCGGAGATCGAGGCCATTACCTCCTCCAAGGAATCGCCTACGTTTGAGAACACCGTGCTGGCCTACGACAATTCCGGCGAGCTGCTCGGCCGCATCGGCAACGTGTTCTGGAGCGTGGCTGCTGCCGACACGAATTCCGAAATGCAGAAGGTGCAGGAGGAAGCGGCGTCCATGCTGTCCGAACATTCCGACGGCATCATGTTGAACGACAAGTTGTTCGAGCGTATCAAAGCCGTCTATGAACAGCGCGACATGCTCGATCCGATGCAGCGGCGTCTGACCGAGAAGATCTATAAGGATTTTGTGCGTTCGGGAGCCAACCTGTCGGTCGAGGACAAGGAGGAGTTTATGAAGTTGAACAGCCGTCTGGCTCAGCTTTCGTTCCAGTTCGGCAAGAACCTGCTTGAGGAAAACGCCAAGTATCAAATGGTGCTGGACGAAGAAGGAGTGAAAGGTCTGCCTGTAACAGTACGCAATGCGGCGCGTGCGGCTGCCCGCGAGGCAGGTGTGGGCGATCAGAAATATCTCTTCACGCTGTCGCCGGCCAGCATGACGCCGTTCATGACCTATTCGCCGAACCGCGAGTTGCGCGAACAGATCTATAAGGCCTATACGGAGAAATGTATGCATGGTGACAACCTGGACAACAGCGAGCTGGTGAATGAAATCGTGGAACTGCGCACCAAACGCGCGCAGCTGCTCGGTTACGACACCCATGCGGCTTATGTGCTGGACGGCAACATGGCCAAGACACCTGAGAATGTGTACGGCCTGCTGGATGAAATCTGGGAGCCGGCGTTGAATCGTGCCGGCGACGAACTGGCAGCCATGCAGGAAATTAAACTCAAGGAGACCGGCAATACCGATTTTGCCGCATGGGACTGGCCTTATTATGCCGAGAAGGTGCGCAAGGCGCAGTATGACCTCGATCAGGATGCGCTGCGCGCCTATTTCCCGATGGAGAATGTGCGCCAGGGTATTTTTGAACTGAGCAACCGGCTGTACGGCATTACGTTCCGTCCTGCGGTGTTGCCCGTTTATAATGAGGAGTGTGTCTCCTACGAAGTGTATGATACGGACGGTACGCTACTGGGTGTGCTGTATATGGACCTTTATGTGCGTGCCGGCCGCAAAGGCCCGGGTGCATGGTGCGGTACCTTCCGCAGCCAGTCGTGCGATGCGGAAGGCAACAGGATGGTGCCGATCGTATATATCGTGGCCAATTTCCCGCGTCCCAACGGATCCACACCTTCGCTGCTGAGTATGGACGAGACGCGTACGTTCTTCCATGAGTTCGGCCATGCCCTGCACATGCTGTTCTGCGATGTGCCTTATCGCGGCTTGACCGAGGTGGAGAATGACTTTGTGGAACTGCCGTCGCAGATTATGGAGAACTGGGCTACCGAGCCGGAAATGCTGCGCAGCTATGCCATCCATTGGCAGACGGGACGCGTGATTCCGGACGAATTGATCGACCGTATCCGCGAAAGCACCCATTTCAACCAGGGCTTCGCTACGACGGAGCTGGTGGCTGCCTCCTATATTGATATGGATATCCACAACCGGAAGGAGTTCGTGCCTGTTGATCCCGCCGCGTTTGAACACCGCGTGCTGAACGAGGAGCGCGGTCTGATCCCGCAGATCGATCCCCGTTACCGCTACACCTATTTTGCCCACATCTTTGACGGCGGTTATTCGGCCGGCTATTACGGTTATCTGTGGGCCGAGGTGCTGGACAAGGATGCCTATGAGGCCTTTGTCGAGACGGGCGAACCGTTCAACAAGAAGGTGGCCGCCCGTTTCCGCGAGGAGATTCTCTCCAAGGGCGGTACGGCCGACGGCATGGTGCTGTATGAAAACTTCCGCGGTCGCCAGCCCAGCCGTGAGCCGCTGCTGCGTTCGCGCGGCATGCTGACCGAAACGCAGGAGTAACGGTCGGGGCAAACCTCTCGACGGGCGGATGGCGGCAGGCTGTCCGCCCGTCTCTTTTTTTGCCGGAAGGAGTAGACGAAAAAAGCCGGAGTTTCCGATGGGAACTCCGGCTTTTGCATGTGTGGCGGCGGTTGCCTATGACTCCTTCTTCAGGTCGCCGAAGTAGAGGTTGAGCAGCTCTTTGGCGGCAATGAACGAACTCATGCGGCTCTCCAGCACCTTGCGCTCGAAACGCGGCAGTTCGGCCTCGATGTGCGGATCGCGGTAGAAGCTGTTGCGCAGCGCCTCGTTGATGCTTTCGTACATCCAGTATTTGCTCTGCCGGTTGCGGTTCGTGGTGAAGAAACCGTTTTTGCGGGTGAAGTCGATGAATTCCGTGACGCCGGCCCAGACCTCCTGCAGTCCCGATCCGTCCACCGCGGAACTGGTCAGCACCCGCGGACGGCATCCCGATTCGGGTTCGGGAAAGAGGTGGAGTGCGTTTTCGATCTGGCGTCGGGCCAGTTTGGCCTTGGTGAGGTTCTCGCCGTCGGCTTTGGTGATGACCACCATGTCGGCCATCTCCATGATGCCGCGCTTGATGCCCTGCAGTTCGTCGCCTGCACCGGAGATCTGGAGCAGCATGAAGATATCCACCATCGAGTGGACGGCCGTTTCGCTCTGTCCGACGCCGACCGTTTCGATGAAGATCGTGTCGAATCCGGCCGCCTCGCAGAGGATGACTGTCTCACGGGTTTTGCGCGCCACGCCGCCCAGCGAACCGGCCGACGGGGAGGGGCGGATGAAGACGTCCGGATTGGACGAAATGCTCTCCATGCGGGTCTTGTCGCCGAGAATGGAGCCGCCGCTGCGCTCCGAACTGGGGTCGATGGCCAAAACGGCCAGACGGTGGCCGAGTGAGGTGACCATGCCGCCGATGGCTTCGATGAAAGTCGATTTGCCGGCACCAGGCACTCCCGTAATGCCCACGCGGATCGATTTGCCGGAGTGGGGCAGGCACTGCTCGATGATTTGCTGAGCCTGTTCGTAGTGTTCCGGCAGGTTGCTCTCCACGAGGGTGATGGCCTGCGAAAGCACGGTGATGTTGCCCGCAAGGATTCCCTCCACGTACTGTTCGGTCGTGAGCGAGGGACGGCGCTTGCGGCGGAAGTTGGGGTTTACGACGGGCTGTGCATCGACGCCTTCCGTGACGTTGAGCGCACTGTCGGTATGTTCGGCCTTGTGCTGGTGTTCCCAGTGTTCGTTGTAGTCCATAAGTGATGAAACCTTTTGATTCGGGTTTGTGGTGACGGTACGGTTCGGTACCTTCGCATTATGCGAATTTACGGTTTTTCCGTGAATTTGCATGCACGGGACGGGAATTGTTGGCGCCGGCCCGGGACGGGACCAGCCGGTCGGCAGAGACGGCGGCATGCGAGAGGAAAAAAAGTGTTTTTTGTCCGGCTTTCTTAAAAAGAAAAATTATCTTTGTAACGTTTCGGGCTTTGGATGGCGCGGAACACGCTGTACGATAGTGTACATAACTCAAAATATTACGGAGATGAACATTTCTCACATCGAACATCTCGGAATCGCTGTCAAGAGTCTGGACGAGGCGATACCTTTCTGGGAAAACATCCTGGGCTTCAAATGTTACAACATCGAGGAAGTAGCCGATCAGAAGGTGAAAACCGCATTCTTTAAGGTAGGACAAACCAAAATCGAACTGCTCGAACCGACCAGCGAGGAGAGTACGATCGCCAAATTCATCGCCAATCGCGGCGAAGGCGTACATCACGTGGCTTACGCTGTCGAGAATATCGAGGAGGCGCTGGCCGAAGCCGAGAGCAAGGGCGTCCGCCTGATCGACAAGACGCCGCGCAAGGGCGCCGAGGGGCTGACGATCGCTTTCCTGCACCCGAAATCCACGGGCGGTGTACTGACGGAATTGTGTGAGGACAAAAACAAAAAGTAACGGCTTGGATGTCCTCTCTTCCGGGCAGATAGCATTTGACGGATATTGACCCGCAAGGGATCGGTATCCGTCATTTGAGGTTGTAGAATAGAAATTATATTATAAATCCCATAGGAAATCTTATGAGCGAGAATCAAAACAAAGTGGCGCAGCTGATTCAGCTGCGTGAGGAAGCGAGACTGGGCGGCGGTCAGAAAAGGATCGATGCACAGCATGCAAAGGGCAAATACACGGCCCGCGAACGTATCCAGATGTTGCTCGACGAGGGCAGCTTCGAGGAGTTCGACATGTTTGTTACACACCGTTGCTATGACTTCGGCATGGAGAAGAGCCACACCTACGGCGATGGCGTCGTAACCGGTTACGGTACGATCGATGGCCGTCTGGTGTACGTGTTCGCGCAGGACTTTACCGTTTCGGGCGGTTCGCTTTCCAAGACGATGTCCGAGAAGATCTGCAAGGTGATGGACATGGCCATGAAGGCCGGCGCTCCCTGCATCGGTCTGAATGACTCCGGCGGCGCCCGTATCCAGGAGGGCGTGAATGCACTGGCCGGCTACGCCGAGATTTTCCAGCGCAACGTGATGGCATCGGGTGTGATTCCGCAGATTTCGGTGATCCTCGGCCCCTGTGCCGGCGGTGCGGTTTATTCGCCCGCGCTGACCGACTTCACCATTATGCGCCGTGATACCAGCTACATGTTCCTGACCGGTCCGGCCGTTGTGAAAACCGTGACGGGCGAGGATGTGACGCAGGAGCAGCTCGGCGGCGCTTCGGTACATACCAGCAAGTCGGGTGTGGCCGATTTCGCCACCACCACCGAGGAGGAGACCATGGAGCTGATCCGCAAGTTGATCTCCTACATGCCGCAGAACAACATGGAGGACGCTCCGCTGACCGTCTGCACCGATTCGATCAGCCGTCTGGAGGATTCGCTCAACGAGATCATCCCTGACAGCCCGAACAAACCGTATGACATGTACGAAGTGATCCGCGCCATCGTGGATAACGGCGATTTCCTCGAAGTACACGAGGCGTATGCCAAGAACGTGATTACCTGCTTCGCCCGTTTCAACGGCCAGAGCGTCGGCATTATCGCCAACCAGCCCAAATTCATGGCCGGTGTACTCGACATCAACGCTTCGCGCAAGGCTGCCCGTTTCGTCCGCTTCTGCGACGCCTTCAACATTCCGCTGGTAACGCTCGTCGATGTTCCGGGCTTCCTGCCGGGGACGGGTCAGGAGTACGGCGGCGTGATCACCCACGGTGCCAAACTGCTCTTCGCCTACTGCGAGGCTACGGTTCCGAAGGTGACCGTCACGCTGCGCAAGGCTTACGGCGGCGCCTACATCGTGATGTCCTCGAAACACATCCGCGGTGACATCAACTACGCATGGCCGACCGCCGAGATTGCCGTGATGGGAGCAAGCGGCGCCGTAGAGGTACTCTTTGCCCGCGAGATTGCCAAGATCGAGGATCCGGCTGCCAAAGCCGCCTTCATCGCCGAGAAAGAGGCCGAGTACAAGGAGAAGTTCTCGAACCCCTACAATGCAGCCAAGTACGGCTATATCGACGATGTGATCGAGCCGCGCAATACGCGTTTCCGCATCATCCGCGCACTCCAGTCGCTGGCTACCAAACGTCTGGCAAATCCGGCCAAGAAACACTCAAATATCCCGTTGTAGCATATGAAAAAACTGAGTTTATTCCTCATTATGGCGCTGTGCGGACTCGGCTTGTCGGCACAGGGTGTCCTTAATGTCCGGATCAACGAGGTACTCGTCTGCAACGACAACGATATCGTTGACGATTATGGCGAGTGCCAGTCGTGGATCGAGTTGTTCAATACGGGGTATGAACGCGTGAATATCGGCGGCTGCTATCTGGGAATCCGATATGCCGACCGTTTCGACGCACAGGGCAACAAACTGGTCAAAAAGTATTACATTCCCCGCAATAACCCCAACACCAGCATCGAACCGCAGGGCTACCGTCTCTTCTTCTGCGAAGGCAACGACGAGAAGGGTACGTTCTACACCAACTTTACGCTGGAAGATGCGGCAGTAGATATGGTGATCCTCTACAATGCCAACGGCAAGGATGTCATCAGCGTGTTCAAGTTCCCTGCCGGCTATCAGCCGCAGCCGGATGAGGCATGGGGTATTCTGGGCAATGCCGAGATCGAGTCGAAACTTTTCCCGACTTTCTCGCGCAGCGAGCGTCGGCAGATGACGGACGATCAGTATCTGGATGCCGTAGCTGCCGGCCTGCTCTACAAGCCGCAGCCCATGCAGAAGAATACGCCCGCTGCGACGAACGAGATCGGCGAGGTGGTTCCGCGTCACGAAGTGTTCCGTCAGCATGATCCAGCCGGCGGAGTGATGGCGGTGACGGCCATGGGTGTCGTGTTCCTGGCACTGGTAGCCATCTTCATTGTGTTCAAGGTGTTCGGTAAGATCATGATCGGTCAGACGAACCGCAAAGAGGCAAAACACAAAGGTGAAAGCGCTGTGGTTACCGCAAAGGATACCAGTTACAGCGGCGAAGAGGTAGCTGCCATCGCTATGGCACTCCGTCTGTACAGCGAGGATCTGCATGTCAAGGAATCGACGGTAATCACCATCAATCACGTCAGCAGACTTTATTCGCCGTGGAGTTCAAAGATTCATGGCATTACGACAGTTCCGGAAAAGAAAAACAGATAAAACGATATGAAAGAGTATAAGTTCAAAATCAACGGTAATGCCTATCAGGTAGCCGTAGAAAGTGTAGAGGATGGTGTGGCAACGGTTACCCTGAACGGCACGACCTACAAGGTCGAACTGGAAGAGGAATTCACCGGCCCCAAACCCGTAAAACCGGTAGCCGTAGCTCCGGCAACCTATCAGGCTACGCCGCAGGCGGCTCCCGCCAAGGTGGCTGCTCCTGCTCCGGCTTCCGGAAACGATACGCAGCTGCGCAGCCCGCTGCCCGGTACCGTGCTGGAGGTGCGTGTCAAGGAGGGCGACAAGGTGACCGAAGGCCAGACCCTGATGATCCTCGAAGCAATGAAGATGGAAAACAACATCGACGCCAACAAAAGCGGCGAGATCAAACGGATCATGAAGAATCAGGGCGACTCCGTGATGGAAGGCGATGTCTTATTTATTATCGGATAACCTATGATGACGTTTCTGGAAGGCGGGTTCGGTGCCTTTATCGGCCAGAACCTGCAGGAATTCTGGGGTTTCACGGGATTTGCCAACGCGACGTGGGGTCATTTGATCATGATCTGCGTGGGTCTGTTCTTCCTTTACCTCGGAATCAAGCATAAGATGGAGCCGATGCTCCTCGTGCCGATCGGATTCGGTATCCTGATCGGCAACATCCCGTTCCACGACGGCATGCAGATCGGTATCTACGAGGAGGGTTCGGTGCTGAACTATCTCTATTTCGGCGTGAAGAACGGTATCTACCCGCCGTTGATCTTCTTGGGTATCGGTGCCATGACTGACTTCTCGGCGCTGATCTCCAACCCGAAACTGATGACGATCGGTGCAGCTGCCCAGCTCGGTATTTTCGGTGCCTACATTGCAGCCCTCGCGTTCGGCTTTACGGCTGCCGAGGCCGGTGCCATCGGTATTATCGGTGGTGCAGACGGTCCTACGGCCATCTTCCTGTCGAGCCGTCTGGCTCCCGACATGATGGGTGCGATCGCCATTGCGGCCTATTCGTACATGGCCTTGGTGCCGGTGCTTCAGCCCTGGATCATGAAACTGTGTACCACGAAGAAAGAGCGTCTGATCCGCATGCGTCCGCCGCGTCCCATCTCCAAGTCGGAGAAGGTGATGTTCCCGATCATCGGTCTGCTGCTCACCTGCTTCCTCGTGCCGTCGGGTCTGCCCCTGCTGGGTATGCTGTTCCTCGGCAACCTGCTCAAGGAGAGTGGTGTGACCAAACGTCTGGCAACGACGGCAGGCGGCCCGCTGATCGACATCGTGACGATCCTGATCGGTCTGACGGTCGGCGCTTCGACGCAGGCTACCACGTTCCTGACCGAAAAGTCGCTGCTCGTGTTTGCAATTGGTGCCGCATCGTTCATTATCGCAACCTTCGGCGGTGTGATGTTCGTGAAGTTCCTGAACCTCTTCCTCAAGGAGGGTAACAAGATCAACCCGCTGATCGGTAACGCCGGTGTGTCGGCCGTACCGGATTCCGCCCGCGTATCGCAGGAGATCGGTCTGAAATACGACAAGACCAACCACCTGCTGATGCACGCCATGGGTCCGAACGTGGCCGGTGTGATCGGCAGCGCCGTGGCAGCCGGTATCCTGCTGGGCTTCCTCGGATAGTCCGCAGCGGATTCCGCAATCGAATGCGGAGGACGGGATCGGTTCCCGTCCTCCGTTTTTTTGTGCGTTGGGCGGAGGCTATTGTTGTTGCATGGGAGGAGGGTTTGTTCTAAATTTGAAGAAAAATGTACGACAATGCGAAATAGAATGCGGATCGGATGGGCGCTCCTTTGTTTGTTAGCGATGCTGTTCGGCGGCACCGGTCGGGCGGCGGGACAGACACCGGCCGATGCGGAGCTGGCGGCGGTGTTGAACACAGGCGACCTTTGGCTGTTACGGGAGCGGTATCCCGTCTTGAAAGATTCGGTGAGCGTGGAGATGCTGCGGCTGATAGCCGAGGCACAGTTGGGGGTCGGCTTCAACCGGTTGGAAGAGGCGGATGTGGCATTGGGTGCGCTGCTCGGCACGTATCGTGAGGCATTGGGAGAGGAAACATCGCTCGGCATAGCGGGCCTGCAAGCCTTCAATCTGTTGAACCTCGGCCGGTATGCGGAGGCGGGATCGATCGGTGTGGAGATGGTCGATGCGTTGGAAGATCGTGTGCCGTTTGAGGCAATGTTTGGGCTGCTGTTTGTCGAGCGGGTGGTGCAAGGGCTGGCGGAGGTGCCGGCTCCCTATATGGCGCGTCCCGAACAGGATGTGCGCGTGCCGATGAAGATTGTGGAGACTGGCCGTGGGCATCATTTCCATATTCCGGTGGAGGTCAATGGCGTGACGAAGGACTTTATTTTCGATACGGGCTGCTCGTTTGGCAATTTCGTGACGGAAGCCTATGCCGAGGAGGTTGGGCTGCGGATTGTGGCTGATTCGATCCCCATTTCCGGTATGCGTATCGGGCTGGTGAAGCTGGCTACGGCCGATTCGCTGCGGGTGGGCGACATGGTTTATCACAACCTCGTGTTCATGGTGGCGCCGCCCGATCCGGAGGTGGACGAGATGTTCGGTTTCGATGGTGTGCTGGGGGTTAACTTCCTTTGTGCCGCACGGGAGATTGTGATCGACGTCGAAGCGGGTGAATTTGTTTTTCCGGCCGCGATCAGCAGCGGAGAGCCAAACATGTGCTTGGCCTCCAATATGTCTTACGTGAGGATCCAATACGACGGTGAACCGTTCGACATCCATTTTGATACGGGAAATGTACATAGCGATTTGGGGGCGGATTTCGCCCAACGATTCCCGGAGACTGTTGTCGGACTGCCGGAGACGAATGTGCGCAGAGGGGGCTTCGGCGGGCTGACCGAACTGCGTGCGGTGACCTTGCCGGAATTTACCTTCCGGCTGGACGGCGTACCCGTAACGCTTTACGATACGGATGTGTGCGCTACTGACAATACGCTCACGTTCTATGCCGGATCGCTGGGGGCAGACTTTGTGCTGGCCTTTCGTCGTCTGACCATCAATTATGAGCGGATGTTTCTGCGCGGGGAACAGTGACCCAGTGGGCGAGAGAGACTATCGGCTGAAGAAATGGCGACAGCCTCTCTTGGGCGCATAAAAGAAAAAGGATGACGATCGATCGTCATCCTTTTTTGGTGCTCCCTCCGGGGCTCGAACCCGGGACCCCAACATTAAGAGTGTCGTGCTCTACCAACTGAGCTAAAGAAGCAGTCCTGCTGTCGGTGTAGTATCTTGTACTTCCCTGAAAGCACCGCAAAGATAAGGCGATTTTTAAGAAACACCAAATAAAACATGAAAAAAATGTGGAGAAATATTCTCTGCCGCCTGTCCGGCCGGGGCTGCGGGAAGCGGAGGACTCCGAAAAGCGGGTTTGAGGCGTACCGATTGCAAGATTGTCGGTGCGCGTTCTGTAAATCGTGAAAAATACGTTACATTTGCCATTTGATTAACCATTCATCTGGAAATGAAAAATTTTGAAGACAGAGACAGCCGTCCCGATCGGGAAGATGCGGATGGCGGACAGGAGCGTCGCCCGGCCTATGCGGCGTTCATGAAAGACAAGAGAAACCGTACGGACAATCATCGGAAGGACGATGAACAGCCCAAAACGTTCCATAAAGGCTATGGCCGCCAAACGGAAGGAGCGGGCGAGGAGCGTCGTTTCGACCGTGACAGACGTCCGGATACGAGATATCAGAGCGGAACGGATTCCCATCGCCGTGGCGGAGAGCGCCGCGAGGATCGCAGACCGGCCGGAGCGGAAGGGTCGCAACAGCGCCGTTCTTTCAACCCCAACTTCGACGCATCCAATCGGCTGATCGGGCAGTCCAAGCCGTTCCATCGTTCAAACGGTGAAGGCGACGGCGAGGCTCCGCAGGGATACGGCAGCCGTCAGCGTTCCGACAACCGGTATGAGGGCGGTCGCGGCCGCAATGATCGGAAACCCTATCAGAGCAAGGACAACGCAGGGCGCGATTACCGCAAGGGAGGTGACCGCATGTACGACAAACGGGAGACGGAGGAACGGTCGGAGAATCGTCCGTCGCGCTCGTTCCGGTCGAACTACGACGAGTTCAAGCCGCACTATGACAGCGAGTGCAAACGCGGCGGAAACGGCAAGCCCTACAGAAAAAACGACCGCAATGCGGCCTATGATTCGGAGCATTATCCGACGTTTGCTCCGGAGGTGACGGACGGCAAGATCCGTCTGAATCGGTATATCGCCATGTCGGGCATCTGTTCGCGCCGCGAAGCCGACGAATTCATCCAGTCGGGCGTCGTTACGGTGAACGGTGCTGTGGTGACGGAACTGGGCGCAAAGGTCGATCTGTCGGACGAGGTGCGCTTCCACGGCGAGGTGATCCGCAACGAGCGGAAGGTGTACATTGTGATGAACAAACCGAAAGGGTATGTAACCTCCGTAGAGGATCCCCATGCCGACAAAACCGTCATGGAACTGTTGAAAAACGGCTGCAAGGAGCGTGTGTATCCGGTCGGCCGACTCGACAAGAACAGCCTCGGCGTGCTGCTGATTACCAACGACGGAGACATGGCCAAACGACTGATGCACCCGTCGTTCGAGAAGAAGAAAGTCTATCAGGTTTCGCTCGACAAGCCGCTGACACGTGCCGATATGGACGCACTGGTCGAGGGCTTTGAACTGGAAGACGGCGAAATCCATGCCGATTCGGTCAGCTATGTCGGTGAGAAAAAGACCGAGGTGGGCGTCGAAATCCACTCCGGGCGCAACCGTATCGTGCGGCGCATGTTCGAGCATCTCGGATACCGCGTCATCAAGCTGGACCGTGTCTATTTCGCCGGTCTGACCAAGCAGAAGCTCAAACGGGGCGAATGGCGTTTCCTGACGCCGCGCGAGGTGCAGGCGCTGCGGTCGGGACAGTACGAATAGAGAGCCGATCTGCAGTAAATCGGAACGAAGAATCGGGTGGGGTGACGAAAGGTTGTCCCACCCGTTTGTTTGTGCGCAACGGGCGCTATGCGGCGGTGGTGCTGACGATCAGATAGGTCAGGCCGGCAATCAGGATAAAGATCAGCGCGAGGGCAATCAGCGAAGCGGCGCGATGCCATGCGGATGCGGATTTGCTTTCGGCGGGCTTTCGGCGAGCCAGCTCGGCGCCTTCTTCTTCGGTCTGTCGGATGATCTTCAGTTCTTCCGGAGTAAGTTGTCTGGGCATGGGCTGTGATGCTGTTGGTGTTTGCAAAAATAGAGAAATAATGGATGTTTACCGAACCTGTTCCGGAAAATGATGCTCGTCGACAGTGTTGTTTTGTGTGTGTATTTTATTGGCATGCAATTATTTGATTGTTGCTATATTTTGTATTGATGAATGTGTAAAATTACAGAAGGGAACAAGTCGGAACGGCGGTTGGATTTCCGTCAAGAATGGATACCTTTGCCGTATGGAACGCAGAGAAGCGATAGCATGTATACAGGAAGCCGTTGCAGCGGTTTATTCGCGGGAAGAGGCGCGGGTCATCGCCTGGGAGGTGGCCGGACACCTGTGCGGGTTCACCCGTTCGCAGGGAATTGCCGATCCGACCGCCGCGATTCCGGCAGAGGCTGAGGCAGGCATTACCGAGGCGTGCCGCCAGCTTGCGGCCGGTCGTCCGTTGCAATATGTCATCGGCGAAACGGAATTTTACGGACTTTCGTTTGCCGTTGCCGAGGGCGTACTGATCCCTCGGCCTGAGACGGAAGAGCTGGTGCAATGGATTGCTGCCGATTGGGCAGGGCGATCCGGTTTGCGGGTTCTGGATGTCGGCACCGGCAGCGGAGCGATAGCCGTCACATTGGCACATCTGCTGCATGATGCGGCGATCGATGCCGTTGATATTTCCGGAGAGGCTTTGCGCATTGCTGCGGAGAACGCCCGCCGCCATGGTGCAGCGGTTCAGTTCGTCGGCAATGATGCTTTGGCTGCTACCGAACAGTTTGCCGGTCGGCTGCCTCGTGACCGCTATGATATTATTGTTTCCAATCCTCCTTATATACCGGCTTCGGAGTATGCCGACATGCGCGACAATGTACGTCTTTGGGAGCCGTCCGAGGCATTGTTCGTATCCGATTCGGATCCGCTCGTGTTTTACCGGGCAATCGGACACCATGCGTTGCATCTGTTGAATGATGGGGGACGGCTTTATTTTGAAATTCACGAGCGTTTCGGTCAGGACGTATGCGCATTGATGCAAGATGAAGGATTTTCGGAGGTGAAGCGCCGCAATGACTTGAATAACAAACAGAGAATGGTGCGATGCGTAAAGTAAGGGAAACATGTTCCGAGGAGGTGGCTGCTTCGAGGATGCGGGTCAGCAAGACGCCGGAGAAAGCCTTGCAGGATCTGATGCGGTATGCCGCCAGGGCGGAACGTTCGAGTGGCGATGCGTTGCGCCTGATGCGTAGATGGGGTATTGATGAGACAGCACGCCAACAGATTCTGAAGAAATTACAGCAGCAGCATTTTATTGATGATGAGCGTTTTGCGCAGGCTTATGTGCGTGAAAAACTGCATCTTGCCGGTTGGGGTATCCACAAGATAAGGATGGGGTTGCGCCTCAAGGGTATCGACAAGGCAATCATAGAGCGGGTGTTGGATTTTTCCGCACAGGATAAGCAGGAGAATGAACAACGCCTGTCCGAACTGCTGACTCGCAAACGCCGCAGCTTGAAAGAGGATTGTGTTTACAAAATTAAAGACAAGCTGATTCGTTACGGAATGTCCCGTGGCTATGAATACGAATCTGTACGCGAGGTAGTTGCGGAAATCCTCCGTGATGAGTTGAATGACGCGGAGTAGTCGGCAATCCCATCTAATTACAAATGTAAACATATTGTCTGCCTCAATAGTGAAAGGCTGGGGCGTTCGTGTTGCAGCTCGAATCCCGGCATTTGGCTGGCGGTGGTTTCTCAGCCATTGTTGCATCATGTTGGTGTCGGAGAACCCAAGGGGAAAGACATGTTGAAAACCGGGTAGAATACGGTTTGCAGCAACACGGTAAAGACGCAATAACGCGTCAGTTGTTGGTATTGCCCCGATACAGCATGTTACAATTGTTATCCCCGTTTTTTAACACGTACACCCTCCGGCAACGGAAGGGTGATACGTGAGAAACTGGCGATGGCTCCGGCCACGGCAAAGCAGCCGGCGATTACCAATGACAGGTGGGTGCTGTCGGGGGAGAGGTGGAAGAGTAAAGCGACCAATGCGGCTCCTGTGGTTTGTCCGACCAAGCGTGAGGTTGCCAGCATGCCGCTGGCGCTGCCGCTGCGATGTGCGGGAGCGGAGCCGATCATGATGCTGTTGTTCGGGGACTGGAATAAACCGAAGCCCAAACCGCACAACACCATGCGCCAGATAATGTCGAACGGGGCCGGATCAGCCGGCAGCCAGGCCAGGAGCGTCAGGCCGATCGACATGCAGACCAAGCCCAGCCCGCCGAGCAAACCGGCGTGTATGTGTTCGATCAGGCGTCCCGCCAAGGGGGCGATAATGACGATAATGGCCGGCCATGCGGTCATTGTGAGGCCGGTAGATACGGCGTCGTAGCCGAAAGTGCGTTGCAGAAGAAACGGCAGCGCGACCAATGCCAAGGATTGTGCGATGAATGAACAGATGCTTGTCGCAACGGACATGGCAAAGATCGGAATGCGCAGCAGGTCGAACGGCAGGATCGGGTAGGGTTTATGCAGCTGGCTGCGTACGAAAATCGTGCCGATTATGCCGAGCAAAATGACGCCGGCAATGATATAGGGCAGGGAGATGCCGTGTGCATAACCTTCGATGGAGGCAATCAGCAACCCGAAAGTCAATGCGTTCATAATACCGTCACGCCAATCGAATTTACGTCCCTGATTCTTGACCGGATTTTCAGGTAGGAAGCTGTAACTTAAAGAGTATGCGATAATTCCGATCGGTATGTTGATTGCAAACAACCATGGCCACGGAGCGATGGAGAGGATGCCTGCGGCGATGGTCGGGCCGGCGACGGACGATACGGCCACGATCGTGGCATTGAGTCCCATGCCGCGTCCCAGAAAACGGCGCGGGTAAATGATGCGGATCAGGGTTGTATTGACGCTTGTGACGGCAGCCGCCCCGAAACCTTGACAGACACGGGCGGCTACCAGCATGCCGAAGGAGTGGGTGAATGTACAGATGACGGATGCCGCCGTAAAGACCATTAATCCCAGCAGATAGATTTTCCGATAGCCGATCAGGTCGCCCAGTGTCGAGAAGGAGAGCAGGGAAATGACGAGTGCCAGCTGGTAGGCGTTGACGATCCAGATTGAATCGGCCGGCGACACGTCCAGTACGTGTGCTATCGTTGGAAGCGCCACATTGGCAATCGCGCCGTCGAGTACGGACAGCGATACGCCGAAAGCAACCGCAACAATTGCCCAGATGCGTTGCGGCATGGGAAGTCCATCCCAACTCGTTGCTTGTTGTGGGGTGTCCGAGGTCGGTTGTGGGCGATTATCGGATATATGGAGGTGTGAAAACACGACTTTTCAACATAAATATAGACAAAGGTAGTAACTTTTTCACGATGTCCGCGTGCCTGCAGAGGCTCTTTCCGACGGAAAATTGCGGCAGCGGCAGGATGTGTTTATAATTTCCGCATAACCTGGTGTGGGATTGGGTGTATGTGATGTGCGGGCTGTCGGGCGGCATGAAGAGATGTGTGTGGTGGGTTCGGCTGTTTTCTGAAAAAGGTGTCCCTGTATCGATTACAGTTTACCGGAGGAGCTGCGTATCGTTATGATACGCGGGGCATTCAAAGAACGGAGTGATGCAGTAATAGTGATGTATTGTAAAAAAACGCGAATTATGTTATATGTCAATATCTTATATTGCTGTTATCTCTTCTTTATTTAACATAATATAAATTATGACTCACTCTTCAGAAGAGCAAAACGAAAGGGTATTGCAGACTGGCTGCATACCCCTTGGGTGGAATCACTCTCTTTCCGAAGTGTGGCCGGAGGGCGTATCGGGTTTTATTCGTCCTCAGTATAATTGAAGGATTCGACCGTGTGGTCTGCGTAGAAGATCATCACCTTGCGGATTTTTCTCTCCAGACGGCAACCGACTGTTGGGTCTGCCGGCAGCATGTTCTCCGGTTCTGTAGTTGCACGGGAATGGGACTGTTCATTGCGCATGGTTTTGCCGGTGTCTGCTGCCGAAAAAGACAATTCCCGCTGAACGGACTTGCAGGCTGGCATTACAGTCGCTACATCCATCTTGGGTTCGGAAGCTGAAGCTGACGCTGACGTAGAAGCATCATCAGTCTGTGCTTGTTCTGGAGGGTTGTCGGATGAGTTGCGATACATAGAACCTGTACCGAGAATAAACCAGTCAGGATTCAGGTCGGGAAACGCTTTGAGCAGTTTGCAGACAAAATCGATGCTCGGCTTGTTGCGACCGGCCAATATGTGGGATATTCCGGATGGCTGAATTTCCAGGATGTCGGCTAATCGGTTTGCCGATAACGACTTTGCGGACAATATCTGTTGTAAACGGTCTTTCATGGTGTGGCCAAAAGTTGGTTTACAAATATACATCCAATACGGATGGATTGAATAGCAGAAAGCATTATTTTTGTCTTGACAATATTTACACGTTTTATTTATGTCTTTTAATTGTTTAGCTTAGTAATTGCAATATGCTGGTTTTTACTGTGTTTTGTTGTTGTGCGAATGCTTAAATGCTGATTGATCTCAGCTTTTGCAGCTGCAATGAACTTTAATGTCATTTATTGGTTTTTATTAAGTGTTTTAATTAATTGATTATGATGTAGTTTACGTTTATAAATTCAATTATAATTCAGTGGTGTTTTTATTTAATTAGGGCGGGTGTTGGAAAAAAGCAGAGTGTGTTTACACTTGTAGTTACAAGTATAACAAAAAAGGAGCGTGTCGGACAGACGCTCCTTGAACGGGACAGGTATTCCCTATCCTACCCTCTCTTTGCCGGTAGAAGAATTACTCTTCGTTTACCATAGCGGCAATGGCAGCCAATTCGTCGCCGGACAGATTTAATTTGTGTTTGAAATCCACTTCGCCTTCTGTCGAAATGGGCATCAGGTGGATGTGTACGTGAGGAACCTCCATGCCGATGACGGCTACGGCGATGCGTTTGTATGGAATTTTGCTTTCCAGCTTTTTGGCGACTTTCTTTGCGAAAACAATCAGATCCGCCAATTCTTCGTCAGTCAAGTTAAAGATGTAGTCGTCCTCTTTCTTTGGGATCACCAGCGTGTGGCCTTTTACGACCGGATTGATGTCCAAAAAAGCATAGTGCTTGTCGTCTTCTGCAATTTTGTAGCTGGGAATCTCCCCTTTTGCTATTTTAGAAAAAATGGTAGCCATATCGATAATTTTTGAGATTAAAATTTCGGAGTCAGAATTTCGGAGTAAAGCATGGCTTTTTTGAGATCGAAATGTTGCATGACGTCCGTACGCACTGCGTCTGCCGAAGCATTTGAGGCGTCGGCAGGTTGAAGTGTCAGCGGTGTCGGTATGGTACGCAACGTATTCGCATTTTCTGGAGCAGCAGTCGGAGAAGTGGTTGTCCCTGTTTCGCGTACCTCTGCCGAGTCTTCTGCGACAGGCGAAGCGGAAGATGCGGGGGCGGATCGTTTCATCTGTGTGGCGATGCGCCGCTGATGGGCTTTCAGACTCCATGAGGCGCCGGCCAGGATTGCTGCGATCAGAAAAGGGATAACGATTTCCATAAGGCTGCTCTTCGGATTACAATGTGCGATTGACTTTTTCGATGCCCTTGATGTGTCCCACGCTGTCGAGCAGTGCATTCAGACTGGCCGTATCCGTTACATAGACACTGATCTTGCCCTCAAAGATGCCGTCGTGGCTCTGGATGGACAGATTGCGGATGTTGATGCCCAATTCGACCGTGATGACCTGCGACAGATCCACCAAAATACCGATTCGGTCGATCCCTCGAACCTCCAGCTCGGCCAGATACGATTCGGCTTTGTAGCTCGACCATTTGATGTTCGTGACGATGTTTTCGCCATGTTGTGCAGCCAGGCGGGTGATGCCTTCGCAGCCGGCTTTGTGAACGATGATCGAATTGGCTTCCGGGTTGCGGTATCCTACGATTTCGTCACCGGGTATGGGATTACAGTCGTCGGCAATGATGAATTTCGGTGCGTTGGCATCTGCTTCGCCTCCGCCTACCACCATGGCGTCTACATTGGTAGTCTTGAACGGCTTCGTGAGCTGGATGTCCCAGAATTTAAGAACCTTGCTCATCGAATTTTGGCGGAGAATTTCGCCCACGTCGTCCAGATTGATGATACCCGATCCCAACTTGCTGTAGAATTCATCCTTGTTGCGGCATTCGTAGGCGGGCAGAATTTTGCGGAATACGCGGGCGCGCGGCGTGATGCCGAATTCGCTCATCTTCCGCTCGAACAGTTCCATGCCGTGTTCCACGTTGTTCTCGCGCGAGCGTTTCAGGAAGGTGGTGATCGACTGTTTGGCTTTGGCGGTCGTTACATGATCGAGCCACTCCAGACTCGGCTTGGCGTTGTTGGAGGTAATGATCTCGACCTGGTCGCCGTTCTTCAGTGTCTGGTAGATGGATTCGATCTTGTGGTTTACCTTGGCGCCGATGGCCTTGTTGCCGACATTCGTGTGGATGTTGTAGGCGAAGTCCAGCACCGTGGCACCCTGCGGCATCTTGCGCGGTTCGCCTTTCGGGGTGAACACTACAATTTCGCTGGTGTACAGCGTCAGGCGCACATTGTCCAAAAATTCGATCGCATCGTCCGTCGGCCCCTGCAGGGCATTGCGTACTTCGCGCAGCCAGTTGTCGAACTCGTCGTCGGAACTGTGGTCCTGCTTGTATTTCCAGTGGGCGGCAAAACCCCGTTCAGCGATCTCGTCCATGCGATCCGACCGGATCTGCACTTCAGCCCAGATGCCGTCCGGACCCATGACGGTGACGTGCAGCGCCTCGTAGCCATTGGCTTTCGGAAAGTTCACCCAGTCTCGGATGCGGTCCGGCTTGGGCGGGAAGATGTCCGTAATGAGCGAATAGATATGCCAGCACTGCGATTTCTCCGGAATCAACTCGGTGGGTTTGAAGACGATGCGGATGGCAAACAGGTCATAGACGTCCTCGAACGGAATGTTCTTCCGCTGCATCTTCGACCAGATGGAGAAGATGCTCTTTACCCTGCCCGATATGGTGAAGTCGATGCCGCTGTCGGTCAGCTGTTTGCGGATCGGCGCGATGAACCGGTCGATGAATGCGGTTCGTGCGGCTTCGGTTTCGTTGAGCTTCTGGGCAATCTCGTTGTACTGTTCCGGATAGCGGTATTTCAGGCTCAGGTTCTCCAGCTCGGTCTTGATGCTGTACAGACCCAGGCGGTAAGCCAGCGGTGCAAACAGGTAGAGCGTCTCGCTGGAGATCTTGATCTGTTTGTTGCGCGGCATGGAACCCATGGTCCGCATGTTGTGCAGGCGGTCGGCGATCTTGATCAGAATCACCCGCACGTCGTCGGAGAGGGTCAGCAGCACCTTGCGGAAATAGGCGGCCTGCTTGGAGGTGTCGGTATTGACGACACCGGCCATTTTGGTCAGGCCGTCCACCATGTAGGCAATCTTTTCGCCGAAGATTGCTTCGATCTCCTCCACCGTATAGGCGGTATCCTCCACCACGTCGTGCAGCAAGGCGGCGGCTACCGATTTGGCGCCCAGTCCGATCTCCTCGACAACGATTTTGGCTACGGCGATGGGGTGCAGAATATACGGTTCGCCGCTGCGTCGAAGCACACCCTTGTGAGCCTCCTTCGCGAGGAAGAACGCTTTACGAATCAACTCCCACTCGTCCTCGCTTTTGACGTTTTTCTGACATGCTGCGATCAGATCGTTGTAGCGGTCGGTAATGATGAGTTCCTGCTCTTCGGTATATCCTGCCGTTTCCATGCTGTTATGATACTGTTATTGTTTTTTAAGCCTTTTTATCGCGCGCCTCTTTCATTGCTTCGCGCGCTTTGGTTTCGATTTCCTCCATCAGCGGCTCGTCCGACTTGAGCAGCTCCTTGACGGCATCGCGTCCCTGAGCGAGTTTGCGGTCACCGTATGCATACCACGATCCGCTCTTCTTGATGATGCCGTAATCGACGCCCAGGTCGATGATTTCGCCCACCTTGGAGATGCCCTCTCCGTACATGATGTCGAACTCTGCGCGGCGGAAAGGCGGAGCCACCTTGTTTTTGACTACCTTGACTTTCGCCCGCGCACCCAACTGGTCTTCACCGTCCTTGATGCTTGACGTCTTGCGTATGTCGATGCGCACGCTGGCATAGAACTTCAGGGCGTTGCCGCCGGTCGTCGTTTCGGGGTTGCCGTAGACGACGCCGATCTTGTCGCGCAGCTGGTTGATGAAGATGCAGACGGTTTTCGTCTTGCTGATGCTGGCAGTCAGTTTGCGCAATGCCTGGGACATGAGACGAGCCTGCAGACCCATTTTCGATTCACCCATGTCGCCTTCGATTTCCGCCTTCGGAGTCAGTGCGGCCACCGAGTCGATGACGATGATGTCGATCGCGCTGGAGCGGATCAGGCTGTCGGCAATTTCCAGAGCCTGTTCGCCGTTGTCGGGCTGCGAAATGAGCAGGTTGTCTACGTCGACGCCCAAAGCCTGTGCATAGCTGCGGTCGAATGCATGTTCCGCATCGATGAAAGCGGCCAGTCCGCCTGCTTTCTGAGCCTCTGCGATGGCGTGCAGCGCCAGGGTCGTTTTACCCGACGATTCCGGACCGAAAATCTCCACTACGCGGCCTTTGGGGTAACCGCCTACGCCCAGCGCCATATCCAGCGTCAGCGAACCGGACGGTATGACGGCCACGTCCTCGACGTTGTCGCTGCTCATTCTCATCACGGCGCCTTTGCCGAAATCCTTTTCGATCTTGTCGAGTACGGCATTCAGCACTTTCAGCTTGTCCGCATTGACTTCTTTTCTCTCTGCCATATCTGCTTGTAGTTTCTTTTTAAGTAAAGGTTATGTAAAAATACGCAAAAAAATACAATTATGGAAATCGCTGCCCTTTTGTCGCACATTTTGCATGTCTGTTCATGCAAATAGGAAAGGCCGGAATCCATTGGAGTTCCGGCCTTCAGGGATTTCTGGCTCTGCCAGCAGGGTTATTTGGCCAATACCTTGTGTTCGATCTCTTCGATGAGCTGGCGGAAGGCCTTGTCCGTTTCGATCAGGTTGGCAACGGTTTTGCAGGCATGCAGCACGGTGGCGTGTTTTTTGCCTCCGATGGCTGCACCGATGGCCGTGAGCGGCGCCTTGGTGTGCTGCTTGCAGAGGTACATGGCGATCTGTCGGGCCTGCGCCACCTCGCGTGTACGCTTCGAGGAGTCAAGAACGCTTTGATCGACATTCAGATACTGGCAGACGACGTTGCGGATCTGCTCGATCGTGATCTCCTTCTGGGTGAATTTGACATACACCTTCAGGATCTCCTTGGCCAGCGGCACCGTAATTTTACGTCCCAGCAGCGTCGAATTGGCCAGCAGCGAGGACAATGCCCCTTCTATTTCGCGAATGTTGGCATTGATGTTTTCGGCGACAAATTCGATGACGTCCTCCGGAATGTCTGCTCCCAGGCGTGCCGCCTTGCTGCGGATGATCTTGACCTTCGTCTCGAAGTCCGGAGGCAGCAGTTCGGCGGCCAAACCCCAGCGGAACCGCGTGAGCAGCCGGTCGTTGATGTCGCTCAACTCCACCGGCCGTTTGTCCGATGTCAGGATCAGCTGCTTGCCGGAGAGCTGGAGGTGGTTGAAAATATTGAAAAAGGCGTTCTGCGTCCCCTCCTTGTTGCCGGACAACTCCTGGATGTCGTCGATGATCAGCACATCAATCATCTGGTAAAAATGGATGAAGTCGTTGATCTCTTTGCGCAGGACGGCCGAGGTGTACTGTGCCTGGAATTTATTCATCGGCACATAGAGGACTTGCAGTTCGGGGTGGCGTTGTTTGATCTCCATGCCGATCGCCTGCGCTACATGGGTTTTGCCCAGGCCCGAGTCGCCGAATACGAACAGGGGGTTGTAGGCCGTGTGACCGGGATTGATGGCAATGGACATGCCCGCCGAGCGCGCCAGCCGGTTGCAGTCGCCTTCGATGAAGGTTTCGAACGTGTAGTTCGGGTTCAACTGGGAATCGATGACGATTTTGCGCGGCATGCCGGGAATGGCATACGGGTTTTTTATGTCGGCGGGATTCGTCGGGGTGCTATATTTGCACTCCGCCTGTTTGCCGTTGGCGCATTCGCCTTCCTGCGGCTTGTCGTGTGTCGTGTGTCGGCATTCCGCGTTGGGGATCGAATAGCGCAATCGTGTCTTCTGTCCGAACGTCTGGTAAATGATCGGGCGCAGGAACGGGATGTAGTGCTTTTCGATGTGGTAAACATACGTCTCGTTCGGCACGCGCAACAGCAGCGTCTTTCCGTCGAAATCGACGAGAACGATGGGCTTGAACCACTTAACGAACTCTTCCTGAGTCGTTTGCAGTCTGATCTCAGACAGGCAGTTCTGCCACATGTCGCTGTATGTCGTATTGTTGATAACCATAAAACGAGGATGCTTTTCCGACACAAAAATGGAACATAAAAACGGCAAAAAAAAAGGCTTTCATCTTGCTTTTTCCGTTTAAAATTCTATACCGTATCGGGCGTTTTCGATGGTGGGGATTTAAAGGTTTGATTCATAGAAATTCCCGAAAAAACGCTAAATTTGTGTATAGAAATTTCGGTGAAAACGAGTAGAAAATTATAGATAAATTTAATACCACCCGTATGGCAACAATGATTGATGAAAAAGTTATGAACAAAGTCCGCGTATGGTTGGACGGCGATTACGACGAGGCGACAAAAAGCCAGATTAAAGCTTTGATGGACAATGACCCTAAGGAGCTTACTGAAAGTTTTTATAGAGATCTCGAATTCGGAACGGCCGGCTTGCGCGGCATCATGGGAGTGGGTACCAACCGGATGAATATCTATACGGTGGGCATGGCGACGCAGGGGTTGGCCAACTACCTTGCCAAGACATTTGCCGGCGAAGAGATCCGCGTGGTTGTGAGCCACGATTGCCGCAACCACAGCCGTGAGTTTGCGGAGCGGACAGCCGACATTTTCGCATCCAACGGATTCAAGGTCTTTCTGTTCGATTCGCTGCGCCCGACGCCGGAATTGAGTTTTGCGATCCGTGAGCTGAAATGCCAGAGCGGTGTCATGATTACGGCATCGCACAACCCGCGTGAATATAACGGTTACAAGGCCTTTTGGGCTGACGGTTCGCAGGTGGTTGCGCCGCATGACCGCAATATTATGGACGAGGTGGCCAAGATTACCGATGTGAACCAGATTCGGCACGGTGAACATGCCGAATGCATTACGACGCTGGACGAGACGTTTGACGACAAATATCTGGCATGCATCAAATCGCTGTCCCTCTCTCCCGATGCCGTAGCTGCGCATCACGACGCCAAGATCGTCTATACGCCGCTGCATGGCTGCGGCTACCGATTGGTTCCGGAGGCGCTGCGCCTTTTCGGCTTTACGAATGTGAGTGTGGTGGCCGAGCAGGCGGTGATCGACGGCAATTTTCCGACAGTCGAGTCGCCGAACCCCGAAGAGCGTACCGCCATGCGGATGGCGATCGAACAGGCTGTCAAAGAACGGGCCGAACTGGTGTTGGCAACCGACCCCGATTCGGATCGGCTGGGCATTGCAGTACCGGACGAGGATGGTGAATATGTGTTGCTTAACGGCAACCAGACTTGTGTGCTGCTCACCTATTACCTGTGCCGCCGCTGGCATGAACTCGGCCGGTTGAATGGCAAACAATATGTCATCAAGACGATCGTTACGACGGATATGGTTGCCGAAGTGGCTCGCCGTTTCGGTGTGGAGGCCTATGAATGCCTGACGGGATTCAAGTACATTGCCGGCATCATCCGCCGTCAGGAACCGCTGGGCGGCGAATACATCGGCGGCGGCGAAGAGAGTTTCGGCTACCTGCCGGAAACGTTCGTTCGCGACAAGGATGCGGTCAGCTCCTGTGCGTTGGCCGCCGAGGCAATGGCATGGGCAAAAAGCCAAGGCGTTACGCTGTGGCAGCTCATCAAGGAGTTGTATGTGGAATATGGCTTCTATAAGGAGGGGCTGGTGTCGCTCGTGCGTAAGGGCAAGGAGGGGCAGGAAGAAATTCGCCGCATGATGGCTGACTGGCGGACGACCCCGCCCCGCATCATTGCCGGATCTTCCGTTTCAATGATTCGCGACTATTCCACCGGCGAGAGCCGTGATCTGACGACAGGCAAGGTGACGCCGATCGAAATGGAACGTTCCGACGTGCTGCAATTCATTACGGCCGACAAAACGGTTGTGTCTGTGCGTCCGTCGGGTACTGAACCCAAAATCAAGTTTTACTTCAGCGTACATGAGCCGCTGCCTTCGGTGGCTGAATACGATGTGGTGAATGCCAAGCTGGAGGCGAAGCTCGGCCGTATTCGCCACGACTTGAAACTGGAATAGTGCCGGTTCTTCCGAAGTGTTATGGCGGCAGCCGCAACAAAAGATTTTGTTGCGGCTGCCGCTGTGTTTACTCTGGCAGGAAAACGGTGTCCGGATAGCGGACATTGCTCAGATAAAGCCCCTGGGCGGGTGCCGACGATCCCGACAGGGAGAGGTCGCGGGCGGCAATGATGTCGCGGAAGGCATCGGGTGTCATCTTGCCCCTACCCACCTCGACCAGGGTTCCGGTAATGGCACGCACCATATTGCGCAAGAAGCGGTTAGCGCGGATGGTGAACTCCAGCCGGTCGCCGTCGCGCTGCCACAGGGCGTAGCGTACGTCGCAGATGTTCGTCTTGTTGGCCGAATTGAGTTTGGCGAAGGTGGTGAAGTCGTCGAAGCGGAGCAGATGGGCGGCCGCTTCGTTCATGGCGTCAAGATCCAGCCTGCCATAATAGAGCCATGCGGTTTCGCGGACAAACGGATCCTTGGCGGTGCGCATCATATATCGGTACTCCCTTTCTGTCGCGTCAAATCGGGCATGCGCTTCGGCACGGACGGGACGCAGATCGTGGATGGCGATATCGTACGGCAGCATGGCATTGAGGTGGTAGCAAAAACCTGTGCGGTCGCTAATCTCTTCCCTGGAGTCGAAATGAGCCACATAGTACAGGGCATGCACACCCGTATCGGTGCGGCCGGCTCCGGTTACGGCAGTCGGCGTGCGCAGCAGCAGGGATAGCGCCTCCTCTATTTTTCCTTGAATCGAAGGGGCGTTTTGCTGTATCTGCCAGCCGTTATAGTTCGTTCCTTTGTAGGACAGCGTCAGAAAATAGCGCATGGTGACAGGAGTTGATTCCGATGCAAAAATACCAATCAAATTCGTTTTGCAGCATGTTTCGCGGAAAATCCCCGCAGCGCCGTCAGGGGGGCGGGCCGGCTGTCGCTCCCCTGCAGTCGCGCCTTATTGGATGCGGCGGATGACGTATTTTCGTATTTTCTCCGTATCTTTGTTCATTAAGCATTGCAAAGCATGAAAGCGGTTATTATCGGTTACGGTGTCATGGGACACGAGGTGGAGAAAGCGCTCGCGGAGCGCGGTCATGAACTGTTGATGACGATCGACGCCGGCGAGAACGACAAGTTCGGTTCGGAACTGTTTCGTGAGGCCGACGTGGCGATCGAATTTTCCACGCCTGCTACGGCTTTCGACAACGTGGCCGCATGCCTGAAGGCCGGTGTACCGATCGTTTGCGGAACGACCGGATGGAATGACCGGATCCCCGAGGCGCAGCAGTTGTGCAAGGAGTTGGACGGCACGTTTTTCCATGCTTCCAATTTCAGTATCGGTGTCAATGTCCTGTTTCGGGTCAATGCCTATCTGGCCCAACTGATGGAGCGTTTCCCCGAGTATGAGGTCTCCATGCAGGAGATACACCATACGCGCAAGAAAGACGCGCCGAGCGGCACGGCCATCACGCTGGCCGAAGGCATCCTGCAGCACCTGTCCCGCAAACGCGGCTGGGTCAATACGCATGCAGAGGGCGACCTGCTGGGCATCGAGTCGGTGCGCGAAGGCGACGTGCCGGGCATTCACGAAGTGCGTTACGAGTCGGATGCCGACCTGCTGGTCGTGCGCCACGAGGCGAAGGGGCGCCGCGGGTTTGCGCGTGGAGCCGTGCTGGCGGCGGAGTTTGCAGCGACCCGCAAAGGCGTCCTCAGCATGGATGACCTGTTCGATTCAGATAAGTAAACAATTGATTGCAAATATACAGTACACTATATAGATGAAGACGATCTGGAATAACATACGCCGTTTCTTCGGAAATCGCTGGGTGAAATTCTCCCTTGTTTCGATCCTGTATCTCTTGTGGTTCGTCCTTTGGTCGCGGAGCTGGTGGATGCTGCTGGGGCTGCCGGTCATTTTCGACATCTATATCACGAAGTTCATCCCCCATCTGCTCTTCGGACGCAAACATCAGGAGCGCAAACGCACCAGCAAGGCCTATCGGGAAACATGGAGCTGGATCGAGGCGATCGTCTTTGCGGTCATAGCCGCATCGCTGATTCATATCTACGTGTTCCAGATGTATCGCATTCCGACCTCGTCGATGGAGAAGACGCTGCTGGTGGGCGATTATCTGTGTGTCAGCAAACTGGCTTACGGTCCGCGCATGCCGATGACTCCCCTGTCGGTGCCGCTCGTACACAACAAGATGCCCTTCTCGCAGACCAGGAAATCCTATTCGGAGGCGATTCGCAGCCCCTACAAGCGGCTGGCGGGATACGGTACCGTACAGCGCAATGACATCGTGGTGTTCAACTTTCCGGCCGGCGATACGGTGCTGCTCCAGCAGCCGAATGCCACCTACTACGATGTGCTGTACGAGTATCAGCGCCAGTACGGCGAGAAGCGCGGCCGCGAGCTGCTGAACCGTCAGTTTACGGTCATCTCCCATCCGGTAGACAAGCGGGAGCATTACGTCAAACGGTGCGTGGGACTGCCCGGCGACACGATCGAGGTACGCCACGGCGAACTGTTCGTGAACGGCGAACGGGCCGAGGATGCTCCGGGACGCCAGTACAACTATTTTGTCCGGACCACCGGCACGCCGATCAGTATGCAGACCTTCGAGGAGCTGCAGATGGCCAAGGACGATATCCTGTTCGACTATGCGAGCCAGACCTACCTGCTGCCGCTGACCGATGAGCATGTGGAGATGCTGCGTGGCATGGCGAACATCGCCTCGATTGAGCGTTACGAGGCGCAGGGCGGCTACCACTACATTTTCCCGAACGACGACGCCTATACGTGGAACGAGGATAATTTCGGACCGCTGTGGATTCCGTCGGCAGGCAGCACCGTCGATCTGACGCTCGAAAATCTGCCGCTCTACCGCCGAATTATCAAGAATTACGAAGGCAACGACCTGGAGGTACGCGACGGCGTCATTTACATCAACGGCGAACCGGCCGACAGTTACACCTTTGCGATGGACTACTATTTCATGATGGGCGACAACCGGCACAAGTCGGCCGACTCCCGTTTCTGGGGCTTTGTACCCGAGAACCATATTGTCGGCAAGCCCGTTGTGATCGGCTATTCGACGGACAAGGACAAGAGCGGACTGGGCAAGATCCGCTGGAACCGCATTTTCCGGATTCCCAGATAAAGCACAGCGCGAGGTATGGAACCGGAGGCAAACGATGTGTACAAAACGCTGGCTGCACCGGCGGAAGCCGTCTTCAAGGATCGCAGCAGCCGGTTCCTGGCGTTTGCCTACCCCGTTTCCGACACCGAACAGGTCAAGCGCCATCTCGACGACCTGCGCAAAAAGTATTATGATGCCACGCACCACTGTTATGCCTATCGGCTGAAGTGCGACGGTTCGGTGTTCCGGGCCAACGATGACGGTGAACCGTCCGGAACGGCCGGACGCCCCATGCTTGGTCAGATGATGTCCATGGGGGTTACCGAATGCCTGGTGGTGGTTGTCCGTTATTTCGGCGGCATCAAGTTGGGGGTGCCGGGGCTGATCAATGCCTACCGCGAATCGGCGGCGGCCGTGCTGGAACAGGCCGAGATTGTCGAAAAGACGGCCGACACGCATTTCGGGATCATTTTCCCCTATGTGAGCATGAACGATGTCATGAAGGTCGTCAAGGACGAGCTGCCTCGCATCGTGGAGCAGCAGTTCGACAATCTCTGCGCCATGACGCTGGCCATCCGGCGTTCCCGTGCAGAGCGACTTGAGAGTCGGCTGAGCAAGGTGGAAGGTGTGCAGATAGAGAAAAAAGAGGAGGAGTAACGATATGCAGCAGGAGGATTCCGCTCCTCAGGGAGCCATTTATATAAAGGGCGCACGCGTACACAATCTCAAAAACATAACGCTGACGATCCCCCACAACCAACTGGTTGTGATCACCGGCCTGTCCGGCTCGGGAAAATCGACGCTGGCCTTCGACACGATCTTTGCCGAGGGGCAGCGCCGCTATGTGGAGAGCCTGTCGGCCTATGCCCGCCAGTTCCTCGGCCGCATTGACAAGCCCGACGTTGATCTGATTACGGGCATTGCGCCGGCCATCGCCATCGAGCAGAAGGTCAATACGCGCAACCCGCGGTCCACGGTCGGCACCTCGACGGAAATCTACGACTACCTGAAGCTGCTGTTTGCCCGCGTAGGGCGCACTTATTCGCCCGTATCGGGGCGCGAGGTGAAGTGCTACCAGCCGCAGGACATCGTTTCGTTCATCGCGGCGCAGGAAGGCAAGCGCGTGCTGGTCTGTGCGCCGATCGCCATTGACAGCCGCCAGAGCGCCATCGAGCGGCTGACCCTGCTGGTCAAGGAGGGTATCCAGCGCGTCTACCTCGACCATCGGGCGCAACTGATCGACGAGGTGCTGGCGCAGCCTGAGACCGCCTCGCTCACTGCATTCGACGCGGTCATCGACCGGGTGAAGGTGCGTGACGACGAGGAGCTGCGGAGCCGCCTGGGCGATTCCGTGACGCAGGCGCTGGAGTATGGCGACGGGCTGTGCCATATTGTTGTCCAGCAGGACGAAGGCGATGTCGTAACCCCCTTCTCCACCCGTTTCGAGGCTGACGGCATGACATTCGAACAGCCGAACGAACACATGTTCTCGTTCAACAACCCGCTGGGTGCCTGCCCCGTGTGCGAGGGATACGGCAAGGTGACGGGCATCGACGAGGAGCTGGTCGTGCCGGACAAGACGCGGAGCATCTACGACGATGCCATCGCGGCCTGGCGCGGCGAGACGATGCGCTGGTGGAAAGACCAGCTGGTCGCCGCCGCCCGCAAGTTCGACTTCCCGATCCACAAACCCTATTATGAACTGACGCGCGAACAGAAGCAGCTGCTGTGGACGGGTAATGCCTATTTCAAGGGGCTGAACGACTTTTTTGCCTATCTGGAGAGCGAACGCTACAAGATACAGTACCGGGTGATGCTGTCGCGCTATACGGGCAAAACGATCTGTCATGCCTGCGGAGGCAGCAGGTTACGCAAGGAAGCGCTTTATGTCAAGGTCGGCGGCCGGAACATCGCCGAGCTGGTAGCCATGAGCGTGGACGACCTGCTGGCCTTTTTCCGCGAGTTGTCTCTCGACGACTATGAGACGACGGCTGCCGCGCGCGTGCTGGTCGAGATTCGCAACCGGCTGACCTACCTCTCCGACGTGGGGCTGGGCTACCTGACGCTCGACCGACTCTCGTCCACCCTTTCCGGCGGCGAAAGCCAGCGTATCAACCTGGCCACTTCGCTTGGCAGCAACCTGACGGGATCGCTCTACATCCTCGATGAACCGAGCATCGGCCTTCATCCGCGCGATACGGCACGGCTGATCCATGTGCTGAAGCAGCTGCGCGATCTGGGCAATACGGTGATTGTCGTCGAACATGAGGAGGAGATCATCCGTGCCGCCGACCGGATCATCGACATCGGTCCCGAAGCGGGCTACAACGGCGGCGAGGTGGTTTTCAACGGCACCATTGCCGAACTCGAAAAGGCACAGAACAGCCTGACGGCCGACTACCTGACCGGCCGCCGCACGATCGCCCCACCAGCGCATCCGCGCGGTTGGAGCAACTGGATCCGGATCAAGGGGGCGCGGGAGAACAACCTGAAAGGCATCGACGTCAAGATTCCGCTCGGCGTGATGACCTGCGTGACGGGCGTCAGCGGCAGCGGCAAGTCGTCGCTCGTGAAGGGGATTCTCTACCCTGCCGTCCGGCGCAAACTGTTCGAGACCGGCCTGAAACCGGGCAGCTTCGAGGGACTGGACGGTGACGTGTCGCTGCTGAAATCGGTCGAGATGATCGACCAGAACCCGATCGGCCGGTCGCAGCGCTCCAACCCCGTCACTTATACCAAGGCCTACGATTATATCCGCAAAATATTTGCCGATCAGCCCTATGCGGTGAACAACGGCATGAACTCCTCCTACTTCTCGTTCAACCGTCCGGGCGGACGTTGCGAGGAGTGTCAGGGGGACGGCTACGTGGTGGTGAGCATGCAGTTCATGGCCGACATTGAGCTGAAGTGCGAACATTGCGGCGGCAAACGGTTCAACGACGACGTGCTGGAGGTCAAATATCACGACCGCTCCATCTATGACGTACTGGAGATGACGGTCGATGAAGCCATGGAGTTTTTTGCGATAGACGGCAAGAATGCGGCCAACAAGAAGGTGCTGGAGATTCTCAAGACCCTGCAGGATGTCGGTCTGGGCTACATCAAGTTGGGGCAGTCCACCTCGACGCTTTCCGGAGGCGAGATCCAGCGTGTCAAGCTGGCCACGTTCCTCATGAAGGACAACGATGCGGGCCGTACGCTTTTCGTGTTCGACGAGCCGACGACGGGACTGCATTTCCATGACATCAACAAACTGCTGGCAGCTTTCCGTGCGCTGATCGACAAGGGGCATACGATCGTGATCGTCGAGCATAACATGGATGTGATACGGAATGCCGACTGGGTGATCGATCTGGGTCCCGAGGCGGGCGACGCGGGCGGACATCTCGTTTTCGAGGGTACCCCCGAAGAACTGATGCGTCAGCCGGCGAGCTACACGGGGAAATACCTATCTTTGCACGCCCAGCATCAACGATAGCATTTCATGGAGGAATTCAATACCTATACCCTGCCCAATGGCATCCGTTGCATTCACCGGCGGGTGCATTCCGCCGTTGTCCACTGTGCGCTGACGGTCAATGCCGGCACGCGCGACGAACTGGCCGACGAGTACGGCATGGCACACCTGGTCGAACATACGCTGTTCAAGGGAACCGAGCGGCGCAGGGCCTGGCAGGTGAACTGCCGGCTGGAGAACATGGGCGGCGAGTTGAACGCCTTTACCACAAAGGAGGAGACGGTGATCCATACGACCACCCTGCGAGGCGACTACGCCAAGGCGGTCGAACTGCTGGCCGACATCGTCTTCCACTCCACATTTCCGGAACAGGAGATCGAGAAGGAAAAGCACGTCATCTACGACGAGATCAACCTGTACAAGGATTCTCCCTCGGATCGTATTTTCGACGAGTTCGAGGATCTGGTTTTTGCCGGTTCTTCGCTGGGACACAACATCCTCGGCAGCAAGGCTACGCTGAAAAAGCTCGACAGCGAAGCGATCCGCCGCTTCGTGGCACGCACCTATACCACCGACCAGATGGTCTTTTCCGTAATCGGCAATCTCTCCGACAAGGCGTTCCGGCAGACCGCCGAACGGTATTTCGGAGCCGTGCCGGCCAGCCGCCGGACATTCACGCGCGAGCCGATTGCGCCGATCATTCCCTTCACACGGGTCAGCAACCGCAATACGCACCAGATTCACAGCATGATCGGCGGCCGAGCCTATGACCTGCGCGACGAGCGGCGCCTGACGCTGCTGCTGCTCATCAATACGCTGGGCGGCCCTTCGGCCAACTCGCTGCTCAACGTGCTGCTGCGCGAAAAGAATGCCCTGTCTTACGGCGTGGAGGCTTCCTATACGCCTTTTACCGATACCGGCATCGCCTCCATCTATTGCAGCTGCGAGAAGGAGAATGCCGACCGCTGTGCGGAGCTGATCCGCCGCCAACTCGACGAAGTGATTGCGTCGCCCCTTTCGCCCCGCCGGCTGTCGATTGCCAAACGGCAGTTCCTCGGCCAGCTGGCCATTTCGGCCGAGAACAACGAGTCGTACATGCTGGGGGCGGCCAAAAGCTACCTGGTGTTCGGGGAGGTCGATGCCTTCTCCACCGTTACGGAGAAACTGGCCACTATCGACGGTGAAGCGATCCGGAGTGTGGCCGAGGATATTTTTGCCGACGTATCGTCGCTCACATACAAGTAGCAGGACGTGTTGGCATTCAATGTAAAGCAGTATTTTACCTGAACTGATTATGGATCTAGTGGAGCGTTATGTCCGGACGATGACCACGGACGAGGAGCCTTGGCTGGCCGACCTCGAACGGGCCACCCATCAGCGTGCCGTCCATCCGCAGATGCTTTCCGGCCAGGTGCAGGGGCGGTTTTTGGAGATGCTGGTTCGCATGCTGCGGCCGCGTCGCATTCTGGAG